>JBBRSJ010000044.1:0-3820 GCA_038245515.1 Candidatus Limnocylindrales bacterium | reverse complement strand
ATCCGCTCCAGCAGGGCTGAATTCCCACCCGAGGACTGCGTCCTTGCAGGCCGCCGCTTCGAGCGACGTTGAGGATCGGGTCCCGCGCAGCGACGAACCGCGAACCGTGTCAGGTCCGGAAGGAAGCAGCACTAAGCGATCCTCGTCGGGTGCCGCGGAACGGCCTGGTCCGAGCCGCTCGTCGTGGAGGGCGCAAGGCACCACGGGACGACGGTGGGTGCACGGCAATTTCCCGATCCGCCCGGTCGCGGCCGGTCCGACCCAGGACCGCCCGGGACCGCAGACCCGTACCGCGACAGGAGCGCCGTGAGCCCGACCGCTCCGCAGATCCCCGCACCGGACGCCGCCGCGACCCGGACCTCGACGGCCCCGCATCAGGCGCTCTACCGGCGCTGGCGGGCCCAGACGTTCTCCGAGATCGTCGGGCAGACCGCCGTCGTCGAGACCCTCCGCAACGCCGTCCGGACCGACCGCGTGTCCCACGCCGTCCTGTTCGTCGGGCCGCGCGGGACCGGCAAGACGTCGCTCGCCCGGATCCTCGCGAAGGCACTCAACTGCACGAACCTCCAGGATGGCGATCCCTGCGATGCGTGCGAGGCATGCGTCGCGATCCGCGAGGGTCGGGCGCTCGACCTCATCGAGATCGACGCCGCCAGCAACCGCGGCATCGACGCCATCCGCGACCTCCGCGAGCGGATCCAATACGCCCCGACCGAATTCCGCCGCAAGGTCTACATCCTCGACGAGGCCCACCAGATCACGAAGGACGCCTGGAACGCGCTCCTGAAGTCGCTCGAGGAGCCGCCCGACTTCGTCGCGTTCATGTTCGCCTCGACCCATCCCCAGGACTTCCCGCCGGCAATCCTGTCGCGCCTCCAGCGCTACGATGTCCGACGCCTGACAATCGCCGAGATCGAGGGCAAGCTCGCCCGGATCCTCGCCTCCGAAGGCGTCACGGCCGAGCCCGGCGCGACCCAGCTGATCGCCCGCCTCGCGGCCGGCGGGATGCGCGACGCCGAATCGATCCTCGACCAGGTCCTCGCCTCCGCGGGCGGGATGATCGACGAGGCGACCGTCCGCGATCTCCTCGGCCTGGCCGAGGCCGATTCCATCGATCGGCTCGTCGGCGCCCTCGTCGACGGCGATGCCGGCGCCGGGCTGGCCGTCCTGACCGGTCTCGACGAGCGCGGCCGCGACGTGGCCGTCGTCCTCGACCAGGTCGTCGACCAGGTTCGGTCCGAGCTGGCGGCCGCAATCGGCGCGGGTGGCGATCCGGCGCGAGCGAGCGCCCTGTCCGCGGCCGCCCACCGGCTGGCGGCGATCGACCCGGAGCGGCGGGGCGTCGGCGGGCTGCGCTTCCAGCTCGAGCTCGCCCTCCTCGACGTCGCGACCCGCGCGGGCGCCGCCGCGCGACCCGCCCCGTCCGCCAGGGATCGCATCGCTCCGGCGGTCGCCCCAGCGGTCGCCCCAGCGGTCGCCCCGGCCGATCCCTCGGAGCCATCGGCGCCGACGGAGGCGGCTGCGAAGACCGCCCGACCGACGTCGCCCTCCGAGCCGACATCCTCCCGGACGCGCCCGGCCGGTCGAGCTGAGCCGGCGCCGCCCGAACAGGCGAGCCCGAGCGCACCGGCCGGATCGCCGGAGGCATCCCCTGCGCCTGCGACGTCATCGCGGGCCCTCGCGGCCGCCACGATCGCACAACCTGAGCCGTCAGCTGCGGCCGCCCCCGCGGCCCGGGGGATCGCCGAGCTCAGGGCGGCGTGGCCCGAGATCGTCGCGGTCCTGAGCCAGAGCCCCCCCGTCAAGCCGCTCATCGCCGCCTGCCGGCCGGTCAGCCTCGAAGGACCGGTCGTCACCCTCGGCTTTCCCGAGGACCAGGCGTTCCTCAAGGATGCGCTCGAGCGTCGCCGGCCCCTCCTCGAGGAGGGCATCGGCCGGATCCTCGGCCGCACGGTCAACGTCCGCTGCGTCGCGACCAATCTCGAGGACGTCCCGGCGGCCCCGGTCGGCGAGGCGGCCGACCTCATCAGCGAGGCCCGCCGGATCTTCGCCGACGATCTCGTCGACATCGGCGAGGTCTCCTGACCCGGCCGGCCAAGCAGCAACCCGGCGCTTCCGCCAGACTCATGGCGGTCGCGCCACCGCGAGGAGGATCGAGCACATGGGCATGGGCAACCTGCAGCGAATGGCGCAGCAGATGCAGCAGGAGATGGCGCGCATCGAGGGCGAGCTGCGCGAGGCCGAGGTCGGCGGTTCGGCCGGCGGCGGCGTGGTGACGGCCGTCGTCACCGGCAAGCAGGAGCTCGTCTCGGTCACGATCGATCCGACCGCGGTCGATCCGGCCGACGTCGAGATGCTCCAGGACCTGATCGTGGCGGCCATCAACGACGCGCTCGGGGCGTCGCGGCGCATGGCCGAAGAGAAGATGGCGGCGGTGACCGGCGGCCTGAAGATCCCCGGGTTCTAGGGACTTGGCTGCCTCGTGACCTCGACGCTGATCGAGCCGGTCGCCCGCCTGATCGAGGCGTTCTCGCGATTGCCGGGAATCGGTCCCAAGACCGCCCAGCGACTCACCTATCACCTGCTCCGCGCGCCCGACGCGGAGGCCCGCGTCCTTGCCGCCGCGCTCGTCGATGTCCGCGACAAGGTCGTCTTCTGTGAGCGCTGCTTCAACATCAGCGACCAGCCGCTATGCCCGATCTGTCGCGATCCGGGCCGGGACCAGACTCGTTTGTGCGTGGTCGAGGAGCCGCTCGATGTGCTGGCGCTCGAGCGAACATCGGAGTTCAAGGGGCTGTACCACGTCCTGCATGGGGCGATCTCACCGATCGACGGCATCGGTCCAGACCGGCTCAAGGTCCGCGAGCTCCTGGCTCGGGCGGACGCGGCGAAGCGAGCCGGCGAGCCGTTTCTCGAGGTGATCCTCGCGACGAACCCGACGCTCGAGGGCGAGGCGACGGCGATGTACCTCGCCGAACGGCTCGAGGACACGGTCGGCGTCGTCAGCCGGATCGCCCGCGGGCTGCCGGTCGGCGGCGACCTCGAGTATGCCGACGAGGTGACCCTGATCCGCGCCCTCCAGGGCCGGCGCGCGGTCTGACCGACCGATGTCCAATCTCGTCTTCGAGATCGTTCTCCGCCTGGGCAAGGCCGGAGCTGCCGTCGTCGTCGCCGCGATCGTCTACCTGGTGATGGTCGGGCTGGTCCACGCGACGCCCTCGCCGGAGCTCGTCCTGCTCTCCTGGCTGAGCGGTGCCGCGTTCGTCCTGCTCGTCGAATCCAGCCCGATCTGAGACGCGGCACGGGGCCCGGCCAGCCTCGGACGGTCCGTTTGACACCCCTTCGGCCGCGACCCTAGTATTCGCCCCCGTGCCGCCTCCGAAGGGGAGCGGACGGACCGGCCCGACGACGTCGGACCGGAGCTCGCCGGGTTTGACACCGCGGCGGCGAGGCCCCTATGATGGGCGGTCTGCGCCGCGGTTCGTCTTGCCCCGGATGCTGCACCTTGACAACTGAAGAGTGACAGGAAATCCGTGATGGATGTGCGAGTGGTCGAACCCTCGGATGAAGTCGCAGCGCAAGCTGCGCAATCTTCGGAGAGTTTGATCCTGGCTCAGGATTAACGCTGGCGGCGTGCATGAGACATGCAAGTCGAACGGACGACCAGGGCTTGCTCTGGTCGTTAGTGGCGGACGGCTGAGTAACGCGTAGGTGACCTGCCCCGAAGTGGGGGATAACTGCCCGAAAGGGTGGCTAATACCGCATGTGGAGGTTCGTTCATTCGAACCTTCAAAGCAGTAATGCGCTTCGGGAGGGGCCT
>JBBRSJ010000043.1:0-7084 GCA_038245515.1 Candidatus Limnocylindrales bacterium | reverse complement strand
GCATCCCTGGGGATGTTGAAGACCTGTTCGAGGACCTTCCAGATCCCGCGGACCGTCTTGCCGGCCAGATCGAGCTCGAGCTCGTTGACGCCGTAGATGACCTTGGTCGTCTCGGCGGCTTGCATCGTCTGCATCGGAAAATCTCCATGTGGAACGAACGCCGCATGACAAGCGGACCGGGGCAGACGAAGGCAGGCGCGGCGTCCTGCCGTCTTGATGCGATCGGCGAGGATCGGCCCCTGTCCTTGGTGCGCAAGAGTTGCGAACACCGGCGGGCGCGCAGGCCGCCGACGTCATCGAACCCCTTCGGGGCATCACCTCCTTTCCGGCGCGGATGTGCATCCGCCACCCGAACGTGAGAGAGAGTCCCGACCAGGAACGACGAGCCGTCGACGAGCAACGCCCGAACGAACCGAAACCGGTCGCGCCGCGCCCGATGAGGGCGGAGCACGACCGAGTTGCGGATCGTCGAGGAGCATTCCTCGCAACGACCGATCCTCTGGGTCGGACTCCGTCCAAGCATGGGTGGCGGTGCGCCTCGCGCGATCGCCCGCATCGAAGTGCGCGCGATTGGCAGCGCTATGTGGTTGGTAAGGTGCTGCTGTCGCCACGGACCGCTTGGGATCCCGGCGCCGGCGCTGGACCGATCACGGCATCAGCCGCGGGAGCTCGTACCGGGGAGCTCGCTGCCCGCTCGATCATCGAACGTGGCGGGTGGCTGAAGCGCTCAGGTACGCATCCACTGGCTTCAGCCGCCCACCATGAGCGTGCCATCGAGGCGGACCCAGATCAAGACCAGATGTGTACGAGATTGTGTACGACTGAATCCCATGAGGTGTCTGGGGAGCGTCGGTACGCAGACGCGACGCTTCGCTTCATCGTTCAGCTGAGAGCGGCCATGGAATCCTGAACGCGGGCGGCCATCGACCTGAACGCTCGCGGCCACGAAAACTGCCCGCCGGCGGCCACGAGATCTGCACGCCCTCGAGATGACCACCGTCCCTCCGAGTTCACTGGGATTGCTGAGATCCCAGGAACCGAGGAGGGACACCGTGAAGTCTGCCGGAGAGGCCATGGAGATCCTGGAGGCGTTCGACCTGACCGGCAGTCTGCGGGCGGCGAGTGAGCTGGCCGGCTGCTCGCCGAACACGGTCGCCCGCTATGTCCGACTGCGGGCGGTCGGCCGGGCATCGAGCGAGCCGACCCGACGGACGCAGCTCATCGATCAGCACCTGGCCAAGGTCGAGGAGTGGGTCGAGCGCTCGCACGGCAAAGTCCGAGCGGACGTCGTCCACGACAAGCTCCGCGCGCTCGGCTTCGGCGGCTCGGAGCGGACGAGCCGACGCGCCGTTGCCCAGGCGAAGAAGGCGTACGCGGCCGGTCACCGGCGGGTCTTCCGACCGTGGGTCCCCGAGCCCGGCATGTGGTTCCAGTTCGACTGGGGCAAGGGCCCACGGATCGGCCGGCAGGAGACGCTCCTCCGGTGTGCCTGGCTTGCTTGGAGCCGATTCCGGGTCGTCATCCCGACTCACGACCGGACGATGCCGACCGTCATCGCCTGCCTGGACGAGACGCTGCGCCGGTTCGGCGGCTCGCCGACGTACGCGCTCACCGACAATGAGCGGACGGTCACGATCGACCGGGTCGCCGGGATCGCCGTCAAGCACCCGGTGCTCGTCGCCACGGGCCGCCATTACGGGCTCCAGGTCCACGCCTGCGTCCCGGCCGACCCGGCCTCGAAGGGCGGCTCCGAGAGCACGGTCAAGATCGCCAAGGCCGACCTCGTCCCCACTGACGCCAACCTCTTGCCGGCGTACGAGTCGTTCGCCGAGCTCCGGGCTGCCTGCGACGTATTCTGCGAGCAGGTCAACGCTCGCGAGCATCGCGAGACCCGGCGGCCGCCGATCGAGCTCCTGGCCGAGGAACGCCAGCGTCTTCACCCAGTGCCCGACGAACCTTTCACGGTCGCCTTCGGCCTGACGAGGGTGGTCGACGACGAATCGACGATCCGCTATGGCTCAGCGCGGTATTCCGTGCCCCACCAGCTGGTCACGGAGCGGGTGTGGGTCCGCGTTGACGATGAGGAGCTCGTCGTCACCCACGTCGGCCCGGCCGGCGCAAGAGAGGTTGCCCGCCACCGGCTGACGACGCCTGGCAATCCCCGGATCGATCCCGCCCACTATCCCGAGCGGACGAGCGACCCGCTCCATCCTCGACCCAAGGCTGCCAGCCCCGACGAGAAGGCGTTCCTCGAGCTCGGCGATGGCGCCGAACGCTGGCTTATCCTCGCCGCAGCATCTGGTGCCGAGCGGATCCGGACGAAGATCCGCCGGGCGACCGAGCTGGCTGCCCTGGTCGGCATGGCCTCGGTCGATCGAGCCCTCGGTCTGGCAGCGGAGGCGGGCCGCTTCGCCGACGGCGACCTCGAGTCGATCCTCGACCACCTCCGGCTCATGGGCGATCGAACAGCCGAGCTGCTCGAGGCGTCCGACGACACGCTCCAGCCCGGGACATCGGCGTGGGAGCTCGTCGGACGATGAGCGCTCACGGGCCGGCCAACGACCCATACGAGACCCGTGGCCGCCTCCAGGGCGCCGAGGCGAGCGACGAGTTCGCCCGCTGGCGCGACCTGCCGCCCCGGCTCCATCCGGTCGAAGCCGCCCAGCTGCCGCTCGATCTTGCCCGCCTGCTTCATCGGCTCCGCCTGCGCTATGTCCGCCAGGCCGGCCCGGCGATCCTCGCCCGAGCCCGGGAGGAAGGATGGGACTACGCCCTGGTGCTCAAGGTCCTGTTCGCTGAAGAGGCGGCCGGCCGTGACCGCTCGACGCGCGAGATGCATCGAAAGGCCGCTCGCCTGCCATCGGGCAAGACCTTCGACGCCTGGGAGCCGAAGGCCTCGGCGATCCCCGGCGAGGCGCAGTGGGCCCTTCGGACACTCGACTGGATCGGGCGGGCCGAGAACCTCGTGCTTGTCGGACCCTCGGGGACGGGCAAGAGCCATTTCGCCGAGGCGATCGCCCACGCCGCGATCGACCGTGACCTCCGGGTGAGCTGGTTCACGCTCGAGACGCTGACGGCGACGATCGCCCGATCGCGGATCGACGCATCGACCGGCAAGGTCGTCGAGCGGATCGTTCGTTCGGAGCTAGTGGTGGTCGATGACATCGGGCTGCTGCCCGCCGGCGCCGATGAGGCCGAGGCGCTCTATCGCCTGGTCGACGCCGCGTACGAACGGCGCTCGCTGATTCTCACCTCGAACCTCCACCCGGCCCGCTTCGACACGATCTTCCCGAAGGGTCTCGCCACGGCTGCCGTCGACCGTCTTCTCCACCACGCCCACGTTATCGTCACCGAGGGTCGCTCTCATCGGCTCGCCGAGGCCCTCGACGGTCGGGGGGTCGCGTCACTGGCGGCCGACCAGGAGTGAAAGTGACTTCCGCGGCCATCCGCATGCGCAGCCAGACTCGCGGATGGACATTTCTCGCTGACTACGCCGACCGCGTGCGAATCGGGGTCGGCTAGCGTGTACAGAGGGATGACCTCCAACCCGTCGTTCGACGAGCGCTTCATCGACGTACACACGGGTTGCTGGACGCCCGTGTTTCGGTTCGCGCTCGCCCTCACGAACGACTGGGACGCGGCCGAGGACCTGGCCCAGGAGGCCTTTTCAAGACTGTGGATCCACCGGACCGATGTCGACTGGAACCGACCGCTTCTTCCGTGGCTGCTGACGACGACACGGCGGCTCGCCGTCGATCGTTTCCGGCGAATCCGTCGCGCTCTGGCTCGCGGGCGCCGCGATGAGGCGAGAACGCTCGATGGCGACGATCGCGTCCGCTGGCTCGACGTCCAGCGGTCGATGGCTGGGCTGGCACCGCTCGATCGGGCGGCGCTGACGATGGTCGCGATCAGCGGGCTGAGCTACGAGGAGGCGGCTGTGGTCCTCGGGACGACGGCCGGCGCTGTCCGGGCTCGGGTCAGCCGCGCCCGTCGCCGGCTGGGGGACGAGACCCAATGAGCGACGACCGACCGAGCGCGCGGATTCTCGCCGCCTGGGCACACGTCTCGGCGCGCTCGAAGGCCCGGCCGATCGTCCGCCGGGAGGCGGTGCACCCCCGGCGGCTGATCACTGCGGGCGGCCGACTTGCCGCGACGTTCGCAATCGTCGCGGTCGGCCTTCTCGCGGTCGTCAGCCAGCGACACGACACGGCGTCCACGGCGTTGCCGAGTGCGCCCGGTCCATCCGCGATCGCCGCGATGCCAACGCCAACGCCCTTGCCGGGAAACTCCGCCACGACCACGACGCCGGCGACACCTTCCCCGGCGACCGCCACGGCGAGGCCGATCTATGACTTCCATACAGGCCAGCTGGTCACAGCCGTCGATGGATGGGCCCTTTCAGGCGCCGATCTGCTAGTCACCCACGGCGGAGGCCGCTCGTGGACCGTGACCGCACCATCCGCTCCGTCGACGGAGCGGATCGTCGGGGCAGCGTTTGCCGACGGCCTGCACGGGTGGGTCGTCAGCGACCGGGTGCCGGCCGAAGGGTCAAGCGGCGTGCTCGGGGTCGATGTCCATCGCACCGACGATGGTGGTGCGACCTGGGAGACGATGACACTCGCGTCGATCCCGTCGCCGGGACCGGACCCGCTCGTTGGGTTTCCGACGTTTTCGGTCGTTTCATCGGACGTCGCATACATCCTGATCCAGGCTGAGGGGACGCCCGACTCCGAATTCCGCCTGTTCGCAACCGTCGACGGCGGCCGAAGCTGGCATTCGCGTCCGAGACTGCCATTACGCTCGATCACCTTTGTCGATCCCCTAGTTGGTTGGGCTGTCAGAAACGACTCGGGTGCCCTGATTCGGACGGTCGATGGCGGCAAGTCGTGGGCCAGTCAGCAGCTTCCGGCGATCCCCGGCGTCCGCGCGAGCGACCTATCCCCGGCGAGCGGGCCGGCGCGGCTGGCCGATGGAACGCTGCTTCTCTTCGAGTCCGCTGCCCGAGATGGGAATCGCGGCGCATTCTTCGCGAGCCACGATGACGGTTCGACGTGGGCGATCGCGGCCCGCGGGCCGACCGAAGCTGGTTACTCCGTCGCAGTTCCCAATGGTGGAGCGTGGATCCTCGGCGGCGGCCCGTCGTTGCTCATCTCCCATGACGCGGGCACGACCTGGCAGCAGGTGGGGGCCGAATTGCCCGGGCCGATCGCGTCGATCGCGGTCGTGGACGGGAGCCACCTGTCTGCAGTCGTTGACATCAACAACTGCGCACCAAACACGGATTGCGCCGTACCGCGGGAGCTCTGGATCAGCGACGACGCGGGTACGAGCTGGCGGGACGCCACTCCCTGAACGTCGCTCCCGTCACTCGCGCCGTTCCTGGCGCAGCGGGAGGATCGCGGCGAATTACCTCGCCCACACCCACCGTTCGCCGCTCGACATCCAGCGGATCGTCCGCTCGGAGCTCCGTGTCGTCGCCCGCCCCCTCAGATCTCGTGACCGCAGGCGTTCAGATTTCACGTCCGCGGGCGTTCAGTTCTCGTGACCGCCCGCGTTCAGATTCAGCTGTCCCTTGACATTCAGCTCTTACGCCGGCCTGGGCTGCCGATCGCCCAGATCGACGAGGGTGCGGAAGCAGAGTTCATCGAACGCTTGCTCGACTGGTTCGGCCAGGCCGCAGCCGGGGCGCACCACCGAAGCAGGCCGGCGCGCACTGGCTGCCAGGACTCGCCCGCGTTTTGATCTCGCGAGCGAGCTCGCCGACCGCCCGATCAGGCCGGGCCGTCGATCAGCTCGGCAGCTCGGTCAGGAGCTCGACGGCCCGCGCAGGATCGGTGCCGAGGTCACGCTTCCCGGCGCAGCCCTTCGTGACGCAGCGAAACCACCAACCCCGCGACGACCGATCGAGGATCATGGCCGACCCGCAGATGGGGCAGGCCTCGGTCTGTCGGACCTTCTCGACCCGGGTGTAGAGATCGGCGTTGTCGAGGAGGGTGAGCCCGATCCGCCCCGCTTCCTCGCGGGCCTGGGTGCCGAACTCGGACAGGGTGACGAAGATCCCAGCTGTCCCCGGCAAGTCTTCGCGCATCAGCGTTCCGGCGAAGGCGCGAATGTCGTCGACGCCCACGATCCGTGCGGTCCAACGTTTGCATTGAACGATCGCGGTCTTGCCGGCCATGGTCAGTTTCAGATCGATGTTGCCGTCCGGGCCATCCGGCCTTCCGGTCTCCTCTACCTTCCAGCCTTCGCGGCGGAAGAGCTCGCCGACGAGCCACTCGAACTCCGTCGAATCCAGCAGCCGCAGGGCGGTCGTCCATTCCACGAGATGCCGCCGATCGCGTGCCTGGACCCTGACTCCGAGCCACACAAGCATCAGGATGACCGCAAGCGTCGTTCCGAAGATGTTCGCCGAGACCAGCCACGACACGGACCAGCCGAGGGAGAGCGGCAGGACCAGTCCAAGACCTGCGTAGAGGGTCACTGCGACGGCCATCGCCACGCGCCCGGATGCGCGTTTGGCGAACGTGAGGAACGCCCGCTCAATCGCATCGTCAATCCTGCTCACGGAGCGATTGTCGCAGGCGACGACCGTGTGGCGAAGCTGGGGTGTGTGTCCCCGACCGGTTCAGTTGCCAGCGGTGGGGGGACAACCACGGCGGTCGCCAGCGTCGGGGACGGGTTCAGTCTAGACCCGGGCGTCGCGTCGCCGTCTGCCACCCCGTCGCCGCGGATCTACTGCCTGATCGGGCGCGGCGGAGTGCCAAGGGCGAGCCGGAGCGCCGCGATCTCCCACGGCAGGCCGCGCCGTTCTGCGCGCAGCGCGACCTCACGGACCGCCGTGCTCATGTCAGCGAGCTCTCCGATCGCGACGAGATGCCAGACGACCTCGCGCCAGGCGGGTGTGGCCTGGATCCACTGCGCGGGCGGCACCTTGCCGATCAGCTTGTGGAGGAAGCGGGCAGCCTTGCGATCGACGTCACACGGGAGCGGTTCGTCCGGATCCAGCCGCCGTGACGCGTGGCCTACGAGCTCGCCCGAGTCGTGCAGGCAGTGACTGAGGATGTTCCACGCGTGGTCGGCGCCG
>JBBRSJ010000042.1:0-7339 GCA_038245515.1 Candidatus Limnocylindrales bacterium | reverse complement strand
GGTCGAAAACCCAGATTCGATCACGCAGCGATGCCGTAGTACTCGTGGATGAGGCCGCCGAGCACGTCGCGGTGGCGAACGTCGCGAGGGCTGACGGGCAGCGGGTTCTCGGCGTCGGCCGACGGAGTCGCGAGGTCGAGGGCACGATGCGGCCGCCTGCGGTTGTAGTGGTCGGCATACGTCCGAAGCGTCCGATCGAGGTGCCGCCGACCGAGGCTGAGTGACCAGTCGAGGCACTCCGCCCGGATCGTCGCGATGACCCGTTCAGCGTAGCGTTGGCGTTCGGGGCCCGGATCGGGGTCAGGATCACCCGGGCGCCCTCCGACCGAATGACCGCGTCGAACGCTCGGCCGAACTTCGTGTCCCGGTCGCGGATGAGGAACCGGATGGCGGTCGAGCGATCGTCGAGATCCATCGCGAGGTTGCGGGCCTGCTGGGTGACCCACGCCAAGTCCGGGTGGGCCGTCGAGGGACTGACGTGGATCCGCCGGGCGCCGAGCTCGATGAAGGCCAGAACGTAGAGCGTCCGGAACCAGGCGGTCTCGACGGTCAAGAAGTCGCAGGCGATGATGCCACCCGCCTGCGCCCGGAGGAAGTCGGTCCAGGTCGGTCCGGTCCGCCGCGGGGCGGGACCCGCTCGGGCGGTCCGGAGCAGGCTCCGGATCGTCGTCGCCGCCTCGCGGATCCCGAGCGTGCGGAGCTCGCCTCCGATCCGGACGCAGCCCCAGCGCGGGTTCTCCCGCGCCAGCCGGAGGATGAGCTCACGGATCTCGGCATCGGTCGGCGGCCGTCCCGGTCGACCGGTCCGGCGGTACGTCCACTTCCGTTTCACGAGTTGGCGATGCCACCGGAGCAGGGTCGCCGGGGTGACGATGAAGGCGACCCGGCGGTCGCGCGGGATCGATCGGCTCGCCGCCGCGAGCAGGATCCGGTCGATGGCCCGGAGCTTCGGTGGGCCCGACTTCCGTTGCAGCACCCGGAGCTGATGGCGGAGAACGAGGATCTCGAGGTCCTTGGACCCGTCGTCTCGGCCGCCGACGACGAAAAGACGGGCGAGCACCCGGACGACGAGGTAGAGGAGAGACCCCATCGGCCGATCGTACCGGGCTGTACCATCGCGAATCGGGGTTTTCGACCCCCACGGGCCGATCGGGCCGGCCTCTCAGAGGACCCACGCCGGCCGCACCGACGAACGCGGAAACCGACCCAGATCTGCTGAAACCACCGACGACGCGCGCTGGGTCGCGCGTGCGACAGGATTCCTGCGACCTTCGGCTCCGGGGGCCGACGCACTGCCGACGGGCGACCGCCACCGTGACCAGCCCGTCACGACCATGTTCGTAGGCGCGCGGACGACGCTCGGTCGGTCGCTACCTTGGTTTTGGACTGCAATCGAGACAAGGCCTCAGGTCGATCTCTCGGCGAGCTCAGCGCGGAGGCCGTCGTGGCCGCTTCGATCCGTCCCTCCCGAGTGCGTCGAGCGCCGCGCGCATGTCGTCGGTTCGGTCCATGAGCGGCTCCTGCATGGCTGCATACACGATGTCCGAAACGGCCCTCATGAGCGCGTGGAAGACGTCGTGACGGTCGAAGCCAAGACCGGTCAGACGCTGGGCAGCGGCCCAGGTCTCGGGAGGCTGCCCGTCCCAGAGCTGCTTGGCGACGATCTCGTGCAAGGCGAGATGGAGCCGGGGATCGACGGTCGCGCCGTCCACATCGACATCCTCGTGCTGCCGGAGCGCCCGCGCGAACTCGGGGTGCTCGGCCTCAACGAGGAGCGACCGATCGTCGGAATCAGAGGGATCGAGGAACGCCAGGTCGACTCCGCGAAGGGTTCCGCGTCGCGGCGGGATTGCCCACACCTGCCGCGCTGCAACGTCATCGACGCTGCGGCGTTCTCCGGCTCGGGACGCCTTCGGCTCAGCGCGCTCCGGCGCGAGCCTCGGCTGTGCCCGTCTATTCGGGCCGCCCGCCATGCCGAGAATGGCGTCGCGCTCGGCGCTGGGACGTGCATTGAACTCAGCGATCCACGCGTCGCGCGCTTGCTCGTCGGTGAGGTCAACGCCCTCGGCCATCAGCGCGTCGACGAGCGACTTCGCGGGGCCAGGCGACGACGGATCTGCCGCCGCCCGGCCGAAGTCGGGCGTGAACTGATCGACGGCCGCCAGCGTCTCCTCGATCGCGGGGCGCGGCAGGCCCTTCCTCCGGCCCGAATAGCGTATCCAGCGCTTCAGGGCGTCTGGGACCGCCCGAGTGTCGGCAGCGTCAAGGGTCGCCTTGCGCGGCAGCCAGTCGAGCAAGCACAGCTCGACCGCGATCGGACTCCAGCGGAACGGGTCGGCGTCGAGCCGCTCGAGGCGGCAGTCGACGAAGAGGCTCGCCAGCTCGACCGGCTTCTTCGACCGGCCCGCCTCCTTCGAGGCCGCGAAGTCGTCGAGGATCATGTCAAGCTGCTCGTGGGTCCACTCGCGAGGCCCCTTCTCCATCGGTGAGGGGAGGGCACGGAGCCTCGCGCGCAGGAGCGGGACGAGCGGCGGCATGTCCTCGTCGCACGGCGGATCGATGAACAGGTCGAACATCCTCAGGCCCTGCGCGAGCCGGTCGGCGACCGCCTGTGCGCTCAATGGTTCCAGGGCCATCTCACCGGACTCGAGGAAGGCCCGCCGAACGTCGTCCGGGTCGCCGGCGATGTGCGCCTGACGGGCGAGGCCATCCCAGTTCTGGTCGACGAGGGTCACGAGGGCATGGCGGCGCCCGTCCTCGTACTCCCAGGTGGCAACCACGAGGTCCTGCTCCTGATACGGGTCCACCGGCCTCCACGCTTCCACGAAACGGGATCGACCCACGATCGCGGCCCACGGCGGGTCCGTACGACCGGCCACCTTGAGCCGGATGGCCCCAGCGCGCGCCAGCCGGGCGAGCGCGTCCGAGGTGGCGATGGCGGCCAGTGCGTGAAGGAGGGCGAGGCCGTCGTCAGAGCGTCTTGCGACCAGGTGATCGACGAGGCGTTTGCCGAAGAAGCCCTCAGGGTCTTCGATGTCGACAAGCCTGCGAGGAAAGGTGGAGACCACGCTGCTCGCGAACGTCTCGGCCTGGACAGGATTGGGGTCGGCATGAAGGCCGCGCGCCTGCCGGAGCAAGCTGTCGAAGGCCGGCGCGAGGTCGGGCTCCCGGTCCGCGTGGCTCGTTCGACGCCCACCGTTCGACCTCGAGATTGAGCGCCGCGTTCGGGGCATGTTCCTCGATTCTCCAGGTGGCGTCGCCGGGCCACTGCCCGGATCCGGGTCCATTGTCTCGTCCGACGACGTCTGATGCATGGAGCCGTGGGTATCGGATCCTGGCCAGACCTTTGGAAGCCACCGTGGCCGACAAAGTGTGCCACAGTGACACTCCCGCACGCGGGAAAAAGGTAGCCTGAAGCGCGGCAAAGCGGTATTGTGGCCTCCAGTGAACGCCTATACACCGCGTCTCGTCGACGCCCTGATCACGCGGCTTCTCGCGGAGCTGCCAGCTCTCTTCGTCGTCGGTCCCCGGGCGACGGGAAAGACCACGACGGCTGCTCGGTACGCGCGGACCGTCGTCCGTCTCGACCGCGAGGCGGAGGCCGTCGCCTTTCGAGCGGACCCCGACGCCGCCCTCCGCGGCCTGCCGGAGCCGGTGCTCCTGGATGAGTGGCAGGTCGTTCCAAGTGTGCTCGGCGCCGTCAAGCGGGCCATCGATGCCCGCCCGGACCCTGGCCGATTCCTGGTCACCGGCTCAGTGCGGGGAGATCTCGAGGGCGAGTTGTGGCCGGGGACGGGTCGGCTGACGCGGATCCCCCTTTACGGCATGACGATTGGAGAGCAGCGTGGAGGCTCGAAGAGCACGCCGTTTCTGGACCGGATCGCCCGCCGGGAGGAGCTTCGTCCTGCACTCGACACGCCAGACCTGCGGGGCTACGTCGAACTCATCGTCCGGAGTGGATTCCCCGAGGCCGCCCTGAAACTGTCTGACGAAGCCCGGCAGCGCTGGCTTGAGAGCTACGTCGAACAGCTGCTCACGCGCGACGCGGAACAGGTCGACGGTGGTCGTGACCCGGCGCGGGTCCGCCGCTACTTCGAGGCATATGCGATCAATACCGCGAGCGTTGTTGACGACAAGAGCCTGTACGACGCCGCCGGGATCAATCGGAAGACGGCGCTCGCCTACGAAGCGCTCCTGACAAATCTGCTGGTCGTCGAGGCGTTGCCCGCGTGGACAACGAATCGACTGAAGCGCCTCGTCCTTTCGCCGAAGCGCCACGTCGTCGACGGTGCACTCGTTGCGGCCGTTCTCCGGCTCGATGTGAACGCCATTCTCCGCAGCGGGGACCTGCTTGGTCGGCTGCTCGACACGTTCGTGGTTTCGCAGCTAAGGGCCGAGCTCGCAGTCAGCAGCTCACGACCGCGCCTCTATCACCTGCGCCAGGAGCAAGGTCGGTTCGAGATCGACGTTCTTGGCGAGCTGGGCGGAGGTCAGGTGATCGGGATCGAGGTCAAGGCCAGCGCGGCGCCAACCGGCAACGACGGACGACATCTCGTCGCGCTCCGAGACCGCCTGGGCGACGCGTTCCTGGCGGGCATCTTGTTCCATACCGGCCCCAGAACCTTCGCGCTCGCCGATCGAATGACGGCCGTTCCGATCTCGGCTCTGTGGCGTTCTTCATGAGCGAAGACTCCACCCGTCTGGCTCGGCGTCCCACTCGGGCGGCCACAACACTCGGGGCGGTAGGCTCCGGAAGCCGACGCTCTGTCCACTGTGCTAAAGGCGCGGTTGGCGGATCGTTTCGTGCTCAAGATGAGCGTAAAACTCCGGCTCGGTCTCGCTGCCCGACCCGTTGGTCCAGCGTGCCACATGATACCGGCCGTGGTCGCCACAACGATCGTACAGCGTCGCGATCATCCCTTGTCGGCGCTGGGCGCGCGGTCGCTGTGGGGCGGACCCGAACCAGGCCTCCGATCTGAGCGGCTGGCGCGTTTGCCACCGAGCCCAGAGGATGCTGCCACTCGATCCGGAAAACTGCCACAGGCCTCGTCGCCTGCTGGCGACGGTCGTGCAAATCAGGGCGCTGGCGATCGCCTAACGACGCCTCAGACCTCCGGGTCCGGGCGAGATCGATCACGCGAGCGCGCTCATGAGCGTCCGTGTCTGGCCGCGCTGTCGTGAACGCGTGGCTCGCCGAGCGCGATGTTCAGCGGAACAGCGTGCTCGTGGGGGTCGAAAACCCGGATTCGCGATCAAACCGCATCGTAGGCTGTGCCAATGCTGTTCCTCCTGTCCCTCGTGATCCGGGTGCTCGTCCGCCTCCTCGGCGCCAGGGGCACGGACGACGGCTCCAAGGATCTCGAGATCCTCGTCCTCCGCCATCAGCTCCGGGTCCTTCAGCGGAAGGCCGGTCCGCCGAAGTTCCGGGCCATCGACCGGGTGCTCCTCGCGGTGGCAAGCGGATCGATCCCACGGGACCGCTGGGCCTCCGTCAGCGTCACCCCGGCGACGCTTCTCCGGTGGCATCGCGAGCTCGTGAGGAGGAAGTGGACGTACGGAAGGGTCGGCCGGCCCGGACGGCCGTCGATCGATCCGGAGGTTCGGGAGCTCATCTTGCGGCTCGCCCGGGAGAACCCTCGGTGGGGTTGCGTGCGGATCGAGGGCGAGCTCCGCAAGCTCGGGATCCGAGTGGGAGCGACGACGATCAGGAGCCTGCTCCGGACCGCTCGGCTCGGTCCCGCCCCTCGGCGGACCGGACCGAGCTGGACCGAGTTCCTCCGAGCCGAAGCGGATGGCATCATCGCGTGCGACTTCTTCACCGTCGAGACCGCCTGGCTTCGGACGCTCTACGTCCTCGCGTTCATCGAGCTCGGCAGCCGACGGATCTACCTGAGCGGGGCCACTGCCCACCCAGACTCGACCTGGGTGACCCAGCAGGCCCGCAACCTCGCTCTTGACCTGGACGATCGCGCCCGCCCCTTCCGATTCCTTATCCACGACCGGGACACGAAGTTCAGCCGACCGTTCGACGAAGTCATCCGCTCGGAAGGGGCGAGGGTGATCCTCACGCCGATCCGGGCCCCGAACGCCAATGCCTACGCCGAGCGCGTGATCGAGACGATCAGGGTCGAATGCCTCGACTGGACGCTCATCCGCGGTCGGCGGAATCTCGATCGAACGCTCCGGACGTATACCGAGCACTACAACCGCGGCCGACCTCATCGCGCGCTCGTCCTCGCGACCCCGCTCGCCGAACCTCAGGACCCCGTGGCGGTGAGCCCCCGAGACGTTCGTCGACGAGACCTGCTCGGCGGGCTGATCCACGAGTACCACGGACGCGCTGCGTGATCAGATCTAGGTTTTCGACCCCCACGCGCGGTCGAGCGGCTCGCCGACCCCTTCGCCCGGACCGCGATCACGCTCCTGCGCCGCGCCGGGCTCCGGCTCGGCGAGTGCCTCGATCTCGAACTCGACTGCGTGGTCGACTACGGCGCCACCGGCAGCTGGCTCCGGGTCCCGCTCGGCAAGCTCGCCACCGAACGGTTGGTACCCCTCGATCCGGGCACCGTCGACCCGTGGGGGTCGAAAACCCCGATTCACGCTCAGCGCCCCAATATGATGCGCAGTGCTGTCCCTCCTCGTAGGGATCGAAAACCCCGATTCGCTCGCGGACAGCCCCGGTACGATGCGCCGATGCTGTCGCTCCTCTACCTCGTCGTTCGCGCCCTCGTCCGTCTCCTCGTCAGCGCTGGCCAACGTGACCGAGACGACGGATCAAGGGTCCTCGAGATCCTCGTCCTCCGCCATCAGCTCCAGGTCCTGCGGAGGACGAGCGGTCCACCGAGGCTCCGGATGGTCGACCGGGTCCTGCTCGCGGCGGCCAGTCGGGTGATTCCGCGGGACCGCTGGGTCGCCTTCATCGTTACTCCGGCGACCCTGCTCCGGTGGCACCGCCAACTCGTGAGGAGGAAGTGGACGTACCGCAGGACCGGTCGTCCTGGCCGGCCACCGATCGATCCCGAGGCCCGTGACCTGATCCTCCGGCTGGCCCGGGAGAACCCGCGCTGGGGCTGCGTCCGGATCGGCGGCGAGTTGCGCAAGCTCGGGATCCGCGTCGGAGCGACGACGATCCGGACTCTGCTCCGGACCGCCCGAGCGGGTCCCGCCCCGAGGCGGACCGGACCGAGCTGGACCGAGTTCCTCCGAGCCGAAGCGGATGGCATCATCGCGTGCGACTTCTTCACCGTCGAGACCGCCTGGCTCCGGACGCTCTACGTCCTCGTGTTCATGGAGCTCGGCAGCCGGCGGATCCACGTGAGTCCGGCAACGGTTCACCCCG
>JBBRSJ010000041.1:0-7368 GCA_038245515.1 Candidatus Limnocylindrales bacterium | reverse complement strand
GACGCCGATCCGCTCAGACGGATCGAACAGGTCAGTGATCGAGCGCAGGAACGTCGTCTTGCCGGCCCCGGTCTCGCCGGCCACGAGGAAGTTGGCCTTGGCCCGCACGAGGCGGGCCACGAAGTCGGCCATCTCCGCCGATAGACCGCCGTCGCCGACCCAGCTCCGACCATGTCGCCCGCCGGGCACGAGATCGAGTCGGAGACGATTGAACTTGCGGATCGAGAGATACGGGCCGCCGACCGGCGGAATGACCGCGTTAACGCGCGAGCCGTCCGGCATCCGCGCGTCGACGACGGGGTGAGCGACCGAGAGCTCCCGACCGGCCAGGGCGGCGATCCGCTCGGAGATCTCGATCACTTCGCGCGCGGAGCCCAATGTCACGTTCGTTGTCTCGAGCCGACCCGATCGCTCGACAAAGATCTCGTTCGGGCCATTGACGAGGATGTCGCCGATGTCCGGGTCGTCGACCAGCGGCTGTAGGGGGCCGAGGCCGCACACGACCGCCTCGACCGCGGCGACGAGGGCCGGCGACGCGTCGAGGTCGAGTTCGGGCTCGGCCAGGATCTCGCCGATCGTCCGACGCAACAGGGCCTCGTTGGCGGGGGTCCGGGCAAATGGGTTGAGGATCTCCGGCGACAGCCGACCGACGAGCATGCGGCGGACCGTACCGAGGGTCGCCGCCGAGAGCGGGACGCGGGCGATGTCGGGAGCCCGCTCGCCGCTCATCGTTCACTACTCCCGGGTGCCGGCAGCACGCCTCGCGCGGTCCGCAGCAATGACCGTCGGTTGCGGTTGGCGGCCGGTCGATCGCCGATGATCGGCCAGGCCGCCCGAGCGACGGCGGCGATGTCCGAGGCGAGGGCCGGAGCCATGGACCAGGCCGGTTCCCCGCGGTCGGCGGCGCTCGTGAACGCCGAATTGGGCGAGACCCGCCCGACCAGGGGCACCCCGACCTCGCGCGCGATCCGGCCGATCTCCGTGTCGTCGTCGGCATGATTGGCGACGATCGCGAGCTTTCGTCCCATCCCCTGACCTCGGAGGACGGTCGCCAGCCGAAAGACGTCCGGCAGCGATTCGATCGTCGGGCGCACGACCCCGAGGACGAGATCCGCCTGATCGATGAGCTGGTGGTGTCCACCTTCGAGGACGCCACCGAGATCGGCGACGATGAGGTGATAGCCGGCCGCCTGGGCACCTTCGAGGAGGGCATCGGCCTCGAGCACCCCGAACTCGGGCTGGGCAGGTTCGCCCGCCTGTCCGTCCCGCTCGGCAAGCTGCGGATGGGGTGGCAGGGTCACAACGTCGACCCGCCAGCGGGTCGGCTGGGCGAACTCGCTGACCGCACCCGGGTCGCGCCAGATCCGATGACTCCAGGCGGTCGACAGCGCCGCCGGGTCCAAACCGAGCCGGAGGCCGACCGCACTGGCGCTTCGGCTCGCATCGAGGACGAGGACCCGGACCGGTTGTTCGTCCCCGTCGAGGGTCCGCACGCGGGCCCGATCGGCGACAAGCGTCGCGATCTCGACGGCGAGGGTCGTCTTGCCGACGCCGCCGGCGAAGCTCGCGACGCAGACCAGACGCGGACCGGGCAGCACATGGGGGACCGCGAGGGGTCGCTCCTGCGCCTCTCCGTCATCGTCCGGGGGATCCGGGTCCCGATGCCCGTCCTCTTCCGGCCCGACGATGCGTAGTCGAGTTGCCTGCTCCCCCATCGGCATGAACTCCCCGGGCGCGCCACGGGTTGCCACCGGGACGATCGGCTCCGTCCCGGGATCAGATGCCACCACTGGCGCAGGCTCGGCATTATGGTGCGCCGGCCAGGTCCGCCACCGGATGACGTTGCGTCGCTGCACCGCTTCTTCGACGCGGTCGCCCGCAGTATCCGCCGCGTCGCTTAGCTGCGACTTATCTGGCGCCTCGAGGACCGCGTGCCAGGACCGTCGCCCGCGCCCGAACCGGACGGCCCAGATCAGCCAGCGATAGGCGGGTTCGCCGCGAATCGGCAGGATCGCGGCCAGGATCATGGGCGCGGCCCCGACGAGGATGAGCACCACCTTGAGCGGCGTCCACAACGGCAGCAGGTTCGCCACAGCGCCGAACCCAACGGCCGCGCCGAGGATCCCGAGCTGTGGCGCGGACAGGCCGAAGGCGAGCGACTCGCTGCGGACCGCGTTTTCCGGGATGTCGACGAGACCGCGGTCGTTCATGGGCGTGGCTTCAGGGCGCCGGGGCCGCTCATCGCGACCGGCAACAGGACCAACGGGAGCCCGAGCATCAGCGCCGCGGCGCCGGTCGACAGTCCGAGCAGGGCATTCATGTCGCCGACGGTCGGCGGGTTCCCTGTTGGCCCGATGTGCGGCAGGGCCTCGAGGCTGAACAGGATGAACGCGATCGTCCACGCGAAGCGCACGACGAGGATCGCCGTCAGCAGCTTGAGCCAGAGGTTCGTCACCCGCTCGGTTGCCGGCAGGGCATAGGCTGCGAGGCAGAGCGGGCCGATGATCACGAGGAGACTCTCGAGCGCCGAGAGCACGCCGTTGATCATCTGGACGAAGGTCAGCAGGATCGCGGCGAGGAGCCCCGCTGACAGCCAGGCTCCGTCATTCCAGTTGTCCGGTCCCTCGGCGACATGCGGGTCGAAGCCGCCGTTCTGCAGCACCTGGAAGACGCCACCCGCCGCCGGCCAGGCATCCGGACCGCCGACGGCAGTGCCCGGGATCGAGACGCCCACCATCGCCATGTCGGTCGCCGTCACGAACTGGGCGAGGACGCTGACGAGAAAGATGCCGAGGATCGAGAGCGTCGCCCCGGCGACGAACCGGGGCGTGACCGAGCGCGCGGTGTAGGCCGACTCGCCGGTCGTCCGGCTGACCATGATCAGGTAGCCGAGCGCAAGCCCGCCGAAGGTCAGGAGCGGGATCGCGATGACGAGCATCTTCCCGTACAGATCCCTGGTCGAGGAGTCCGCCAACGGGTCGAGGGGTGAGAGGAAATGTCCCTTGAGATTGTCGAGACCGGCCCGGTTGGCGTCGCTGACGCGGTTCGAGTACCAGACCGTGAGGTCGCGGATCGGGTCGCCGATGATCGGCAGGTCGCCGCGGGGAATCGGCGCGACCCCGGTCTGGGGAAGCAGTGGGGCGATCGACTCCGGTGCAGTGGCGGTCCTGGCGACGACGGCGAGGCCGAGGCCAGCCAGCGCGAGCGCCACCAGAGCGAAGGCGACCCACGAGGCCCGGAACCGGACGGGCGGGATGCCTTCGAGCGTCCGGAGGGTGGGGCGAGCCACGCCCCGAAGGCCGAGCATGGTCTAGAAGGGCCGGTCGATGAGCCCGTAGGCGATCGCGATCGCGGTGATCGTGCTGACGATGACGCTCGCGAGGATCATCCAGACCAGACCGTGGATGCCGTTCTGGATCCGCTTCGCGGCCCGATGCTCGGCATCCTGGTTTGAACCGGCCAGCGTCTTCTCGATCCCGCCCCACACGATGACCGCCCCACAGATCGCGACACCCAGGCCGATCGCGATCGCGACGAGCGTCCCGATCATCTTCGTGACCGGCGCCAGCGCGTCCTTGGCGCCCTTCGGGACAGAGTCGGCGGCGAACACCGAGGAACTCACGGTGAGCCACAGGAGAGCGACGGCGAATGGCGCGATAGGCCGCAGATAAGCGGCCGGTGAGTGACGGGTGAGCCGACGCATCGTGACCGTCCCCTACCCGGCCGCTGTCGCGTCCGAGGCCGCACGATCGGCGAAGTCCCGGACGAACGACGCGATCTCGGCCTCGTCGGCCGCCGCCAGGTCAAGGCCGGCCGCCAGGAACCAGCTGACCGTGCGCGCGAGGGCGCGGAGGCGATCGAACTCCCGCGGCGCGACCAGCGTGGCGGCGAACCGGCCCGACGAGACGATGGTGAGCGTGCGACCGGCATCGATCTCGTCGAGGATCGATGAGAACTTGAGGCGGGCGTCGGTAATCCCAACGGTCCGAAGAGCAGCGAGGATGTCCCTCGGCTGGTCGGCGAGGCGTCGCACCGCTGCGCTCGATGGCCTCGTCTCCCGCCGGACCACGCGGGCCAGGTCAGCGGTGTCGCGGGCGAGCTCGGGATAGATCTCGAGGCCGTGGAGCGCCGACAGGGCCCGCTCGATCTGCTGCCAGCGCTGGGCCTCGTCGAACGCAAGCATCACGGCCGTGGGCTGCCCATCGCGGAGGACCACAAGGGTCTGGCCCTCTTCGACGCGGGCGACGACGGCTCGGATGTTCGCCCGGACCTCGCGCATCCCGAGCGCCTGGATCATCCCACCCGCGGTCATGCCGACTCCTCCTCGTCATTGAGCTGAAGGTCGGGCGGCACGGGCGCGATGACGGCCGCTCCATCGCCGTACCAGGTGAGCACGATCGCGCGACGACGCGTGACCGCGAGCGTCCGCCGTAGGTTCCGCCGAAACGTGGTGACCGAGATCCGGTGGGCGGTCTCATCGGCCGTGAGTGGCCGGATGATCGCGATCGGGCGGCCGTGGCGAACGACGACGATCGTCTCGCCGCGCCCGACTCGTACGAGCGACTCACTCACTCCGCGGCGGAGGCTGCGGATGCCGATGACGTTCTGCATGCCCGGCATGCTGAGCCTGATGTGGTCGCTAGTCAAGATGAATTGTGTACAGTCGCCAGCGAGATGGGGCCCGGCCTGAGGGACTCAAAGCAGCGGCCGGTGAAGACCCTACGCGCGAACGGGTTCGGCGCCGACGTCCGGGCGAGTGGGGCGATCCGCTGATGGCGACGGGACGGAGTCAGCCGCGAGGACCGGCCCGACCCAGATGAGCAGCAGGAGAGTCGCAGCTAAGCCGGCGATAAGCGGCAGATAAGCGGCAGCGAAGGCGCGGGTGAGCGGACGCATGGAGGCCTCCTCAGCCGACGGCCGATCCGGTCGCGGTTCCAGGTGCCTCCCGGAACCGACCGACGAAGTCGACGATCGCGGGCACGTCGGCCGTCGCGAGGTCGAGCCCGGCCGTTCGGAACCAGGCCACGACCCGGGACAGCTTCCGGAGGCGGTAATACTCGGCCGGTGTGATGAAGAACCCGACGTACTTCCCGCTCGAGTAGATCGCCGTCGGACGACCCTCGCCAACCTCATCGAGGATCGAGGCGACCCGGCGCTGGATCTCGGTGATGCCGATCGTCCGCGGAATCTCGAGGATCTGACGCCGCTCCCGGGCGAGCCGGCGGGCGGCCGCGCCGCTCGGGCGCTCGCCCCCGGCCAGCAGCGACCCGAGCGAGCTCGTGTCGTCGGCGAGCTCGGGGTAGATTTCGAGGCCATGGAGGGCCGATAACGAGCCCTCGATCGCGACCCAGCGGGCGACTTCGTCGCCGGCGATCAGGACGGCTGCGGGCTCGCCGTGCTGGAAGATCATGACCGGCGTTCCGGCCTGGGCGTAGGCGATCCCGAGCCGGGCCTTGTCGCGCAGCTCGTGCACCGCCATGGTCCGCAGCTCGCCGACGATCACAGCTCGTCTCCCGGTCGCCATTCGACGGGCAGGGGCTCGATGACGGCTGTGCCCACGCCATACCAAGTGATCAGGACGGCTTTTCGGCGGCCCTCGGCGAGCAGGTCGCGCATGTTGCGCCAGAGGAGCGTTGCCGACCGGCGCTCCGTCATCTCCCCCTCACGGGGAGGTCGGAGGATCGCGACAGGGTGGCCGTGGCGGAGGACGACGAAGGTCTCGCCGCGTGACGCCCGGGCCAGGCAGATCCCCGGTTGCCGTCGGAGTGCGCCGGTCGGGATGGTCTGTTCCATGGCCACGACGCTACCACCGGAATCGGCCGAGTTCAAGTGAGTTAAGTGTATTATTTAGTGTATTGTCTCTTGGAGGCGCGAGGGTCTTCCAATGTGCGAGGATCGATGAACGGCAGCCCCGTGACGCTCTCGCCGGTCACAGAGGGAGACCCTTCGGAGTTGATGGCAATCGTCACGTGGGCATCACGTCCACTTGGTCGTATTGGTGCCGGTTAGAGATGTGAGCATTGCGTGCTTGGCAGTAGCCAACGCACACTGCCTGCAACCCAAGCCCATGGGGAGCGGAGAACTTGCCAAAGCGACCTTGGAGCGTTGGGTCTCAGTGGCACCGCTGGGACCCTCACATCCACGCCCCAGGAACACTCCTTGAGGACCACTTTGGCGGCGATTGGGCCGCCTACTTCGCCGCGATTGAGTCAGCGACTCCTAAAGTCGCGGCGCTCGGTATCACGGACTACTTCACACTACGCGCCTACAAGAGCTTCTTGGCGAAGCGGCCCGGCGGAAGTTGCCCAAACGTCCAGTTGGTCTTCGCCAACATCGAGCTTCGCCTGCTCCTCCAGACCAAAGACGGAGCTGGAGTAAACCTTCACCTGCTGGTCTCGCCGGATGACCCGCAGCACGTCAAGCGGATGGAGGAGGAACTCGGCAAGCTGAGTTTCTCGTTTCGCAAGAACCCGTATCCATGCTCTGACGAAGGGCTGATGCGTCTCGGGCGCGCCCAACCAAGTAGCGACGGCCTGCCAGATGACGCGGCTATCAAGGCTGGCGCAAACCAGTTCAAGGTCGACCTGACCGCCCTCTATGAGCTTTTCGCAGAGAGCGAGTGGCTCCGGGACAACGTGATTGTTGGCGTCGCTGCGGGGAAGGACGGTCTGTCTGGGCTCTCGAAGAATGCGAGCTTCAGGTCCCAGCGAGAGGAGCTCGGGCGGTTCGCACACATCGTGTTTTCGGCCCTCGAGAAGGACCGCGCCTACTGGCTCGGTCTCCATCCTGGCCTTGCGGAAGACAACCAAACGCCGAAACCATGTCTGCACGGCAGTGACGCGCACCAGATCCCGCGAGTCCTGCGACCCGAACTTGATCGACGCACGTGGCTACGGGGTGACCCAACTTTCGAGACACTCCGTCAGGCCATCGCCGAGCCCGCACGGCGAGTCTTCGTCGGCGAGTCGCCGCCAATTGGCGCCCAGCGGGATGAAGCCATCGCGTCGATTACGGCCGAACCCGCCAAGTGGCTGAAGACGAATAACGTCCGCTTCAATCCCGGACTAGTTGCGATCATCGGCGCAAAGGGATCCGGAAAGACGGCCCTTGCAGACCTACTGGCACTCGGGACAGGGGCCGACGAAGACGAGCCCGGCCCAGCCTCGTTCATCGGCAAGGCGCGGCCACTCCTCGGCTCCCTGACTGCTCAAGTCATTTGGGGCGACGGAACAACGCAGCGAGGCAACGTAGACAGCTTCGCCGAGGACCCCTATCCCCGAGTCCAATACCTATCGCAGCAGTTCGTCGAACGCCTCTCTGCTCCGCTCGGACTGACGGAGCCCCTCGTCGAAGAAATTGAGCGCGTCG
>JBBRSJ010000040.1:0-8150 GCA_038245515.1 Candidatus Limnocylindrales bacterium | reverse complement strand
ATGCCCATTGATTCGGGCGCCCAGAATCAGGTGCCCAAAGATCAGGGGAGTCAGGTGCCCATTGCATCGAATCGCCTCCTTGGCGACGGATGCCCGCACCCGCTCAAACCACCAGATGTTGTGCTTCTCGGTTCGACAAACTCAACAGGTTGTGGTGTTGGCTGGCGAGGAAGGATTCGAACCTTCGATCTCCTGATCCAGAGTCAAGTGACCAATTTTCGCTATTTCTCGCCCGTCGTGAGCACGAGACTCACCGATTTGTCCCTCGAATTTTACCGAGTCTGGTGACCAGCCGCAAACGTGGTCAGGTTGCCACGAGCGGGTCACATGACCCGCTGGCGCCGCGTCATCGGCCAAACCAATCGTGGCGCGAGGGTTTGTACCGCCAGGCCAGCCACAAGCGACTTCGGGCGCGGGACATCTAGTTGGGCGGGATGTTGAGGTTGCTCCGGAACAGGTTGTCGGGATCGTAGCGACGCTTCACGGCCTGGAGCCGCTCGAAGACGTCTGGCGGGTAGGCGGCCCGGGCGCGATCCCTCGGTCCGCTCGTCACGGCTTCGCCTGACATGGAGTAGTTCACGTAGAGGCCGCCGCTCGACCACGGACCGAGTCGAACGGTCATCGCACGGCTCCACGCTGTTCCCGCCTCATCGAAGTGAGGGTCCTCCCAGATGCCGAGGGCGCTCACGTGGAATCGGGCCGTGCGGTTGCCGAACGCTGCGTGCTCGGCGCCTCGCCGACGGGCGGCGCCGTGGACCGGCTCGATCAGGATGTCCGACCATGGATGCGGAAGCGACGGCGCCGCCTCGACCAGCAGGTCGATGAGCTTGTCGTCGAGATCGGTCACGAAGGTCGACGACCAGTAGTTGCGCGTGCCGAACGGCTTGATCTCGTTGATCGCTTGGATGTCCAGATAGGTGCACGCCCGGAAGCCCGCTCGGGCGTCCCGTACGTCGCCGAGGATCGCCGTCGCGAACCGCTCGCCGGCCACGGGATCGCCGGCGTAGGCAAGTTGCAGGTCGAGCAGGACGATGCCGTCCTCGTCGCGCTTGATCACCGCCATCGGGACGAGCTCGTCCGGGGCCTCACGCATGAGCGCGGACCAGCGCCGCAGGACTATGCCGTCGTCGAGGGGAACGGTGACCGCGCCGCCGTACATCGGGCCGATCGGATGCAACGCGAGATCGAACCGGGTCACGGCACCGAAGTTGCCACCGCCACCGCGCAGGGCCCACAACAGTTCCGGGTCGTCGGCAGCTTCGACGATCGACCCATCGGCCGTCACGACCTGCGCCCCGACGAGGTTGTCGCACGAGAAGCCGCCGATGCCCATGAGGAACCCGATCCCACCGCCGAGGGTGAGGCCGCCGACGCCGGTATCACCGAAGACGCCGCCCGGGACCGCGAGCCCGTGGCCCAAGGCCGGCGTGTCCAGGTCCTGCCACTGCGCGCCGCCCTCGACGTGCGCAATCTTGCGCGCCGAGTCGATGTCCACGCCACGCATGGGCGAGAGGTCGGCGACGATCCCGCCCTCGACCATCGCTGTGCCGGCCACGCTGTGCCCGCCGCCGCGGATCCCGAGCACGAGGCCGTCCTCGCGCGCCGCCTTGATCACCGCGCGCACGTCGGCGTCGCTGGTGCAACGGACGATCGCCGCGGGACGCCGATCGATCAGGCCGTTGAAGGTCCGGCGCGCGTCGTCATAGTACCGCGAGTCGGGCCGGATGACGCGTCCATCGATCGCTCGGTCGAGCAATGCCAGCCGATCCTCCTCCACGACCGGAGTATAGGTGTGTCTCGTCTCCGGAAACGGGTGACCTGGGCGGGGACAGGTTCACACTGTCCGGCGCCATCCCGCTCCACTGCGTGGCCGCGCCACGGCCTCCGAAGGCTGTGACGTTCCCTTTCGACGGGCGTAGATCTGACAGACGACGTGGGCCGGTGACGACGACGGCATCTCGGTTCCACGGGGACGACGAGATGATCGGTCGAACACACTCGGACATGTCGCCGAGTGTAGGGCGGTCTTGTCGGCGAGGGTGCGCCAGCGTCACCCGAGGAGGGTGGCGTCAGCCGGCGCCGATCGTAGGGTCACACTGGGCCCTGAAGGAGGCCGGCGAAGACATAAGGTACCAAGCAGGCACGAGCAAGGCCACAAGAGCGGCAATCGCCACGGCTCGACGTCGGGCGCGATCTACGAGTGGGTGGTCGTCGTTGGGCCCGAGATTCAGGTGGTTCACCTCACGCCAGCGGCCTACGCACGGTCTGGCGCGGCTCTGCCGGAAAGGGTGTAATGGCGCGCCCGACAGGAGTTGGACGCGCAGCTTCCCGATCGAGGGCCGCGACGAGTGGCTCGCCGCGGCGAGGCTGCAGGCGTGAGGGACGGGTACCTGCGCGACTCGCGCTCGCGGACGCCGACCGACCGCCAGGTGGACGTCCTGGCCCGCGCAGCGACGCCTCGCCGACCTACGAGCCCGGTCGGGCCTCACGACGGCCTCGAACCGGCTCAAGTGCGTCGTGCCGTCTGCCGTCCCACTCGCGAGGTGGGAAGCCGGTAGAACTCACGCGCGAGCGAGCATGTCGGCGACGATGCCGACGGCCTCGGCCACGCGATCTTCGGTGGTCCTCGGACTGAGGAAGGCGAAGCGGATGCTCGCACGTCCACCGACGGTTGTCGTGGAGACCTGGAACCGGCCCGTGGCGTGGAGAGCCGCGACGATGGCATCCGTGGCGTCGTCTCCGGTTGAGGCACGGAAGGTCACGATCGAGGTTGCTGGTGGCGGCCCGACGACGATCCCTGGGATGGTGGCCAGGCGCCGGTGTGCGAATTCTGCGAGGTCCAACATCCGGTCCAGCTCCTCAGCGAAGGCGGCTGTCCCGTGCACCTGTAGCGGGAACCAGATGAGGACCGCGCGATTCGGCCGGGTGAGCTCGGGGCCGCGCTGGAAGTAGTGGGGTAGGCCCTCGATCGTCGGGATTCCGCGAAGGTATGAACCCCATCCTTCGTGCGCCTCAACGAGGGCGGACGGGTCGCGCACAAGGAGCGCTCCGACGCTGTACGGCAGGAACAGGCCCTTGTGGGCATCGATGGTCACAGAGTCCGCTCGCTCGATCCCGCGGAGCCGTTCGCGGCCGCGCTCCGTGAGGGCGAAGAACCCTCCGTAGGCGGCATCCACGTGGAACCACGCGCCGGCGCGCTCGGCGATGTCGGCCAGACTGTCGAGCTGATCGATACTGCCAGTGTCGGTACTCCCCGCTACACCCACGACCAGAAACGGCGAGCGACCGGTCGCGGTGTCTGCATCGATCTGAGCCTGTAACGCGTTCGGATCACAGCGACCCTCGCCATCGGTGCTGACCGTCCGGATCGCATCCGCAGGAACGCCGATCAGGTGCGCCGCCTTGACGACCGAGTGATGGACTCGCTCTGATACATACATCGTTCCGCCGACCGCATCGCCGGCACGGGTCCGCGCCGTCACGATCGCAGTCTCGTTCGCAAGGGAGCCGCCGGACAACAGCAGACCGCCGGTGCCGGCAGGAAGGCCGAGTAGGCCGGCGATCCAGCTGAGGACGCCTTCCTCCAGCGCCACCATCGCCGGCGCCTCAAATGCTGCGCCGGTGAACGAGTTCGCGCCCGCTGCGAGCAGCGCCGCGATCGTGCCCGAGTCGAGCGAGCCGCTCGGAATGAAGGAGAAGTTTCCGCCGGACGTCTTGTCCCAACCGGCCGCAGCGAATCGCACGAATAGGTCGAGGATCTCGGACAGTGCGGCGGCCTGTGCAGGTGGCGCAGCGAGGGCCAGGCCGATCAGCTGGGGGTCGGTCGAGGTGTGGTTAGGTGCGACCTCGCGCACGCTGCGAAGACGCTCGAGCGCCGCGAGCGAATTCAGCCCGGCGGTGTGTCGATCGCGTGCATCGAGCTCGAGCCGCTGACCCATGCCGATACGCTACCAGCCATCGGTGACGGCGTGGGCGTCTACGTCGATCCCATGGACGGTCCGTTGACTCGTTGGCGGTCATTGCGGGGCGATCGCGGCCAAGATCCAATGCCGCGGCGGCGATCTGCTCCCGGAGGCCCGTCTTCTCGCTGGCCGAGAGCCAGGTGGCATCGAGGCCGGACTGCGCGATCGCGACCATCGCGTCGAAGTCGAGGCCGAACGCGCGAGCGAGGGCAGCGTACTCAAGCCCAGGTCGGACTCGTTGAAGGCCGGATCATCCGAGTTGAGGGTCAGATGCCGAACACGGGCGACGTGCTGGGACGAGGTCGTTCTGCCGCTACCCGAAGAGGTTGTAATGGCGCGCCCGGCAGGTGTTGGACGCGCGATAGCAACCTACGAGATGCCGATCGAGGGCCGCGCTGATTGGCTGGTCGCGGCGAAGCGGCTCGCGTGAGAGCCCGCCGCCCGGTCGGACGCGCCACGGACCGACAGGTCGTGGTCGTAGCCGCGGTCCTCGCCGCCTGATCGGAGAAGGAAGCTGCCCACCGCCTCGGTCTGTCGCACTCGACCGTGAAGCACCATCTGGCGAACGCCCGGTCCAAGGTGGGCGCGGAGACGACGGCGCAGCTCGTGTGGATCCTGGCGTCGCGTCTGCACGAACCCGATGGAACGGCCCCAAGAGACGAGTAGCGGTCTGGCCGACGGGATTTGAACCGACGACTTGCTGTTGGCGCACAGGCGTTGCGGCTCCACTGCCCACGCTTAGGTCGTGCTTGGTGGGCACCTTTCCTGGGGGAACACTTTCGCGGGATCTTGCCTCGACGGGTTGCGGCCGGCCCGATGGCGTTGGCCAGACTGGCCGACCGCACGCAGGCGGCCAGTCCGACCTCATGGCCCCAGCGACATGCTCGTTTGCGCCGATGTCGATCGCCGCCTGAGATCTGGACACGATGGGTACTCTTGCGGCGGCGTCTTCTCTCGGCCGTCCGGCCCGAGGCGTCGGGAAGGCGACCATGACTCGAGTCGCGACCGAGCAGGACATCCTCTCGATCCCCGAGATCGAGCTCCACGTCCATTTCGGAGGGAACTTCAGCGAGGAGACGGCGGTCGAGCTGGCGCGGCGCCACGGCGTCGACCCATCCGACCTGCCGCTCGAGGGCGGCCGGTACCCGACGAAGTACCGAGACTTCCCCGACTTCCTCCGCGCCCTCATAGCGCTTGACGATCTGATTCGGACGCCGGACGACGTCGAGACCGTGGCGGCCGCGTTCGCGCGCGGACAGGCGCTCAGGGATCATGTACTCGGAGGTCATCGTCACCGCGTTGGCCCATGTCCGGAATGGCGTTGCGCCTCGTGACCTGTGGGCGGCCCTGCGGTCCGGGTTCTCAGCCGCCGGTCCGGGGACGCGGATCACAATCGTCGTAGATGCCATCCGCAACGACGGCCCGGCCGAGCTTGAGTCGACGCTCCGACTCATCGAAGCCGCCGATGCGCCGATCGTCGGGGTGGGCCTGACTGGGATCGAGGACACGTGGCCGACAGAGGACTTTGCCTTCATCCGGCGCGAGGCCGACCGCCTCGGCATCGGGGTCGAGGTCCATGCCGGCGAGATGGGGCCGCCGGCGAGCATCGCAGCCTCGATCGACGTGCTCGGCGCCGACCGGATCGGCCACGGGGTCGCGGCCATCGATGACTCGGCACTCCTCGAGCGGCTCGTGCGTGATCGCGTGCCGCTCGACGTCTGCCCGACCTCGAACGTCCAGATCGGCCTGTTCCCGTCGCTCGAGGCGCACCCCGTGGCGCGGTTCTGGGAGGCGGGTGTGAACATGACGATCTCGAGCGACGACCCATGGCTCATGGGCGCCAGACTGACCGACGAGCTGCGCAGCGTCGTCCGGTTGGCCGGCCTGAGCCGCGCCGATCTTGCCGAGCTCCAGCGGCGGGCGGCTCAGTCGGCGTTTCTCGCATCGGCTGAGCGGCTGGCGCTCGAAGCCCATATCGACGCCTGGGCGGCAGCGGGGTCGGACTGACGCGACCGCCGACGCCTGCCCGGGACCGGCCGCGAGACCCCTCCGGGTGAGGAGCCGACCTCGCTGTCAGCTTTGGTTGGTGATCGCTGGAGCCGACGCTCGGGATAGCCCCGCCACCAAAGACCTTCCGAATCGACATGCGTCTCGCCGAGCCGCCGATGTCGCACGAACTGGTCCGCCGCGCATGACGCACCGGCCCTCCCGCAACCCCGCCGGACGCGCCACGGACCGTGGGGTCGTTGCCGAGCGCTCGTCACCACCAACCCGACCCGGGTGAACTGAACCGTACTGATTGCGCGAAGGTCATGGCGCGGCGGCGTCACACGACGACAGGTCGTGGCGCCACCCCGGCCGGCCCGAATCGTGCCTGTTACCCTTGGCCTGATGCTCGGTCCCACAGATCGCTTTGATACGTTCCGCGCGCTCCATCAAGCGGGCTGTTTCGTGATCCCGAACCCATGGGACGTCGGCAGCGCCCGTCTGCTTGCCGGCCTCGGGTTCAAGGCGCTCGCGACGACGAGCGCAGGATTTGCGTGGTCGCAGGGCAAGGCCGACAACGGCGTGACCCTCGACGAGGTGCTCGAGCACCTGCGCGCGGTCGCAGCATCGGTCGACGTCCCAGTCAACGCCGACTTCGAGGGTGGGTTCGCGATCGAGCCGGACGCGGTCGCGGCGAATGTCGGGCGTGCCAGCGAGACGGGGATCGCGGGGCTCTCGATCGAGGATTCGAGCGGGGATCCGTCGGAGCCGCTGTTCGCCTTCGACCTGTCCGTTGCGCGGATCCGGGCTGCTAGGCAGGCGATCGCCGACCATGGCGGCCGGGTGCTGCTGACGGGTCGATCAGAGGGGTTCGTCGTCGGTCGGCCTGACCTGGACGACACGATCCGCCGGCTGCAGGCATACGCGGACGCCGGCGCGGATTGCCTCTACGCTCCTCGCCTCGGCACCCTCGATGAGATCGCGGCCGTCGTCACGGCGGTTGCCCCGAAACCGGTCAACGTCCTCGTCGGCAGCGACTTCACGACCGTGGCAGCTCTGGCGGACCTGGGCGTTCGCAGAATCAGCGTGGGCGGGGGACTCGCCCGGGTGGCGTGGGGCGCGTTCCTCCTCGCCGCCAAGGAGATCGCCGAGCACGGCACGTTCGAGGGCCTCGCCCGGGGGATCGGGTTCGCAGAGATCGACGGGGCATTCGCTGCGGAGGCCGATCGCGGGGCGTGACCGCCCGCGAGTGATCCGGATCCTCAGCGCCGGCTGTCACCGGATCGCCGGCTGCAACGCGTGCCCCCGGCTCTGCCCCGACCGCAACCCCACGGCCCACGGGCGCGTCGGCCCCGACTCCAGCCCCAACTCCAGCTCCAACTCCCGTCCCGACTCCGGTTCCCACCCCAACGCCACGACCCACGCCGCCGGTCCCGATCCCGACACCGACGACTCGTCCAACACCGCCGCCCAGCCTCGGTCGCACACCGCCGCCCATCCAACGCCGTCGCCGCCCGTCCCGTAGGCAGCCAGCCCAGGCGGCCCTAACGGCCAGCGTGAAGCAGTTCAAGGGCGGTATGAGGTCGGTCTTCGAGGGTTGCCAGTGGGCCTCGATCTCGACGCGAGGGATGTCTGAGATAGCCAGTACCTCGGGCCGCGGCCCCAGTCGATCTCCTGCTCCTGCGGCCCTCGGACAGCCTGGTCCCCGGGCTGGCTTCTTCCGTTTCCCCTTGGCGCCGTGCGCAAGTCAGGTGACCAACAATTGTGCCGAAGTCAGGTGACCGACGGATTGACGAGTCAGGTGACCGGCGCGCCGTTTTGGCCGGTCCGCAAGCCTGCGGCGAGGGTCACCTGACTAGGGGATTAGGACCGCTGCAACGAACCAACGGAGCTGCTGGCGTAGCAGGGCGTCACCGCTCCTGTTAGCGGGGGATCTTCAGCATGGCGGCCGGGGAGTATCTATCGAGCAAGAGCCAGCGGGAGATCTCCCTGGCCCAGATCGCCACGGAACGCGAGAACGTGGCCGAGAGGCCCCACGAGGTACAGGTCGAGCTTGCCCACTAGTGTATTGGTGTTGCTCCTCGGCGGGCTCGTCGTGGCTGGAATCGGTAGCGGAGCCCTGCCCGGGGTCGCCGATCGCTTTGTGCCTGCGCGGGTCGCCGAGAACATCGCGGTGCTGACAGCGGAAGCGACGATCCAGCT
>JBBRSJ010000039.1:0-9638 GCA_038245515.1 Candidatus Limnocylindrales bacterium | reverse complement strand
GGTCGATCCAGTCGTGCAGGCTGGGCGGCATCAACAGAAGGCTGTCCTGGTCGTACGGGCGGAACGTCTTGGTGCGCATGACCGATTCTCGCACCCGCCAGGGGTGGCTCGCTGGCCATTACCGACACACACTCCTAGTCGGGATGGCGATCAACTTCCTCGGCAACAACCCGATCACTGCCCTCGTCCTCATTGCGGTGCTCAACGGCATCGTCGCCGCGCCGCTCATCGTCCTCGTCATGCTCGTCTCGAACAGCCGCACTGCGATGGGCGAAAGGACGAACGGCCGTCTCCTGAACGTGGTCGGATGGGTCACTGCGATCGTCATGGGCGCCGCCGCGATCGGCCTCATCGTGACCTCGATTCTCGGGTATTCCTTCTCCAGCTCGGCTGGAACCGCGAGCCGACCACGAGCGATCCGCGCACAACTGCGCGCCGGCTGACTGCCGGCGTGTTGCCGCGCGCCTCGGCGACGAGCTCCGTCGAGCGCCTCATCGATCGGCCGATGGCGGGGATCCGATCCCCAACGTCGGCCCGCCGCTACCACTCTTCCTTCTCGTTTCTATGGGTGTCTGCTACTGGAGGCGGCGGCGCCTGTTCCGAACGCCCGGCTTGGACACCCCTCCGCGGTCAGCCGGATGTCGCGCTTCCAGCCGTTTCAGCCTCCTCAAGCTGCTCGTCGGAAAGGACCCGTGCGTCGGGATCGGCGGCTGCCTTGACGCCGCTCGGGAACCGCAGCTTCTCCATGTACGGCGTCGGCTGCTTGCGGCGGGCGTCAAGGTACTCCTTGGCGTAGTAAGCGCGCGACTCGTCCACTGTCTTCTCTCCCGTCACGATGTCGTGCATCAGGTTCAGCGCAAGCGAATTGGCCTGCACGTCGTGACAGCGCGCGGAAACCTCCCCGGTCGTTCGCTCGACCATCACGCTGCCATCGAACTGTGCAAGCGGGGTGAACATCTCTGCCGGGACGCGATAGTCGATGAAGGTCTCGACGGAGTCGGTGTGCGGCGCGGGAAAATCGTGCTTCCAAAACTCGCGTTGGGCGACGACACGCTTCCAGGATCCGACATTCCGCCAGGTCAGCTCGGACTCGGTCGTCTCATGGGGCTCGCCGTATTGGTCGATCACGAGCTGCGCGGATTCGCGCGACTCCCCCGGCCAGTCGGTGATCATTTCGACTGCTGATTGCGCTTGCACGACATGCCTCCTCGGCAACGGGAGTTCCTGGATCAAAGAGCTCCTACCAAGAGAGTGAGTGGTCACCCTCGCGCTTTCGCGTGGGTGCCGGTGGGCCGTCCCGTGGCCGGGCGGAGCTAGAGGTCGGTGGCCGCGACGACGTCCCGTGGCTCAGGCCTGCGCGATTGAGCCCGAATATTCAGCGGGGTGCTCAGGCCGATCCTTGTCCGCGGTGTCCTTGATGGTCTGAAGTGTCTCCTCGACGGTCTTGCCGTTGCCGTCGGCCACTTCCTTGAGGTTCTCGTAGGTCACGTTGTTGCCCATGACCTTGTGGGCATCCATGCAACCGCATGTCAGGCACATTTTGGGCTGCTCCTCTCCGCGTGCGTCGCTCCGTCATTGACCACCTTGACAGCAAGGCTCGTACAGTCCGATCCCCGGCCGAACGACAAGCCTTGCGGCGGCGCGACAGGTTCCGGACGATGATCCGGAATCGACCGCGACTGGCGCTGGCCGCGATGCTCACGCCGTGGGCTGGTACGACTCGGTCTCCAGACGATCCGAACGCCGAGCGTCTGGCGGCGCTGCCGGCGTCCGTCCGACTTCTGCAATCAGCGCCGCCCCACCGCGCTGGGCGGACTCTCACTCGCCTGCATCCGTGGCTGCTGACCCCCCGTGCACCGTGTGGATGGCTACGTTTCATTGTTGATGACTCACGCCGGCCGGTCCACCGCCTGCTTGTGGTCCCTGCTGCGCGGCCCACCCGCCTACTGGGCCGCGGAGCCGACAACCTGGACGGAGATGTCCGACCCCGCCACAGCGGTCGTGCGTGTCCGGTCGCCGAGCAAGGCGCTCAGCTCGTCGTGCGCTGCGAGCTGTTCCGGCAGGAACACGATATGGGCGCCTTGGGCGTGGGCGTAGTCGGCGAGGGCACCCATCCCATGACCCTTCGGCAGCCATGCAGCGACGCGAGCTCCCGATTCCCGAGCCTCAACGACCTGGCTGGCGATCGCCGCCCGCCCGAGGTACTCCAGATCTGCGAGGCCCAACCGACCACCGAAGCGATCATCTGCTCCGTCGGCGTCGATCGCATTCGGAAGCGGCTCAGACAGGAACCCAGCGGCATCCGCGGCATAGAGGACCAGCACACATCCATGCTCGAGAGCGTGCGCCTGCCCCGCTTGGCGGACCGGGCGATGTCCGTCCTTTTCGGTCGTGTAGGCAACCACCAGTGGCCCCGCGATGTCTTCGCCGCTGCCACCCGAACGAATCCCACGGTCTTCGATATCAGCCATGTCTGTCACCAGTGATCGGATCGGCATGCATTCGCTGAGCACAAACATCTCAGCCCGCGATTTCGGGTCATCAAGACAGCGATCAAGATAAGCCGGGTGAGTTCAACCGGTCGCGGCAACGGCTGCCTCGAGTTTAGCCGCGGGAGTGACGAAGCCGAGGGTCTTGCGGGGTCGGCTGTTCAGCTTGAGCGCGACCTCGTCGAGGTCCTCCTGGCGGTGAACTGACAGGTCGGTGCCCTTGGGGAAGTACTGCCGGAGCAGGCCGTTGGTGTTCTCGTTCGATCCGCGCTGCCAGGGGCTGCGCGGATCGGCGAAGTAGACCTGGGCATCGGTCGCGATCGTGAACTGCTTGTGGGCGGCCAGCTCCACCCGCGGTCCCAGGTGAGCGATCGGAGGAGCTGTTCCGGGAGGTGGCTGACCTGCCGGGTCAGGGCTCCGACGACGCTGACCGTGTCCTTGCCGTCGACCTTGACCAGCAGGACGAATCGCGAGTGGCGCTCGACCAGGGTCGCGATGTGGGTGTTGTGCGAGCCCGTGATCAGGTCCCCTTCCCAGTGACCGGGCACCGCCCGATCCTCCACCTCGGCCGGCCGCTCCCGGATGGACGCGGCGTCGACGATCCCGCCGCGGCCCTGGCCGGCGCGGCTGGCGTACCTGCTGCTGCGCATCGTGCGCACCCGACGCAGATGGGCCACGAGCTCCTTCTCAGGACCCCGCGGGCTTGAATGAACAGGCTCCGATAGATCGTCTCGGGCGACACCCGCAGAGTGTCGTCGTCGGGATACGCGCTGACCAGCCAGACGGAGATCTGCTCCGGTGACCAGTCCTTCTGGAGCTTCTCAGCGACCAGTGCCTGCAACGGGCGGTTGACCGCGAGCAGGCAGCGCTTCCGCCGCTTGGCGTTGCGCCAGGCCCGGTCATCAGCCCGTACCGCCCGATAGCTCCGCCGACCGCCGTGACGCCTGATCTCCCGGCCGATCGTCGAGGGCGCGCGAAACCGAGCCGGCGAGCGATCCGGCGGATGGTGTCGCCGTGGGCCAGCCCTTGAGAGGGACGTCTTGCGTCCGACCGAGCTGGCACCGTCGACTTAGCTAAGGGGGTCCTTCCATCGCACAGACGCGTGTTCGCGTTGTGCAACGGCTCGGCGAGATAGCTCCGCCCGGCCTGGAAAAGCGCTGGGGCCACGCGATCCCGCAAGATGCGAGGCGCGCGGCCCTTGAGTCGCGTTGCGGTGGTCAGCCGGGGGTGCCCGCCGTCGCGAGAGCCCGACCGATCACCTCGTACTCGCGAGGCTCGGAGACGGTCGCGCCGGTAACCTGGGCACTGCGCTCGCGCAGTTGATTGGAGGCCTCCCGGGACGCTTCCACGCTCGCGATGGTGTCGTACAACGTGACGCCGAAGCCCTTGCCAGTGGTCCGGTTGACGGCCCAGAAGCCGCCCTGGAATCCGGTGATCTTGCTGACACCCGGGATCACGTTCTCATTGAAGTTCTTGATCCCGTCCTCGACCCTCGCCGGGTCGCTCTCGAAATTGATCACCCGCGCGGCCAGGGCCGAGCGATGGACTTTGTCGCCGGTGCTGGCGATCACTTCCAGGTGTTCGACACCGAGCACTTCCAGCCCGCTGATTTTCTGGGTCGTCGCGGTGCGGATCTCGCCCGCCTTCTGGGCAGTCGCCTCGAGGGCTTCCTTGCTGTCAAAGAAGGTGACGCTTAGGCCTTCGCCCGTCTTGGGGTCGGCCAGCCAGTACCCACCCAGGAATCCGGGTAGCTCCTGGGCCATGGGGACCGTCGTGTCCTTGATGATCCGTTTGGCGTCCTCAATTCGATCTGGCGAGCCCTTGGTCAACGTTCTACGTACGTACATCTCGATCCTCCATGTGGACGCCGTGCCGATGGGACTCCGCGGCGCCTCGCTTCCGCTCCAACGTGTCGAGTGTGGACACTGAGTTGAGCGATGGGAAGGGGCTTATCCACAGCCGATGGATGGCGCTGTTAGCCGACCGCGACGCTCAGCACCTGCGACACCGCCGCGTCGGGCTGGACCGCTGCCGGGACCCCGCTAGTGGGCGCCGCTCCGGGCACGGCGAGCGCGTAGGGAACGGGTCCGTAGTTGGAGACCGAGGCGCTCACCGAGAGCACGCCACTGATGCTGAGCCCGGTCGCGCTGGCGATGACCTCGGCCTGCGCCTTGGCGTCGGCGAGAGTAGCCTCCAGGGCGGTCTCCTGTGCCGCCGCCCGGTTGGAGCCCGTGAGGGTCGGAAACCGGATTCGCGATCAGGCCGCATCGTAGGGTGGGCCGATGCTGTCTCCTGCACCTCGTGGTCCAGGTGCTCGCCCGTCTCCTCGTCAGTCCTTGCCACGACGATGGCTCCAAGGATCACCGGAACGACCTGGACCGAGTTCCTTCGGGCCCAAGGGCATCAGCCGGCTGAACGAGACGAGTCGCTCGAGGATGTGGGCCGGGGGCGGGAAGTCGCACTGGGCATCGACATTGCTGAACTTCTGGTCGACGAGGACCACGCCGAGTGGCCCCTCGCCCACCGTCTGGTAGGCGATGTGCAGGTTGCCGCTTGTCGCGTGTCGCGTCTTATGGGTCGGGCCACAAGCGGCGAGAGCTGGGCGGGCGGTCCTGTGGTCGGAGTCGGGCACGCTCGGCGATCTGCCTATCCGAGTGACGATGCAGCGGAGATCGAGGCGGACGCCGACGGTCCGTTGAGCGCAGCGTAGTCGACCCCTTCCGTCCCGAGCCGGACGATCGTCGTTCCGGCATCCGGCAACGCGCGGGCGACGTAGCTATCTGCACCAACCCAACGGAGACTCACCCGATGCGCCAGACTCGTGACGTGCGTTCGTTCGACCACTACTACCGGATTCCGTGGATCGCGACGCTCCTCCTGTCGTTGCTCCTCGCCGCCTGCAACAACGGCGGCAAGGGTCCCGGCTACTAGGCCGGATCCACGCTCGTGGCTGTCGACCCGTTCAGTCCGTCACGTCGCCTTCTGTACGCCGACTATACGGTCCTGTGCAGCCGCCCCGACGGCACGATCTCGGACGATCCCGAGGGGCTGTACGACCACGACACGCGCGTCCTTTCCCGTCGACGTCTCACGATCGACGGGCACGACCTCATCTTCGTCTCGACAGGCGACCTGGCGCCTGATCGGCGATTGACGACGCTCCTCGCAAAACAGCCCTGCGGCGACGCCGGGGGCCCGAAGCTGCCCCAGGATGCGATCGAAGTCCGGGTCGAAACCCGCGTCGGCCCTGGCATGGTCGAGCGCATCACGTTGATCAACCGGAGCATGGTCGGGCTGACCCCGGCGCTCCGCCTCGAGCTCGACGGCGACTTTGCCGACGTCCAGGAGATCGGGCGCGCCAGACGCCAGAAGGGCAAGACGACGAGAACCCGACTGGAGGGCGGCGGGCTGGAGTTCGTCTACGAGGCGACCCACCGCGAACGCCGCTTCGAGCGGGGCGTCCGCCTCATGCCGAGCGCGTCGTCCCCGACCGAGCGCTCGGGTTCGCGGACCCTCCTCTGGCGGCCCGAACTCGGGCCGGGCGCGAGCTGGTCCGTCGACCTTCGCGTCGAATCCCTCGTCGACGGCCGCTGGCGCGGGCCGGAAGGTGGCAACGGGCGGGAGGACGAGGTCGAAGTCTGGCGCAGGATGCGCCCGGCGGTCGAATCGGATCCGGTCCCCTTGGGCCAGGTCGTCGATCGCGCAATGGAGGATATCTTCGCCCTGCGCAATCGCGAGCTCGACGGCGACACACCCGCCGCCTGGGTGCCGAACGCGGGCGTCCCGACCTATACGGGCGTCTTCGGGCGCGACACGCTCACGGCGGGCTGGCAATCGGCGTTGCTCGGACCCGAGATCACCCGCGGCGCGCTCGGTCTCCTGGCGGCGAGGCAGGCGACCGCGGACGACCCGTTTCGGGACGCCGAACCGGGAAAGCTCCTCCACGAGCTGCGGCGCGGACCGTTGTCCGAGCTCGACATCATCCCGCAGCGGGCCTACTACGGCTCCCAGACGACGCCGGCGATGTTCGTGCTCGCGCTGTCGGAGCTGTGGCACTGGACCGGCGACACAACTGCCCTCCAACGCTACCGGGACACGGCGATGCGGGCGCTGACCTGGGCGAAAGAGCGCGGCGACCTGGACGGCGACGGCTTCCTCGAATCGCTGACCCGGTCTCCCGGCGGGCTTCGAAATCAGGGCTGGAAGGACTCCAACGAGGCGATCCGCTATCCGGACGGGCGGAATGTGGAGGCACCGCTCGCGACGGTCGAGGAGCAGGCCTTCCACATCCTCGCCCTCGAGCGGATGGCCGAGATCCTCGTCGCCCTGGAAGAGGACGACGAGGCTGATCGGTTCCTGGCCCGGGCCGGCGATCTGCGGCGGCGCTGGCACGAGGCGTTCTGGCTGCCGGACGAGGGCTTCTATGCGATGGCCCTCGACGCCGACAAACGGCCGGTCGCCTCGATCGGGTCAAACGCCGGGCACGCCCTCGCCGCCGGGATCGTGCCCCTCGAGCACGCGACCGAGGTCGCCGACCGGATGCTCGCGCCGGATCTCTTCTCCGGCTGGGGCGTTCGGACGCTCTCGACAGATCACCCCTCATACAACCCGTTCGCGTACCACCTCGGGACCGTCTGGCCGGTCGAGCAGGCGACCTTCGCCCTCGGTTTCCGGCGATACGGGCTCGACGACCATGTCGAGCGGCTGGTCCGCGGGATGATCGACGCCGCCCGCGAGTTCCGCGACCTACGGCTCCCGGAGGCATTGAGCGGCCTCGGCCGCGACGAGAGTCCTGTCCCGGTCCCCTACCCCAACTCCAATAGCCCGCAGGCCTGGTCCGCGAGCGCGACGATCCAGCTCGTCCAGATCCTGCTCGGCCTCTATCCCTTCGCGCCACTCAACATGCTGGCCCTGGTGCGGCCCCGGCTGCCGGTGGGGGTCGACTCGGTCACCATCCGGCGGATGCGGATCGGGGAAGCGCTGATCTCGATTCGGTTCGATCGCCGCGACGACGGCAGCGCAGGCCACGAGATCCTGGAGCAGGATGGCCGTCTCCTCGTGATCGAGGCGCCACCGCCGCAGGATGTCCGCGCGGCGGGCCCGATCGAAGCGGTGAAGTCGTGGGCGATCGAGCACGCGCCCGGGCGACAGGCGCGGGCGCTTCGGATCGCGCTCGGGCTCGAGCGAAAGGAGTGATAACGATGCCACCAGGCGGGATCGGGGCGATCGGCCCGGGCACGGTCGTCGTCGTTACCGGCGCCTCGGCCGGTGTCGGGCGAGCGGTCGTCCGGGCGTTGGGAGCCCGGGGTGCGTCGGTCGCGTTGCTAGCGCGCGGGCAGGACGGGCTGGAGGGAGCTCACCGCGATGTGGAGGCGGCCGGCGGCCGTGCCATGACGGTGTCGGTCGACATCGCCGACGCCGTGGCCGTCGACCGCGCCGCCGACCAAATCGAGGCCACGCTCGGCCCGATCGATCTCTGGATCAACAACGCAATGACGTCGGTCTTCTCGCCTGTCCACGACATGACCCCCGACGAGTATCGACGGGTGACCGAGGTGACCTACCTCGGAACCGTTCACGGGACTCTCAGCGCCTTTCGGCGGATGCGCGGGCGTGATCGGGGCGTGATCGTCCAGGTCGGCTCGGCGCTGGCCTACCGGAGCATCCCGCTCCAATCGGCATACTGCGCCGCGAAGGCGGCGGTGCGTGGCTTCACCGAGTCCCTCCGCAGCGAGTTGATCCACGAACGGAGCGGGGTCGCCGTCACGATGGTCCATCTGCCGGCGATCAACACGCCCCAATTCGGCTGGGTCCGCAGTCGACTGCCCCGCAAGGCCCAACCGGTGCCACCGATCTTCCAGCCGGAGGTCGCCGCCGAGGCGATCCTGTGGGCGGCCGAGCATGTCCCGCGTGAACTCCACGTCGGCGCATCGACAGAGCTCGCGATCCTCGGCGAGAAGGTCGCTCCGGGCTTGATGGATCGCTATCTCGCCGGCGCCGGCTGGGATGGTCAGATGCAGGACGAGCACGAGGAGCCCGGCCGGCCCGACAACCTCTACGAGCCCCTTCCGGGCGACCGCGGCGCGCACGGCGCCTTCGATTCCCGCGCTCGCGACCGAAGCCCGTACCTCTGGCTTGCCCAGCATCGCTTCGTGGATCGCGGAGTTACGGTCGCGCTTGGGATCGTCGCTGCGATCTGGACGATGCGCTCGCGCCGCCGCCACTGAGCGATCGACGCGACTAACCCAGTCTCATTTCCACCGGGGAACCTCACTCGTGGCGACCCAGGGCGGCCGTCCGCCTGACGAAGTCGGGCGCGCGGTCAGGCCGCGATCATTCGGCGACGCCGAGGGCGGTTCAGTTTGAGCGGGTGAGGGCATCCGTCGCCAAAGGAGACCACCGCGTGGGGGTCGAAAACCCCGATTCACGCTCAGCGCCCCAATATGATGCGCCGATACTGTCCCTCCTGTACCTCGCCGTCCGAGCACTCGCCCGTCTCGTTGCCAGCGGTGGCCCAGGCTGCCGAGCTGACGGAGCCAAGGACCTCGAGATCTTCGTCCTGCGCCATCAACTCCGGGTGCTCCAGCGGACCAGCGGCCAGCCGAAGCTCCGGCCCATTGATCGAGTGCTCCTCGCGGCGGCGAGCCGGGTGATCCCCGAGGGACCGGTGGGTCGCCTTCCTCGTCACCCCGGCGACCCTGCTCCGTGGCATCGCGAACTCGTGCGGCGCAACTGGACGGACCGCAGGACCGGTCGTCCGGGCCGGCCGCCGCGATCGCGAGGTCCGGGAGCTCGTCCTCCGGCTCGCCCGGGAGAACCCCCGCTGGGGCTGCGTCAGGATCGGAGGCGAGCTGCGCAAGCTCGGGATCCGCGTCGGAGCGACGACCATCCGGAGCCTGATCCGGACGGCTCGCCTCGGTCCAGCCCCACGGCGCAGCGGTCCCGCCTGAACAGACCGATCAAGCGACTCGCCTAGGACGGCATCGGCGGTCCCGATGCGCCGCCCATGTGAGCTGCGGCTGCCTGCAATTGGTCCACGGTCGTGCGATCGTCGGTGGCGACGAACAGCAGAACATTCCGAACGCCTACGACGTGGGGCGTCGCAACCCAGTCAACCATCACCGCGCATCCTTGGGCGGTAACTTGGCC
>JBBRSJ010000038.1:0-10293 GCA_038245515.1 Candidatus Limnocylindrales bacterium | reverse complement strand
TCCATCGAAGTCAGTACGGTTCAGACAGGTTCGGCAGGTCCTCGTGTCAGTCAAGAATGGGGGAGCCAAGGTCGGAGACGTCCGCGACCTCGTGGGCACCATGGAGCGAGAAGGCGCACCGCTGGCCTCTTTCTGACACCTAGAGGAACCAAATGGGCCGACGGCTGGTCGTTCTGATCGCCAATGCGCCTGCCTATGAGGCGCTCTTCGGTGACGGGCCGGTCGTAGAGGCAGCACTCGACGACGTTCGCGACGAGCTTCTGAGCATCATCCCGGACAGCGAAGCGGTCGCGCGCCTCATCCGTAAATGAACGGGCACGCGAACGCCTTCGACACCTCCGGCCAGGCTTCGCTGCAAGTCTCCGTGAAAGGGGCGCCCGTAAGGCAATCGACGCGTTTGAGCTCGACGATGTGCGCATCGACGCCTCCGGAAACCTCATCTTCGGGCGATCAAACACGGCAAGGCTCAGGTCTTGCGCCTCCTCGAGGACGGGTATCTCCTGTCCGAGGTGTCGGCGACCAGATACAGCGCACGGGCGAAGGGCACCTCAGAGTCTCCATCGAAGTCAGTACGGTTCAGCCTCGGCGTCGCCGAGCCGCTCCGGTGTGGCGGATCGACAGGTGCGGATCGACAGGTACTGGACGCCCGGTCGGAGTGGTGGACAAGCTCCGCGAGGTCGGAGCCCCGCGCCAAATGCCCGTCGCGAGGGCATCGAGGGCGAGCCTGGCGCGGAGGGAGTCGGACACTCGCCAGCCCCGATCGTTGCGGATTTCACGGGTTTTGGCCGATCATTTCACGCGAATTGGCCAGGTGAATTCACGCGAATTGGCCGCTCGTTTCACGGGTTTTGGCCACCCCCTCGGAAGGTCGCCAGCACCGTCGGCGTGAGGTCGTCTGACACCGCACTCTCCTTCTCGATGTCGTCCATCGAGGAGAGATGCCGGTGCCCCGTCCCCGTGCTGCCATGCGCAAGATCAGAGAAGTCCTGAGACTTGCTCAGGACAAGAACCTATCCCCAACCCAGATCGCGATCGCGGCGAGTCTGCCGCGGACGACGGTCCGCCACTATCTGGATCGCGCGGCTGCTGCCGGCTTGGCCTGGCCGCTGCCAGGCGATCTCGACGACCGCGCTCTCGAAGAGAAGCTGTTTGGGAGAAAGGCTCCGCCGCCGTTGGTCGTGGCGCGGCCGGTCCCGGACTGGCCAACGGTCCACGCCGAGCTGCGCCGGCCCGGAGTCACCCAGGCATTGCTGTGGTCCGAGTATCGGGAGCGCAACCCCGACGGCTTCGGCTACACCTGGTTCACCGAGACCTATCACGCCTGGTCGGGCAAGCTCGACCTGGTGATGCGTCAGGACCATCACGCGGGCGAAAAGCTCTTCCTCGACTTCGCCGGGCAGACGATCCCGATCGTCGATCCAGAGACCGGCGAGATCCGGCCGACGCAGCTCTTCCTCGCGGTTCTGGGCGCATCCAACTACACCTACGCCGAAGCCCTGCCATCCCAGGAGCTAGCCCACTGGTGCGCCGCCAACGTGCGGGCCTTTGAGTTCTTCGGTGGGGTGCCCGCGATCCTGGTTCCGGACAACCTGCGCTCCGCGGTCGGCAAGGCCCACCGCTACGAGCCCGAGATCAACCGCAGCTATGCCGATCTCGCCGCCCACTACGGCGCCGCGGTCATCCCGGCCCGCTCGCGCAAGCCGCGGGACAAGGCCAAGGTCGAGGTCGGAGTCCAGGTGGCGGAGCGCTGGATCCTCGCAGCCCTGCGCAACCGGACGTTCTTCTCGATCGCCGAGGCCAACGCCGCGATCGCCGAGCGGTTGCGCTGGCTGAACAACCGCCCCTTCCGAAAGCTCGAAGGCTGCCGGGCCAGTGTCTTTGCCGCGCTCGACCGACCGGCCCTGGCGCCGTTGCCGGATCGGCCCTACGAGTTCGCGACATGGAAGCGAGCCAAGGTCAACATCGACTACCACGTCGAGATCGACCGCCACTACTACAGCGTGCCCTATCAGCTCGTGCGTGAGCGGGCCGAGGTCCGCATCAGCGCGGCCACGATCGAGGTCTTCGTCCGTGGCCGCCGGGTGGCGAGCCATCCCCGGAGCAGCGCCGTTGGGCGCCACAGCACGATCGACGCGCACATGCCGCCATCGCATCGGGCCCACCTGGCCTGGAGTCCATCCCGGCTGATTGCCTGGGGTGAGCAGGCCGGACCATCGACTGGAGCGTTCGTGTCGGCCATCCTCGCGTCGAGAACCCACCCCGAGCAGGGCTACCGCTCGTGCCTGGGCATCCTGCGTCTGGGTCGCCGCTATGGCTCCGAGCGCCTCGAAGCCGCCTGCGCCCGGGCTCTTGCCGCGGGCATCTTGGGCTATCGCAGCATCGACTCGATCCTGCGGGCCGGTCTCGACCGAACGCCTCTGACGGCCCCGTCACCGGCGCGTCCCCACCGCGATCACGCCAACGTCCGAGGCTCCACCTACTACCGCTGAAAGGACATCACCCGTGCTCACCAACCCGACGACTGACAAGCTCTACGCCCTCAATCTCGCAGGCATGGCCCATGGTCTGGCCGAACAGCGCGAGCAGCCTGCCGCCTATGGCGGTCTCGGCTTTGAGGACCGCCTCGGAATGCTCGTCGAGCGCGAGATGACCGAACGCGAGAACCGCCGCCTCGAGCGCTACCTGCGAGCGGCCAAGCTGCGTCTGGCCGCCTCGATCGAGGACGTGGACTTTCGCGCGCCACGGGGTCTCGATCGCGGTCAGCTGCTCGATCTGGCGCAATCGCGCTGGGTGGACTTACACCAGGGCGTGTTGATCGTGGGACCCACCGGTGTCGGCAAGACCTACCTAGCCTGCGCCCTTACCCTTGCCGCCATCCGGGCCGGTCATACCGCCCTCTACGTGCGCACGCCGCGACTTCTGGCCGAGATTGCCGCGGGCCGGGCCGATGGCCGGCTACCTCGGCTCATGCGAGCCTGGGCCCGCGTCGACGTTCTGGTTCTCGACGACTTCGCCCTGACGCCCCTGGCCGATCAGGCCGCGGCCGATCTGCTCGAAGTCATCGAGGATCGGGTCGGCTTGCGCTCGACCATCGTCACGAGCCAGCTGCCGGTCGCGCTCTGGCACGAGAACCTCGGCGAGCCGACCATGACCGATGCCATCCTCGATCGGCTCCTCGCGAGCGCCCATCGCATCGAGCTGCGCGGTGAGTCGATGCGGCGGACAGCGCCGGCCCAGCACTCCGAAACCGCGCCAGAGACGGCCGCCGATGGACGTTGAGGCCGTGGCACACTACCCCGACACGCACCCGAAGGAGGTGAGGATCAGGGGATGAGATGACGCCGGGCGTCGGCCGCTGGCGCGGCCTCCGAGCAGGGTGGCCAAAACCCCGAAACCGCCGGCCAATTCACGCGAAACGAAGTGGCCAATTCGGCGAAATGCGCAGATCGTCCGGGAGAAGAGGTCGACGATGAATGTCGCGAAGGCGAACGCGCCCGCGTCAACAGGAAGGTGAGATGGGCGACCCGCAGCCGGTTCGGAGCGGCGGTCCTCATGTCCCGCACCCCGAGGTCGGTCGGAGGCTGGTCGATGCCCTAGGTGTTCGTGAGTCCGGGGTTGCGACTTGTGCGGGTCGCGCCCGGCCAAGCCCAGCGTGCATATCCGTCGACCGATCTGATCACGACCGACAGCGACGCCCTCCCGGCGGGCGATCCCGAACCGGGCGAGGCTTACGTCAGAAGCGGCCGTCGCTTCGGCCCATCGCCGACCCGAGAGGCTTGGAGCGAGCTAGTGAATCGAGCCCAGCAGGTCCCCGCTGAAGTAGTCAAGGACAACGTAGATGCTCCCATCGCTGCCCAACCAAGGCGGGTCCGATGAAGTCGGAATCCGATCCAGGAAATCCGATGCAAATGTCGGCGCTCCCAGACCGTCTTTGAGTCGTACGATCCAAACGAGATCGCTCCGTTGGCTGCTTCCGATCGCCGCAAATGGGCAGGTTTCAATCGATGCCCGAATGACGGTCGACTTCGTCGTAGACGCGTGCGCGACCTTGACGCCTGGGTCACCGCGGCCGACTGCGTCAGCCCACCGGGGGCGCCAGTTGGGCCGTGCGTCGTCGGTGCTTGCGGGAGCGTCCTTCCGGGACTACACGCGACGACGACGATTCTGACGGCTGGTCGAGCAGGGTGCTGGCCCGGCCCGGTCCGGGCTAGTTATAGCCCGCTTTGGCTGCGCGCTCCATGAGCTCGTACGCCCGCCGATGTTCCCCTGCCGCGGCGAGCATCTCGGCCCAGGCCCTGAGGACCTCAGCGTGCCGGGCGCGAGATCCGCCGCCCTCGGCCAAGGTCGCGGCACGCTCGAAGTCAGCCGACGCTGCCACCTCGTCGCCACCAGCAGCGGCGGCTCGCGCCCGGGTGGTCAGGGCGTCGACAAGGGCCTTGGTGTTGCCGGTTGCCTCGGCATACCCGACTGCCGTCGTCGCAAGCTCGAGCGCATCACCGAGCACGCCGCGGGCCAAGGCAATCTGGGCCTGGGTGTCGACCACGTGAGCAAGCTTGCGGGTATCCGCCAGGCGCGTGAGCGTCACGGCGGCCTCGTCGGCGTAGCGAGCGGCTTCCGCCAGGTTGCCCAGAGCCAGGTAGGTGAGCGCGATGTTGTTGCCCATCGAGGCCGTGTCGCGCTCGGCCGACGCTGCCCGAAACAAGGCGAGGCTCCGATGCCCCTGGCGCAATGCCCCCTCGAGATCGCCGAGCTCGCGGTAGCTCGCGGCAAGGGCGTACGTGAACGCGGCTCGGCGCAGATCGTCGAAGCCATCGGCCACCGTCTGCGCTTCGGCGAGGAGCGCCAGCGCCGGCTGATGGGCACCGCTCCGACTGTCGATGTTCGCGGCGAGGACCAGCGCGCGGACATGGAGATCGGGATCGATCCCGCGTCCCGCCGTCCGATCATCGAGCAATGACCGCAAGAGGGTGCGTGCTTCGCCCAACGCATCGCTCATGTAGTACGCACCGGCCAGCCAATACCTGGTGAGGGCGACATCGGTGACTCGGCCTGCCTTCGAGAAGGTCGCCAGCGCCTCGCTCGCCGGGCCGATCGCCTCGCGCCCGCGGGCGAGCCGGCAGAGCGCCTCGGCCTGGCCACGCAGGAGCTCCGCCCGGGCCAGCGGTTCGCTCACGTCGGCGAGAAGCGCCTCGTACGCGTCGAGCGCGGCCTGCCAATCCCCCGCCGCGAGCCGCACGTCGGCCTCGAGCCGGGTCCAGGCTCCATCGTTGCTCGCGACAAGGGCCGCCATCGAGGTCCCGAGACGCTCGGCAAGGTAGGTGAGGGCGGCCATCGAGGGCTGGACGAGGCCGTTCTCCAGGGCCGAGATGTAGGCCTTGGAGAAGCGTTCTCCGGCGAGCTGGGCCTGGGTCCAGCCGGCCGCCGTTCGAGCGGACCGGACGCGGGCCCCGATCCCGTGAGCTTGCCTAGCCGGAGGGCGCCCGATCGAGCGTGCGAGCGGTGTCATGTGCCCGAGTGTACTGCGTCTGACCAGTGGCACGCGACGGCAGGAGCGCGCACGGCTCGACGCCAAGCCGGTCGGCGAGATGGAGCAGCGCCGGCAGCGAGGGCAGGGTCCGACCGGATTCGACCTGCGACACGTACGCCCGGGTCAGGGGCTGCCCGAGCTCCGCCTGGCTCAATCCCCGGGCCTGGCGCGCTGCCCGAATGCGTCGACCGAGCTCGACAGCGAGGGCGGCTTCGGCGGTCTGTCGGGGTTTAGGCAGCATTGACAATGACATTCAGTCAGCCTAGCATCGCTGCGCCAACCCCGGACCGGACGAGCCCAACCCAGAAGGGTCGCCCGTCATGCGTTCCAGGCTTCGCCCGTCCCGGGCCATCGTTGCGTCGTGGCTGCTTGCTGCGCTCGTTGCGTTGGCAACCGCCGCGACCGTCTTCGCCGGAGGTGACAGCGGACCTATTCCGAAGTGATGCCGCGCGCGCCTGGCTCAGACCCTGGCGCGCCTTCAATGTCATCGTCCGCGGCTCGAGCTGGTCCGGTGTTGGCACACAACGATCGGGCGCGCCGTTGAGGACCCCACGATCAAACGGCGAGGAATTCGCGCGATTTCGACGGTCGCGCATCATCAGTGTCGGCGGTTGGCGGCGGACGTGCTCGAGGACCGCCGAGTGGGCAGGCGTTGGGCCCTCCTTCTCGACGTCGACTTGGGCCGCACGCGGTCGATCGCAGCTAAGCGGGTGGATTCAAGGTTCCCCGAGTTTCCAAGGGACCCATTGCCTATCGGTCTGAACGGCTGCGTCGCAGCCGGCTTGCGGCTGCTTCCGCGGGTCGAACTTCGATCTGCCCTGGCGACCTCGAAGCGCCACGAGCACGCCGAGGAGGGCCATTGATCGGTTGATCCCCGTCCTTCGAACAGAGCCAGGTCGGCGGCGGTTGACTGGCGCACCGACGAGACGAGCCTTGATTGCGACCGATAGGGCGCTGAGTCGACCCCGCTGGCGTGGCCCGGGACTTGCAGCGACAGCCGTCGCCGGAGCGAGACTCGCGACGATCGCCGCCGGCACACCGGCATCGTCGTCCCGCGCTCCCGCCAAACGCAAGGCGGGCCAGATCGTCGCGGTCGCAGCGACCTGTTCAGTCAGCGCTGGCCCGAGATCCGGCTAGCGCTGTTGGAGCGATTGGATCACGCTCGCGTGCTCGCGTGGTCGAAGAACGCCCCATCCTCCGGCCGAAAGACCGAACGTGCCGGCGTCGAGACGCTGATGAAGCATGCAGGGCACTGTCGGTCCGAGCCGATGAAGGCAAAGCCATGCTCCGGAACGTCACCAGCAGGCTGGCCCGGAGCCGCAACATCGTGGGGCGGGCTGACGTGGTCGAAGAAGCCGCCGTGCTCGTCCCACACGATGAGCAGCGCAGTCTTGGGCCAGGTGGGACTCCGTCGCAGCGCGAGGTAGACCCGGGCGATCAGCCGCTCGCCAGCGGCGAGGTCGTGCGGCGGGTGATCGTCATTCGCCTCGGCGAAAAGGTCGTTGGGCTCGATGAAGGCATAGCGCGGCAGCCTGCCGTCGGCACAGTCGCCCCCGATCCCGGTCAGCCCGCGAGACGTCCGCCGACAGGACCTCCTGGGCGGGCTAATCCATGAGTACCACGGCGTCGCTGCATGTTCGAATCTGGGTCGTCGACCTCCACGCGCGCTGTAGGCCAACCTCCTACTCTCAGCTGGAAACGGTATATTGGAGATTGACCACGGCATACATACACACTAGACTCGTCGGAGAATCTGGTTCACGAGCGCCAGTATGATGGGAGGACGATTCTATGAAGGGTCGGTTGAGACTGCTCCCGATCGCCGGGCTATTGTTGTCGCTGGCATTCGCGAGTACCACCTTGGCCGCAAGCGCCAACGTCACCCCGGCAACGCAAACGCACGCGCATAATGTGAGTTCGCACTGGACGCTGTCCTGGGGAACAACGTCGCCTTATCACGTGATCTTCGCGTATGGGGATGCGGGCAACGATGGCTTGCTCTGGCAGAACACGACCCTCGTCGGGTCTTCCACCAGCTGGACCTTTTCGCCTTGCCCTGGCGAGGCGACGAATTTCACTCAAGTCCTCAATGCGTACGATGGATGGGTTAACAGCACGGGACACTACAAGGGGCTGGCTACGGACTCGAGTACCGCCCACGAGAATTCAGGAGCCCCCTGCTAATTCGACCGCCGGGATAGCCTGGTCAGAAGACCACTCAGGCCGACCGCATTTGCGTCGAGTCAAGTAAACGAGTGAACACCAGCGGGCGACCGAATGCGCTCAGTCGACTTCGGCGGAACCGGTTGGCGAGCGTCGGGGTCGTCGTCATCGGCTGCCTCGCGATCCTGTCGGCCGGGCTATCGGATGCCATCCACGTCCAGCTGCTCGGCCAGGTTGACGCCAATTGGCGGGGTGCCTACGACATCCTGGTCCGACCCAGCGGCGCGCGACTTGACCTCGAACGGACAAACGGCCTGGTCGAGCCGAACTTTCTTGCGTACTCCGGTCATGGGGGGATCAACTTAGGCCAGCTCGCCGCCATCCGATCAGTTCCTGGCGTGGAAGTCGCGGCGCCGGTCAGTTTCCTGGGCTACCTGCGATACGCGACGTCCAGCCCGACGATCCAACTCACGGCACTTCCCTCCACACCGACCCTGTACCAAGCGACGATCACGGTCACGACTTCGGATGGATTGTCCGACCGACTTCTCCAGCGCGAGACGGGTCGGGTCCTCCTTGGCCCGGCGCCAAGCGACCCGTCGGCCGCCAGTCCGTGGGCCGCGGACTTCGTTGGCATGACCTATGGCGTCGACGGCTCGGGCAATCCGATCGTCGACTTCCCGGCCAACCACAGCCTGCCCCCGATCGCGATTCCGGTGATGGCAGTCGATCCCGTTGCCGAGCACAACCTGCTTGGATCGTCGGCCACCTTCCTTGACCCACTGGAGACAATACCGAACCGAGACAACCTGACCGTCGCGAACATGGAGGTGGATCGGATCCCCGCCGAGTTCGGCTTCGCGAAGGAGCAGATCACATTGTTGCGCGATCCGCACTTCCCCACCGCGGCAGCGAAGACCCGACCGATCGTTCCGCTCGTGCTGAGCGACAGCCTGTACGCGGGTCTCAAGATTACCCTACAGGTGGGCCAGCTAGGCTCATCGCTGTCCGCCTATCCGTCGGGTGCGACCTCGACCAACGTGCTCGACAACGCCCAGGGGCTCGCCGGGCCTGGCAGTACCCCGATTGGCGAGACAGTCGTCGATGCCGGAGCCGAGCTCCGTCCCTTTCAGCCGGCGAATCTGGTGATCGCATGGCCTGGCTCGAGCTCACTCGGCGGCGCCCTGGGAATCAAGAATTTCGGCACGCTTGAAGCGCGCCTCTCGGAGCGGCCCTCATACGTGCCTGTTCCCGCGCTTCGAGGATCGGGCCGGCCGTCGTTCCGGATCCAGCCGCTCGGGCTGGTCGGTCCCGATGACGCGCCGACTGCCTCGCGCCGGGATCCAAGCGGCCCGACGACCGCGTTCGACGAAGGTGTATTTCCGGCCTACCGTTCGTTCGCAAGCGTGCCTCTTGCAGTCGACGGGACGGGCGTCAATACCTCCAACTTCGACAGCGCGTTCGTGTTTGCTCCGCTCGGCACCTTCGACCTGGGCAAGCTCGATCTGCCCGACAATTCGCTGACCCATGTGCCACTCGGGGCATACGCCGCACCGGATACGGCGCTGATCGCCGGTCCCTCTGGTGCGCCGATATCGCCCAGGCCGATGACGCCAACCCTCAGCCCAGCGGGCTTCATCGCCCGTCCTCCGCTGGCGATCACGGACCTCGTCGCCGCGACCCTCCTGCGGGGCTTGCAACCGATCGACGCGGTCCGAGTCAGGGTCGCCGGCCTGTCGGGATTCGATCGCGCAGCGCAGGACAAGGTTGAGGCTATCGCTGCCCGGATCGCGGCGCTTGGGCTCGATGTCGACATCGTGGCCGGGTCCTCCCCGCAGGCTATCGACCTGTATGTGCCTGAGTACGATGTCAGCACCGACCCACCCGGAGACCTGGGCTGGGTCAGCCAGGCCTGGACGACCCTCGGGGCCGCGCAGCGGGTTGAGATCGGCCTTGGCCAGACAGACGGTACCCTCCTCGCGCTTGGCTTGCTCGCTTCTGTAATGTTTGCCTTGGGCCTGCAGGTTCTCCAACTGACGCAGCGAAGCCAGCAGATGGCGATCCAGCGGGCGATCGGCTGGACACGGCGGGGGGTCCTGGCCTGGTTCGTCGCAGAGGCGATCGTTGCTTCAGCGGTCATTGCCGCGCTTGCCGGAGTCGGCTGGTTCGTCGGTGGTCGGAGCACCACGGCTCTGGGGGCCGGCCTGCTCCTGTCCGGGACGTGGTTGCTAACCGCCACTCTGGGGGTACTCGCGGCTGATCGGTCAGCCGGAGTCGACCGGATCGACAGCGGCGAGATTACCGTTGCCACTGCGCGTCGGCTCAGTCTCCCGGTCAGCAACCTGACGACCTACATCCTACGCTCGGCAGTCTCTCGTCCGACTCGGACGGCGATCGAGATCATCGGCCTTTCAGTGGCGGGGACAACGGTTGGGCTGTCTGTGGCGAGCCTGGCTCAGGCGAGCACCCTGGCCGGCCCAACGTTGCTCGCTGCTTCGGTCGGAGCATCGTTGGGGCCGATGCAGCTGGGCCTTCTGGCCGGGTCGGCTTTCTGTTCGGTGGTATTCGTGGTGGCTGCGATCCGACTCGACCTGGTCAGCCGG
>JBBRSJ010000037.1:0-11308 GCA_038245515.1 Candidatus Limnocylindrales bacterium | reverse complement strand
TGGCTCCGGCGGTAAGATTCGAACTTACGACCAAGCGGTTAACAGCCGCCCGCTCTACCACTGAGCTACGCCGGAGCGAGGGTCGATCGGCCGCCCTGAAGGCCGTCGACGGGGCGCCGTGGCGGCGCCGGGCGACAGGATACCAGATGGTCCTTTAGCGACCGGCAGGTCCGATGCCGCGGCTCGATCGCTTATTGAGTGAGCTGATGGCGACGCGCGCGCCGCCCGCGCGTGCCGCCCGACCCCATTAGCTCACGAGGCGGAGCAGCTCTCCAGCCAGGCCGATCTTCTCGGGCGCGTCGAGGATGCTGTCGTTGAACGTGAGGCCGGTGAACCCGGCGGCGAGGTAGGGCCGGAGCGGCCCGGCGGCCTGCTCGGGCGTGCCGCCGGCGACGAAGGCCCGCCGCTCCGGAGCCATCCGTTCCACCGCCGCCAGAACCTCGGCTTCGGTCGCCGCCACGGGGACGGGCGTGGCCATCGTCCGCTCGATCGTCGCCGGGTCGGCATGCTTCGCGGCGAGAGGGAGGGTTCGCTGCTCGCCCGCGCCGCCGATGAGGATCCTCGGCCCGCCGGGCTGGACGGGTCGGGGGATGTCGAGCGCCCGCTCGATCCGATCGTGCGTTCCGCTGAACGAAGGCCGATCCTCCGAGAACATCGCCCGACAGATCGTGAGCGCCTCGTCGAGGCGATCCATCCGCTCGCCGATCGGCGGGAACGAGATGCCGTAGCCGACATGCTCCTCCTCGTTCCGGGCTGCGCCGAGCCCGAGCAGGGCGCGTCGGGATGGAGAGCAACCGTATGCGGGATCGCCGATCGATGCGCCCGGCTGACGGTACGATCCCACGCGTGCCCGCCCGCAGCCCCGTGATCTCCGCCGCCGAGCTCCTGTCGCTCATCCAGGGGCACGCGCCAAGTCTCAGGATCGTCGATTGCCGCTGGGTGCTCGGCTCGCCCAGCGCCGGCGCCGCCGCCTATGCCGGGGGGCACATCCCGGGCGCCATCCACCTGGACCTCGACACCGACCTGGTCGATCTCGGCGGGTTCGGCGCACCCGGTCGTCATCCCCTGCCCTTGCCGGCCGCGTTCGCCGCGGCTCTCGGCCGAGCGGGAATCGGCGACCACGATGTCGTGGTCGCCTACGACGACGTCGGAGGCTGGGTCGCCGCCCGGCTGTGGTGGATGCTCGATGTTCTCGGCCATGATTCGGTGGTGGTTCTCGACGGCGGCCTCGGCGCGTGGACTGCGGCCGGCGGCAACGTGACGACCGACGTACCGGCGCTCGCGCACGCTTCGCTTCACCTTGCCGACCACTGGGACCGGGTGATCGACCGTGACGAGCTCAAGTCCCGGCTCGGGTCGGTCGTGCTCCTCGATGCCCGCGGCACGCCGCGCTATCGCGGCGAGATCGAGCCAATCGATCCCGTCGCGGGTCACATCCCGACGGCGATCAGCGCTCCGATCGACGGGAATCTCGTCGCGCCAGGGGGTGCCTTCCTCCCCGCTGGCGAGCTGGCAACGCGGTTTGCAGAGCTCGGCGCGGACGGCGCGGCCGGAGCCGTGGTGACTTCGTGCGGGAGCGGGGTATCGGCCCTCCACCATGCGCTCGCGATGCGGATCGCCGGCCTGCCCGATCCGATCCTGTATGTCGGCTCGTACAGCGACTGGTCCCGTTCGGGCGAACCAGTCGCGACCGGCCCCGAGCCCGGAGCTTCGCCCGCGCGCTGACCGGCATCCGCAGGCGGCGCTGATCGCTCAGTCGTCGGCCGGCGCCTGCCCGCGCACGTGCGACACGACGAGCTCCGGGATGGCGTCCTCGTCGCCGTCGACGGCCTTCGCCGGGAAATCGAAGACCCCGATCATCAGCTGCATCGGGTAGTCGGGTGCCTGGTCCAGGTGGCGGACGACCCGGCCCTCGATCGCGAAGTCGAGCGAGCCCCGGCGCCAGTCGACCGCATACGTGTGGAGCTCGGCGGGGTCGAGCGCGACCCGCTCCGTCGCGAACGCCTCATGGAGCGCGGGGTCGCGGAAGGCGTGGACGCCCATGCCGACGGCGGCGACGTCGCCCTCCATCGCGTCGCCGAAGATCTCGGCGATGCAGATCTCGCCGGAAGGCTCTGGTTGATCCTCGAAGCCGACCATCCAGCAGGCGACCATCGACCGTTCGGTGACGACCCCGCGCATCCGGATCTCGATCCGACCGAAATGGGGCGTGTAGCCGCGGAACGGCGGCTGCTCCTCGCGAACGACGAGCCCCGGCCGGAACGGCTGCTGCCCGCGCTCTGAGCCGAGCGGACCGGACCACGTGCCGCTCTGGATGCACGATACGCGGAGCGGATTGTGCAGGAGGTCCGCGCACCACCGTCCCTGGCTCCTCGGAATCGTCAGGCGCAGCGCGCTGTCGCGGACCCCCTTGGTCGCCGCGCTTTCCACCCGCGAGCTCCAGTGGGCCAGGTAGTACGGGAGCCAGACAGTGCGATCGAGGTCGTCGGCGCGAAACCGCTCGTCACGCGCCGCCCCTTCGGTGACCATGACGGATTCTAGCCCAAGACCACGGTTGAACGGCCTGATCTGCCGGGTACGTCCGTTGAACGACCGGCCGCCGGCCCGCCAAAGCCGAGCCTCTACTCCAGGTAGTCCTTGAGCTTGCGGCTCCGGCTCGGGTGGCGCAGCTTGCGGAGCGCCTTCGCCTCGATCTGGCGGATCCGCTCGCGGGTTACGTTGAATTCGCGGCCGACCTCCTCGAGCGTCCGCGCCCGGCCGTCCTCGAGCCCAAATCGGAGCTGGAGGACTCGCCGCTCCCGACCGGTCAGGGAGTCGAGGACGGCCTCGACCTGCTCTTTCAGGAGCTGGTGCGAGGCCGCCTCGGCCGGGGCCAGCGCTCCCCGATCCTCGATGAAGTCGCCGAGGTGAGAGTCCTCTTCCTCGCCGATCGGCGTCTCGAGCGAGACTGGCTCCTGCGAGACCTTGATGATCTCGCGGACCTTCTCTGGCGTGACCTGAACCTCCTGGCCCTTCGACATCGCCTCGGCGATCTCTTCGACCGTCGGCTCGCGGCCGAGCTCCTGGAGCAGCTGCCGGGACACGCGGATCAGCCGGTTGATCGTCTCGACCATGTGGACCGGGATCCGGATCGTCCGGGCCTGGTCGGCGATCGCCCGGGTGATCGCCTGGCGGATCCACCACGTTGCGTAGGTCGAGAACTTGAAACCCTTCTCGAAGTCGAACTTCTCGACCGCCCGGATCAGCCCGATGTTGCCTTCCTGGATCAGGTCCAGGAACGACATCCCGCGGCCGATGTACTTCTTCGCGATGGACACGACGAGGCGCAGGTTCGCCGACGTCAGCTGCTCCCGCGCGTCGCGTCCGATCCGGACGAGCTCGCCCTTGCGGTGGGCCAGCTTCGTGTTCAGCGGGACCTCGGGGTCGAACCCCATCCGCTTGAAGAGATCGGCGTCGTTGCCGGACGTGACCCAGCGCTCGAGGGCTGGAAATGCGACCTCGTCGCGGGACCAGTCGTAGATCGCGCGCAGACCGACGTTGTCGCGGGAGTCGAGGTCGCCGTTATGGACTGCAAGGTAGGCCCAGTCCAAGAGCGTCTGGAACGAGTCGGCGTCGAGCTTCTCGCCGTATGAGGCGACGAGCTTCTTGGCCTCCTTCAGGAGATCCTTCGTGCCATCGGACTGGGCGTCGCGGCCGGCCTTGACGAGATGAAAGTCGGGCGGCGCGACGAGGAGGTCCTTCGCCACCTTGGCGTGGAGGGCGTCCTGGACGAGCCGATGGGCCTCTTCGCCCAACGGCAGGCGGTGCTGAGGCTTCGTCGTCCGGGTCTTGCGCTCGGTGTCATGGAGCGTCCACTCGTGGAGCGAGACGATCCCCTTCCAGGGCTCTTCGACGAGCTGCTCGCCGAGCTCGATCGCCTTGGCGAGGACGACCTCCTCCTCGGCGGTCAGCAGGGCGACCTTGCCGATCTCCTTGAGGTACATCCGGACCGGGTCGTCGATCCCGATCATGTCGGCGCTGATCGCGTCGAGCTCCTCGGCGGTCGGTTCGTCGACCTCGGCCGGGTCGAGCTTGGCGGGCGCGTCGCTCGGAAGCTTCGACTCGACGACGACGCCGTCCTCGCCGACGACCTCGACCCCGACGTCGCCGCCATCGGCGGCGACCGACCCGTCGGATCCGGGCTCGGCGCCGAGGTCCAGATCGTCGTCGTCCTCGTCCTCGTCGCTCGCGACCTTCGGCAGGATCACCTTCGCCGCCCGCAGGTTGCGCGTCGCCAGGCGCGCTTCCTCGACATCGGCCTTGGCGCGGCGCGGACGAGTGAGCACTGCTTCGACGAGCTGCTTGTCGAGCGGATCAGCCATGGATGAGCCTCCGGATGACGGGTTGCGGGGTCGGAACGGTCTGGGTGGAGATGACTGAGGGAACGCGACATGGACGCATGGGTCAGGCTCGGACCAGAACGGTTGCCTGCTCGATCTGGCGATCGATCGCGCGGCGCGATTCATTGGTCTGGCGCTGAAGGTCGACCAGGCGGGTGACGGACTCGCGCTCGCCGCGGCTCTCAGCGGCGAGCAGCTCGGCACCGACCCAGTCGGCGCGCTCGTCGAGCCGGATCCGCTCGAGGCTGAGCAGGCAGCGATCGACGGCATAGGCGATCCGCTCGGCGCTGATCCGGGCGAGGTCGGGCGACGGCCGGGCGAGGATCGCCTGGGCGAGGGCTCGGATCTCGTCGTCGAGACCAGCCATCAGGGTCGACATCGAGAACGGTGGGTTGATGCCCTGGTCGTTCGGCGCACGCTGGAGGATGATCGCCTTGAATAGCTCGCGGGCCGGCGTCGACGGGAGCTGATCCGGCCCGATCTCGTCCGACGCCCGGAGCTGCTGGTCCGGCACGAGCAGGATCAGGCGCAGCAACTCCTCCTCGACCGGCGTGATCGCGGCGAGGATCCTGTCGACCGGCAGGGCATCCGCCGCGCCGATGACGGCGTCGGCGGTGATCCGGCCCTGGACCGCCACCGCGTCCGGGCGCTGGTGGAGGACCTCGAGGACGGTCCGCTCCTCGACCCCGGACACGCGGTGGATGGTCTGGAGATAGGCGTCGCGCATGACCGGGTTGGGGATTGCCCGGAGGGTCGGCACGATCGCAGTCACGAAGCGGGTCTTGCCGCCAGGGGTCTTGAGGTCGAACGAGCGGGCGTGCTGGTCGATCAGGTAGTCGACGATCGGCTGGGCGGTGCGGACCTCCTCGCGCCAGCGATCGGGCGCCTCGCGGACGACCTCGTCGGGATCCTTGCCGTCGGGCAGCCGGACGACTCGCACCTCGTCGAGCTCGACGCCCGTATCGGCAACGGCGAGCTGGCCGATCAGGCTCTCGAGCGCCTGGGCGCCGAACGTCCCCGCCTTCTCGCCGGCAGCGTCGACGTCGTAGGCGAGGGCGATCTTCGTCGCGTAGCGCGTCAGCAGCGCGACCTGGCCCGGCGTGAGCGCCGTCCCGAGCGAGGCGACGACGTTGTCGAAGCCCGCCTGATGGGCCATCAGCGCATCCGTGTAACCCTCCACGATGACGGCCTGGCCACCCTTCCGGATCGCGCCCTTCGCCCGGTCGATCAGGTACAGCGTCCGGCTCTTGTCGAAGAGCGGGGTCGCCGGGGAGTTGAGGTACTTGGGACCGTGGTCGCGACCGTCGTCGGTGGCGTTGCCGAGGATCCGGCCGCCAAGCCCGACGGCGCCACCGTTGGCATCGCGGATGGGGAAGATCACCCGTTCCCGGAACCGGTCGTAGACGCCGCCGCGGGCCGATTGGCGGGGCTGGGCGAGGCCGACCTCGACCAGATCCTCGGCGCGGACCTGGCGCTTGGCGGCAAGCGTTCGGGCGAGGGTGTCCCAGCCGCCGGGCGCGTAGCCGAGCTGGTAGGTCGCGATCGTGGCGTCGGTGAAGCCGCGGCCGCGGAGGTAGTCCAGCGCCGGCTGGCCGGTCTTCGAGCCGGTCAGGACCGCGTGGTAGAAGGCGATCGTGCTCTCCATCACCTCGCGCAGGCGGGCCTTGCGGGCGTCCTCGCGGGTGGTCCGCTCGTCGATCTCGACGCAGGCCTTGGCGGCGAGGACCTTGAGCGCCTCGGGAAAGGTCAGGCTGTCACGCTTCATCACGAAGCTGAAGATGTCGCCGCCCTCGCCGCAGCCGAAGCACTTCCAGGAGTCGCGCGCTGGCGTCACGGTGAAGGACGGCGTCTTCTCGCCGTGGAACGGGCAGAGGCCCTTGAAGGTCGATCCGGCCTTCTTGAGCGGAACGGTCTCGCCGACGACGTCGACGACGTTCAGCTTGCTCTTCACCTCGGCAGCGACGCCGACCGCCAAGCCGTCCTCCTGCCCGGCCGCGCGCCGGGTCCCTCGCCCGGCAATTCACCGGGCCGCTTGCCCGATCGCCGACCGGGCCTTCGCGCTCACGGACCGGGGAGCGCCGGACATGACTGTGGGCTTGTCAAGTCTTGACAAGCCGCTCCCGCCAATCGTAGCACCCGGTTGTCAATACTTCGGTGGAGTATTGACAGGTTCACCGAGATGCGGGGGCTCGCTCGCTCAGCCGGTCGAGACGAACGCTTCCTTCAGGCCCCCATGGGAGCAATCCGTGGGCCGCGGGCCCGACCGCGAGCCGGAATGCGTCCGGCGGGCTACGCTCGCAGCATGTCAGTGACCCGCTTGCCGATCCGCGTCGGTCGCCGCTCGGCGCTCCTGCTCCGAATCCTCTTCGGGGTCCGTGCCAACGACTCCTGGATCCAGCTCGGCGACGGTCGCGACGCGGAGCTGGAAGTCCAGTTCGGGTGGTCCCACTTCCGGACGCCGATGACGAACCTGGCGGGATGGCGGATCGAGGGCCCGTTCCGCTGGATCACCGCGATCGGCGTCCGGATGAGCATCCGCCACGGCGACGTGACCTTCGGCGGGAGCCCCCATGGGGGCGTCCGGATCAACTTCCGGACACCGGTCCGCTGGGGGATCTTCAAGGTGCCCGCCATCTACGTTTCCGCCGACGATCTCGGTGAGCTCGCCGCCCAGCTGACGCGGCGCGGAATCGCCGGGCACGACGTCCGCCGACCGAAAGGCTGACCGGCGCGAAACGCTCACGGCCCGGCGCACGCTGGCGGGCGGTCCGACCGACAGCGCCGGATGAAAGCGTCGCGGAGCATTCCGGTGACAGAAGTCAAGTATTCTGTTACCAGCGCGCGCATGCCAGGAGGACACGACCCCTGCCGGACCGGATCGAACGAACGAGTTACCGACCAGCCCCCCTCGACGCCGAAGCGGGCCCACCTGTGGCACCGGGACGCGCGCCGGCGGGGCGTCAGCGAGGGCAGGCGGTGGAAGCGATACCGAAGGAAACCGACGCCACCTCGGTCGAGAACGAGAGGCGGGCGATGCCTCAGGTTCCCCCCACCATCGGGCCGGGGCAGGGTGGCCCGGCGCTTGACCGCGACGAGGAACTGCTCGTCGTCCTTCGCGGCATCGGCGCGGTGATGTTCCTGACGAGCCGGCGGATCATCGTCGCCCGCGATGGCATCGAGCGCCGTCCGCGCACCGGAATCCAGTCCTTCCCGCTCGTTGAGATCCTGCACCTCCGGCTCGAGCTCGGCAGTCCGCCCTCCGGACGGATCGCGCTCTGGACCATCCGGGGCCAGGAAGCGGTGAGCATGTTCTTCGACGCACGCTCGCTCGACCGAGCCCGCAGCTTGATCGATCTCGCCCGGCCCCTCGTCGCCCGACAGCGGAGTCGCGGCCAGGGAGCCGGCCGGGTCCCTCCCCCGAGCGGGCCGGCCGGCTCCGTTCCCCCCGATTCCGCCGAGGCCGATTGATCTCGCCCCGCGGGCGGAAGCTCCTGCGACATCGGTTCCTCGCACCGCGGGCACGGGCGTCTCGTGGGTCGTCGCTGGTCTTCCGATGCAGTCGATCGATCGGTCTCGGCGGGATGCTGGCTCTCTACTTCGGGATGGGCGGGCCGCCGCCGTCAGCAAGCGCGGTGGCGACGGTCGCGACCAACGATGCAACGGCGAGGATCGCTGAAATGGTGATGGTCCGGGCTCGATGGAAACGCACAGAGTGCTCCTTTTCCGCCCGGCCCATGGCGCGAGGACGCACCACGAATGGTAGGCGCTCGCGGTGCATACACAAGTATTTAGTAACTAGTGGCGCGACAACGCCCGCAATGCTCTCACCCTGACGTCAACTGGGGCTTGAACAGACGGCGTATGCTCCGCGCCATGACGACACCGGTCCGTACCCGCAACCGGCCCAGCCTTGCCGCTGAGGACCTCGACCTTGCCCGCCAGGTCGGGACGCGGCTGAAGGCCGCCCGCACGCGCGCCGGCCTGACCCAGCGAGAGCTGGCCGAGCCGCGCTACACGAAGGCGTACATCAGCGCCCTGGAGAACGGCCTGATCAAGCCGTCGATGGCGGCGCTCCGGTTCCTCGCCCGCCGGCTCGGGTCGGTGCCGAGCGCCTTCCTTGCCGACGAGGACACCCATTGGCAGCGTCTCGACGCCGAGCTTCGCCTTGCGGCCGGCGACTGGCTAGCGGCGCATGACCGCTTCCAGGCGATCCTGGACACCGATCCGTCGGGCGTCGGGCGCGGCTTGTGCCTGCTCGGTCTCGCCGAGGCGAGCTACCGCCTCGGCCGGGCCCGCGAGACGATCTCCCATGCGACCGAGGCCGTCGAGCTGCTGACTGCCGACCGGCGGATGGCGGACGCGAGCCGGGCGACCTACTGGCTTGCCGCCGGGCATCACGCGAGCGACGACCCGGCGCGGGCGCGGATGCTCTTCGAGGAGCTCCTGGCTGGCACGAGCGTCGAGCAGACCGACCCGGACCTTCGCGTCCGGATCCTCGTGGCCGCTGCCGCGGTCGAGGTCTCGGCCGGCGAATCGACCAAGGCGATCGGGCTGCTCGAGGAAGCGCAGGCGATCGGCGCCGACCTCGACGACCGTCGCCGGGCCACGCTCCTCCATTCGCTGGCGCAGTCCTACCGCCTGACCGGCGACCTCGAGGGCGCCGTCCGGACGGGGGTCGAGAGTCTGGCCCTGTTCCGGGCGGTGGAGGCTGGCGCGGAAGCGGCTTGGATCGAGAACGAGCTCGCGATGATCTTCCTGGGCCTCGGCAATCTCGACGCGGCCGAGCGGCACGCGCGCGAGTCGCGAAGCGGCATGGAGCCCGGCGGCGATGCCTTCCGCCTCGCCCATCTCGGCGACACGGACGCGCGGATCTCACTAGCTCGCGGCGACCTCGAGCTGGCCGGTCGTCAGGCCGCCGGAGCGGTGGTGCTGGCCGAAGGCATCGGCAACCAGAAGGCGCTCGTGGACGCCCTGCTGACGATCGCCCGGGTGGCTCGCCGCCGCCGTGACGGACCGGCCGCAGTGGCGACGCTCGAACGCGCCGCGACGATTGCGGCCGACGGCCCGACCGCCCGGCTGAAGCTGGTCCTCACCGAATGGGGCGAGGTGGCCGCCGAAGCCGGCGACCACGCCACCGCCTACGAGATCAGCCGGCGCGCCCTCGCCCTCGGCTGATCCGCCCGCTCCACCCCGCCGGCGGCGCCGAAGCGTCGCGGGCGAGGGCTCCGTCGTCGATCAGGCGTAGAAGTCGTTGACGAGCCGAGTCTTGACGCCCGAGCGCCAGACGCCGATCCCGACGTAGCGGTATGCCCGGTTCTTGATGTTCCGCCAATGGCCGCCGTTGGTGTACTTCTCGGCCTGGAAGTGGAGATGCGACGCGAGCACCGCTGCCTTGACCGTGCCGTAGCCGTCGCGGCAGCCGATGTTCTCGCCCCAGGTCCAATGGAAGTAGCCCGCACGTCGGAAGCGGAGGCCCGGATCGCTGGTGTAGACGTGCGAGCAAACTCCCGCCATTGCGATCAAGCGCGCATACGGCCGCGAGACCTTGTCCGAGATTCCCGCCGAGTACGTCAGGGGCGCCACGTATGCGCTGTAGTGCCCGCTCGCGTAGCCGCTGCAGGTGCCGTCGGTCAGGACCCAGCCACCGGTCCGGGTGCAATTCACCAGGTACAGGTCGTAGCGCTCGACCGACCACCATGGAAAGTCCGTGCCCGTCAGCGTGAGGGCGACCTGATTCGTTGTGGTCAACGTGATCGGCTCGGTGCTTGCGGCTGCGGCCGGTGCCGCGACGACGCCGACGATGAGCGACCCGGCCAACGCGATCCCGAAGAGCGCGCGGCGGGGCAGAGCGGATGACACCACATTGGCGCCGGTCATCGAACGAAGCAAGACTCATACCTCCGTGTCTGCCGGACGTCGCGCGGGCGCGACGACGATGGGATGCCGGGACCGGCAGATGAACGCGAACGCCGGTGAGCGGCGCGGGACGGGGCGCGAGGACGGCCCGGGTGCGGTCCGGGCGGGGCATCTGCCGGTGACGGCTTCTGCGATTGGCCTCCCGTTTCCGGGAGAACCTCGCCGGCGGAGTATGCCCGTCTTGCTGCCGTCGGTCATCCGCGGGAACGCCTGATGCGACCGCGGCCGACGGTCCTATCTGCCCGCGGAGCCTCCCTCGTCTCTCCGCCGCGTCTTCACATTCGCTCCACATCGGCGCTCGAGGATGGATCCACAACCACCGCAGCACACGGAGACATCCACACATGAACGGTCGAACCTTCGCCCGGATCCTGCTCGCCATCGTCCTGATCGGCGGCGCGATCGGGATCGGCGTCAGCTCCTACAACGCCGGCGTGTCCGCCGGCCTCGTCCAGTCGGGCCAGGTCGTGGTCCGTTCCGACGGCGTCCCGATCGCCCCGGTCGGCCCATATGTCGGCTACGGCTGGGGCTGGGGCATCGGCCATGGCTTCGGCTTCTTCGGCTTCCTCGGCGGCCTGCTCGTCCTGTTCCTGATCTTCGGGCTGATCCGCGCCGCGGTCGGCGGGCCTCGTCACGGCTGGGGCGGCCCCGGCCACTGGGGTGGCCCCGGCGGTCCCGGCGGATCTGGTGACTGGCGGCGCGACGCCTGGGAGCAGCGGGTCAAGGAGGCCCACGACGCCCTCCATCGCGACGCGTCGAGCCCGCCCGGACCCACCGATCGCCCGACCGGGAGCTGAGCGCAACCCTCGGCTCCCGCCTCCACCTTCCCGCGCCGCGCCGGGTCCCGACCGGGACCCGGCGCGGCGATCCCAGCCCTAGGAGTGTGTGTCGGTAATGGCCAGCGAGCCACCCCTGGCGGGTGCGAGAATCGGTCATGCGCACCAAGACGTTCCGCCCGTACGACCAGGACAGCCTTCTGTTGATGCCGCCCAGCCTGCACGACTGGATCGACC
>JBBRSJ010000036.1:0-12085 GCA_038245515.1 Candidatus Limnocylindrales bacterium | reverse complement strand
GCGATCCGACGACGCCCTGCCGCGGACCCTGATCGCCGCCGTCCGGATGGTCCTATTGGACCAATCAACCGGGGGACGATCCGCCGCAGGCGGGCGATCCGGCGGTCGAAACCGTTGCCCAGCCGCACCGGCACCCTGGGCATCGCGGAGGAAGTCGGGATGGAACGCTTGTCGCGATCGGCGACGGATGAAGCTAAGCGTGCTGCCGGCCTGCTCCTCGGGCCGGACCGCGACATCGGCCACTCGGCAGGCATCGTTGATGGTGACATGGGAACTGGGTCGCTGGTGAGAACGCGTCACGTCTGACGTTGCCGGCGTGATCAGCTCGCCGACGATCGCTGCCGGCACGTCGTTCTCGATGACCTTCAACTCGACCCGCTCGATCGCCTACCGCTGCACGATCCACTCGTATATGCATTGGACGATCCGCGTGGTGGCGGCGAGCGCGACTGTCCCTCCGACCGATGCGGAGCCGTTGATTGCCTTTGCATCCGCCCTTGCCGGCAACGCCGTTCTCAGCCTTGGGACAATGGCCCTTGCCGGGCTGGCTGGATTCACCGTGGTGGTGATCCGCCTCCGACGCGACCGTTCGAGCTAGCGCCAAGACGGTGGGCTGCGGCCCCGGCAAGCCCACCGCCCCGCACGCCGCCAGCTTGCCGCCCCAACGCAGCCTGTCATAACGCGACGTCGTCCCGCGACGATGCTCTGGCTCGGAGCCGGTCGGTCCCGGCGCGCCAGCCTTCGCAATCGGCTCGTTCTAGTGAACGAGGACAATCGCGATCGCGCCCGCGACGACGCAGTAGACGCCGAACGGGACGAGCGTCTGGCGGGTGAAGAAGCGGGTCAGGAAGCGGACCGAGAGGTACGCGGCGATCCCGGCCGCGAGGCTGCCGAGGAGGATCTGGCCGAGCACCCCGTCGCCATTCGGGCCGAGGAGGTCAGGGAGCTTGTAGACCCCGGCGGCGAGGATGAGCGGCGTCGCAAGGAGGAACGAGAACTCCGCAGCATCCTCGTGGTCGAGGCCCCCCAGGAGCCCGGCGACCATCGCGATCCCGGACCGGCTGATGCCCGGCAACAGGGCAGCTGCGACGCGTCGATCGCGAGGAGGTCCCGGGCCTCCGGCCCGACGTCCACGATCCGGTCGACGAAAGGCGCCGCGTCGGCGATACCCGGACCGGACAGACCGCCCACCGCCGCGCTGGTTGCGGGAGCGTTGGGTACGGCCTTGACGTCGGCGCCGGCCTCAGGCGGGCATCGACCAGCTGCTGCTGGCGGTACGTCGCATCGAACAGGAGGACGCTCGTCCCGAAGCCGACCGCGAGGGCCACGATCACGACGATCGGGCCCACCCCGGCGGCGCGGGTCCCCTACTCCCGGTTCAACACGGTCGGGGTCCGCGGGTCGGTTCTGCTTACCTGCTGAAAGCCAGGCGTGGCGGACTGACGCTCCCTCGAGCGCGCTGCTCGAGGAGCTTGGCGACGAGCGCGGTCCCCGACTTCGCCAAGGACCAGCTCCTCCTCCTGACCCGCCGTGTGGCGGACGACACCCGCCTGGACGATCCCGGCGAAGATGTAGGCGACGCCGCCCGCGACGTGATCCGCCCCGAGACGGGTGGCGATCCGTTCCTCGTTGTCGATCCCGTTCTGGAGGGAGATGACCGCCGTCTCGGGACCGATGAGCGGCGCGATCATCGCCGCGGCCTCGTCCGTGTCATCGGACTTGACCGTGAAGAGGATGACGTCGACCGGGCCGATCGTCGCCGGGTCGTCGGTCGCCGGCGCCTCCGCCGGAGTCAGTTCAAAGTCGCCCAGGACACTGGCGACCCGCAACCCGCCCGCTCGGATCGCCTCGAGATGCCGGCCCCGGGCGAGGAACTGGACGTTGACCTTTGCCTGGGCCAGCCGGCCACCAAAGTAGCCGCCGAGGCCGCCCGTCCCGACGACCGCGACCCTCATCCGACTGTGTCTCGCACTGGAGCTTCGGCCCGGACAGCGTTCGAGGCGACAGGATCGCGGACCGTGATCGGTCCGTTGTGGTCGCCCAGCGCGTCGGCGTTGCCGCCACCAATCGCGCTATTCGTGATGTCGCTGTCGATGAATGAAACGGCCGAACGCGGCGCCCGGTCGACGGTCAGGCGGAAGTACGACGGGCACCTTATCAGGCCCGTTCGCCGCGAGGCATTGCTGCGCGCGGTCGCGGAGCATGGCCTCGTCGCCGTGGCGAGCCACGCCGATGCTGGGGAGGTTCGAGTTCGCGGTCTTGATCAGGCGGGCGAGGGCCGGGAAGACCTGCTTGTGGGCGAGGTCGCCCGGGGCGCCGAAGAAGACGACTGCATCGGAGCGCTCGCCTGGGGCCGCGCGACCCAGTGGAGTCCATTCCGGCACGTCGTCAGCTGCCCTTCTCCACGTGGCCGCCGAAGCCGAAACGCATCGCGGACAGGACCTTGTCGGCCATGTCGGACTCGCCACGCGACGTAAACCGCGCGTAGAGGGCCGTGGTCAGGACTGGTGCGGGCGCCGACACATCGATCGCCGCGATGCTCGTCCAACGACCTTCCCCGGAGTCGCTGACGCGACCGGCGAAGTCGGACAGGTCGGCGCTCTGGACGAATGCCTGGGCCGTCAAGTCGAGGAGCCAGCTGGCGATGACGCTCCCGCGGCGCCAGACCTCGGACACCGCGGGCAGATCCAACTCGTACTTGTAGAGGTCGGGCTCGCGAAGGGGCGTGGTCTCTGCGTCGATGTCTCGCTGGTCGTTGCCGACATCGGCATGGGCGAGGATGTTCAGGCCCTCCGCGTACGCCGCCATCACACCGTATTCGATGCCGTTGTGGACCATTTTCACGAAGTGCCCCGCTCCAGACGAGCCGCAGTGCAGGTAGCCCTGCTCCGCACCGGATGGCGGTCCGGTTCGGCCGGGCGTGCGCGGCGCTGCAGCAACACCCGGCGCCAGGGCGCGGAACAGGGGTTCGAGACGCTCAACGGCGTCGGTGTCTCCGCCGATCATCAGGCAGTAGCCGCGCTCGAGGCCGAGGACGCCGCCGCTCGTGCCGCAGTCGAGATACGCGATCTCCTTGTCGGCCAGCCGGGCAGAGCGCACGAGGTCGTCGCGGTAATAGGAGTTGCCGCCGTCGACCACCACGTCGCCCGCTTCGAGGTGGGGCAGCAGCTCGTCGAGGGTGGCGTCGACAGCGGCTGCCGGCACCATGAGCCAGACGACACGAGGCGTGGGCAGCTGCCGCACGAGGTCCTCGATGGACGTGGCTCCCGCGCTGATCGCCTTGTCGTTCACGAGGCCAACCACCGTCGCCTGGGTTCGTGCGTAGCCGACGACGGCGTGACCGGCGCCGATCCAACGACGGGACATGTTGGCCCCCATCCGTCCCAACCCGATCAACCCGATCTGCACGTCGCGCCTCATTCCGTGTGATGGTCACTGCAAGCATGGCGGGGGCCCTGCGCAAACAGTCTATGCGGACGCGCGGATCGGGCTCGGCCTGGCTGCAACGAATCGGATGCGGCCGGGGCACCGTTCGGCCGCCGCCTGGTCGCGGCGCACCGGCCCGGGTTGGGGAGTCGTGCACGCGCCAACCCCGACTCAACTAACGTAGCCACCGGGGAAACGCGTGGAGGTCCAGACCGGATGCGTATGACAGATCTGCAGGTGGGTTGGGCCGTCGTCGGCAATGACGGACGCCGTCTCGGCATCGTGCGGGACGTCGGCCAGAACTACGTTGTCACATCAAGGGGCGGTGTCGCCGACCAGTTGTACGTTCCGGCGTCCGCGATCGCCAACGTCGAGCACGAACTGGTACACCTCAACATGGCGAAACACGAGGCCGAACAGATGGGCTGGGAGCAGCCGCCCAGGGAGCAAGACGAGCCAGAGTCGGCGCAGGACACCGATCTGCTCCATCGGCACGTCTGACGGACAGCAGCTTGGTCGGTGGTCACTTTGGTGGAGTCGCTGGCGGCATCTGCCCGAACCCGGGCAGATGCCGCTGGGAACCAGGCGTCCGGCCTCATCAGACTCTTGGTTCGGAAGCACGTGACGGATGGATCCCTCACCAGCGGGTCATCGGTGGATCAGGGTTTAGTGAGGTCGGATGGCGCGATCGGCGGTTGGGCCCGCCTGGACGCGGTGCTGAAGCGGCTCGCCGCCGGGTGACCAGGCCCGCAGCTCACAACTTCAGGGAGTCACCATGAGCGACTCTTTGGCAGGTGCCGGACACACGAAAAGAAAGAAGGTCATTTAGGTGAAGACCATGACTTGTCGACAAATGGACGGACCATGTGATGCCCCATTCCACGGAAACAAGGCTGATGAGGTCATCAAAGCGGAAGATAGCCATCTCAAGGAAATGGTCGCAAGTGGTGATGAAACGCACAAAGGCGCCCTGAAGAGCATGCAGGGCAGGTGGAAGAACCCCATATCGGGAATGGGGTGGTATCTCAAGACAAGGAAAGCCTTTGGTGCTCTTCCCGAGGACTGATCCGAGCGTGTGAATCGCGACCTCCAGGCTTCGTCGTTTGGTAGAGGAGCGGCACGTCCACAACATGAAAGACGAGCTCCGCGGGGAAGGTCGAGTCTGCATCTCAGCTGATCGCTGCAAGGATCAAAGAACTGGGCGACTGGACCGACCTTGATGTCCCGGTCCTCTACTGCTCGACATCGCGCTCAGCGGCCTGGGACGCTCATCGGGGCCCGGGCAGCGTTCTGCGAAACCGTCGAGATCGTGCGGTTCGAATTCGCCGACCGATCGACCTTCACCGCGTTCGAGGGGTGTGAATGCCGGGCTACAGGGACACCGCGAAGGCGACCGCGTCCTGCATCGACATCGCGCGGCCCTCGGCCCACGCGTCACCGAGTGACTCCGCGTCGAGCCGCCCGCGCAGCCGCGCCATCTCGGCGTCGTATTCGACCTGTTCGAAGGCTGTCATGGAGTCCCCGGCGGCCTCGCGGAGCGCCTCGGCGGCACCGAGCAGGCGGGCGGCTCGAACGCCGTCACCGCTCGCCACCGCGATGAAAGCGAGGCACTCGAGCTGGTTCGCGACCGCCCCGCGGTTGCCGCTGTGCCGCCACCCGCGGATGGCCTGACGGTATTCCACCTCGGCTTCGTTGATCTTGCCGGCCCGCCGCAGCGAATGGGCGAGCTCGCTCTGCGCAGTGATCTCGAACTGCGTGTCGCCGATGGCGTGGAACTGCTCCTGCGCCGTGTGGAACCACCGTTGCGCGTCGGCCTCATGGCCCATCCGGCCGGCGGCGCGGCCGCGGATCTGCGTGACGTTGGCGATGGCCCAGGGGTTTCCGCTCCGGTGGGCGGACTCGGCGGCCCGTTCCAGCCAGCCTTCGGCCGCAGTCGGGTCGGTCGAGGTCATGGCGCCCATCGTCTGGGCCATCGTGAGCCGGAATGGGTCGTCGAGGCGGGCAGCCAGCGCCGCCGACTCTTCGGCCGCCGCGCGCCACCAACCGGTGTCGCCAGCGTCAGCAAGCATGATCCGGGACGACGCATTCATCCAGAGCGCGTCCAAGATGGCGGCATCGTCGCCAGCCTCATGGGCCACAGCGAGGGCCTCGTCACCGAACGTGAACGACGACCAGCCGCCCGACGTCGACACCCACAGGGCACCCGCCATGACGCGGGCGGCGAGCACGGTCCGCTCGGGGTCGGAGGCTCCCGAAGGCCCGAGCCGCCACCGGCGCGCAACCTCGACGGCATGCTTCATGCGGGCCCAGCCCTCGGCGGCCATGCTGCGCGATCGCCAGTAGCCGACCAGCGCCTCGCACATCTCCAGGGCGGCCCGCTCGTCCACCTCGAAGGCCCAGTCCAGCGCCGCGCGCAGGTTGTCCAGCTCGCCGTCGAGCCGCTCCAGCCAGGCGACCATGTCCGCCCCCTCGAGCCCGGCCCTGGCATCGACGGCCGATCGACGGAACCGGGCCAGGTGCCGCGCGCGAATCATGTCGGCCTCGCCACCTGCCACGAGCCGGTCGCTCGCGTACTGGCGGATCGTCTCCAGCATCCCGTAGCGGGTCGCGCGCGCGTGGGCGACCACGACGAGGGAGCGATCGACCAGGCGCCCCAGTCCGTCGAGGACTTCGTGGCGGGATGCCCCGGTCGGTGGCTCGCCGGGATCGTCCTGCTCACCGGCGACCGCCGCGGCAGACTCGAGCGTCCAGCCACCCGCGAACACCGCCAGCCGCCGGAGGAGGCGCTGATCGTCGTCGTCGAGCAAGTCCCAGCTCCAGTCGATCATCGCCTGGAGCGTCTGCTGGCGCGGGACGGCCGTTCGCCGGCCGCCCGTGAGGAGGCGGAATCGGTCGCCGAGGCCCGCCGCGATTTCGTCAACTGAGAGCACATTGATGCGCGCCGCGGCCAGCTCGAGCGCAAGCGGGATGCCGTCGAGCCGGCGGCAGATCTCCACCAACGGACCAGCAGTCGCCTCGTCCAGCCGGAAGGCCGGCTGGATGCTCATGGCTCGCTCGCTGAACAGCCGAACCGCCTCACTGGCGGCGACCGCCTCGAGATCGAGGTGGTCGAGAGCCTCGGGCAGGGCGAGCGACGGCACGGCGTATGTCGCCTCGCCCGGGATGCCGAGCCCTTCGCGGCTCGTCGCCAGGACCTGCAATGAGCGACAGGACCCAAGCAGCTGCTCGACGAGCTCGGCTGCCGCACCGATGAGGTGCTCGCAGTTGTCCAGAAGCAGGAGGAGGTCCTTGTCCCGCAGGAACTCGATCACTCCGTCGATCACGCGTCGGCCGGGGGCGTTCGGGATGCCCAGGGTTCGGGCCACCTCCGGGATCACCAGGTCGGGCTCGCGCAGCCGGGCGAGCTCGACGAGCCAGGCACCGTCCGGGTGCTGACCCGCCACCTTGGCCGCAACATGCAGCAGCAGGCGCGTCTTGCCGGTGCCACCGACACCCACGAGCGAGACGAGACGGTGGCGACCGAGGAGTGCCTGGATCTCGGCCGTCTGCCGCTCCCGCCCGATGAACGAGGTCAGCTCGGCCGGCAGGTTCGTCGGCGCGGCACCCGACCGCAGCGGCGGGAAGTCCGACGCCAGGCCAGCCGCGGTCAGCTGGAAGACGTGCTCAGGGCGGCTCAGGTCCCTCAGGCGATGCTCACCGCGATCAAGCAGGGTCGAGCCCACCGGGAGATCGTCGGCGATGAGGGCGGCGGCGGCGGCTGAAACGAGGATCTGACCGCCGTGGCCGATCGCGAGCAGACGGGCGGTCCGGTTGAGGGTCGGGCCGAAGAAGTCACCGTCGCGGGCCTGGGCAGCACCGGCGTGGATGGCCATCCGGACGCGCAGCGGCTCTGTCGTGGGCCAGGCCTGGGCGCCAAGAGCGCGTTGGCCGGCGAGGGCTGCCTCGACGGCCGCCTCGGGTCGCTCGAAGGTCGCCAGCAATCCGTCGCCGGTCGTCTTGAAGACCGTCCCGCCGGCCCCCTCGACGGCTGCCCGGAGCAGGGCATCGTGCGCCCCAAGAGCCACGTCCATCGCCGCCCGCTGCTCCTCCCAAAGGCGCGTGCTGCCCTCGATATCGGTCATGAGGAACGTCGCGATTCGGGATACGACGGGCTGTGACACGAGGGCAGGGTATGCGACGTGGCGAGCGCCGTGTCAACGGCGAAGGGCGCGATCAGCGGAGCGCCTGTGTGCCTCGCCGACACCGAGGTTCCAAGCGGCACGTCGCAGATGCTCGAGCACGCGGACAGTCAGTCGAGATCTGAGCGCGTCGAAAAGGAAGCACGCCCGCGACACTCGCAGTTCAATGTTCCGAGGCCCACGACCGCCAGCGATCCCGGCGGCTGCGACGCGGTGCGTGCGACGCGGCCTGTGCGCCGGTCGGCGCGAGGTCGCACCATCAGACCGATGCGGACACAACGAATCCTGGTGGGCAGCGGCGTCGCGGTCGCGACGCTGATGGTCGCCGGCTACGGCATCGCCAGCGTCGTTGTCTACAACCGGCTGACGAGAATCAAAACGTGCCCGGTGGCATGGGCGTCGAACGACCCGACAGCCTTCCGGGTCCTCTCCGCCGATGGTGGCCCGGTCGCCGGCCACGAAAACTTCGACACGACGCCCTACAGCATGCCCGTTCCCGAAGACGTCACGATCCCGAGCCGCGACCCGGGCATCGAGCTTCGCGGCTGGTACGTCCCGTCAGCCGCGGCCGATGCCCCGGTCGTCGTCATCGCTCACGGCCTGTCCGCCTGCCGGCGCGATCACACCGTGCTGCTGCCCGCGGGCATGCTCCATCGCAATGGATTCGCCGTCCTGCTGGTCGACCTCCGCGAGCACGGCGAATCGACGATCGAGGACGGCCACTACGCCGGCGGCACCGAGGAATACCTCGACATCCTCGGCGTCTGGGACTGGCTCCAGGAGGTTCGGGGCGTCGCACCCGCGCGGATCGGCCTCGCCGGGATCTCGCTTGGAGCCGCGACCGTGCTGATCGCGACGGGTCACGAGCCGCGAGTCGCCGCGGTCTGGGCCGACTCGAGCTACGCAGATCTCCCCGCGTACATCCGCGATCAGCTGGCCCGGGACGGCTATCCGACGGTCCTCGGCCTCGGGGCCGTCCTCGCCGGCCGGATCCTCCACGGCGACGACCTCGCCGCCGACAGCCCCATCTCAAATGCCCGGCGCATCGGCGCCCGGCCGTTCTTCATCACGCACGGCGAGCTCGATCGGCTGATCAAGGTCGCCGACGGACGCGACCTCGCTGCCGCTGCTGAGGCCGACGGCGGGGCCCCGCAGATGTGGATCGCCCCGGGGTCCGGGCACACCCAAGCCATGATCGACCAGCCCGACGAGTACGAGCGCCGCCTGGTCGCGTTCTTCCAGGCTTCGATCGCGCGCTGACGTCGCGCGGGGCGCGGCAATCGATGGCCGCGTCCGGCGTCGACCCTAAAACTGCTCGCCTGAACGACCGCCGCGTTTCGGATCGGCGTTGCCGCCCCTCCGATTAGGTTTTCGACTGCGTCATCGCTTGCAAGAGCGTCTCGATGCGCTCAAGCCTGGCGCGGAGGTCGTCTTCCTTGTGATCCGCCTCCTCGGCCTCCTCGGCCGCATGCTCGAGCGTGGCCCGATCTCGAACCGCCGACTGGTTGCTGGCCAGCAGGATCAGCGGCGCCGCGTACGCCGCCTGTGTGCTGAACGCGAGGTTCAAGAAGATGAACGGGTAGGGGTCGAAGTGGAACAGCAGGAGGATGTTCCCGGCCACCCAGAACGCGACGACCACAGTCTGCAGGATGATGAACTTCCAGGACCCCAGGAAGCCGGTCACGCGGTTGGCGATCCGGACACCGAGCGGTGCGTTCGAGTGCAGCGCGACGTTCACCGGGTGGCGAAGGCGAGTGGCTGCCGTTCGATAGCCCTGCATATCTGTCCTCCGAGCCTACTGTCTTGGCTCCCCGCGATGCCAGGACTCACAGAGTCCGGCACATTGTGGTCATCGTGTCGGACGTCCGTGCATGGTCAAAAGGCGGCGTCCGGCAGGAGCCGGGCTTACAGTCCTTCGACAAAGGTGAACTGCGACTCGGCGTTGGCCTGCCGGAAGGCCTTGATCTCGGTGTACTCCGCCGACTCGTACCAGCGTCGCGCCTGGTCGAGGAACGAGAACTCCACGATCGTGAGGTATGCCACGTCCCAGCCGCCTTCAACCACCTCCGTCCGGCCGCCCCGGACAAGATAGCCGCCGCCGTACTGCGCGATCGTCGCCGCGGCTCGCTGGCCATACTCGGCGGCCTTGGCCCGGTCGCCGAACCGGACATTGGCGATGAGGTAGGCGGACATGGAACAGCCCTCGTAGCTCAAAGCCGAGCGAGCGCTCGGCTACTCGTCATAGTCTCACTATGACGAACAGCGCGCTACCATGGAATCGAATGATCGACAGCCCCAACCTGGGCCATCGTCAGCGACAGGCCCAGATGACCCGGACCCAAGTCGCGACGGCCGCCCGAGCGCTGTTCGCCGAACGCGGGTACGCACGGACAACGATCGAGGCCATCTCGGACGCGGCCCAGATCCCGATCCCCACAATCTACTCGTCGTTCCGAACGAAGCCGGCGATCCTCGAGGAGATCCGACGAGCCTGGATCGAGGCATCGAACGTCGAGGAGCTTCACGCCGAGGCTCTTGCCCTCGCCGATCCCTGGGCGCGACTGCGGATGGCCGCCCTCTGGACTCGCCGCCAGTTCGAGCTCGGCCATGACGTCATCGCCATGGAACAGGAAGCCGCCCGGATTGACCGGCGGGTCGAGACGCTCTGGCGCGAAGCCCTGGCACGCCGTGAGCGGGCCGTGCTCGACCTCATCGACGGGCTGGCACCAGACCTTCGGCCGTCACTCGGCGTCACCCAGGCAGTCGACCGCTATGTTGCGGCGACACTGCCCGAGACGTACCAGACGCTCACCGAGCGTGGGTGGTCGCCGGATGCTTACGAAGAATGGCTTGGCGAACTCTTGATCCGGGAGCTGCTTGGCCCTTGAATGGCGCGAGAAGCCACGGCTCGGCGGCAAGCACCGAGAGCCTGACGCCTCCTCGCGAACGGACCGAACACCGCCTTCGAAGCGACGATCTTCCACCCGAGAGACGGATGAATGATCCGATCCCGGTCGCAGCCGAGGTGGGTCACGATCGCGGGTTGACCCGCCGTGCACCGACTCGACCAGACATTGCACGGCGTCGAAGACATGCGACCTGAACACCTCGACCGCTCTCGTCGCAGGTCTGGCGCTACACAATGTGGTTTCGACGATGCGCTGGGCCCCTGCTACGGGGCCTTCTTCCATGGTTTGGCCCGCAGCAGCCACGGGCGGAACGGGCAGGCATCGTCACCGACGGGGCTGAACGTGAGTGACGTTGCCGACTCCAGGTAGGTGTAGGCGCCTCCGGTTTGCGCGACCTGTCCGAGGCAGTCGGGGTCATTCGCGACGAGGAGATGCTTGCCGGCGTCGATCCCTGCGGCAACCGGACCGGCCGTGAAGTTATCCGGGTTGAACATCTGGAAGGTGTTGGCCGAGAGGGTCAGGGTCCACACCCCGACCGAATTGAAGCCTGGGATATGACTCGCGATCGCGGCGACATCGTCCTGCCCGAGCAGGACGCTCCAGCTTCCGATCAATTCGGCCGGCAACGCCACGCCGATCGGCGAAGCCGATGGCCCGGCCAGCGTCCCAGAGGGCGTCGCGTCCGACGGCAGCGGGGTCCCAGACGGCTCGACGGTGGTTGCCGTGGCGATGGCCGACGCGCCGGGCGTCGGGCTCGATTGCGACGAGACCGCCGTCCCCGAGGCGCATCCACCCACCAGCATCGCCAGCGACATCAGGGCGACAAATCGGTTCATTCGCGGTTCACCCCCAAGACCCCTACTCCGCCAAGCGAGATCGAGCGCGAAGGCTGGAACCGAGAAATGGAACGAGTGCTCGATCGTGCTCCGCATAGCCGCGGCTGCCCTCGCGGCGGATACCTCCGCCGCGAAGAATGCGCCGCTGATGGCTGTCTGGAACCTGGACATGGCTGCCTCCATTCGGCGGCCGGTTGTGTCCGTCGACTCAGCTGCGCGTCCGGCCGAAACCACGCTCGACCGTACGCTCACCGGCGCGCGGCAACAGCAGGGCTAGCCACCGGAGATCGGGCAGGGCTGGCCCGGTACCGGCTGTGACGGCGCCGTGCGACCATCGCCCCGTGTATCGATCGGTTCTCCTGGTCGACGACCACACCGGTTTCCGCTCCGAGGCGCGAGCCATGCTCGAGGCGGGAGGCTATGGCGTGATCGGCGAAGCCGCGAGCGGCGTCGCCGCAATACGCGATGCGGCTCGGCTTCAACCAGACCTCGTCCTGCTCGACATCGGTCTCCCGGACGGGAGCGGGCTCGACCTCGTCAGGCCGTTGCGGTCGGCTGCCCCGAGCACCATCGTCGTGCTCATCTCCACCCGCCACGCTAGGTGTGTGCGTCGGTAATCGTCGCCGAACTGGGAGCCCAGCCGGCTGACGACCGAAACGCGGAAGTGGGAATGGCCCGGAGGTCGATCTGGGCCTGGACGTGCCGAGCCAAGGCCTCCATCACGCTCCCACCGGCT
>JBBRSJ010000035.1:0-12308 GCA_038245515.1 Candidatus Limnocylindrales bacterium | reverse complement strand
GTCGTAGCGCCGCAGCAACTTGTAGTAGGCCTGGCGAGTGATCCCGTAGTAGCGGCACGTCTTGCTGACGTTGTGGGTCACCTCCTGCGCGTGGCGGATCACCGCCAGGCGGTGCGCGGCTCGTCGGTCCAGCTCCCGTTCCGTCATCGGTTCTCCTCTTCGCCAGGAGACCCGATGTGTACACGATCTCCGTCAGTTCTATACCTAGACGGGTAGCGGCGGACCCCCGCCAGGGTCTGGCGGGGGCCGATCGTGCGGTCCGGATCAGGCGCCTGCGAGGTAGGCGCAGAGCGGCCCGAGGTTGCCATCGAGATCGTCGTGGGGCCCAGCTTCGAACTGCACGGACCCGTCTGACCCGAAGGCCACCCGACCGACCGCCTGGAAGACGACGCCGACCCCAGGCGCCGTGTCCACTCGCACGTTCCCGGTGAACGTCCGCGTCCCGGTCAGCAGATCGGTGGTGACGGTGAAGTGGTTTGCGTCGGGAAGCGACTTGCCCGTGATCGCATTGCTCAGAGTGCCGGTTCCGGTCACGTGGGCGACGATCTTGATCGGGTTGCCGGCGGCATCGAAGAACGTGGTGATGCGCCGATTGACGTCCAGCTCGGCATCCACAGCGAATCCGGGGCACGTCAGGAAGTGTGGCTGCGACGAGTGGAACAACACCTCGGTGGTGGTCGGCGCCGACGCGGCCACGGTGCCGACGGACAGGGCGACGACGACGAGTGCGCCACCGATCGCCAGAGCGAGCCTGGACATGACGTTCTCCTGTTCACTCGGCCGCCTTGCTCCGTCGACTTTGGCGGCGGTTCGGCCGACTCCGGGATCGACCGTAGACGGGCCCAGGGCGATCGGCAGCCGGGCTGGCCTCCGAACTGAGGCCGGGCTAGCCCGGTATCCGAAGCGACACCGCCGTGCGAGGATCTGCGCTTCGATCGATCCTGTCCTCCTTGTCGACGATCACGCGGGCTCCCGGGCCGAGGCGCGCGCCATGCTCGAGGCGGATGGGGCGCTCGTCACGGAATCGGCGCCTGGCCCGGGCCGGCGGCGGGCGCCCCCCCCGCGAACATCGCGGAGCCCCCAGCGCCACCAGGCCGGTCGGGCCGGAATGCGGCGCCAACCACGAGCAACCACGCGATCCCCGCCCTTCCGAGCCTAAGGCCGGAACGCGGGGCTCGGCCGGCGGCTTATCGGCCCAGGCACCGGGTCTCGTGAAGTTGATGATCACGGCCGGCTCTGACGACAAGACGGCCCCGACGGTGTCCTACGGCCACCCGAGAGGATCAACAAGCCTGCCCTCGTGGCGCTGTTCAGGCAGATCATTGCAACAATCGCGCCGGTGGCTGGCGGAAGCGGGAGCGCTGACGGCAGACCGCGCGGCGCAGCGACGGCGCCCGCCCGCGCAGGACCATTGGCCCCCTACGAATTTCCCGGATTGACCGCCCATCTCTGAGCCGTGACGATCGCCGAGCTCGGAGCGACACCCGCCCAAGGGCGCCTCCGGACACGAGGACGGACGCCATACCCGTCAGCACGCAAACGGCGGTGCAGACGAGTCGCGTCCCGGCCGAGGGATGGAGCGAACCATGAGACCAGTCAATCGGCGAAGCTTGTCCCTGACAGCCGGTCTTCTCGCCTTGGCGATGGCCCTCTCGGTTGCGCCCGTGGCGGCGATCTCGGGCAATCACCCGGTCGTCGTCGCCCTGTGCAACTTCAACAACGAGACCGTCCAGCCGAACCCACCCTCATACTTCGAGCACATGTTCTCGGACGCCGGAGCCGGTGAGCTCGGCGCCCTCGATTTCTGGCACGACGTGTCGTACGCGAACTTCAGCGTCTCCGGGACGGTCGTGAAGGGCTGGTACACGCTTCCCATCAGCCGCGACACCTGGGCCGGCTATGGCCGGAGCCAGAAATGGAGCAGTTGTGCCGAGGCGGCCGAGCCGTTCGTGAACCTCAACAACTTCACCGACGTGATCGTCGTGTTCCCCGAGGCGACGACCACGACGACCGCTGGGATCAACTCGAGCGCGACGACGCTGACAGTCGCGTCGACGACCGTCGGCGACGCGGCGAACTTCCCGACGACGCCGTTCCTCATGTCCATCGACGACGGATCACTCCCCAACAACGGCAACTCGGAAACGGTCAACGTGACGGGGATCAGCGGCACGACCTTCACTGTCGTCCGTGCCCAGGGCGGGACGACGGCGAAAGCCCATGCGGCCGGAGCAACGGTCATCGTCGGAGGTGACCTGTTCGGGTTCGGCCAACGGTCCGTGACGCTTAATGGGAACACCTACACGCTGGGCGGGGTGGTCGGCGCCCACGACATCCCCCTGTCGGTCTTCACCCACGAGATGGGCCACGGCTTCAACTTCAACCACTCGCGGGCGCTATCCAACTCGACCAACGACTACAACGACTGTTACGACATCATGTCGGCGATCAGCTGCATCTACGCCTTCACGGGGGCCGGCTCGACTTTCGGCGGATCGACGTTCGGTGGCAACGACAAGGGCCCGGGTCTCAACGCCGTCCAACTCGATCTCCAGGGCTGGATCCCGGGTGGCCGGGAGACGAGCTTCAACAACGGCTCGTGCACCCAGACGACGTACTCGATGGCGGCCCTCAACCACCCGGCGGCGAGCGGCTTTCAGGAGCTGCGGATCCCGGCGAGCTACGTGATTCCGATCCCGACATCGGAGGGAAGCACCGCCACCAGCGACTACTACACGGTCGAGCTCCGTTCCAAGACCGGCTGGGACCAGGGCATCCCTGCCGACGCCTTCGTCCTCCATCTCGAGGCGAACAGCCGGTCCTATTGGGTGGATCAGGTCGGCGGGCAACCGGTCGCCCACGGCGGCAGCATGTTGGCCGGGGACGAGTACGTCGACGCTGCCAACAAGGCGTACGTCGCGGTCAATAGCATCAGCCCATCGCTATTCACCGGCGTCGTCACCCTTGGCGCCTGCAAGATCAACGCCAGCCTGACCTTGACGGGCGATTCGCACGCCGACTTCAACGACCCGGTCGCATTGGCCGGCGACCTCGTCGTGCAGGGAACGTCGGCGCCGATCCCCGGCGCCCCGGTCATCTTCACGCTCGGCAGCCAGAGCTGCACCGCGACGACGGATGCTGCCGGCCATGCGTCGTGCGGCCTGGTCATCAACCAGGATCCGCCCGGGCCCGGCAACGTCACCGCCTCGTTCGCGGGTGACACGGCTTACAACTCCGCCTCGGGCAGCTCCTCGTTCACGATCAACAAGGAAGAGAGCCGGGTCGTCTACACGGGCGACCTCACGCAGGATTACCACGACCCGTTCACGGCATCCGCGAAGCTGACGGATCCCGACGGCGGCGCTCCGATCGCGGGCAAGCCAGTGACGTTCACCCTCGGCGTCGGTGACAGCTGCGGGCCCGTGCTGACCAACGGCTCAGGCGTCGCGTCGTGCTCGATCACCCCGACCCAGACGCCCGGCACGGTGAACGTCGTCACATCGTTTCCGGGTGATGTCGACTATCTCGCCAGCAGCGACAGTGACGCGTTCGTGATCACGCGAGAAGAGACGACCCTGACCTACACAGGGCCCACGGTCATCCTCCAGGGTGCCTCCGGCGTAACGCTCTCAGCCCGGCTGCTCGAGGACGGGACGACTCCGCCCGTCCCATCGGGCCAATCGATCATCCTGTCGGTTGGTGGCCAGAGCTGCACCGCGACGACGAACAGCGCAGGGAACGCCAGTTGCGTCGTGACGTTCAGCGGCGCGCTCGGCCCGGAGCCGATCTCGGCGACATTCTCCGGTGATGCCTACTACCTGCCATCGTCCGACACGGCCTCGGCCATCGTGTTCGCCTTCCCGACCCGGGGTGCCTTCAGCCTCGGTGACCAGACCGTCGCGGCCGCTGATCCGTCGCTAACCGTCACGTGGTGGGCCTTCTCGTGGTGGAAGGACAATTCTCTGACCGCCGGCCCCGGTCCGGCGGCGTACAAGGGCTTCGACGGCACCGTGAAGACCCTGCCGACGACGAGCCCGGCCAATATCTGCGGGAGCACGTTCACGACAAATCCGGGCAACAGCACACCCCCGACCACGGATGTGCCAACCTACATGGGTGTATTGGTCACGGACTCGGTATCGCGATCCGGTTCGACCATCAGCGGTCAATGGTCGAAGATCGTGGTCGTCAAGACGGACCCGGGCTACGGGCCGAACCCGGGCCACCCCGGCACAGGCACGATCGTCGCCACCTTCTGCCAGTAGGTTGAGTCCGCATTCCCGGGGACTGACGACTCGATCGCTCCTTGGGATCGTCACCGCAGCATGGCTGGCGGTCGGCTGCGCGGGCCCAGTGAACCCATCGCCGACTGGGAGGTCGACGCCGGCGGCCATCCCGCTCCCATCGAGGGGCGGGACGGCCGTGGTCAGCCCGATCCCGACGGCTGGCCCGCCGGCGCAACCGTCGACGGTGTGGACGGTGACCGCCGGTGGCGACGCGGATGTCTACCGCTACGCACCGGCCGCGATCGCTGTACCCGCCAACCGCCCAGTTTCCGTCCGGTTCGTCGATGGCGACGTGCTGGACCACACCTGGACGGTCTTCGATAACGACGGCGTCACGGTCCTCGCCAGCCTCTCGGTTGCGAAGGAAGGAGACGTCGCCGGCGGGACGTTCACATTCGCGAACCCGGGTTCGTACTCGTTCTGGTGCACCATCCCTGGCCACAAGGGGTTCGGTGAGGTCGGGACTATGACCGTCCTGCCGTAGCCCAGATACGACAACAGAATCATTCTGTTGGGATCGTCATCCGAGTGCTCCTCGACACAAGCATTTGAATGAGCGAGATGCGGCGGCCGACAAGGGCCCGCCGCACGTTCAAGACGCGGCTTGCGAGTCCTGATTCGGTCACCAGACTCTGGATCAGGAGATCGAAGGTTCGAATCCTTCCTCGCCAGCCAATGTCCTCGTCACCGACCGTGCGACTGACCCGACTCCGACTCATGGGAGCCGTCCCAGGAGCGTGATTGCCTCGTTCTTCAGCGCGTCCGCGGTCGGCGGCTCCTTGTTCAGCGCGAGTTCATTGATGCCGAAGAAGGTCGTGCCCCGGAGGACGTAGATCGCTCGCCCGCCGATCGTGCTGCCGTTCAGGGTGACGGTGCCCTCCAGCAGCACCGCGTCCGCGCCAGGAGCGAAGTTCGGCAGCTTCGTCACCGTCGCATTGTGGCCTGTCTGCTTGGCGGCCTGGCTGTCGAGGTCCGCCTCCGCGGCCGCCTCGGCGGCTTTCGCGGTCGCCACGTCGGGCGCAATCGCCACTTCGACCGTAAAGACGACCGGCGTGGACGCCCCATATGTGCAGAGACGCGCGTTGCCTTCGGTCGTTGCCTCCTTGCCCGCCCCGAACGTCGTTCCGGCGAGCTTGCCCGCCTCCTGGGCGGTCACAAGCTGGCAGGGATCGATCGACGTCGGCACCGCGGAGGGAAGGGTGACATCCGACCCCGACGCGGCCGGCGATTCGCTCGCGGTTGGCCCGAGCGCGTTCGATGGCGCCTCGGACGGCAGCGTGATCGCGGGAAGGCTCGCCGCCGTCGATGGCGCGCTCGTGTCGGATACCGCGGTCGCGTTGCACGCCACGAGGCCCGCCAGCGAGATGGCAAGGAGCGCGCGGGTGGCCCGTGCGCGGACTGGATGGCTCAGGCTCGTCACGTCATTCCTCCGCTGATTGGGTCGCCGGCTCTCCGTCCGCGACGCGGATCCGATGGCGACCACGGGTCGTCAAGAGCGCGATCGCCTCAGTGATCCGGTCGGTGGGAAGGTCGGCTCGCTCGTTGAGCTGCCGGACGACAGACTCGTTGTCCGCCGCGATCAGCGAGAACACGACCTCGTCGACGGGCATCAGGATTGAGCCGACATGCTCGACGCGGCTTCCCGCCGCGGTCATCGCCCGCGCCGCTGCCTCGAGCCGCGGCAGCGCGTCACGGAGTCGGGCCAGGTCGATGCCGGGCCAGTAGCGCTCCACGAGGAAGGTCTCGAGCGGTCGGTCCATGGCCGGGACGCTACCGTCGCCGGGGGCGGCGACGTAAGGGGTGATCACCCCGATCAGTGCCGCTGCGTCGACCCGATTAGCCGCCCGCCGACCGCGAGTCGTGCTTCTCGATGGCGGCTGGCACGGAGGTCCGGCGCGTCATCACCGCTCCGAGTTCTGCCCGGGAGTGGATCCCGAGCTTCCCGTACACCCTGCCGAGGACGTTTGCGACGGTCTTGGGAGCGATGAACGCCTGCTCGGCGATCTGCCGGCTGCTCAACCCCGTGGCCGCCAGCTCCGCGACGCGGCGCTCGGTGTCTGTCAACTCGTCCGGCGCCCGCGGACGCAGTCCGACACGGCCGAGCTCCATCCGCGCGTGGTCCGCCCATACGGCTGCGGCGAGCTCTTCGAAGATCATCAGTGCGCCTCGGATCGTCTCGTCGGCGAGGCGTTTCTCCTTCCGACGGCGATGGAGCTGCCCCTTCGCGAGGAGCGTCCGGGCCCGCTCGAACGGCATCGACAGGCCCTCTTGCGCCGTCAGCGCCCCATCGAACCTCTCCGCCGCGGCCTCGAGGTCGCCCCGGGCGGCAAGGAGGAGCGCCGCCGAACGCGCGCCGACGGCGAGGACCCAGGGCGTTGGAGCGACCCGCGCGACCTCGTCGAGCGTCGCCAGGATCGTCGCCGCGCGGTCCACGTCCCCGAGCGCGAGTGCGGCCTCAACCTGGTCGCCGGCGATCTTGAAGCGGCCGGGGTGACGGACAGATACGCTCTCCGCGAGTGCCGCGGCTTCCGAGAGCTGCCGGTCTGCCTCAGGCCAGTCGCCGAGCGAGACCGCGACGAATCCAAGGATGTGCCGGTGGAAGGCCGCGATGACGACGTCGCCGCGTTCGGTCGCCGAGTGGAGTCCCTGCTCGGCGTGTCGCCGGGCATCATCCAGGCGGCCCTCGTGGGCCTCGACGAGCGCGATGCCGCGGAGGCCCCACGCTGGGTGGAGATCGGTCCCCTCGCGCTCGTAGCCCTCGAGCGCCGCTTCGGCCACAGCCCGAGCCTCGCGCCACTCGCCGCGGAACAGGAGCAGGCCGGACAGTTGGACAAGATTGAAGGGGTCTTCGCCGCCCGGCCCGGACTTCGCGGCGATCAGGTCGCGGGTCGACTGGATCGCTCCGTCGAGGTCGTCCATGAGGCGGGCCAGGCCGAACGCACTGCCATCGGCGCCCTCCCGCTCCCACGATCTCCCGTTCGGGGTGATCAGATGAATGCCGCGATCGATGTCCGCCTGGCGCAGCGGTCGGACGAGACCGAGCTCGGCGACGGCTCGGAGCAGGAGAGCATTCGCAAGGAGGTCCGGGTCGACCCCGGGTCTATGCTGCTCGAGCAATGTGATCGCCTCTTCGACGAGAGCGAGCCCGCGTTCAAGGTCGAGTTGCATGGCGAGGAAGGCGAGACGTCCGAGGACCTTGGCCCGGAGCAGCCGCTCGTCGCCGGCCTCGGCCAGGGCCTGCTCACCCAGGGCGATGGCATCGGGAACGCGTCCGTGGTAATAGCGGATGAGGGCCCGCAGGCTCAGCGCCTCGGCGCGCGCTCCTCCGGGCGGGGCGGCGTCGAGAGCTGTCCCGAGGATCTCGTCGGCCTGGACCATCTCGGACAGGTCGACGAACAGGCACTCGGCCGCGAGCCTTGCGCGCTCGAGCCGGCGGTCTGCGTGGTCTAGCGGTGTCACGCGACCGGCCTCCAGGTAGAGCGCGGCGGCGTCGAGAGTCGCGCCGCGTTCACGTGCTCCGCTCGCGGCCGCGACGAGGGCCCGGGCGACCATTTCGTCCGGCCCGTCCGTCGCGTGCCCGAGGTGGCGCGCCCGCGCGTCGGGCGAGGCCGTCGCCTCGGCCAGCTCGGCGTGCGCGCGACGAAGCTCGCCGGCCGGAGCGAGACCCAGGACCGCCTGGGCGAACAGGGGATGGCTGAATCGGACCGTCTCCACGTCGAGCGCGACGATGCCGTCCCGGACCGCCGGCTCGAGCGCCTCCGCCGCACCCGGCCCGACGCGCTCGAGGGTAGCGATGGTCGGCACGGCGGCTGCCGCGGCGAACAGCAACACGCGCCGCGTCGCGATCGGCAGCGCGGAGATCCGTCCAGCCATGAGCGAGCCGAGAGAGCCCGGGACCGGCAGCGGGGCCTGGGGGTCGGTCGGCAGGTCCGTGCCCGAGAGCGCACGGGCGATCTCCAGCGCGTACAGCGGGTTGCCGGCAGATGCCGTTTCGATCCGGACGAGAGTGAGACGTGGGAACGACCGACCGAGTCGGAGCAGGAAGATCCGGTGGAGCGAAGCGAGGGGAATGGGCCCGAGCCTGATCCGCTCCAAGCGGTCTGCTGGCGTGGCCAATGCCAAGTCCGGGATGCCGGCATCCGCCGACTCGACGCGCACCGAGGCGAGGACGCCGAGCGGCCGATCCTTGAGCCGCCGGACCGCGTAGGCCAGGATCGCCGCGGAGCTCTCGTCGAGCCACTGCGCATCGTCGATGGCGAGGAGCACCGGCTCGGACGCCGTGAGCATACGCAGCAACGTCGCAACCGCGACCGACAGGGTTCGCTGATCGGGCAACGACCCAGATGGCGCGACACGGAGGAGCGCCACCTCGAGCGCGTGGCGCTGTGGATCGGGGAGTCGTTCGACGACGATCTCGTCGACATCGGCGAGGAGATCCGTGAGACCGCCCAGGGTGAGGCCGTACTCGGAGCGCGCCGGGCGGGAGCGCAGGATGCGGAAGCCACGATCGCTCGCGGCGGCGAGGGCCGCCTGCCAGATCGTCGTCTTGCCGATGCCCGGTTCGCCCTCGAGGACCAGCGCGGCGAGTCCGGTTTGGGAACGCTCGACGAAGCGCTCGACAGCGGCGAGCTCGACTCCGCGGCCGACGACCTCGTCCGGCACGCCGACCTCCCGCGCTTCCCGCCTCTCCGATTCGGCTTACTCCGGTGCGTTCGACCGGCCGGAGCACTCGCCATGGACGGTACACCAGGCGCCGGTCCGGTCAACCGTCGGTCGGGTGCGCCAAGCTGACTGCGGGACCGAAAGGGCAGGGACACACAGCGCGACCATCTGACCAGAAGGGGTGGACAAGACTCCTGCCTTGATCATCGTCGTGGTCGTCGTGGTCGTCGTGGTCGTCGTGGTCGTCGTGGTCGTCGTGGTCGTCGTGGTCGTCGGCCTCTTCACCATCGGGCTGGACGAAGGCCTGATCGGGCGACGCAACAGGATCGACGAGGAAGAAGCCAGATCGAGGTCCGGCTCAAGCGCCGTCGCGACCTGATCCCGAACCCCTGAACGCGGTCGCGATCGTAGCGATGTCGCGGGCCTGACTCGGTCACATGGCTCATCGTCGAGGAGGCCCTCAGGGGCGAGGGCGCCTGTCCTTGGTGCAGCTGTGGCCTCCCGACTGGAGAGCCCACCAAATCGGCCCAGTTGTACCCCGGTGGTTCCGATCGGCTTACGGCGTCCTGGTCCCGTCCCTCGAGTTGGTGTACCCGGCGGGTTCCGGGTCAGCCCGCCTCGGCGATCTGGTTCCGGACGACGCCCACGATGGGGACAAGCCAGAAGACGGCCATCGCCAAGAACGTTAACCGCGCCTGCACCAGTTGAATGCCGCGGCCGAGAGGGCGCTCTCGGATGCACGGGACGCGATCACGGAGCAGGACGGCGCCGGGCGTCCCTGGACAATTCGCGGTCGAGTCGCTGCGCACCCTTGGGAGAGTCCCTGAGAAAGGATGACGTACCAGACGAGACGCAGACATTCTGCACGGGATCTAGGAGCCGATTGTGGTCGCCGGACGAGAGATCGTCCGCGTTCGCCTCACCTTGGACTCATACGCGCACGGATTGGCACGGGCTCTTCCGGAAGGTGCAATGGCGCGCCCGACAGGTGTCGGGCGTGCGTTAGCAACCTACGAGATCCCGATCGAGGGCCGGGATGAGCGGCTCGCGGCGGCGAGGCGGCTGGCGTGAGAAGGCGCCGCCCCGCAGGATGGGCGACGGACCGCGAAGTCGCCGTCGTGGCGGCCGTCCTCAACGCAGAGTCGGAGAAGGCGGCCGCACACCGCCTCGGCCTGTCCCACTCGACCGTGAAGCACCACCTGGCGAACGCCCGGTCAAAGGTCGGCGTGACGACTACGGCGCAGCTCGTGTCGATTTTGGCTAAGCGGCTGCCCGAGCCCGAAGATGGCCCTGATGCGTTGGGACTGAGCCAGCCGCCGCCGCAGCAGGGAAGCGAATAGCCTTCGCGTCGATTGGGCTGTCCCTGGACTCGCGGTCAAGGCAACCTGGAACGTCGGCCTACGGCGGCGCGGCGCGGCGTCAGCGGCCCGAGCAGTCCACCCAGAACACCGTCGCCTGACCGACGGGACCGTTCCACACGACCGCCCCGGTGAAGGGGACGCCCTTCGCGTCGCCCGGCGTTAGGCACGCCGGCCAGCCGCTCTCGTGTTCCGAGCCCGCGGCGTCGCGCCAGGCGACCGACGACCTGACACCGAAGGCGTTGTTGCCGGACCAGAGCGTGGCGACCTGCTCGCCGACGTAGCCGTCGCCCATCATGGTCGTCGGGCGGACGCCAGCGACCCCCGTGGAGCCGACCGCAAGACCAAACACGAAGACGAACAGCGCAACGGCCAGCGCCGCTGCCACTGGAACCAGTCGCTTACGCAAATTGCCCACCTCCCTGGCCGCGCTCGTGGCGACCTGCAGTGAATACTCGCGCTCGCAGTGCGTCGGGTCAAAAGCGGCCAGCCCGGCCGCAAGATGTTGCTCGGGCCGGGATAGCCCGTCACCGACGACCTACCGATCGCGAGGCGCTTCCCCGAGCCGCCGACGTCGTTCGAGCTGGTCCGCAGCGAGTGACGCGCCCGCGAGCCCGCCGCCGCTGAACGCGCCAGTGACCGAGACGTGACGGTCGCCGGCGCACTCCTCGCCGCCGGCCCGGAGAAGGCTGCCGCCCACCGGCTCGGCCTGTCGCATTCGACGGTGAAGCACCACTTGTCGAAGGCACGGTCAAGTCGGGCGTGGCGACCACGGCCCAACTCGTGTGGATCCTCGCGCCGCGGCTGCCGGAGCCGGAGGGCTACGCGGAAACGATCAGTTGGGGCCTATCCCATTGGCAGGGCATTTGGGTCTGGATTGTGGTAGTTGCTTTTCGGCCTCGGCCGTCAGCACGCGCGTCATCTACGAGCCTCGGCTGAAGGTAGACGGTCGCGGCTGATGGGCGGGCTGGATCCTCAGCAGGTGCCCGTCCCGCTGTCGGTGAACGAGTAGCCGGCTGCCGGGAGGAATTGCCACGCGTAAGCCCCCGGCGAGAGACTCAGCTTCAAGACACCGAACGTCTTGTCGTTCTGGACCTGCTCGCCAGCGAGCATTGGGGCGGTGATGGCGTAGTGGTTCTTGCCGCCCGTGCCGACGACGAACTCCCGGACACCACCGACCGCCGGCTGGCCGTTGGCGTCCATCTGGGCGTACCGTTCGTAGTCGTGGTTGTGCCCGGACAGGACGATGTCGGCGTGGGCCGCCACGAGATCGTTCCAGATCGTCGCCATCTGGGTGGCGTTGCCATGCTCGCCGTCCGACCAACGGGGCTCATGCCAGTAGGCGAGGACGCACCCGGAGTGGGCCGCGAGATCGGCCTTCAGCCACGTCTCCTGAGCCCCGCCCGCGGCGCATCCGCCGGTCAGGTGCGAGCACTCAGAGTTGAGGCTGATGAAGTGCCATGCGCCGACGTTGTACGAGTAGTACGACGACGGGGCCCGAGAACCGAAGTACCCAAAGTACCCGGCTGCGCCGCTGGTCAGGTACTCGTGGTTGCCGATGGCGGGGTAGGTCTTCGCGAGATACTTGCCCCACGATGGTCCATAGCTTTGCTGGAAGGCAGTCAACGCGCCCTGTTCGTACTGGTTGTCGCCGAGGGTCAGGACCGCGTTCGGGTTCGTACTCCCGATGAGCGCGGCGGTGCCGTTCTGGTCGCAGTTCGCTGGAGCGCCGGTGTTCGAGGTCGGGTCACAGGCGATGTCCCCGGCTGCCGTTACGACCACTGAGCCGCCGGCCGGCGTGGGTGTGGTCACCGGAGTCGGGGTCGGAACCGGGGTCGGCGTGGGGACAGGCGTCGGTGCCGCGGTCGGTGCCGGCGTCGGCTTCGGGGTCGGTGCCGTGGTCGGAACGGCGGTCGGCGCGGGGGTCGGCTTGGGAGTCGGGACCGCCGTCGGCGCGGGGGTTGGGGTCGGCGCGGGGGTCGGAGCCGGCGTCCCGCTGACG
>JBBRSJ010000034.1:0-15665 GCA_038245515.1 Candidatus Limnocylindrales bacterium | reverse complement strand
GATCCCCCGCTCGCGCTCCTCGGGGGCGTTGTCGATCGAGTCGAACGCGCGGTACTCGCCGCCACCCTTCAGGTGGAGGTACTTGGTGATCGCCGCGGTGAGCGACGTCTTGCCGTGGTCGATGTGGCCGATCGTGCCGATATTGACGTGCGGCTTGGTGCGCTCGAACTTCTTCTTGGCCACGGGACCGTTTCACTCCGTTTCAGGCGCGGCTACGCCGCAGGTTGATGCCGAGGGCGGGGATGGAGCCCACAATCGGACTTGAACCGATGACCTCTTCCTTACCAAGGAAGTGCTCTGCCAGCTGAGCTATGTGGGCCCGAGTCCGTTCGCGGGGATCAGCGATTCATTTGGTGGGCAGGGAGGGAATCGAACCCCCACAGCCGAAGGCGGCTGGTCTACAGCCAGCGGAGCTCACCACCTGCTCAACCTACCCACTGGATCAGGCGACGAGCCGAGTGCTGCGGCCCCGTGGTGACCTCGTCGCCTTTGTCTGCACTTGGAGCCGACGACGGGACTCGAACCCGGAACCTGCGGTTTACAAAACCGCTGCTCTACCAATTGAGCTACGTCGGCGCTGCGCAGGACCGTACCGCAGACGGACCCTTCGGCGCCGGGGAATGATACGGTCCGCGGCGCGACCCGGTCAAGCGAACCGCGACCCTCCCCGAAGGCCGTCGGAACCGCCGCCGGCGGGGCGCCGGATGACCCTCCGGCGCGGCATCAATCGGGTGGCGGCCCGCCCGGGAGCAGCTCGTCCGGCCCGGGCTCCGGTTCGACCGGCGCGACGGCTTTCGCGCGCGTTTGGCGACCCTTCGCCGGTCGCTTCCCGGCTGATTCTGGGGTCGCGGGCTCGGGCGTCGCTGCGGCGACACGGGTCCGACGGGGCTTTGCGGCCGGCTTCGGGCCAGGTTCCGGCGGGACCGGCCCATCGGCCGCGACGAGATCGGCCGTCGCCTTCGCGCGGCGGGCCGTTGGCTTCTCGGGTTCTGCGATAGCGTCGACCGGCTGGGCCCCGCCGGTCCGAGCCTTGCCGGTGGTCGCCGCCCGCTTGCGCTTCGCGGCGGCCTTGGGCTCGGCGGCGGCCTTGGGACCGGCGGCGGCCCTGCCCTTCGCGGCGGCATTGGGCTCGGCGGCGGCCCTGGGCTCGGCGGCGGACACCGCGGGCTCGGCGGCGGACACCCGGGCCTCGGCCCCCGAGGCCGAAGCGTCCGGCTCGCCGCTGGATCCCGCGGAGATCTCGTCGAACGTCCGTGGCCGCTGCCGCTCGGGGGCTCCGTCGCCGCCGGGATCGCGCTGGGCCACCGCGGCGAACAGCAGGATCGAGCCGGCGACCGCCGCGTTCAGGGACCCGATCGCGCCACGCATCGGGATCCGGACGGCCACATCGGCCCGGCGGCGGACGTTCGGCGAGAGGCCCTGTCCTTCACTCCCGACGACGATCGCGAGCGGTCCGCGAAGGTCCGCCTGGGCCGTCGTCAACGGTGCGTCGGCCTCCGCGGCGGCGATACGCAGCCCGCGGATCCGGAGGTCCGACAAGGCTCCGGGCAGGTCGTCGACCGGACAGAGCAGAAGGTGCTCGACTGCCCCGGCCGAGGCCTTGATGGCCGCCGGGCTGAGCGGTGCCTGGCGATGGGTCGGGAACAGGACGCCGTGGACGCCCGCCGCCTCGGCGCTGCGGAGGAGCGTCCCGACGTTCTGCGGATCCTCCAGTGAGTCCATGACGAGCACGAACGGGGGCTCGCCGCGCTCGAGGGCGCGGGCAAGGACGTCGTCGAGGCCGGCGAATTGGCGCGGTTCGACCACGAGCGCGATTCCCTGGTGGCCGTCGAAGCCGGCGACCGCGGTCAGGGAGCCACCCTCGACCTCGACGACCGGAATTCGCAGGCTCGTGGCGTGGAGGACGAGACGCTCCAGCGCCTGGCGGCGCTGAGGCACGACGAGCAGGCGGCGGGCCGGGCGGCGGGCGACGAACGCCTCCTCGACCGGACGACGGCCTGCGACGAGCTCCTCGCCCTCGCCGATCAGGTCGGATGGCGCGACGCCGGGCCGGTAGGAATCCGCGGGCCGCGAGTAGGGCTCGCGCCACGGTCGATTGCCGCCGCCGCCCGATCGGTCGGAGCGCCCGCCGGACCGGTCGCCGAACCCGCGGGTCGGACGCTGCGTTCGATCGGATTGCGGACCGGACGAGCGGGCTCCATCGGGCCGGAACGGCGGCCGGTCGGCGCGATCGCGAGACTCCTCGCCAGCCTCCCGGAAACCCTCCGCCGCGCCGTCTGGCGCGTCCCAGGGACGCGGAGCCGGCCGGCGGTCCGGCCGGCGATCGAACGACGGGCGCGGCCGGAATCCGCCCGACCCGCCCGGCCCCGCGGGGCGTGGTCGCGGTCCATCCGGTCGCGATCCGCCGGCCCACGGTCGAGCCGGTCGTTCCCAGCCCTCTCCTCCGCCCGATTCGCCTGGCCCAGAGCGGGGCCGCTCTCGGTCGGACGGCCGGGCGTCACCCGACCGTGGCCGACCGAACGGGGGCCGAGGGGAACCGGAGAAGCGATCGCCGGGACCGGATCGGTTGCGCTCGAACGAGCGCCCCCCACTGAATCCAGCGGGGCCGTGAGACGGTCCCTCGCCGCGTGGTCCGAACGGCCGTTCATCGCGGTCACGACCGTGGTCGCGGTCCGGACCGGGGCGGCCGGCGCCACCACCGAAGCCGAAGCCCGGGCGCGATCCGCGATCCGCTGGCCGATCATCGCCCCCTGGTCGGAAGGGCTCGCCGCGCGGATTGCCGCCACCTGCCCCACTCCGTCCACCCGGCCCACCGGATCCGCGGCCGCCCGATCCTGCGCCGGGTGCCCCGCGCCAGCCGGCGCCTCCCCCGCTTCGATTCGGGCCGCCTGAGCCGCCGGTCCGGCGCGGTCGGTCGCCGGCCGGTTTCGGTCGATCAGCCACGCGCGGCCTCCAGCTGGCGACGCCAGCGTTGTCCGTCGCGGGTGTCCTCGACGGCGATCCCGCGGTCGGCGAGAGCGTCGCGGAGCTGATCGGATGCCGCCCAGTCGCGGTTCGTGCGGGCGGTCGCCCGTTCGTCGAGCATGCGGCGGCTCTCCTCGTCGAGGTCTTCGTCGGCCGCCGGCAGGACGCCGAGCACAACGTCGAACGATCGGATGGTGACCAGCGCACGGTCGGCGTCGGTCGTGGACAGGACCCGGCCGTCGATCCGACGGTTCAGCTCGCGGACGAGGTCGAAGACGACGGCCAGCGCCGCCGAGATGTTGAGATCGTCGTCGAGGGCAGCTCCGAAGGCCGTGTCAGCCTCCGCGAGGACGGCGCCGAGCTCGGAATCGTCGGCGCGCTCCTCGCGATACGCGGCGAGCGCGCCAACGGCGGCCTCGAGACGCTCGATCGCGGCCCCCGCGGCCGTCAGGGAATCGTCGCTGAAATTGAGCGGGGCGCGGTAGTGGACCGCGATCAGGGCATAGCGCAGCGCCCGCTCCGAGACGCCTGTGTCGAGGAGATCGCCGACCCGGGCGATGTTGCCGGTCGACTTGGCCATCTTCGACCCGCTCGACTGGAGGTGGGCGCAATGGAGCCAGGTCCGGACGAACGGCAGGCCGGTCGCCGCTTCGCTCTGGGCAATCTCATCCTCGTGGTGGGGGAAGATCAGGTCGATCCCGCCGGTGTGGATGTCGAACGACGGCCCGAGGTGCTTCATCGACATCGCCGAGCACTCGATGTGCCAGCCGGGCCGGCCCGGCCCGATCGCGGTGTCCCACGCCGGGTCGCCGTCCTTCGGGCCCTTCCACAGCGCGAAGTCGCGGACGTCGTCCTTGGCGTACTCGTCGGATTCGACCCGCTCGCCGACCCGCATCTGATCGGGGTCGATCCGGGCCAGCCGGCCGTAGGCGGACCACGACGCGATCCGGAAGAAGATCGACCCGTCGTCGGTTCGGTAGGCGTGGCCACCATCGACGAGCTTCGCGATCAGGGTGACCATCTCGTCGATGTGCTCGGTCGCCCGCGGCTGGACGTCAGGGCGGGTCATGCCGAGCCGGTCGGCGTCGGCCCGGAACACGGCGAGCCAGCGGTCGGCCAGCTCGCCGATCGTGGTCCCGGCCGCCTTCGCGCCCTTGATGATCTTGTCATCGATGTCGGTGACGTTCATCACCCACGTCACCCGGAGGCCGCGCCGGCGGAGGTGGCGGACCAGGACATCGGCGAAGAGGAAGCTCCGGAAGTTGCCGATGTGGGCCGGTCCGTAGACGGTCGGGCCGCAGCTGTAGATCCGGACGTGGCCCGCCTCGAGCGGCTCGAGCGGGCGGTCCTGCGCGGTCAGCGTGTCATGGAGGACGATCGTCATCGCTGGCCCCGTGTGCCGAGCACGGCCACGGCCGTAGCCGAGATCCCGCGACCGGCGCCCTCCATCCCGTCGAGATTGCCGCTCGACGCCTTGACGTTGACGAGCGCACGATCCATCGCGAGGAGCGTGGCGATCCGGTCCGCGATCGACGAGAGCAGTGCTCCGAGCCGAGGCCGGCCGGCGACGATCGTGCAATCGAGGCCGACCACCTCAAACCCGGCATCGGCGACCCTGGCCAGGACGTCCGCAAGCAGCTTGGCGCCAGCGATGCCAGTCGGCGTTTCGGGACCGGCCGGGAACATCTGTCCGAGATCGCCGAGGCCGGCCGCGCCCAGCAGAGCGCCGGCCACGGCATGGAGGACGACGTCGCCGTCCGAGTGACCATGCAGACGCGGTGCCAGCTCGATGAGGATCCCGCCGAGCGCCAGGCCGGACCCCGGCCCGAACGGGTGGCTGTCCGACCCGAACCCGACGCGGCTCGCGGAAGCCGCCTTCGCGTCATCGGCCGCGTGCTCGACCGATCGGCTGGCGCCGAGAAACGCCGCCGCGCGGACGAGATCGCCTGGCAGGGTCACCTTGAGATTCGTGGGGTCGCCGGGAATCGCATGAACGGGGATGTTACAGGCCTCGAGCAGGGCGGCCTCATCGGTGATCTCCTCCGCGCCTCGATCCCGTCGACTGCCCAGCGCCAGCCCGAACGCGCCGAGGGTCGCGCCCTGCGGCGTCTGGGCGACCGCCAGGCCGGTCCGATCGACGGTCTCCAGAATCCGTCCGTCGGCGCCGACCCGCTTCACGGTCTCCGCGATCGCGACCATCGGGATGGCGGCGCCGTGGGTCCGGACCGCGGCGATCACGGCCTCGACCAGGGCCGAGCTGACGAGCGGTCGGGCCCCGTCGTGGACGAGAACGACGCGGTCTGAGGTCTCGGCCGGGATCGGCGCCTCGAGCGCGGTGATCGCCCGGATGCCCACGGCGACCGATTCCTGTCGTCGCGCGCCCCCGACGACGACCTCGACGACCTTCGGCGAGAGCCATGGCGCCTGCCGGATTCGCTCGACCCGTTCAGCGGAGGTGACGACGACGATGTCGTCGACGAGGGCGCTCTCGGCCAGCCGGTCGACCGTCCAGGCCAGCAGCGGGCGTCCCCCGACGTCCGCCTCGAGCTTGTCGCTTCCGAACCGCTGCGACGACCCTGCCGCGACGACGACGACATCCGCGTGACCGGGCGTCCTCACGGCCTAGTCCAGTCGCGGTTGGGCGAAGATCATCCGACCGGCAACCGTCTGGAGGACGCGCGTCACCGACACGTCGAGGTCCTTGTCGATGTAGCGTACCCCGCCCTCGACGACGATCATCGTTCCGTCGTCCAGGAACCCGACTCCCTGCCCCGCTTCCTTGCCCTCCTGGATCACCCGGACCCGGAGCTCCTCGCCCGGCAGCACCGCGGGCTTGACCGCATTGGCGAGGGAGTTGACATTCAGGACACGGACGCCCTGGAGCTCGGCCACGCGGTTGAGGTTGTAATCGTTGGTCAGGATCGCCTTGCTCCGGACGCGGGCGAGGGCGACAAGCTTCGCGTCGACCTCGGCGACCTCGGGGACGGGCTCGTCGATGATCTCGATCGGGGTCGGCGAATCCTTCTGCATTCGGGCGAGGATCTCGAGGCCTCGGCGGCCGCGGTTCCGGCGCAGGGTGTCCGAGCTGTCGGCGATGTGCTGGAGCTCGTCGAGGACGAACTTGGGCACGACGAGCGTGCCGTAGATGAATCCGGACTCGACGATCTCGGCGATCCGGCCGTCGATGATCGCGCTCGTGTCGACGACGATGCGCGGGTCGCCGGCCGTGGAGCTGCGGTCGCCGTCCTCGGCGGGCCGGCGGATGATCCCGATCGCCTCCGCGGCGATCAACAGGTCCTCCCGCTTGGCGACGGTCAGTCCGAGCATTCCGAGGCCAAGGAACAACGAGACCCCGAGCGGCAGCCACTTCCCGAATGGATCCGGGAAGGCGGCGAGCGGCAGGCCGAGCAGCAGGCCCATGAGCAGGCCGATCAAGAGGCCCGCCACGGCGGTCACGAACTCCGCGGTCGAGAGCTGTTCGATCTGACGGATCAGCCAGATCGCCGGAACCACGGTCAGGTAGGGCAGGATCGCGAAGCCGACAACGATCCATGCGATCACCCACGCGAGCAGCAGCCAGCCACCCGCGGGCGACTCCTCGAAGAGTCGCGCGGAGGCGGCGAGGGCGAGCCCGACGAGGCCACCGAGGGCCGCCCCGAGCAGGCGGATGTTGCGGATCACAGGTCCCTCGCGTCGTCCATCGCGGGGTGAAGGCGCCACACCCCGGGGGCGCTGAAGCCGCCGTAGCCTAGCATCGCGCGGAGGCCACTGCCACGCGACGAGCTGCGCCGGGCACATCGCCGAGGGCGGCCCCGATCGCCTCGCGGAGGGTTGCGACGGCGACAACCTCGAGACCGGGAGCGTCGAAGGCGGGCGAGCCGCGCCCCGGCCGCGGGACGATCGCCCGGCTGAACCCGAGGCGGGCAGCCTCGCGCAGCCGGCGCTCCAGCCCGACGACCGAGCGCAGCTCGCCGAGCAGCCCGACTTCCCCGATTGCCACGGTGCCCGGCGTGACCGGCCGATCGCGGAGCGACGAGGCCAGGGCCAAGGCCAGCGGCAGGTCGAGGCCGGGCTCGTCGACGGTCAGGCCGCCGGCGAGGTTGACGTAGATGTCGTGGCTGGCGAGGCCGATGCCCGCGCGCCTGGCGAGGACCGCAACGAGGAGGGCGACCCGGTTGGCGTCGACGCCGCTCGCGGTCCGCCGGGGCGTCCCGCCCGGTCCCGGAGCGACGAGGCCCTGGACCTCCACGAGGAGCGGGCGCGAGCCTTCGAGGGTTGGCGCGACGACGCTGCCGGGGGCCGGGCCATCATGATCGCCGAGGAACGCGCGGGCCGGGTCGGCGACCTCGGCCATCCCGCGCTCCCCCATTTCGAAGACACCGACCTCCTCGGTCGATCCGAAGCGGTTCTTGGTTGCGCGGAGGAGGCGGACGGCCGCGTAGCGCTCGCCCTCGAGGGTCAGGACCGCGTCGACGAGATGCTCGAGCGTCTTGGGCCCGGCGATCGAGCCGTCCTTCGTCACATGGCCGACGAGCACGACCGCGATCCCGGAGGGCTTCGCCAGCTCCATCAGGCGGAGTGCGGACCCGCGGACCTGGCCGACGCTGCCGGCCGGCCCATCGAGGGCGTCGACTGTCGCGGTCTGGACGGAATCGATCACGAGGAGCGCGGGGCTCGGTCCGGCGCCGTCGGCCAGGTCGGCGATCCGGTCGATCGACGATTCGGCGAGGACCTGGATCCCGCCGCCGGCACCCGCCAGGAGGCCGAGGCGATCGGCCCGCAGGCGCACCTGCGCCGTCGATTCTTCGCCGGTGGCGTAAAGGACCCGGTCGGGTCCGACGAGCGCCGCGATGCCGGCGGCCGCCTGGAGGAGGAGCGTCGACTTGCCGATCCCCGGCTCGCCGCCGAGCAGGACGACCGAGCCGGCGACGAGCCCGCCGCCGAGCACCCGGTCGAGCTCGCCGATTCCGACCGGAAGCCGAGCCCGCTCGGGCTCGCCGATATCGGCCAGGCGGGTCGCGACCGTGGCGATGCCCGGCCCGGTGCCGGAACGGGCGGGCCGCGACTCGGCCCGGATCTGGGTCTCGACGAGGCTGTTCCAGGCCGAGCAGGCGCGGCATTGGCCTTCCCACTTCAGGAAAGACTTGCCGCACGACTGGCAGACGTAACGAGTCTGGGCGCGACCGGACGCCTTGCTCATCGCCAACCGATCCGGCGACCGATGGTCAGGCTTCGACCGGAGTCAGCGGCTCGGCAGCGTGGATGTCGAGGCCGGCTTCCGGGTCGCGGTCGACCACGATCGTCGTGCCCGGCTCGTACTTGCCGAGCAGGAGATGCTCGGCCAGGACGTCCTCGACCATGTTCTGGATCACCCGGCGAAGCGGACGCGCGCCGTAAGCGACGTCGTAGCCGAGCTTGATGATGTGCTCCTTGGCCGCCTGGGTGACCTCGAGGTCCATCTGCTGGGCGCGTAGCTGATCCTTCACCCGAATCAGCATGAGGTCGACGATCTGGGTGATCTCCTCGACCGTCAGCGAGCGGAAGACCACGGTCGCGTCGATCCGGTTGAGGAACTCCGGGCGGAAGTTCTGCTTCAGCTCGGTGGCGACCTTCTCCTTCATCAGGTCGTAGGAGGTCTGCGCCTGCGATTCCGCGCTGCCGCCGCGGTCTCGGAACCCGAGCGACGAGTTGGTCTGGAGCTGCTTCGCGCCGAGGTTCGAGGTCATGATGATGATCGCGTTGCGGAAGTCGACCCGGCGACCCTTGGCGTCGGACAGATGCCCGTCCTCGAGGATCTGGAGGAGGATGTTGAACACCTCCGGGTGGGCCTTCTCGACCTCGTCGAGCAGGACGACGCAGTAGTTCTTGCGACGGACCGCCTCGGTCAGCTGGCCACCCTCGTCGAAGCCGACGTAGCCGGGAGGTGCCCCGACCAGCCGCGACACGTTGTGGCGCTCCATGAACTCGCTCATGTCGATCTTGATGAGCGCGTCCTCGCTGCCGAACATGAACTCGGCGAGGGCCTTGGCCAGCTCGGTCTTCCCGACGCCGGTTGGCCCGAGGAAGATGAACGAGCCGATCGGGCGCTTCGGATCCTTGAGCCCGGCGCGGGCGCGGCGGACGGCCTTGGCGACGACCTCGATGGCCTCCTGCTGGCCGATGATCCGGCCGTGGAGGACCTCCTCCATATGGAGCAGGCGCTCCGATTCCTCAGCGGCGATCCGGGTCACGGGAATGCCGGTCCACATCGCGACGACCTGGGCGATCTCCTCCTCGTCGACGGTCGGCTGGTCGCCCGCAACCTGCGACTGCCACTCGGCGCGGAGCTTGTCCGCATTCTCGCGAGCGGTGGCCTCGGCCTCGCGTAAGCGAGCGGCCTCCTCGTACTCCTGATTGTTGATCGCCGCGTCCTTCTCCTTGGTCACCTTGTCGAGGTCCTTCTGGGCCTCGCGCAGGGCGGGCGGCGCGGACGCGTGACGGAGGCGGACTCGGGACGCCGCCTCGTCGATGAGGTCGATCGCCTTGTCCGGCAGGTGACGGTCTGTGATGTAGCGCGTGGACAGGTCCGCGGCGGCCTTCACGGCGTCGTCGGTGATCGTGACCTTGTGGTGCTGCTCGTAGCGCTCGCGGATGCCCATGAGGATGTCGATCGTCTGCTCGAGCGTCGGCTCCTCGACCATGACGGGCTGGAAGCGCCGTTCGAGGGCCGCGTCGCGCTCGATGTACTTGCGGTACTCGTCGAGCGTCGTGGCGCCGATGCACTGGAGCTCGCCACGGGCGAGCGGCGGCTTCAGGATGTTGGCGGCGTCGATCGCACCCTCGGCCGCGCCGGCGCCGACCAGGGTGTGGAGCTCGTCGATGAAGAGGACCGCGTCGTTCGTGTTGCGGAGCTCCTCGATGATCTTCTTCAGGCGCTCCTCGAACTCACCCCGGTATTTCGTGCCGGCAACGAGAGATCCAATGTCGAGGGTCAGGACGCGCTTGTTGAGAAGGGTCTCCGGGACGTCGCCCGCGACGATGCGATGGGCGAGGCCCTCGGCGATCGCGGTCTTGCCGACACCGGGCTCGCCGATCAGAGCCGGATTGTTCTTCGTCCGGCGGGACAGGATCTGAATGACCCGCTCGATCTCCTTCTCACGGCCGATCACCGGATCGAGCTTGCCGGCCCGGGCGAGCTCCGTGAGGTTGATCCCGAGCTGGTCGACTGTCGGCGTCTTGCTCGCGCGCTTCGTCTCCTGGGCCGGCCCGGCCGACGAGCTCTGGGACAGGACCCGGATCACCTCGTGGCGGACCTTGTCGAGGTTGACCCCGAGGGACTCCAGGACGCCGGCGGCGATGCCCTCGCCTTCTCGGACCAGGCCAAGCAGCAGGTGCTCGGTGCCGATGTAGTTGTGGCCGAGGCGGCGGGCCTCGTCGATCGCGAGCTCGATGACGCGCTTGGCGCGGGGCGTCAGGCCGACCTCGCCGACGACCGGCCGATCCCCTCGACCGATGATGAACTCGACGGCGGTCCGGACCTTCGCCAGCTCGACGTTCATGTTCTCGAGGACGCGCGCCGCAACACCCTCGCCCTCGCGGACGAGACCGAGGAGCAGATGCTCCGTGCCGATGTAGTTGTGGTTGAAGCGCTGCGCTTCGTCCTGAGCCAGCGTCAGGACCTTGCGGGCGCGGTCCGTGAACTTGTCGAAGCGGTCCATCGAGTCGAACGTTCGTTCCCTTGCGAGCGTCTCAGGGGACGCTCTGAAAGTCATGCTAGCACGGAGCACTTCCCCGGCAAGACAACCGGATGACCTCCCCCAGATGGGTCATGGGGCCACCGGCGGCGGAGTCGCTCCTGACCCATGATTCGCGCGAACGGTGCTCGCCAGATGCCCGAATCCTGGACCGATTCGATGAAGGAATCGAAACGACCCGCCGAGGGCGGGTCGTCCGGTGAGTGCTGGGACTTGGCGGGTCAGGCCGGGGGCGGCTCGTCGCCGGTCGGCTTCGGCTCCGTATCCGAGTCTGGCTCGGCGGACGGCTTCGCGTCGGGCTCGGCGGACGGCTCCGCGTCGGGCTCGGCGGACGGCGCAATTGCCTCAGGCTCGGCCGAGGCCTTCTCCGTCGCCGGCTCGGCCGGGGCGACTTCGGGCTCCGCCGCAACGCTCGCCAGTGGCTCGGAGGCCGGGGTGGCCTCCGGCTCTGCGGCGGGGCCTTCGGTCTCGGATTCGGCTTCGGGCTCCGCGGCGACGGCCTCCGGCTCCGCGGCGACGGTCACCTCGGGCTCACTGGTCGTGGCGGCGGCCTCGGCCTCCGGCTCCGGCTCCGGCTCCGCGGCGACGGTCGCCTCGGGCTCACCGGTCGTGACCGCCGATTCCGTTTCGGCCGTGGCTTCCGCGTCGGCCGTGGCCACGACGTCCTGGGCCTCCGGCTCGTCGACCGCGGCAGGCGCCTCGGCCGATGCGTCCGTCGGGGCGGAGTCGGACTGGCCTTCCTCCGACGCGGCGAGCTGGTCGCGAACGCGAGCGAACGCGGCCGCAAGCGTGTTGTCGATCCCGCCTTCGGGCTCCTGGACAGCGTCCTGTGCCGACCAGCCACGCTCCGGACGCGGCCGGCGCTCTCCACGCGGGGCGGCGGCCGACGGGGCACCAGCGGCGGCGCTCGGCGCGCCGACCTCCGGGGCCGGACGGGCGGGCGGCTCCTCCGCCTGCTTCAGGCTGAGGCCGAGGCGATGGCGCTCGGAGTCGAGCGAGATGATCTTCAGCTTGAGCGTCTGTCCCTCGTGGACGACATCGCCCGGATGCGCGACTCGCTGGTGGGACAGCTCGCTGATGTGGATGAGGCCCTCGAGCCCGTCCCGAACCCGGACGAAGGCGCCGAAGTTGACGAGCTTGGTCACGGTTCCGTCGATCACGTCGCCGACGTTGAAGTCGGCCACGGTGGAGTGCCACGGGTCCGGCTGGAGGCGCCGGATCGAGAGTGAGATCCGGCCTCGCTCGTGGTTGATGTCGATGACCTCGGCCTCGACCTCCTCGCCGACCTTGTAGCCGGATTCGGGATTGTTGACCTTGTTCCACGAGAGCTCGCTCTTGTGGACGAGGCCGTCGATCCCGCCGAGATCGATGAAGACGCCGAACGGTGCGATCGACCGGACGGTCCCGGTGACCTTCTGGCCGACCTGGAGGCTGCTGAAGAGCTCGTCCCGCTTCTCGCGGCGCTCCTCGTACAGGGCCACCTTCTCGGACAGGATCAGGCGGTTCGCCTTGCGGTTGACCTCGAGGATCTTCAACCGGAGCTTGCGGCCGACGAACGGCATCAGCTTCTCGGCGATCTCCTGCGCGGCATCGCGCGGCTGGTCGTTCTGCGGCCGCCGCGGGAAGTCGACGATCTGGCTGATCGGGACGAAGCCGCGGATGCCGCAGTCGACGATCAGGCCGCCCTTGTTGTGGTCGATGACCGGGGCCTCGATGATGACGCCCGCCTCGAACTGCTCCTGCATGGAGCGCCACTTGCGCTCGAGGCCCGCCCGGCGAAGCGACAGGACGGCATGGCCTTCCTGGGACTCGGGCTGGAGGACATACACGAGGACGGTGTCGCCGATCGCGAGCTGTGGCTGCGATTCGGCGTGACGGCCGTACAGCTCGCGGTTGCTGACGACGCCTTCCGATTTCGCGCCGATGTCGACGAGGATCTCGTCCTTGTCGATCCGGACGACGGTTCCCTCGACGACATCGCCGTGCTTGAAGCTCTTGATATCCGAGTCCTGCTCGGCGAGGAGCTCCTCCATTGTCGTCGGCTCGGGACCGAGGTCGCGGGGCGCCGGGGCGGCCTCTTCCTCTTCCTCGGCTGCGGACGGGGCGTCGGCAGTGTCGTCCGCGCTCAGTGCGGTTGAATCGGCGACGTCCGCCGGCGCGGTGACGCCATTGTCGGTCTCGGGGGTCGCGGCGGGGGCCTCGACCTCGGAGCTCTCGGCGACGGTGCCATGGCCCGTCTCAGCGTTCTCGGCCGGAACCTCGGCATCGGCAGCAAGCGCATCCGCCACGCCGGTCGTCGAATCGTCCGACGAATCCAAAGCGTCCGCCGTCGCCTCCGCGGGCCGATCGCCGGCCGCGTCCGCGTCGTCGTTGCCAGGGGAAGCGTCGTCCGTCGCAGTCGCGGCGGGTTCGGCGGCGGCAGGCTCATCTGCGACGGCGGTCGCGGTGGCCCGGTCGGGGGTCTCGTCAGCGGTCGAAGCGGTGGCTTCGGTCGGCGCGAGCCCGTCGTGCTGTTCGTCGGTCAAGGTGTCTGGTCTCTCCTGTCGATCAAGTCCCCAGACATGGCGACGGCCTGGGCAGCGCCCAGGCCGGGTCCGGAACGATCAGAGGTGGTCCGTGGTTGAATGGGCCGCGGTCCGCTCCCTTCGTGGCGAGCTGGCTTGGACACGTCTTCAGCTGTTGCCTTCTAGGGCCGGAAGAGTCTAGCACAGGGGTTTCCACGGCTACAATCGAGCAACCGTGCCCGAGCTCCCCGACCTGGCGATCGTCGCCGACGCCATCCATGCTGCCCTGGCGGGTCGTTCGATCACGGCGGCGAGCGCGCCTGGGCCCATCGCCGTCCGTGGCACGCCGGCCGAGCTCGCGGGCCTCATCGGTCAGCGACTCCGGGGCATCCGGCGACGGGGCAAGCTCCTCCAGATCGAGCTCGACCGCGACCGGGTCGTCATCAATCCGATGCTGACCGGACGGATCCAGCTGGCACCGCCCGAGACGGCCCTCCCCTCGAAGACGGCGTTCGTCTTGTCGTTCGGGCCGCGCGACAAGCGACCGCGCGACGCGGCGCGCTGGACGGCCAAGGCCGCGTGGATGCCGGCCGACGACGCACCTGCGGAGATCCGTTACCGCGATCCGACCCAGATGGGCAAGGTCTACCTGATCCCGGCCGGCGTCGAGCGGGTCGTGCCCGGACTGACCGATGAGGAGATCGGACCGGACGCCGACGATCCGGCCCTGACGCTCGAGGTCTGGCGGACACGGATCCGGCGGCATCCCGGCGAGCTGAAGAACCTCCTGAAGAACCAGTCGTTCGTCGCGGGCATCGGCAACGCCTACAGCGACGAGATCCTTCACGCCGCAGGACTTCTCCCGTTCCGCAAGCGATCGACGCTCGCGCCCGAAGAGATCGATGCCCTGTACGCGGCCACCCGGAGCACGGTCGCGAACGCGATCACCGTCCTGCGCGAGCGCGTGCCGCCGACCTTCGAGAAACAGGCACGCGACTGGCTCGCGGTCCATGACAAGGGCGGTCGGCCGTGTCCGCGTTGCGGGACGCGGATCAGCGAGGTGAAGCCCGGCGGCTTCGTGACGTCGTTCTGCCGCGGCTGCCAGCACTGAGGGCCTTGCCCCGCGCGCCGTCCGGCCTGAAGGTCGGCTTCGACGACCGGGCCCACTCACGGGATCTTGAGCACTTGACCGATCTTCAACGTCGTCACGGACGGCAGATTGTTGAGTTCGCGGAGCTGGGCAATCGTGGTGTGGAACGTCTTCGCGATGGCGGCCAGCGAGTCTCCCTTCTTCACCTTGTAGGTCGTCCGGAACGAGGGCGCGGGCGCGCTCGATCCGCTGGCCGACGGCGCGGGGGTTGGTGACGGCGTGATCCGCGGGGACGGCGACGAGCTTGCAACGGCGACAAGCAACGACGGCGATGCCGACGGTTGGGTCCCGCCTGACAAGCGGGCCAGCGCGACGATCGCGAACGCGACGACCATCAGGGCGACGAGGGCGAACTGACCGGGCGCCCGGTCGAACGGCAGATGAACCGTCTGGTCGATGAGCCGCGGTGGCTCGAGGAGGATCGGCGCCGTGCGACCGATCGGGCGGCGACGGCGATCGGCCGCCTCGACGAGCGACGGGCTCGCGCCGGCTGCGAGGAGCGCCGATCGCGACGACCGCGCCTCCCGGAAGATCGGGCATTCGAGGTGATTTGCGGACAGGCAATGGCGCCGCTGCTTCTCGGTCGTCAAGATCGGCGGGGGCTCGGTTGCCGTGCAGCGATGACCGCGCGACGGCGCGGCCGACCGCCACGAGCCCGCGGCCGACACGAGATACGGACACATGGCCGCGACGGCCTCGCGCGGGGGCAACTGCGGCCGCGGACGGGACGTCGAGCCGGGGAGGCCGTCGTGCGGAGCGGCCGGCTCGGGCTGCGACGCCCCCTGAGCGCCGGCGGGAACGGTCATCGCAAGGAGTCTACCGGCTCCGGGAACGGCGACGGCCGACCCGGAGTCCCGGTGGTCCGGCTCGGCCGATTGTCGCGATGAGCAGCCTCGGGGAGGCCTCGACCCTCGAAGCTCCCCGGGAACGCAAAAATCCTGGCGACGACCTATTTTCCCGAAAGGCTGCCCCCTCAGTATCTTCGGCGCTGGAGAGCTTGACTTCCGTGTTCGGGATGGGAACGGGTATGGCCTCTCCGCCAGTGTCACCAGGATTCGTTGCGTCTGGATGTTGTTCGGCTGCGACCGTGCGCGGACCCAGTCGGGGCCGGCGCGGGCGCAGTTTCTGCAGTCGATCTTCGAACTCGGAGCCGTGTCATGGATCGATCACGATTCCCAGCCACTGACCCCAGGTCAGTTGCTGTAGAGGTCAAGCCCTCGACCGTTAGTACCGCTCAGCTTCATCCGTCACCGAACTTCCACATGCGGCCTATCAAACAGGTGGTCTCCCTGCGGTCTTACCCGGTTGACCCGG
>JBBRSJ010000033.1:0-15943 GCA_038245515.1 Candidatus Limnocylindrales bacterium | reverse complement strand
GACCGCGATCCAGTTCCTCGACGAGGTCCTCGCGAGGCTCCCCTTCCGGGTCGAGACGATCCAGACCGACAATGGGTCGGAGTTCCAGTCGGGCTTCCACTACCACGTCCTCGATCGGGGCATCGGCCACGTCTACATCCGACCGGCGACGCCGCGTCTGAACGGCAAGGTCGAACGCTCCCATCGAATCGACGCCGACTAGTTCTACAAGCTCCTCGACGGTGTCGTGATCGACGAGTCGGGCCTGTTCCGCGAGCGCCTGCAGGAGTGGGAGAACTTCTACAACTTCGACCGTCCGCACGGCGGTCTCGGGGGCCAGACGCCCTATGAGAAACTGCGCCAGAAGACCGGAGCCGCGGTGTGAGCGGCCATCGTCAGTTGCACAACTAGCCGGCGGTACGGATGAGTTTCTTGTTCACGAACTCATCGGCCGCCAGCAGACCCAGCTCGCGGGCCGTACCGCTGCGCTTGATGCCACCGAACGGCAATTCCGGACTGTCGGCCCCGACCAGATTGATGTAGACCATGCCCGCCTCGATCCGATGGGCGACCCGAGCCGCCTGCTCCGGATCGTTGCTGAACACGTACGAACCCAACCCAAAGCTGGTGTCATTTGCCAGCATGACCGCTGCGTCCTCGTCGGCCACCCGGTACACGACTCCGACGGGTCCGAAGAACTCCTCGCGATACGCCTCCATGTCGGGCGTCACGCCGGTCAGCACGGTCGGCGGATAGTACGCGTCGTTCCGGGAGCCGCCGGTGACCACGGTCGCGCCCTGCGTAACCGCCCGATCCACCTGGTCCTGCAACCGCGTCGCCGCTTCCACCGACGACAAGGGCCCAAGCACCGTTTCCTCGACCAGTGGGTCGCCCAGGGGCGCCGCGGCCATCGCCGCGGTGAACTTGGCGAGGAACGCGTCGTACAACCCGTCCACCACGATGAACCGCTTGGCGCCATTGCAGGACTGGCCGGTATTGTCCAATCGAGCGAAGGTCGCCGCCGCCACCACCGCATCAAGATCATCGGTGGCCAGGACGATGAACGGATCCGATCCGCCGAGCTCCAGGGCCACCTTCTTCAGGTGGCGCCCGGCCATCTCGGCGACCGCCGCCCCGGCCCGCTCCGAGCCGGTCACCGATACGCCCTGGATCCGCGAATCGGCGATGATCGTCGCGGCCTGCTCGGCGCTGACATAGACGTTGATGTAGGCGCCCGCAGGCAGCCCGGCGTCGCGATAGATCGCCTCGATGGCCGCGGCCGACTCCGGGCACTGCGACGCGTGCTTCAAGACGATGGCATTGCCGAGTACCAGGTTCGGCGCCGCGAACCTGGCCACCTGGTAGTAGGGGAAGTTCCAGGGCATGATCCCGAGAAGGACACCCAGTGGGCTGCGCCGGATCACGGCGGTGCCCTCGCCAAGGATGGTGAGCGGCTGATCGGCGGTGATCACTTCCGCCTGATCCGCGTAGTACTCGGTGATGTCGGCGGCGAAGTCGACCTCGCCGAGCGCACCAGCCTTCACCTTGCCCATCTCCCGGACGATGATCGCGGCCAGTTCCTCCCGACGTTCCCGATGCAGCTCCGCCGCCCGGCGGACCATCCTGGCCCGCTCGGCGACCGGGAGCTTCCGCCAGGCCTCGAACCCCGCCTCGGCCGTCGCGAGTGCCTGCTCGACCTGGGCATCGGTGAAGCTGTCGTAGCGGGCCACGGTCTCCCCGGTGGCCGGGTTCACAACGGCGTACTCGCTCATGCTGTTCCCCTTCGTTTGTCGATCATGAAGCGCCATCCCGATTCGCCCGGCGCAGGCTCGCCGGCGCAATGACGATGGACGGGCGTGACGTCCGGCCGGTCGGGATCATGCACCGCTACGAGCCCGGCCCCGACGGGTACGAATGGCGACCGTTTCACTGCCAGGATGACGTCGGTCTGGCGGTATACAACGGGCTTCCGCGCCAGCTTGACAGGCACGATACGGTTCGTCATGCATGGTCTGACCAACGGACCAATTATACAGATCGAGCGCTCGACAGCACACCAGCCTCAAGGGAGTAGATGGCGCAATCGTTGAAAGGCGACACTCCGATCGGCTGGTCTTCCAGCGCTTCAACCTGTTCCCGCACAACGCCGCCCTAGAGGACATCACCGAGGTGACCTCTGCGGGTCCGGAAGGAGCTGGTCGCCGAAGCGAGCGAGATGGGTCGGACCCTCCTTGCCCGCGTGAGCCTGGCGGCCCGGCTGTTCGACGAGCCCACGAGCGTGCTCGACTCCGAGATGATCTGCGAGGCTCGAGGCCATGAAGGAGCGGGCGCGCGAGGGCATGAGGATGATCGTCGTCATGCACGAGATGGGCTTCGCGCGTGAGGTCGCCGACCGGGTCCTGATGATTGAAGGCGGCCAGACCGAGGATGGGACCCCGAGCACTTCTTCGCCAACCCGCAGCACGAGCGGACGAAGAGCTTGCTCTCGAAGATCCTGTAGGGGCCGGGCATGACGAGAAATGAGCTCCTGGAATGGGGGCCGTCGGATGGCCTCGCTGCGCACGGTACCCGGGGAGCGGTCGCGACGCCGCACCATCTTGCAACGGAGGCCGGGGTCGACGCCATGCGCGCGGGCGGCAGCGCCGTCGATGCCGCGCTCGCTGCTGCGGCGATGCTCGCGGTCGTCTATCCGCACCAATGTTCGATCGGCGGGGATGCGTTCGCCTTGGTCAGCGATCCATCCGGTCGCGCGGTGGCGATCAACGGAAGTGGGCGGGCCCCCCGCGGACTCGATGCGCCAGCCGTCCGGGTCCTCCAGGAGCGCATGCCGCTGACGGGACCGCTGTCGGTCACCGTGCCGGGGGTGCTCGGCGCCTGGAATGCGATCCACGAGCTCGGCGGGCGCCTCGGCCTGGCGCATGCGCTAAGGCCCGCGATTGTGCGCGCCCGCGAGGGCGCGCCCGTTTCCCGATCGTTGCGGATCGCCCTCGAGCTCGACCTTGAGGAGCTGGTCGGCGCCCCGGGCGTCCCGGACGTCTTCTTCGCCGATGGGCGGCCATTGCCCGAGGGCGCACTGTACCGTCAGACGGCCCTTGCGCGGACGCTGGAAGCCCTGGCAGCCCGGGGTGTCGCCGCGTTTTACGGTGGCGAAATCGGCGAGCGCTTTGTGCGGGGCATGCGCGAGCTCGGATCCCCGCTCTGCACGACTGATCTCGCAGAGCACGAAACGACGGTGGGTCAGCCGCTGGCGGGGATCTACCGCGGGTGGAACGTCCTCACGACGCCGCCCAACTCGCAGGGGTTCGCCCTGCTCGAGATCCTCGCAGCGCTCGAAGGCGTCGTGCCCGCATTCGATCCAAATGGCGCGAACGCGCCGCAGGTAGCGCGGCTGTTCCGCCTCGTCGCGGCGGATCGCGATCGTTACCTCTCGGATGGGGACGTGCCGGTCGCAGAGCTGCTCGGCGCCGACCGTGTCGCGTGGCTTCGTGCGGGAATGCGAAGACACGAAGTCGAGCCGTCGCTGTCCCGCGCCGAACCGCTCGGCCGCGACACGGTGGCGATCTGCGCCGCGGACGCCGCGGGCTGGGGCGTCGTGCTGATCCAGAGCGTGTTCCACTCGTTCGGCGCGCGCATCCTTGAGCCGGCGACGGGCATCGTCGCCCAGAACCGGGGGGCCAGCTTCTCGCTCGACCCTCGGGCACCGAACGGCCTGATCCCCGGGCGACGTCCTCCCCACACGCTCATGCCGGTGATGGTCTATCGCGATGGGCGCCTCTCATACCTCAGCGGGACGATGGGCGGCAAGGCGCAGCCGCAGATCCAGGCCGGGCTCCTGGGCCGGTTGCTCGACCTCCACCAGGGGCCCGTGGCGGCTGTGACCGCACCGCGCTGGGTGCTCGGCGGGCTGGAGATCGGCTCCGTGGAGGGAGTGGTTCGCCTCGAGGGTCGACTCGGCCCCATGCGCGAGCGGTTCGAGCGGGCTGGCTTCGAGACAGAGGTGCTCACCGATTTCGACGAGGAAGTCGGGCACGCGCAGGTGATCAAGGTTGGTGCGGAGGGTTTCGACGCGGCAGCCGACCCGCGCTCGGACGGAGCGGCCGCGGCATGGTAGCCGGCTCTCGGTCGGTAGCTTTGCGAGCAGTCACGATGTCGTCCCGGTGACGCCGCTCGACGCCGCCCTCATTGCCGCGGCCGGGTTCGCGGCCGGAGCGATCAACACGATCGCCGGCTCGGGCACGCTCGTCACCTTTCCGACGCTGCTGGCGCTCGGCTACCCGCCCGTCGTCGCGAACGTCGCCAACACGATCGGCCTCGTGCCAGGGTCCGCGAGCGGGGTCGTGGGGTACCGACGTGAACTGGCCGGGCAGCGGGGGCGTGCGGCTCGGCTGGGCGTGGCCGCCGCGTTGGGTGGTCTGACCGGAGGCGTCCTGCTGCTGGTGCTTCCGGCATCCGCGTTCGGGCGGATCGTGCCGATCCTGATCCTGCTGGCCTGCTTCCTCGTCGCGATCCAGCCCCGACTGTCCAGCGTACTCGCGGCGCGCCGCGGATCGGATCTGGAAGGGTCGCTGGTCCTGCCCGTGCTCGTCTATGCCACGGCGATCTACGGCGGGTACTTCGGCGCGGCCCAGAGCGTGATCCTGATCGCCATTCTCGCCGTCTTCGTGTCGGATGACATCCAGCGGCTCAATGGCCTGAAGAACGTGCTCGCGCTCGTCGTCAACGGCGTCACGGCCGTCCTCTTCATCGCGGTCGCACCTGTTGCCTGGGCGCCGGCAGCCCTGATCGCCGCTGGCTCGATCGTCGGCGGGCAGGCCGGGGCGGTCATCGGCAGGCGGATCCCGAGACCGTTGCTGCGCGTCGTGATCATCACCGTGGGCACCGTGGTCGCCGTCCGGCTGCTTCTGAGCTGACGCCGAGGATGCTCGTTGACGGCGTTTAGCTGACCTCACGGGTCGGTGTGATCGAAGGACCAATCCGAGGTCGTCGCCCGCGATTGAGCCGAGGAACCGACCCAAGGTTTGCGGCTTCGGTCGATATCGTTGCCAGCTGCGCGCGCCACTCAGCGGCCGTGGCCAACCTCCTCCGGCTCCTCATACCACTGGACCCGCGGACCGACCCGGGCACGGAGCTTCCAGCGCGTGGACTTGGAGGCGTTGTCGATTGCCGACTGGAGCCCGTCGATCTGGGCCGAGATCGCGAATCGGGCCGGCCGACCGAAGTCCAGGTCCCCGGCTTCGATCTCTGAACTGATGAAGGTCCGAAAACGATCGAGGCTGTCGTTCACCGTCCGCCACCAGCCCCAATCACGCGAGGTCATGTCGCTGATCTGGCGGATGTTGATCGTCCCTTCATCGCGCGGACCGAGTGGGTACTCGGACAACAATGCCAACGCATCGAGGATGTCCTTCCGATTGATCTTCACCACCTGAAGTTTCGACAGAAGCATTTCGGCGAGGGGAATGGTGGGCGGGTCGATCGCGAGCCTGTCCGCCAGCTCGAGCCGATGGCACATCTCCAGGCGATCAATCAGGATGTCGACCGGCCTTTCTCGAAGCGGGTCGACGAAGTACAGCTGCTTGTGCCCGTACAGCGCGTTGTACTGGCGATCTGCGACGTAGCCCTGCGTCTCCATCAGCGCCGTCAGCTGCTTGCGATCGGTGCTCCGGGTGGCGAGGTCGATATCCCGACCGTCGCGTTCGATCCGGGCCGTCCAGTCGGGACATCGAGCATGGAACGACAGCCCGCCCATCAATCGGGCCTGCAGCCCGGCAGTGTCCGCGAGTCGGATCACCCGGAGCGCTTCAGCGAGGGGGTCCTGGAGGGTCAAGGCCGATTCCGGAGTTGCCCCAGATCCCACCGTCACCGGATGCGTCCGGCGAGCACCGCGGGAGGATCGCATCGCAAGGCTTGGAGGAGGGGCGATCCCCGGTCCGTCACGATGTCAGCTCGCTTCACCCTTCGACTCTTAGGGTGCGCTCGACACCGCTCTCGGACAGGTCGACGATGTAGCCGCGGAGGATGCCCATCGACGACTCCGACCCAGCATTGACACAAATCGTGTCACCGATCCGGCGCTCGCCTCCCGATTCATGGATATGGCCGTGCACTCCGAGGGCGGGCCGGAACGCCTCGATCGCCCGGCGAACCCCGGTCGAGCCGACCGGGCCACGCAGGAGATCCCCCGCACTGACGGTTGGCCGAAGATCCGGAGACAGCAATGGTGCCGTGTCGAGGCCCGAGTCGTACGGTGGAACGTGCGTCATCATGATCGTTTTTCGAGCGTCGCGCACGCCTCCCATCAGTCCGGACAATCGGTCGAGAAACTCCTCTTCGGGGAGCTCTCGCGGGGTGGACCACGGCGTGGGTGAGGACCAGCCCATGCTGACCAGCTCGTGCCACGGGGTGAGCTGGACGACGCGCTCGTTGACATTCTGGCAGTAGGTTGACCCAGCCAGGACGGAGTCGATCTCGAAATCGTCATCGTTGCCAGGCATCAGAAGGACCGGAATCCCGGAGTCGGCAAGTCGATCCGCGGCAAGGCTCATCCACTCCTGGACTCGGCCGGTGATCGCCTCCCGAAACAGCCGCTTCACCAGGTCTGGGTCGCCCTGCATGGCCCGCAGCTGCTCCGTCGTGACGCGCACGGCGTAGTAGCCTACGTCGGCGATCGCGCGCTCGAGTGCCGCCAGTTCATCCTCGGTGCGTGCCCGCCGGTGCTGGCCCAGGAGTGTGGCTGACCACGACCCGCCATCGGCGTCGTCCCTGACGACGGGGATCAGCGCTTTGCCAGTCAGATCGCCGGCGATGACGGCGGCATCGACCTTGTAGATGTTCGCCTGCATGGCGTTGAGGAATTTGCGCCAGGTTCGCTCCGACGCGTGGATGTCGCTGCAAACGTACAAACGAAACGGCCGTGCCATCGATCGGTCTCAGGTCGCGTGGACTGGCGGGACTCGATCCGCCCACGGCCGTGCGGCTTCAAGCTGAGCGGCCAGTCGGAACAACGTCGCCTCCTGTCCGTAGCGCCCGAAGAACAGCGAGCCAATCGGCAGATCGTCGTCGGACCACGACAACGGAACGGACATCGCCGGCTGACCGGTGACGTTCGCGATGGGATTCCACGGATTGAACGAGCAATCGAAGCGCCACCACTCCGCCGCCCCGCCGCATGACTTGTTGAGCACCCCGAGCGGCATCGGACGTTTGGCGAGGGTCGGGGTCAGCCACGCATCGTACGTTTCGAAGAACGGGCCGATGCGGCGTGCCGCTGCGCTCAAGGCAGACACAGCATCAACGAGCGCGACCGCCGACTGCGCCCGCCCGAACTCGACCAACTCCCAGGTCGTCGGCTCGAGCTCGTCGATCCGAGGTGGGCGACCGAGGGCCCGCTCGCAATCCTGGGCGGCCTCCGCGTTTCCGACGGCCCACACCAGGACGAGCGGACCGATCAGCACCTCGCCATCGAACTCTGGAGCGGCTTCCTCGACATCGTGGCCGAGCGACTCGAGCAAATCGGCCGTCTCGCGCACCGCCCGGACACAGTCTGGATCGACCGGCACGTCGAGCGGCGGTTCGGCGCTCCACGCGATCCTCAGACGCCCCGGATCGCGGCCGACTTCGGCGAGAAATGGTCGATCCGATGGTGCCGCGAAGTACGGGTCGCCAGCCAACGGCCCGGCGGCCACGTCGAGCAGAGCTGCGCTGTCGCGGACGGTCCGGGTGATCGCGTGCCGCACGCTCAGTCCACCGACTTCCTCGCCGGCTGGCGCTCGCGAGACGCGTCCCCGGCTCGGCTTGAGCCCGAACAGTCCGCAACATGACGCTGGGATCCGAAGCGAGCCGGCTCCGTCTCCGCCATGGGCGGCGGGCACCATCCCGGAGGCAACCGCAGCGGCGGAGCCACCCGATGATCCCCCGGCCGTGAGAGCAAGATTCCACGGGTTGAGCGTGGGTCCGAAAAGCGCCGGTTCGGTCGTCGAGTGATTGCCGAATTCCGGAGTGTTCGTCCGCCCGACGACGATCAGACCCGCCGCCCGGTAGCGCTCGACCCGCGGGCTGTCGAACGCGGGCCGGTAGTCGCGCAGCGCCCGCGAGCCGGACGTCTGGGGGATCCCCGCCATCTCGGCGCCGAGGTCCTTGACTAGGAAGGGCACGCCGGCTATGGGCGTGTCCGGCATTGCTCCGTTCGCCTCCGCCCGCGCGCGCTCGTAGAGTGGCGTGACAACGGCATTGAGCTGTCCGTTGACCTCTTCGATCCGCCGGATGGCGGCCTCGACGAGTTCGGTCGCTGTCACCTCGCGGCGTCGGACGAGCTCCGCCTGGCCGATTGCGTCGAGCCAGGTCAGATCGGTCATCGGGACCCGGAGACAGCCTGCTCCGACGCCCGCCGATCGCCCGGCTCCTCGACCTCCGGGTCCTCATGGACGATCTCGCCTTCGACGAGCGTCATCAGGACGCGGGCGTCGCCGATCGGGCCCGCATTCGGCGCGAACAGGTCCCGGTCGAGGATGACGATGTCCGCCAGCTTGCCCGACTCGAGCGTCCCGGTGACATCGTCGAGGTGGTTCACATAGGCCGTGCCCTGGGTGAACGCGCGAAGGGCATCCTCCAGAGTCAGGGCTTCCGACGAGATGAACGGCGCCGTCGTCCGGTCCTCCTGCGACACGCGGCTGACCGCCACCTCGACTTCCGCCATCACGTTCGGCGTGCTGACCGTCCAGTCGCTCCCCCCGGCGAGTCTGGCACCGGCGCGTTGAAGCGACCGGAACGGGTACTGAAGAACCGACCGCTCGACCGGCAGGTAGGGCAGCGTCAGATCGACCATCTGGGCGTCAAGGCAAGCCCAGAACGGCTGGATGTTGGCGGTCGCGTCGAGCTCGGCGAACCGTGGGTAGTCCGTCGGGTCGACGACCTGAAGATGAGCCAGGTGATGCCGTCCGTCGGTCTTGCCATTAGCGGCCCGCGCCGCCTCGAGCGCGTCCAATGCCTCCCTGACCGCGCGGTCACCGAGTGTGTGGAAGTGGACCTGAAAGCCCTCGGCATCGAGCCTGGTCACGTAACGCTTCAATCGGTCAGGGTCGACGAAGCTGATCCCCGTGGCGCGGGCGTGCCCGTGCCCGTCCAGGTAGGGCTCGAGCATGGCAGCAGTCTGATTCTCGGCCACTCCGTCTTGCATGATCTTGACGGTCGTGGCCCGAAGGCGGCCGACGGTTCCCGTCCGCCGAAGTTCGAGCATCTCGTCGATCTGCTCGCCGCCACGCTCGCGCTCCCACCACAAACAGGCCACCACCCGCGCGGTGAGACCCCCGCGCTCGGCTACGAGCCGATAGGCTTCGAGATCGAACGGAGTAATCCACGCGTCCTGCCATGCGGTGATCCCGAGGCGATGCAGGTACGCCTGGGCGAGCTCGATCCCCTTCGCTCGATCCTCGAGGGTGGTGGCAGGGAGGATCCGCTTGACCGCCTCCATTGCCCCCTCGTGCAGCGTCCCGCTCGGCTGGCCGTCAGAACCGCGCTCGATTCGACCGCTGGGAGGGTCGGGTGTCTCCCGGGTGATCCCGGCCAGCTCGAGGGCTCGGCTGTTGAGCCACGCCCCATGCCCATCTCGGTTGACGAAGAACGCCCCGCGATCCGGGACGATCCGATCGAGATCCTCCTTGAGTGGCGTTCCGCCCGGGAACGCCTCCATGTACCAACCGTCGCCGAGAACCCACGAATCAGTCGGGCGCTCGGTGGCATATGCCGCAATGGCCGCAAGGTAGGCATCCCGTGTCCGGGGAAGGTCGTGGAGGGAGCATTGGAGGAGACCAATCCCCGCCATAGATGGATGGATGTGGGCATCCTGGAAGCTTGGCAGGACGGTTCGGCCCGCCAGGTCGATGCGTCGAGTTCGCGGACCGATCAGATCTCGGATCTCGGCGTCGGAGCCGATCGCCATAATCCGACCGTCGCGCACGGCAACGGCGCTGGCCAGCGTGGCGGCTTCGTCGAACGTGCGGACGGAGCCTCCCAGGAGCGCCAGCGTGGCCTCCTGACCTGGGGTGGAGATGGGTCTGCCCTCCAGGCGGTGATGGGACTGGTTCGTGCTCGTCGCTGCTGGGTCGTCGCCGCCCCGGTGCGTGGCGGCGACGACCCAAAGCAGGGCAGCGAGACCCGGTCAGTCCGGCGGGATCATCTGGTACATGAGGCTGGTCTCGACCCCGGCGCGCCGGTTCCGATAGGACTGGACCAGGTACCAGGCGACTCCAATGGCAAAGACAATCACGACGAAGGTCACGCCGGAGTTGTTCAGATAGGCCAGCGCCTGCTGCCCGCCGGAGACCGCGTTGAAGATCGGTCCAACTCCGGCGAACCAGTAGAGAACGATCGTGAAGACCAGCCAGATCGCCCCGAGCCAGGGCAGCCAGCGCAAGAACGGCGCTCCCTGGACCAGGTCTGGCCGCGTCCGCTTCGCCAGGACGGCGTTGATGCCGGGCATGATCCAGCTCGGCGCAGACGCGAGAATCGTGAACCAAGCGGATGCGGCCAGATTCAACTTGCCGTCGAGCGCCGGATCGGCACTCGGAGCCAAGGCTCCCAGACCCACCCATTTGAGGACAGGAAATGCCCAAAGGACGAGGAAGATCACCCCCATCGCAAGGGTGGCGAAGATCGCATTGGCCGGGGCGTGCATCCGTTCGGATACGGAGCCCAGCCACTCAGGCACCTGCCGGTCGAGACTCCAGGCAAGCGCGATCCGGCTGATGAAGACGACGTAGACCGCCATCAAGAGCAGCGGAAATAGCGTTGAGGCGGCCCCGACGACGAGCCAGATCGGCCACAGCTCCGGGTGTGCGACCGCTCCGAGAAGCTGGAAGTAGTTCGGCAGGCCCATTGGAAGCGGGGTCGCGTCCGTGGGGATGTAGCCCCACCAGATCGCGCTCCAGCCGGTTTGCGCGTCGAGGCCGATCCGGCGACCGAGCGCCTCGGCGTAGATCGAGTTCATGAGCACCGCCATCGCCAGGGCGCCCAGCACGGCGACGAGAATGCCGCGTTTGGCGTTGCCGCGGACCTCGCCGGCGATGTAGGCAGAGTACTGAAAGCCGATGAATTGGAACAACATGACGCCGGCCATCAGCATGAGCGGCCAGGTCGTCAGGTTCGTCGGCCCGAAGCTGAACCCGCTCGTCAGGCCGGCGTCCGTCGCCGCCGTGGAGAGTTGGTCGACGGTGATGCCATTGGCAAACCTGGGCAGGTTTGTTGCGAACTGGGTGGGGTCGAAGAACAGCATTCCGAACACAGCCATCAGCGCCCACCCCACGATGCCCAGAACCGTGAGGTAGGTGACGATCCTGTGGAATGTCCTCGTCGGTTGAACCACGATGGCAGCGACGAGCCCGAACACGATCAGGGCGACGAGGAGACCAGGGAGGCCGGTGACGTCGCCGCTCGTTCCTTCGGTGAACCAGCTGCTGGCGCCATTGAAGAAGTCGCTACCCGTCCCGATCCCGATGATTCGACCTTGGATCTGAAAGCTCCGAATGACCTGAACGGTCTCGAACTGAAGGAGGGCGACGCACGCAAACACCAGCCCCCAGCTCTCCAGCCAACCGAGGAGCGGCCCGACCCGCGGCACGATCCGGCTGGTGAAGACGTAGTCACCACCGGACCGTGGCATCACGCTGGTCAGCGACGAAAAGATGAGGGCCAGCAAGATGCACAGGCCGCCGACGAGGAATGCGGTCAGAGACCAGTTCGTGACGAGACCCGTCAGGACTACGGGCACGCCAGCGAGAACTGCGATCTGATAGGCCCCGCCGAGAGTGCCGCCGATGAAGGCGGAGGTGTTGAAGAAGAGTGCGTTGGCGACACTGACCTCGCGGACCAGTCCCGAGGATTGCCGCGTAAACAGCTTCGGACCAGAATTGCTCGCCATGCGACGGGATCCTCCTGCGTTGGCCTCTGCGGCCAGACCACCCTGCCGTCATCGTCTCCGGGTCGCGATGTCAGACGGTCCTTCTCCCCCGAGCGAGCCACCCACCCACGTGGCCCGATGGTCAGACCAGTCATCCGCAGGCTACCGTGCCTGTCAACCTGTGTCCTTCCGCGCCAGGTCGCTTGACAGGCACGGTAGCGTTCTCCCTGCGGTGGTCTGACCAACCGACCAATTCCTGGGTTTGGGCGCTCGAGCGCGCACCCTCCTCTGATGAGTGGACGGCACAAATCGTTGAAGGCGAACTCCCCGATCGACTGGTCGACGCTAGCGGTCCATACGTCTCGTCTGCCAGACGCCTTGTCTTCGATGCTCGAGCAGCTCGTTCTCGACGGTCAGGTCCCGATTGGCGCCCGCCTTCCGAGCGAGCGGGAGCTTGCGACCCAGCTCGGGGTGTCCCGAGCGTCTGTACGTGAGGCGATTCACGAACTCATGCTCAAAGGACTCGTCGCTCGTCGACCGGGGCGGGGAACGATCGTTGTCGACGCCGACGGTCGCGGGTTGGGCGACAGCCTGCTCGGCGTGATGGCGCCGGCGCTCCGGGACCTGAGGACGATTCTTGACTTCCGCGAGGCGATCGAGCCGCCGATCGCGGGCCGGGCGGCATCCACTGCCACGCCGGCCGATATCCGCAACCTGCGAGCGGCCGTGGGAGACATGGAGATCGTCCGTTCGAGGTCCGCCTACGCAGACCTCGACCGACGCTTCCACTACCTCGTCGCGCGGGCCACCCACAACCCACTCCTTGCCCGGCTGGTCGAGGTGACGGCCGAGTGGATGGCGTCCATCCGTGAGACATCCCTCGAAGGCCCGACGAGGCGTGCCGCGTCGCTGGCGGGACATCGAGCGATCCTGGACGCCATCGCCCGTCACGACGCCGTGGACGCGTTCGCGGCGAACGTCGCCCATATCCACCAGATCGGATCCATCGTGACCGACGCTGTTCCGACCGATGATGACGGCCCTTCAGAGCCCGCGGCGTCGCGACGCATCCCTGGCCGGGCTCAAGGCGATCCTCGACGCGATCGTTCGGCATGACGCCGAAGTGGCTCTCGCGGCAAGCGTCGGGCACATCCGGATGATCAGATCGATCGTCGTTGACCCAGGCCCGTCGAAGGGGGCAATGCTGCGCCGCGATGTCGGTGGCGAGGCTCGACCGGTCGTCCACCAGGCGCCCACTCACCGCCGGGTCGGGAGGTGAGTCCTATCGATCACGTCGCGATCACGTCGTCCCGGGGGCAGCACGAAGCATCCGACGGTTCCTGAGGAGGAAACGATGCGTCTCGATCACCACCACCGATCCCTGCGGCATCTCCTGCTGGTCCTTGCCGCGCTCGTCGTCATCGTCGCGCTCGGCGCCTGCTCGAATGGGGCGAGCTCGGTTCCTTCGACATCGGCGACGCCGATATCCTCTGCCGCGTCCACCCCGTCCGCCGCGCCGTCCGCGGTGGCCGGACCGGTCGTGACGCCGCCGGCCATCCAGACCGCGGGCAAGATCGTCTTCTGCTCCGACATCACGTCGCCGCCGATCGAGTACATGGGCACGGACAACCTGCCAACCGGATCCGACATCCTGCTCGGCGGGGCGATCGCGGCGAAGCTCGGGCTCGATCCTGTCTGGCAGAACACCGCCTTCGATGGGCTCATCCCTGCCCTGCAGGCAGGCCACTGCGACGCGATCATGTCGCAGCTCTTCGACAAGCCGAAGCGCCGCGAGGTCATCAACCTCGTCGACTACATGAACTCCAGCCAGGCGATCCTGGTCGCCGCAGGGAACCCGAAACATGTCAAGACGCTCGATGACCTTTCCGGGTCGAAGGTCGCAGTCGAGAACGGCACGACGATCCAGGAGATCCTCACGACGGAGAACGACACCTTGAAGGCGGCAACCAAGCCGCTGATCACGATCGTCGTGTTCCCGAAGGACACCGACGCGCTGCAACAGCTCCAGATCGGACAGGTCGACGCGTACGGCACGACCCTGGAGTCGGCCGCGTACTACATCACCAAGTCACCAGCCACGTTCGAGCTGGCGGGCGCACCGTTCAGCCAGATCCTCACGGGGATCGGCGTTGCCAAGGAGAACACGGCGCTGACCGAGGCGATCCAGACGGCGTTCGACGCGGTCAAGGCGGATGGTACCTACCTCAAGATCCTCACTCAATTCGGGATCCAGGGCGACGCGCTTCCGTGACCTCGGCCTGGATCGAGGCTCGGATATGGGCGGCGGCGTGACGCTCGCCGTCGTCCAGTTCGACCCGGCCGTCTTCTGGCATTACCTGCTGGAGCCGAGCTCGGTCTACCTGCAGGGTTTGCTCATGACCTTCGCCCTCGCAGTGGCGGGCCAGACCCTGGGCGCCACACTCGGGCTCGTGACAGCGCTCGCCCGCCTGTCGCGGGCAGGGCCCCTCCGGGCGGTTGCGCGGCTCTACACCTGGGTCATGCGTGGTACGCCACTCCTGGTCCAGATCGTGTTCGTCTACACGGCCCTCGCGGCGGTCGGGATCTTCCGCTTCCAGGACTTCCGAATCGGGCCGCTCATCGTCGCCGGAAACGTGCAGGCCGCCATCGTGGCGCTGAGCCTCAACGAGGGCGCGTACATGGCCGAGATCATCCGCGCCGGCATCCTGTCGGTCGATCCCGGGCAGACGGAGGCCGCGAAGTCGCTCGGCATGACATACGGCCAGACGATGCGCCGGATCGTCCTGCCGCAGGCGGCGCGGTTCGTGATCCCGCCGCTTGGCAACGAGTTCAACTCCATGCTCAAGAACACGTCACTCGTAAGCGTGATCGGTGTGGGGGAGCTGCTGCTCACGACCAACACCATCGTCTCGGCCACATTCCGAACCTTCGAGCTGTACCTCGTGGTGGCCACCTACTACTTGTTGCTTACGACGGCATGGGGCGTCGTCCAGGGCCGGATCGAGCAGCACTTCGGGAAGTCGACGTCGATGCCCGGCGGGCGGACCTTCGTCCAGCGCCTGTTCGGTCTGCGGCGATCCGTGGAGGCCGGCATCCCGTCGGATCGCCGCTGATGGCCAGCGAAATGCCCGACGGCATCCTGGCCGCGATCGGTGGGGTCCCGAGGCCGCCAACGGAGGTCGTCATCGAGGCCTCGGACGTCCAGAAGTGGTTCGGCCGGCTGCACGTCCTCAAAGGCGTCTCGATGACCGTCCAGCGCCAGGAAGTCGTCGTCGTCATCGGCGCGTCCGGCTCGGGCAAGACGACGTTCATCCGGTGTGTCAACCACCTCGAGAAGATCCAGGCCGGCCGCATCTTCGTGAATGGCCACCTGATCGGCTATCGCGAAGTCAACGGCAAGCTCGTCGAAGATCGCGAGTCGAACATCGCCAGGCAGCGCCAGGAGATCGGGATGGTCTTCCAGCGCTTCAATCTGTTCCCGCACAAGACCGCCCTCGAGAACATCACCGAGGCGCCCCTGCGGGTTCGGAAGATGCCGGCCGCCGAGGCGAACGAGATGGGTCGGGCGCTCCTCGCCCGCGTGGGCCTGGCGGCCAAGACCGATGTCTATCCGTGGCAGCTCTCGGGCGGCCAGCAGCAGCGCGTGGCGATTGCGCGGGCGCTGGCCATGAAGCCCGCCCTCATGCTGTTCGACGAGCCGACGAGCGCGCTCGACCCCGAGATGATCGGCGAGGTGCTCGAGGTCATGAAGGAGCTCGCGCACGAGGGCATGACCATGATCGTCGTCACCCACGAGATGGGCTTCGCGCGCGAGGTCGCCGACCGGGTCTTGATGATGGAAGACGGCCAGATCATCGAGGAAGGGTCTCCCGAGCACTTCTTCACCAACCCGCATCACGAGCGGACGAAGAGCTTCCTTTCGAAGATCCTCTAGGAGTGTGTGTCGGTAATGGCCAGCGAGCCACCCCTGGCGGGTGCGAGAATCGGTCATGCGCACCAAGACGTTCCGCCCGTACGACCAGGACAGCCTTCTGTTGATGCCGCCCAGCCTGCACGACTGGATCGACCCCG
>JBBRSJ010000032.1:0-22333 GCA_038245515.1 Candidatus Limnocylindrales bacterium | reverse complement strand
GGATCGTCCGAGGCACCATGCCGGGTCCGGCCGGCCCTCACGTCACCGCTCTGCAGCCTCCCTCAGCGGGTGATCGAAAACTCCGAAACGACTGATCGGATTGGACCGAAACGGCTGATCGGTTTCAACCGAAATCCGCACCAGGAGCGCTTCCTGCGCGGCCAGCACGTCGAGAGCGAGGTCAGACGCCCGTAGCGACTCGGTGACCGCCCGCCTCGCCGAACTCGCCGGCGCGCTTCAGGACGATCATCGGGATGATCCGATTGGTCTTGCTCGGGTACTCGCCGAAGACGGGCATGTCGGCGACATGGGCCGCCACAATCGGTCGCGCTCGGGACCCGTCGCCTCGACGGTCGCGAGAGCCGGGAACCTCTCGTTGTCGACCTCGATCTCGGCCTTGCCAGTGGCCGCGACCAGGTTCGCGACCCAGGCCGGATCGTCGTCCGCTCCGCTCTTGGAACCGGCGTTCACCCAGCCGTCGCCCTCCGGCCGATAGGCGACGACGGCGGTCCGCTCCTGCCCCGACTTCGCGCCGGTGGTCGTCAGGAGCAGCAGGCGCCGGCCTGCGAACATGCCCTGGCTCGGCACGCCGCCGTGGGCGCGCATGTCCGCGATCAGGTCGCGCGTATAGGCTACGGGATCCCAATCGGTCATTTCGTTGGTCTCCGTGCTGTTGGCAACCATTGTCGTTGCAGACGCAACTATCCCGCAGATCTCGGCGACCGGCTCATGCGCCCAGCATCGGCTGAGCCACCTGGACAAGGGCGAGGCAGCTGCGGCTGGACGCGTCGGCGTTCTCCTGCGGTGCAGCGCACATGAGACGATCCGCCTTGACATGCCGAGCCAACCCGTCGCCTCGATCCCGCCCGCGGCGTCGCTCGATGAGCCGCCGATCGACGACCCGGCGACCGATCCTCGGGCCACGACGCCCCGGCGATCGGGATCGAAACACATTGCTCGGGCCGACGTCCGGTTCGCGGTCGCGGGCCTGGTCGCGTTCGGCGGCGCCCTGCTGACATGGCTTCTCCTCGTCGGCACCGAGACCGGTCAGCGCCTCGAGAATGCGGCCCTTCGCGGGGCGGAGTTCCGGAGCGAAGCCGACCGCCAGGCAGCCCTCGATCGACTTGCCCAGATCAGCATCGCCGTCTTCGCCGTCGCAATCGTCGCGTGCTTCGTCGTCGGCCAGCTTCGCAAGCGAGGGTGGCTGGCCGCGGTCGTCGTGGGCGTCATGGGCGCGAGCGTCGTCCTCGCGGAGCTGCTCAAGGACGTTCTCAGCCGTCCCGACCTGGTCGGCGGCCCAGCGTGGCTGCTCCGGAACTCCTTTCCGAGCGGGAGCGCCGCGATTGCGACGGCCGTGGCCGTGGGCGGGATCCTCGTGGCGCCCGATCGGCTCCGCTGGCTCGTGCTGCCCTTCGGCGTCGCCTTCGCCGCGATCATCAGCGAGGCCGTCCAGACGTCCGGCTGGCACCGCTTGAGCGACAGCATCGGCAGCTCGTGCCTGGTGATCGCGATCGCGATGGGCGGCCTGTTCGTCCTCGCGCGGAACGGCCTCGTCCACGAGTCGGACCGAGGCGGCGTGGATCGCCGTCTCTCGGGCGGCATCTCGGTCATCGCGGGCGTCGCGCTCGCGCTCGGCACGTTCGTCCTCGTCCTGATCGTGCTCTTCCCGCTCCTCACGACGCCGATCGAAGCGCGTCGGGCGCTGCTCCAGACGGCGTTTCCACTGATCGGGACCGGCTGGACGCTCGTGGCGATCCTGGCCGTCGCCCGGGTGATCGGACCGTTCACTCTCGGTGACCGACGGGAGCCACGGCAACCGGCGCGGCGCTAGCGAGGTTCGGCTCAGGCCTCGCGTCGGCCAGCTGCGAGCCTCGGTGTCGAGCGCGAATCGCCCGGGCCCGATGACCTCGCTGGCGAGGCCTCCGTGCCGAGCCCTACATCACGGCAAACGTCTCGACGACGTCGATCGAGGCGCCGCCGATGAACACGGGGCAACCCTTCGCGAGCTCGACCGCGGCATCGATCCCGTCCGCCTTGATGATCGAGTAGCCGGTCGGGGAGTTCGCGCCGCCCTGGCTGACGTTGCCGTCCTTGTCGACGACCTTGGTCTGCGAGGCCGGGTTGCCGCCGTCGACGAGCGCGTCGCCGATCTGGCCGAACCATGTCGTCCAGGCCGCCATGACCGCGTCCTGCTCCTCCTTGGTCTCGGGCATTGCGCCGCCGCGATACACCAGCAGAAAATTCGCCATCGATCGATCCTCCATCCGTTCCGGGACCTCGCCGAAATGACGAGACTCACCCCGACGCTGATACCACCACGACGAACGGGGCGTTCACGAATCGACAGCCAAGCCGTCAGCCCTCCACGATCGCCTTCAGCCGTTTCAGGTCGCCGAGCACGGACCATCGGACCATCCAGCCCATGAACGGCCCGGGCAGCCCGTACATTCCGCGACCTTGGCCCTGGATCCGGATGCTCGCCTGGGTCGCCCGGCCATCCTCGAGCGGCTCGAGCCGGTAGTCGACGTCCATCGGAAACGGGCTCTCGAGGGCGTGCATGGCGACGAGGCGGCCGGGCTCCAGGCGCTCGACCCGCATCAGCCAGACGATCGGGCGGCCGAGGAAGGCGCCGAGCCGGCGGACCTGCGATCCGGTCGCGAGCGGCGCTGCGGTGACGAGCTCGATCCGGTCAACGCCCCCGATCCACTCGGGATCGCGGGTCGGGTCGAATTGGACCGCGGCGACGCGCTCCGGCGGCGCGTCGATTCGGACGCTCGCGGTCACGTCCATCGAGACCTCCAGGCTCAGAAGTCGAAGAACGGCTGGGCCGCGCCTGTCTCGGCGTAGCCCTTGAGCCGGAGAATGATCTGCGCCCAGGCCGGCGTGACGATCGGAATGACCGGATTGTCTGGCGCGTAGTCGCGATGGCTGAATAGAAGCCGTGTGCCCGGGCCGTCGGGGTTGGCGAACAGGTCCCAGCGAATCGTCGTCCCGGCCCACCACGGGGGGAATCCCCCGGTCACCCACTCGACCCGCTTGTCGTCGTTTCGCCCGACGGCGAACTCGAACGGCTGCTGCACGTCCGGAAAGCTGACCCGGAGCTGCCTGTCCGTCGGCCCGTCGGTCCGGCGCGACCACCAGGAGCGGACGCCGTCCTCGGTCGACAGCGCGCGATGGACGGTCGCCGCATCGGCTCCGATGTCGAACTGCATGAGGATGTGGTAGTCGCCCATCGTCCGAACCGCCCTTCGTCAAGAACTGTTTTAGTCACGACTACAGTACATCTCCGGCGCATCTGTTTCAACCATGACTAAAATGCTTCCATGGATGCCCTCCAGATCGTGTCCGAGCCGCGCCGGCGCGAGATCCTCCGGCTGGTGTGGAATCGGGAGCGTTCTGCCGGCGACATCGCAGGCGAGTTCGACGTCACGTTCGGAGCGGTGTCCCAGCACCTGGCCGTCCTGCGCAACGCCGGATTCGTCCAGGCTCGCCGCGAGGGCAATCGGCGCCTGTATCGCGCGGACCGGGCCAGGCTCGGGTCTCTTGCGCCGCTGCTCGAGGCGATGTGGGCGGACACGCTGGACCGTCTCGCGGAGGCGGTCGAGGCCGACGAGGACGGGCGGGGCCATCCATGACCGACGACACGCTGCGTGTCGAACGGCGGATCCGGGCTCGGCCCGGGGCCGTTTACAGCTACCTGACCGATTCGGTCCGATGGGCGCGCTGGCAGGGCGCGTCCGCCGAGATCGAGGCGGTCCCCGACGGCCGGTTCCGGATGTCGATGGCGGACGGCTCGACCGCCGAGGGCCGATTCGTCCAATTGGAGCCTGATCGGCGGATCGTCTTCACCTGGGGCTGGCAGGGCCATCCGTCGGTCCCGCCGGGCTCGACTACGGTCGAGATCGAGCTGACCCCCGACGGTGACGGGACGCTCGTGCGACTCGTCCACCGCGGGCTCCCGCCCGACGCCCGGCCGATCCACCGCGCCGGCTGGGATCGCTACCTGCCACGACTCGCGCTTGCGGCGGAAGGCGGCGATCCGGGTCCCGACGGCTCCCCTGTCGTCACGGAATAGTCCGGTTCATCGGCCCTCGCCGGCTGCGGCCGGCGTTGTCTTGGCGCTTCGGCAGGGCTACTGACCTGCGAGAATCTCCGCGGCGTCGAGCAGGTCCGGCGTGGCGAACCCCTCCGTGAACGTTGCGTGGACCGCGCGGAGCGCCTTGATCCGGTCGGCGCGCTCAGCCTCCGGCACGACGCGGCTTAGCCGGACCGCCGCCCGCAGCTCGGGCATCCGGGCATTGAACGTGCGGGCCACTGAGCGGGCCTGCTCATACGCCTGGGTGGCCGCCACGGCATCGGAGTCAGGACCCAGCAGCAACAGATCGCCGCGGACGATATGGAGCAGCGTCGCGATCATCTGGTCGGGCCCGGCGAGAGCGAGCGCCTCATCGACCAGCGCGATTCCACGCTCCGGCGTCCCGGCGTCGACGAGCGCGCCCGCCTCCAGGAACCGGACGAGTGGCCAGAAGACCGGCGGCGTCCGCAGCCCCTGGTATTGATCGAGGCCGTCGGCGATCTGGGTCAGGCCGTCGTCAGGGCGACCGAGTGCGCTCGTCGCCGCGCCGAGGAGGCAGAGGCCGAGCGCGCGCCAGATCGGGAGATCGCTTCCTGCGGCGACCTCGAGCGCCTGCGCGGCACGGTCCTCGACGATCTCCGGCTCGCGTCGCCATAGGTGCAGGAACCCGGCGTGATAGTTGGCGTATGCGACGGAATACGGATGGTCGAGCTCGGTCGCGAGCTCGATCGCCCGCTCGGCTCGCGTCACGGCTCGGTCGGGGAAGCCCTGGAGCCAGAGGAAGAACCCCGACGTCGTCAGGCAGGACACGCGCGGATCGATCCCGAGTCGGAAGCGGCGCGTTCGGTAGGCGCCGGCCTCGAAGGCCGCGATCGCCGCGTCGAGGTGGGCCAGCCCATCCGCCAGGTTCCCCATGAATCCCACGTCCGAGCCGAGGAGGATCTGGCCGTCGATCCGCATCGCGGCGTCGTCTTGCGCGTCGGCGAGACGAAGGATCTTCTCGGCGTACTCGATCCCGGTCGGGAAATCGCCCTGGAAGCCATGGAAGCTGGCCAGGCTTCGGAGGACCGGGAAGAGCTGGGCTTCCTCGGGTTGCTCGTCGAAGAGGGCGAGGGCGCCGGCATAGGCATCCTCGACCTCGCCGGTGTACCCGCGCAGCATCGTCAGCGCCCGCGCCAGGCTCATCCGGAGCGTGAGCTCCCGGCGCCGGCGCTCGGGGCTCGGTGGCAGCGTCGCCAGGACGCCGAGGAGATCGTTGATCAGCTGGATCGTCAGGTGATACCAGCCGTGCGACTCGTAGAGGTGCCAGAGCCCATCGGTGAGCTGATCGAGCCGGTTCAGGTCGCCCTGGCCCACCCAGTGACGCCACGAGATCCGGAGGTTTTCGAGATCGGAAGACAGGCCGTCGAGGGACGGATCTGCTCCCGTCTCCGGCGCCGCATTCCACGCAGCGGCGGCGAGCTCCGCGAAGTGGCGGGCATGAGCGTCACGTGCCGCCGCAGCAAGCTCGGCCTGCGCGTCGAGGCGCTCGCCGGCGTATTCCCGGATCGTCTCGAGCATCACGACCCGTGGCGCGGGGTCGTCGTCGACGAGCACCTGTCGCACCAGGCTCTTGTCGAGCAGCGAGCCGAGGGCGTCCAGCGGGTCGAGCTCGGTCGTGGTCGCAGATCCCAGGCCGGCCGCGACGGACTCGATCGCTTCGATCGAGCTCGGCGCGAAGACCGAGAGCAGCTCGAACAGCCGCTGCTCCGCGGGATCGAGGAGCTGGTAGCTCCATTCGATCGTCGCGCGAAGCGTCTGCTGTCGCGCCGGAAGGTCGCGCGCGCCGCCCGCGAGGAGCTTCAGCCGGCTGCCGAGGCGATCTCGGAGGGCCTCGGGCGAGAAGAGGTTCATCCGGGCGGTCGCCAGCTCGATCGCGAGGGGCAGCCCGTCGAGCCTGCGACAGATCTCGGCGACCGCTGCCGCGTTGTCGTCGGTCAGGCGGAAATCCGAGCGCACCGCGCGAGCCCGTTCGACGAACAGCTGGATGGCCTCGAACTGGCTCAGCTCGGAGGCGGTTCCGCCCAGCGTGGCGGCCGGCAGCGACAGCGGAGGAACCGTCAGGAGCTGCTCACCCCGGACCCGGAGTGCCTCGCGGCTCGTCACGAGGATCTTCAAGCGCGAACAATCGCCGAGCAGGTCGACGAGGAGGTGCCCCGCGGCGGTGACCTGTTCGAACGTATCGAGGACGAGGAGCACCTGTAGACCGCCGAGCCGCCGGCGAAGCTCGTCGAGCGGTGAGCGGCCCTTGATGTCGGTGAGGCCGACGGCGGTCGCGATCAGGGCGAGGACGGCGTCCTCGTCAGTCGCGGACACGAGGTCGACGAAGAACACGCCATCGTCGAAGCGGTCGATCTGGTCGGCGGCGGCCCGCAGCGCCAGCCGCGTCTTCCCGGTGCCGCCGGGTCCGGTGAGGGTCAGGAGGCGGACCGTCGGGTCGTCGAGCCGTTCCCGGATTGCCTGGAGCTCACGATCCCGTCCAACGAACGCCGATGTCTGGGTCGGCAAGTTGTTCGGTCGGACGTCGAGCGTGGCGAGCGGTGGAAACTCGCTGGGGAGCCCCGCCCCGACCACCTGGAAGAGGCGCTCGGGCTGCTCGAGGTCCTTCAGCCGATGCTCACCCAGGTCACGCAGGCTGGCCCCGGGCGGCAGCTCGTCGACGACAACAGCCACGGTCGAGCCCGACAGCAGGATCTGACCGCCGTGGCCGGCCGACATGATGCGAGCGGTGCGGTTGACCGCCGGCCCGAAGAAGTCGCCGCCGCGCCGCTCGGCCTCGCCGGTGTGGATCCCCATCCGGACCCGGATGGCGCACGTCTCGGGCCATGGCTCGTCGAGCAATGCCCGCTGCGCGGCGATGCCGGCGGCGACAGCAGAGCCCGGAGCCGCGAAGACGGCCATGAGGCCGTCCCCGGTCGACTTCACGACGTCGCCGCGGCTGTCGGCGATCGCCCTGCGCAGGATCTCGTCGTGCCGTTCCAGCGCGGACCGCATGGCCCCGGGCGACCGCTCCCAGAGGCGCGTGCTCCCCTCGACGTCGGTGAAGAGGAACGTCAGTCCGCCGCCCTCGGGCGCGGCCGCGACCGATCGGCGATCGGCCGGATCGGAGATCGGCGCGTTGGTCGGGGACGCCACTGGCACACTCCTTCGACGAGCTCGGTACGGTTGGCCACACCGGCCAGCCGTCGGATTTGTCCGGTCCGAATGATGCTCCCGGCCGGCGCCATCGGTCGTGGCCGGTCGATTGGCGAAGGAACGGCCTCAGGTGGACGTCGTCAGGAGAGCTTGCTCCAGGGTCGACGCCAGCCACGCCGCCGAGGCGGCCACGAAGCGGTCGTCCGAGGCTGATCGCGGGTCGGCGGGTGAACGTGAATGGTTGACCGTTTAGATGCCGGAGGGCTGGATCGAGACCCAGCGGCCCTCCCAGGCCATCCGCACCCGGGCGTAGTGCCACGGCGTGAAGAAGCTCGCGAGCTGACTCGGCGTGAGCTTCGTGTCGGGTCGCATGTCGTAGCCATACGTGCGGTTCTGGAGGCCCCACAGCGGCCCGACGACGCGGACGCTCGTCACCGTGAAGTCCGACGTGACGGCCGGGTCGGCGGTCGCAGTGAACCCGGTCAGGATCCAGGCGTGATTGCCGTGGGCCACGAGCAGGCCGACAGGCAGGTTCGCCCGCCGCAGGCTCGTGACGGCCGAGCGCAGCCCCTTGATGAAGCTGACGCTCTGCGCGAGCCGATACCGCCCGTCGACGTAGTGCTGGAGCCCGACGGTCCAACCGGACGGCTCGGTGCCGTCGGAGACAGGGATGTAGTAGTGATCGTGCGCCCGCATGTACGAGAAGTACGTGCGCTGGTTGGTCGTCGAGTGGTCGGCCAGGTGGTCCTTGATGTTGCGCATGATCTGGACGTCGGCCGCGGTGCACCACAGCCACGTCGCCTGGGTCGTGAACACGCCGGAGCGGTAGAGGTCGATCCCGCCGGTCCACCGCGGGATCGCGGCGGAAACCGTCGCGACGCCGGGGCCGGGACGAACCCAGGGTGCGCCCGGCGCGACGACCAGCTGGAGAGTCGCGAGCGCCGCCGCCACCGCGAGCCGAGCTGTCGTGCGCCTCATCGATCGGCCGGGCATGGCGCCATCCTGCCCCCGATCCTCGAATCGCGCCAATCGGAGGACCGCCTCGCGGGCTATTCGATCTCGATCTTCTCGCGCCCACCATCCCGGGCGCGACCGGCAGCCCGCGTGTCGGCGTCATCGAGCCGCGAGATCCAGTGATCGACGATCGTCCGGACCCCGAGGAGGTGCTCGCGGCCGGCGTTCCGGAAATGCTCGCTCGCCTCGGCCGGCATCACCTTGTCCATCAGGCTTCGGCCGCGCTCGCGCAGGCGCGGCCCGCTCTCGAGCTTCGCCAGGCGAGCCTCGAGCTCGGCAACGCGATCGCGGCGGACCGTGCCGGCGGTCGCGTCAGTGATCGAGCCGACCCCGGTTGCCCGCGGACGGCTGGTGCGGCGTGGTTCGGTCATCGTCGTCCTCCTCTTTCGCCGGCCCTGGCCGGCGGCTCGAACTGGATGCGCAGGATGCCATCGTCCATCTTCGCCCCTCGCGTCGGCGCCCCGATCAGGGCCCTCGGCAGGAGCAGCGTTCGGCGCCAGCCGCCGACCTGGAGCACGAGCTCATCGGATCGGCGCGACAGCTGGAGCTCGCCCTTGGCGGCGAACGGCAGCTCGACCTGGAGCACGTACAGCCCGTCCTCACGGCTGACCTTGTAGGGCTCGCCACGATAGTGGACGGCCGTCGGATCGCCGTCGCCGAACAGGGCCACCCCGATCTCGCGTAATCGGTCGAGCCCGACCATCTCGTGGTCGAACTGGGGCACCGTCCGAACCGGAACGGGCCCGAACTCCTGCTCGACGATCGGCAAGTAGCGCTGCTGAGCCTCGCGGAGGTGGGCGAAGTACGGTCCGGCGTTCTCGGGCAGGACCCGGTTGGCAATCACCAGGTCGCTCGGGTAGCCGAACAGGTGGAAGTAGGTGAACGAGCGGCGCGCCTCCGCCACCGACAGCTTGTCGAGCGCGAGGGTGATCCGGACCGACGTCCGGTCCGGATCGCTGAGGAGCCGGTGGACGTCGCCGAGCCGGTCGAGCAGCCGCTCCGCCGAGGCGAACACATCGTCGCGCGGGATCGGGATGCCGAGGACCTTCTCGAGCATCGGCCGGCCGAGCTTCGACACCCGCCGGCCGAGCGGCGCGATGCGCTCGATCCACCAGCGGCTCGCGTCCGGCAGGGACAAGAGCCGGAGGGTCTCGCCGGTCGGTGCGGCGTCGACCACGACCACGTCGTAGCGACCGGACTCAACATGGTCGGTGATCCACAGGAGGTTGCCGAGCTCGTCCATTCCCGGCAGGACGGTCATCTCCTCGGCCATTACCTCGTCGAGGCCGCGCCAGGCAAACAGTTGGGTGACGTAGGTCTGGATCGTCCCCCAGTAGCGCGCGATGTTGAAGTAGACGTCCGGCTCCTGGCCGTCGAGGTTCGGCGCGATCCGCGTCGGCTCGGGGCCGAGCGGCACGTCGAACGCGTCCGCAAGGCTGTGGGCGATGTCGGTCGAGAGGACGATCGTTCGCAGGCCGCGATCGGCGCATAGCAGCGCGGTCGCGGCGGCGATGCTCGTCTTGCCGACTCCGCCCTTGCCGGTGTACAGGAGGATGCGAGCCATGGACCTTGCTGGTTGTCGCGCTGCGTGGGTCGTGGCGAATGCTAACCCGGAGTTGCGCAGCGGGCGATCGGCGGGATTTCCGTTGCGGGCGCGAACCGAAAACAGGACCATTGGGGTCGAACCGGCATGACGATCGGGCTATCGTGCGGCCACGGCGCGAGAACCATCGCGCTCCAGTCCTGGGGACTCGCAATGAATCGGTCCACCCTTCTCGTCCTCGGCGCGGTCTTCTGGACCGGCGCCACGATCGACGTGCTCCTCCATCTCGCCAGCGGCGATCTGGTCGTGCCCATCGGCATGACGGTCGTGGGGATCGCCTGGGTCAGCATTCGGATGAGCGTGCTCCGGTCGCGCCGACCTGCCCTGATCCGGGTCGAAGCCGACTGATCGTCCGGAACTGGGCCGCCGCGATCGCCGTCAGTCCGGAGCGGCGGCTGCCCGCTCCAGGTTCGCCCGCGCCATTCGCTCGGTGACCGCAGCGGCGGCCGGCCCGGCGACCGCGGCAAGGAATGTCGAAGCGTCGACGCTGTAGCCGGTCACGTCGGTGATCGCGACGACCGTCGCGGTCCGCGGACTGCGCCGCAGGAGCGCGATCTCCCCGACGCCGGCACCCGGTCCCAGCCGGTGGATCGGCTTGCCGTCGACGATCACCTCGATCTCGCCGTTCTCGATCACGAGGAACCGATCACCAGGCTCGCCCTGCCGCATCAACGCGTCGCCGGCCTCGGCCGAGAACGGGACGAGCCCTGCGGCCACTCGCTCGATGGCGGTCAGTGGCAGCTCGGCGAACGCGGGCACCTCGCGGAGCAGCCTCACGATTCCGTCGTTGACGACGCTGACGCGCTCGAGGTGGCCGATCCGCAGGTACATCGCGATGGCGATCACCGGCACGATCAGCCCGCCGGCAACGAGCCCGCCCTGCGTCCCGAAGGCCCACAGCAACGCCGGCGCGAGGAGGCTGCCCGAGACCGCGCCGAGCCCGATCACCCCTTCGAGGACCGACAGGACCGGCGCTCGCTCGTCGTTCGCGCATGCCCGCTGGAGAATCGTGAACAGCGCCACGTCGTAGGTCGCGTTGGCGACACCGATGACGACCATCGCCGCGAGCGCGATCTCGGCCGCCGGCAGGACCCCGATCACAGCCAGCGGCAGGCCCCAGAAGACGAGGGCGACGATCTCGGTCCGGACGAGGCGCTCCGACCAGCGCGAGGTCATCGCGAAGATGGCGCCGGCAAGCCCGCCCAGCCCGAGGGCGGCGCTGAGGAGCCCCGCTCCGCTCTGGCCCATATTGAGCAGGTCGATCGCGGCGACGACCACGAACGCGTTCAACAGGCCGCGGGTCACGACCTGCCCGTACGTCCCGAAGATTGTCCACGACAAGAGCGGTTTGGCCCGGACGGCACGCAGCCCGTCCATCAGCCGGAAGCCACCACCGGAGTGCCGGCCGCCACCGGACGCGTCCGACGCCTGCTCGAACCGCAGCCCCAGCGGGATCACCGCCGTCAGCAGGAAGACGGCTGCGGCCAACCCGGCAACCAGCGGATGGAAATTGAGGGCCATCAGCGTCCCTGCGATGAAGGGGCCGGCGAACGCGCCGACGCCCTCCCCGGTGCTCCAGACGGTGTTGGCCGCGACGAGTTCGTCGGATGTCCGGGCGATCGCGGGCATCAGGGTGATCTGGGTCGGGCGAACCAGGGCGCCGGCCGCGGCGGCCAGGGTGGCGAACACGAAGAGCCACTTCATCGTCGCCTCGTGGTCGGCCATCGTGGGTCCGGCCGTAGCGATCGTGAACGCTGTCAGGCCGGCCGCCAGGGCACGAACGACGCCGACGCCCGCGAGGATCCGCGCGCCGCGAACGCGGGCCAGGACCGACCCCGCGAGCATGCCCACCGCGACCGCCGGCACCATCCGGACGGCGCCGAGGAGCCCCGCCGCGAGGACGCCCCCGCGATTGAAGACGGTGACGAGGGTGACGACCACGAGCGCGGCGTCGGCGGCGATGCCGAGCATCCACGCCAGTCCGAGCCGGCGGATGCCGTCGTTGCCGAGAGCCTGGCGGAGCGCGGCACGAGCCGATCGCAGGGCCGAGATCAGCCCATCGACGTTGACCGGCCGACGGCCGACCCGAGGCTCCGCAATCACCGCTGGAGCGTACTCGGCGGGCGAGGCGTCGGCGTCTCGATTCGGCGAATGCGCATCGGGCGGTCAACCGGGCGGGTGGGGCTCGAGTCGATCCTGCGCGTCCCGCGCGCCTACTTCCCGCTCAGTCGCGCGGCCCGAAGGGCCCGGACCGGCACGAACGCCAGCGCCAGGACAACCAGCGCGGCGCCCATCAGCGCAATCGTCCGGGTTCCGCTGGTCGCGTCGATCAGGACGCCGCCCGCGAGCATTCCGACGGGTTGCAACCCGAGAGACACCACGCGCGCCGTGCTGCCGATCCGGCCGAGGAGGTCGTCGGGCGAGTAGGCCGTCCGGACCGTGATGTAGGTCACCAGGACCAGCGATTGCGCGACGCCGGCGGCAAGCGCGAACGCGATGACAGCGGGCACGTCGTCGACCAGCGCCGCGCCCATCAGGGCCAGCCCCGTTGCGAGCTCGCCTGCGAGCAGGACGAGCGCGACGCTCGTTCGGCGGCCCATCCGGGTCGCCGCCAGTGAGCCGCCGACCGTGCCGACGCCGTACGCGGTCAGCACGAGCCCGAGAATCGACGCCGACTGCCCGAGATCGCGGGTGATCCGGAAGGCGAGCGCCGCCACGATCGGCGCGGTGATGATCGACGACAGGCCCCAGAGCAGGATCGCGGACCGCAGGATCGAGTGGTGGAGGATGAAGACGATGCCCTCGTGGATGTCGTCGACGATCCGGGTCCGGGCCCGGTCCACCTGCGCCCGGAGCGGGCGCTGGACGAGGAACAGGCCGATCGACGAGAGCGCGAACGAGGCCGCGTCGATGCCGAGCGTCGGGCCCGGGCCGATCGATGCCGCGAGCACACCCGCGATCGACGGCCCGACGATGTACCCGGCCGAGTACACGGTCTCGAAGATCGCGTTTGCCCGGGCGACCTGGGGCCGGCCGACGAGCCCCGGCACCGACGCCGTGTAGCCCGCGAGGAACAGGGCCCGGAGGATGCTCATCGGCGCGGCGATGATCAGGATGATCGCCATCGTCGGCCCGCCGAGCAGGACCGATAACGGGATGAGGGCAGTCAGGAACGCTCGTCCGAGATCCGCCGCGAACATCATCCGCTTCCGGTCACTGCGGTCGGCGAGGGCTCCCGCCACCATCCCGAACACGAGGTCCGGCAGCGTCTGGAGCGCCCCGACGACGCCCATCGCCACCCCGGATCCGGTCAGCGCGAGGACGAGCAGCGGCAGCGCGGTGAAGCTGACCGCATCGCCCAGCGACGAGACGCCCTGGCTGACGAGGAGGACGCGAAAGTCGCGGTTGCGGCCGAGCGGCTCCGGCTCATCGTCGGGATGAGATTCGGCCCGGGGCTCGGCGGGAGAGCTGACCACCCGTGGATGCTAGCGGGGCGCGGTATCGTGAGTGGAGGCGGCGCGCGGGGCGAGTGCCGGCGCTGCCCGGCGCACGGGGACGTGTCCGGGCGCGTCGTCGGACCGATGAGTTCGCCACTCACCAGACCCACGGCACTGGCCGGCCGTTGATTCCTGCTCCACGGCGGTCTCGGATCGGGCGAGATGTTCGGTCCGATCCTGCCGGCGCTCGCGGCCAACCACCGCGTGATCGCGGTCGACCTCCAAGGGCACGGCCGGACGGCCGACATCGACCGGCCGCTCGACATCCGCCCGATGGAGCCGGCCCGGCCGGCTGACCGCCCGTCAGGTCTGGCCGCCGGTGCCGTGCTCGCGGCGCCGGTGGCGAAGGAAGAGGTGGTCGCCCGACCGCTTGGCCGAGGCGAGCTCGAACCAGCGCGCGTCGGCGGCGGACAAGGCGAAGCCTTCGACGAGGCCGCGGCGTCCCTCCGCGCCGCGGCCGATGACCTGCGGGGCGACGGTCAGGAACAGCTCGTCGACGGCGTCGGCCGAGACGAGATCGCCGAGAAGGTGCGGGCCGCCCTCGCACAGGACCAGGCGGGCATCCAGGGTGGCGAGGAACGTCGCCAGGGCCTCCGGTGAGATCCGCGAACCCGACCCGACGACCTCGATCCGCGCGTGGGCCGGAAGGTCGCTCATGCGGAGTTGCCGTGCGCCGCCCCGCGTCGTCGCGAACACGACCGGAATCGACGGATCGTCCAGCGCGCGCCTGCCCAGCCGGACCTTGCCGCTGCCCGTCACGATCACGACGGTGGGATGCGGTGCCAGCCCCAGCGAGCGCCGCCACCGCGCGAGCTCCGCGGCGTGGGCCGGCGCAAGATGCCCGGCCGTCCACTGGTGGCTGCTCGACCCCGCGATCGTCCCCGCGCCCATGAGAAGGGCGTCCGCCAGGGAGCGCAGCAGCGCCATCACGAAGCGGTCGGGCTCGAAGAATCCGCTGATCGGGCCGCCGCCGGACTGGTCCTCGGGGCCGAGGGCGACGATGCCGTCGAGCGTCGTAACGAAGTTGACGATCACGGTCGGCCGATCGTCGCGGAGGCCGACCTCCAGTCCACCGCCGTAGCGGCGCCGGAGCGCCCGCGGCATCGGCGCCCCGCGGCGGTTGGCCGGACGCGAACCGTCGTCCCAGAGATGCTGGAGCGACGGTTCGCCGCCGGAGCCGGCCGTCACGCGCCCATCCGGGACACGACGATCGGTCAGGTGGTCAGGACGGACAGGATGTTGCCCGCGGGGTCCTTGAACCACGCGATCGCCGGGCCCTGCGGGTCGCGAGCGATACCGCGATCGTCCTGGCTGGCGTCCGGATAGCGCTCGAAGGTGATCCCGGCGGCGACCAGGTCGTCGACGGCCTTCTCGACGTCGGGGACCTCGAAGTTGAGGACCGTGTACGTGGCCGCTTCGTGGTTCGGCTTCGGGTAGACGATGACCTGGCCGCCACCGCCGAGATGGAGCCGCAGCAACCCCATCTCCTCGGTCACCTCGAGCCCGAGCGTGTCGGCGTAGAACTTCTTCGCGGCCGGGATGTCGTTGGTCGAGAAGCCGGAGAACGCGTGAGTGTCGTGGAACATGGGTTCCTCCGTCGGGGCTCGAAACGGCGCGGACGCGTTCGCGCCCATCACTGACCTTCAGACGACCGCGGGCTCCGGGACTCATCGGTCCGTCGCGGGGCGATCGGCACCCGAACCATCGCACCAATCGATGTCGGGTGCCCGACAACACAGCCCGGGACCCCTCACACGATCTCCTCCGAGGCGTCGTGCTGGCATCGACCTCCGATGCCGCGGCCTCCTGAGCCCGGTCGAGGCGACGGAGGAATCCAGCCATGAGATCTCCATTCCGACGTGCCGGCCTAGCCGTGGTCCTGCTGGTCGTGGCGACGACCGGTGTCGCGACGGCCGCGGGCGGCTCGAGCGCCGATCACGCCAAGACGTATTACGTGTCAGTCGGCGATTCCCTGGCTGCGGGCGTCCAGCCCATCGGCGATCCGGCCAACCTGTACCGGACCGATCGGGGCTACGCCGAACAGCTCCTCACGATCGCCAATCAGCGCACCCCGAAGCTCTCGCTGACGAAGCTCGGGTGCCCCGGCGAGACGACGACCACGATGATCGGCGGCGGGATCTGCAGCTACGCCCACGGCTCGCAGCTCGACGAGGCCGTCTCGTTCCTGCGCGCGCATCGCGCGCTCGTCGCCTTCGTCACGATCGACATCGGCGCGAACGACTTCCCCTGCCAGGAGGCGCGCTGCATTCCCGCCGGCGTCGGCGCCATCCAGGCCAACCTTCCGGTGATCCTCGCCGCGCTGCGCCAGGCCGCAGGGCCGAACGTGCCGATCGTCGGCATGACCATCTACAACCCGTTCCTCGCCAACTGGCTCCTCGGACCCGACGGCCAGGCGCTCGCGATCGCGAGCGCGAGCCAGCTGATGGGTCCGGTCAACGCGGTCCTGCGCGGCCTGTTCGAGGCCTCCGGCGCGCGCGTCGCGGATCTCGAGACCGCGTTCTCGTCGAACGACTTCACGCTCATCAGCGTGCCGGGCTTCGGCACCCTCCCGCTGAACGTCGTCCGGATCTGCCAGTGGACGTGGGTCTGTGCCCCCGCCCCGCTCGGGCCGGACAACCACGCCAACGCCGACGGATACGGCGTCATCGCCGGGGCCTTCGCGATCGAGCTCGGCCTCTGATCCCGCCCGACCCGGCACGGCGCCGTCGGCCCTGGGGCCGGCGGCGTCGCGATTCCCGGGCGATCAGGTGGGGTCCGCGGTGAGCGGCGCCGGTTCGGGGTCGCGCCGGGTGCCTCGACCGAGGCGCCCGGCGCCTCCTTCGTTCTTCGCCCTTCAGCGCGTCGGATGCGACGATCGATCCGCGGGTCCCGTCACTGTTCGTCGGGTGCTCCCTTCGTGACCGTTGGCGCGGACGGCACTGCGGGATGCTGGGACGGGCGCGGGCCGAGCATCGTCGCCGACCAGGCGGCGACGACGAGGATGCCCGTCGCGGTGATCGCGATCACGAGCGGACCCGAGATCTTGTCGGCGAGTGGCCCGGCGATGAGGATCGGCAGCAGGCTCGCCGCGCTGACGATCGACGCGAGGACGCCGAAGATGCGCCCGCGCGCGCCCGCCGGCATGTTCTCGAACAGGGCCGTCTGGGCCGACACCGTGGTCGTCGCGTAGGCGGCGCCCGCGACAAACGCCAGCACGACGACGATCGGCACCACCGGCAGCCCGGCCGACAGTCCGATCGCGCCGACGGCCGAGATCGCGAGCGCGAGCAGCCCGAACGAGGTCAGGCCCGCCTCGCCCGTCCGTCGCCGGGAGATCCCGCCACCGAACCGGCGCAGCCCGAAGACGCCGGCGACCACGCCCAGCCCGAGCGGCAGGACGACGACGACGAGGTTCTTCGGGTCGAGCCCGATCGATGCCGCCAGGTTGGGCCCGAGGACGCCGATGACGCCGACGAGCGACGCGGCGGCCGCGAGGTGGAGCAGCGGACGGCTGACCTCGCGGTTGCCGCTGATCGCGGCGAGGCCGTCGTGCAGGTCGTGGAGGGGCTCGCGGAACGAGCGCGGCTCGCCGCCGCGCTCGCGGGGGATCGGCGGAGCGGACGGCAATCCGAGGGTCGCCGCGGTCGCTGCGGCGTAGAACGCGACGACGACACCGAGCACGAACGACGGTCCGGCGATCGACACGAGGAGCGGCCCGAGCGCGGCGAACCCGACGGCGAACGACGCCTGGAGGGTCAGGTTGAAGATGCCCATCGCAGTCTCGAGCTGGCCGGTCGGGACGATCCGCGGGATCATCGACGCCTCGGCCGGGGTCAGGACGACCGTGGTCAGGCTGATCCCGAGGTTCAGGACGAGCAGGACCGCGACGTTCACGCCGGCGATCGCAAGCCCGAGGGTCAACAGCGTCCGGATGGTGTTCGGGACGATCAGCGCCCAGCGGACGTCGAGCCGGTCGACCAGGACGCCGGCGACCGCCGACAGAAGGATCGTCGGGATCAGGAAGGACATGACGAGGGCGCTGACGGCGGCATTCGAACGGGTCGTCGCGAACACCAGGATCGTCAGCGCGTAGAGCGCCATGTTGCCGCCGACCTGGGTCGACGCCTGGATGAACCAGAGCCTCCCGAAGGCGGGATCGCGGAGGAGGTTCGCCGGGCGGTCGGGCGTCGCTGCGGGCGTCGCTGCGGCCGTCACCGCCGACGCCTCATCGTGGCGTTCTCCTCCCCCGTGGCTCAGAGCGGCGGCCAGCCGGCCTCGTTCGAGAACGTCTCATAGGACACGTCGGTGTCGTCGAGCTCCTCCCACACGAGACCAGTCTTCCGGTCGTAGGCATCGGCTGCGAGCATCAGGATCGCCTCGAAGTCGGCGTCCTTCGGCATGGTCGTCGGATCGGTCCGGACCGCCTCGTAGAACTCCCGCCCGTTGGCCACGACCAGGCAGCGGGCATAGAGGAAGCCGTCGCCCGCGACCCGATCGGGCTCGCCGAACCAGATCTGCTCGCCGCTCTCGCGGGCCCAGGCGCGGCCGTCGATTGCGTGAAGCTTGCGAGCGACGGTCTCCTGGAACTCGGCGATCTGGGAATCGGGCAGGAGCGCGAGGGCCAATACGGCCGGCTCGATGATGTCGTCGTCCTCTTCCTTCGACCAATCAAACTTGTCGATCAGGCTCCAGAACGTCGCATCGTCCATCGCTGCTCCTCCATCAATCGGCGGGACGACCGCGGGCAGGACGTCGTCCTCCATGGTGACGGGTTCGGGCGAGCGGTGGGCGCCCATCGGCGAACCACCGGTCCGCGTCGGGCCTCCCTGCGGGCGGGCGCGCGACGAGTATCCCTGCCCGATGCGACACTCGGGCCATGACCCCGTCGCCACCGCCGATTACCCGCCCGACCGCGGTCATCTTCGACCTCGGCGGCGTCCTGATCGACTGGGATCCCCGGCACCTCTACCGAAGCCTCATTGCCGACGAGGCGGAGATGGAGGCGTTCCTCGCCGAGGTCGTCTCGCCGGCCTGGAACCTCGAGCAGGATCGCGGCCGGCCGTTTGTCGAGGCGGTCGACCTGCTCGTCCACGAGCATCCGGACCGGGCCGAGCTGATCCGGACGTACTGGAACCGCTGGCCGGACATGCTCGGCGAGGCCCATCACGACACGGTCGCGATCCTCGGCGATCTGCGCTCGACCGGCGTGCGGCTCCTGGCCCTGACCAACTGGTCCGCTGAGACCTACCGGTTCGCGCCCGATCGGTACCCGTTCCTGGCCTGGTTCGAGGCGGTGGTCGTCAGCGGAGCCGAGGGCCTGATCAAGCCGGACCCGATCCTGTTCCGGCTCGTCGCGCGACGGCACGGGATCGTGCCGGCAGAGACCGTGTTCATCGACGATTCCGCGGTCAACGTCGAGGCCGCGGCCGATCTCGGATTCCGTGCGCTCAGGTTCCGCGGCGCGGAGGCGCTCCGGGCGGACCTGGTCGAGCTCGGCCTGCTGCCGGCAGCGGTCGCTGCAGACGCCCCTGACGGCGTCCACTAGTCGAGGCGGGCCTGCCGCCGGGTCGCGATCAGTCGCGCGGTCGGCGGTTGCGCTCTTCCTTGGGGACCTTCGGCTCGTGACCCGGGCGCGGCGGGTTCGGACGGGTGCCCGGGGCCATGTTCTGCGCGGGACCGTCGGGCGGCCGGTTGCGGGCGACCTCGACGGCGGCAACGAAGGCCTTCGCCCGATCGGCCGGCAGGCTGCCGAGCCAAGCGGCCTCGATCTCCTTGACCCGGACTCCCTGGGCGGCTCGCTGGGCCTGTTCGTACTTCGAGCGCTTGGTCATCGAATGCCCTTCCCTGGACGTGGCGGAGAGGCCCTCGGCCGGCCGGCCGATCGGAGCGGCGGCGGAGACGAAAACGACCGCCCGTTCGTGGAACGAGCGGTCGCGCGGTTGCCTGGGGTCAGGCGGCGGTGACGTTCTTGGCTCGAGCGCCCTTCGGGCTCTGCTCGATCTCGAACTCCACCTTCTCGCCGCCGGCGAGGCGGTCGAAGTTGAGGGACGACGTCAGGCCGTCACGGTGGAAGAAGTATTCCTTGCCGTCTTCGCCCGAGATGAAGCCGAAGCCGCGCTCGGAAACGACCTTCTTGATGGTGCCGGTGGTCACGATGACCTCCAATGTCTTCTCGAACGAGTTGCTTCAGACGCACGGTCAGTTCGAGAAGTCGGTCGACCACACGGGAGCATCGCCACAGCGGCGATCGGTGGATCCTAGCACGCTCGCCCCTTCAGGTCGAACCCGGCATGGGTCGGCGCGCGCGTCGACGCGCGATCACTCCCCGCCGCCACTGAGCTCGACGAGCTTGCCGATCGTGTTCCAGTTGCGTCCCGTGGCCGTGACGCCGAGCCCACGGTCGGTCAGGAGGCTCGCCAGGCGCGAGGCCTGGAGCCCGTTCGGATACCAGGCGTGGATCACCCTGTCGCCCACGACGAAGACGTCGGGCGCGACCGCCGCCGCGTCGATCGCGGCAAGGCGCTCGGCCGAGGGATTCGCCGACAGGAAGATCACATGGCGGTGGGCGGGATCGGCAGCGGCGTCAGGTAGCGGATCGGCTCGGTAGACCGCCCGAAGCTCCGCGGCCGACCGGATGACCACCGCGACGGCGAACCCGAACCGTCGCTCGATCGCCGCCTCGAGGTCCGCGGTCAATCGGGCCCGATCCGTGCGATCGCTCCGGAAGACGACGTTGCCGCTCGCGATGTGCGTCCGCACGTCCGTCAGGCCCGCGTCGGTCAGCGCCGTGCGCAACTCGGCCATCGGGACCCGCCGGCTTCCTCCGACGTTGATGCCCCGGAGGAGCGCGATCCAGGTCGTCATCGTCCGATGATCGTCGATCGGCCATCATGTCGGCGATGACCGACCCGACCGGCCCGGAGCCCGCGCTCGACCGAACGACCCGGCCCGAGCTCCGGCTCGGCCTCAACCTGCCCTACACCGAGGGCCAGATGGACGGCGTGACGCCGCGCTGGACGGACATCCTCGCGATGGCCCGGTCTGCGGAGGACATCGGATTCGACGCGGTCTGGATCTCCGATCACGTCGGCTTCGGGGACCCGGCCTCTGACGAGCCCGGCGCCTGGAGCGGAGCCTGGGAATCGTGGACCCTGCTCTCGGCCCTCGCCGCGGCCACGCGCCGGGTCCAGCTCGGCACATACGTCCTGTGCACGCCGTTCCGGAACCCCGCCCTCCTCGCGAAGATGGCCGAGACCCTCGACGAGATCTGCGGCGGGCGGGTGATCCTTGGTCTCGGGGCCGGCTGGAACCTTCCGGAGTTCCGTTCGTACGGCTTCCCGTTCGAGGAGCGATTCGGGCGGTTCGTGGACGACGTCCGGATCATCACGGCCATGCTCCGCACCGGACGGGCTACCCACGACGGGCGGTACGAGCGGACCGCCGACGCCCGGATCGATCCCCGCGGACCGCGCCCCGGCGGGCTCCCGATCCTGATCGGGGCCGGCGGTCCGCGGATGCTGCGCCTGACCGCGGAGCTGGCGGACCGTTGGAACGGCGGGCTTGCCGGCGTCGCCGATACCGTCGAGGCACTGGCTGCGCTGGATCGCGCCTGCGCCGAGGTCGGGCGTGATCCGGCGACGATCGGACGATCGGTAGAGGTCCTGGTCCGGACGCTGCCATCGCCGGCCGGCGATCCGCCCGAGCCGAACGAGCTGCGGGCGACGCCCGAGGCGGTCGCCGCGGCGCTCCTCGCCTACCGCGACTTGGGTGTCGAGGAGCTCCAGGTCCAGCTCCGGCCGAACACGCTGGCCGGGGTCGAGGCGTTTGAACCGGTGCTCGAAATCCTGGGACGCCCGGAATCAGGCCGCGTCGGCGCCTGAGGCCGTCGCCGCGCGGGCGGTTCGTGCTCCGGTCTTGGCTGCAACGGCTTGGGGGCCGACCAGGGCCGGTGCGGCGGCGCCGAGGAGCGAGCCATCGTCGAGGGTGTTGCGGACCTGGACGAACGCAAGCAGGTGCTCGGCATCGGCGAATCCGAGGTACGTGGCGTGGGCGTGCGCCGCAGGGACGGTGAAGGGCGCCCAGCGTGGCCGGCGCGTCGAGCGGGGAATGCGGCGATTGGGGAGCGTCGCGGGGGGCGACGAGGAGACGGCCGCGAGACGGCGCGAGCTCGACGCGAGGTCGTCGACATGGTCGTGGATCGCCGTGCCCAACGGGCCATCCCGCTCGTCGACAAGGGAATCCGCGAGGCGTCCGCGGCAGCTCGCGATGTCGGACGGCCAGAAGCGCCGGCCGCCGTGGGTCGACACGTGGACGGCTCGAATCGTTCGGTTCGCGACCATCGTGTCGAGAACGGGACGCGTGACGCCGAGTGCGGCCGCGGCCTCTGGAGTGGTGAGCAGTCGAGCGATGGGCGGCCGGATGTCTCGTGTCATGTTCCGAGGATGACCGCAGCGGACGGGGTCGGATATCACCAGAAGGTCCCGGAATCCGGCGGAATCGTCCGCGGATTGTGCGCACAATTTCGAGACACTTTGCGACAGGTTTCTTGCAGACGCGGGTCAATCGTCGATGGACTATCGCGCCATCGGCTCAGCGGGTGATCCCCGGGGGAACGGCCGAGAAGGAGTCGAGGACCGGCTTCCCTCGCCGGTCCTCCTCCTTTCCCGCAGGTCCGGTAAGCACCTCCCGAGCCTGCGCGAGCGGGCGGCGGTGCTGGGCCTGAGCGAGGGGCGCCACATGACGAACGCGACGAGGGCGAGGTCCCGAGCGGCGGTCACCGGCGATCGTGCGGCGGGCCGAGATCGTGCGGCGGGCCGAGATCAGGCGGACGCGGACGCCGATCAGAGCGCGGCGGACGCCGATCAGAGCGCGGCGGACGCCGATCAGAGCGCGGCGGACGCCGATCAGAGCGCGGCGGACGCCGATCAGAGCGCGGCGGACGCCGATCAGAGCGCGGCGGACGCCGATCAG
>JBBRSJ010000031.1:0-24190 GCA_038245515.1 Candidatus Limnocylindrales bacterium | reverse complement strand
CACGAAGGTCCATCCCGCCGCGGAACGTCCAGCTGACCTCGAACTGCCCGATCGCGCCCGACTCGAACCGGATCAGCGCGATCGCGTTGTCCTCGTCGTCGATCGGGTGGACGAGGGTGTCGGTCGTGCACATCACCTCGACGGGGCGGTTCCCCTTGCCGACGAAGTTCCGGATGATCTCGATGCAGTGGCAGCCGAGGTCGATGATCGCGCCGCCGCCTGTCAGCCGGCCGTCCCAGAACCAGGCGCTGTGCGGCCCGGGGTGCGTCTCCCGAGAGCGGACCCACGTGACGTCGCCGATCGCACCGCCCTCCACGGACCGAACGGCCTTGAGCGTCTTGGGCGTGTAACAGAGGTCCTCGAGGTAGCCGCCGAAGACGCCGGCCGTTTCGACGGTCTCGAGCATCCGTCGCGCCTCGGCGGCGGTCCGCCCGAGCGGCTTCGTGCACAGCACGGCCTTGCCCGCGGTGGCGGCCAGCGACACGGCCTCCTCATGGAGGTAGTTCGGCAAACCGATGACGACGACGTCGGTGTCGTCGTGCTCGATCGCCGCCTTCAGGTCGGTCGTGTGCTCCGGGATCGACCAGCGCTGGGCGAACGCGGCGCCGCGTTCCTCGGAGCGAGAGAACACGACGCGGACGTGGTCGCGGCCGCGCTGGCCATGGAGGGTCGCGGTGTAGAAGTCGCCGATGAGCCCGGTGCCGAGCATCGCGACGTGCTGGGCCTTCATGCACGGATCTCCTGCTGGGTGATCGAGGGCGTGGACGGGGCCGAAGCGGGCCGGCCCAGGACGAGGTTCCGGCCTGCGACGAGGGCGGCGAGCTTGGCCGTGGCGAGGTGACGGGCAGTCTGGCTGAAGCCGCAATCGGGCACCAGCGCCAGGCGTTCCGGCGGAACGCCGATCGCGAGGATGGCGTCGATTCGGGCGGCCACCTCGTCCGCCGCCTCGACGTGTGAGCTCTTGACGTCGATCACGCCGGCGGCGACGTCGTTTCCGGCGTCGGTGATCTCGCGCAGGATGCCGATCTCGGCCATTTCCCGGTTGGCGAACTCGAGGACGAGCTCGTCGACGGCGAAGCCGAGCATCGCGCCGAGGATCGGTCCGTAGGTGCGCGGCGCCAGCGGCCGGCCGAGGAAGTTGCCGAAGCAGAGGTGGGCGCCGAGGCGGGCACGGCCGACAGCCGGCTCGACCGCGGCGTTGAACAGGGCGACGAAATCGGCCGGCGCGTCCGGGTGGATCGCGGGCGACGGCTCATCGACCTGGATGATGCCGGCGCCGGCTGCGACGAGTGCCTGAAGCTCGGCGGCGACGATCGGCACGAACGCCTCGGCTGCCGCGACGCGTGTTCCGTACACCTCGCCGGGTCCGTAGGTCAGCCGCCCTGACAGCGTGTACGGCCCAGGCAGCGTGACCTTGAGCAGTCGCGTCGTCCGGCCACGCGCGGCGCTGAACTCCGCGACCACCCCGAGCCCGTAAGGGGCGGCGATCGGGGCGCGGACCGCGAACCGGTGCAGGCCGTCGTGAGCGCCGACACCCAGCCGCCGCTCGCGAGGCAAGGATTCGACCCCGGTCAGGTGGCGGTAGAACTCGGCCGTGAAGAAGCCAGCTCGGCGCATCTCGCCGTCGCTGATCACATCGATCCCCGCCCGCTCCTGGTCGCGGATCGCGAGGTCGACGCCGTCGTCGAGGAGCTCCGCGAGGTCGGCCGGCCCGTACTCGCCACGGCCCGCAGCCGCGATCCCGTGGGCGAACCAGCCTGGATGGGCATGCGACCCGACAACGCTGGTCAAGAGGGACTCTCGGCTCTCGCTCATCCCGCTACCTCCGCGAACGCGAATGCCCGCGCCGGATTGGCGACGAACAGCTGCCGTCGGATCGCGGCGTCGAGGCCGCGCGCCTCCATCTCGGCGCCGAACTCCCGAAGTAGAAACGCGAGCCCCGGCGAGCCACCATAGGCGACGAGATAGCCCTGCCGCGCCGCGTCGAGCCCCAGCATGACCTGACCGAGATGGCCATCCTCTGCCGCCCATTCCAGGAGCTGGACGGTGCCGTTCACGCGCTCTCCCCAGCGGAATGCCTGGTCGTAGACGGCCGAGGCACCGGTCGCGAAGAGGTCGCGGTGATAGCCGCGGTCGACGACCTTGTCCACGTGGGCGAGCGAGATCCACTCAGCCGACAGGCCGGCATCCACGAGCAGCCGGACCTGCTCGATCGCGCCGGTGCCCGCCTCGCAGTGGGTCTGGACCGGGACGCCCGTCCGAACGTGCGCCGCCGCGGCCGCCCGGAAGATCGGCCGGTCGCGTTCCGAGGGTCCGCCGAGGCTGCCGCCGATCTTGATCACGCCGGCCCGGATCGCGGTCCGCCGCACGATCGGCCCGGTGTAGTCGCGCTCGTCGATCCCGATCTCGATGTCACCGACGAACAGCTCCGCCAGCTCGGCGTCCGTGGCCCGCAGGCTCCAGTGCGCGGGTCCGGTGAACTTCTCGTGGTGGAGCCCGGTTGCCGCGACGAGGTGGACCCCGCTCCGCCGCGAGAGCTCTGCGAGCAGTTCCGGGTTCCGGCCGCAGTCGGCGGGCATCATGTCGATCGCCGCCTCGAGCCCGGCCGCCGCCGCCGACTTCACTTCGGCGGTCAGGCGATCGAGGTCGTTCAGGAGGAAGTCCGGCGAGATCGCGACCGGCCGCCCGCCGTCGATGACGAGGTGCTCGTGGGAGTAGGTAACGCCGAGCTCGCCAGGGTCGATGTCGCCGAGGACAGTCCGGACGAACGGCTTGAAGTTCATGCGGCAGGCTCCGTGACGGCGGCGAGGTCGAGGATGGCGCCATCGGCGGCGAGCCGCGCCCGGATCGCGTCGATCGGCACAGCGCGGACGGCCCCGGTCGCGCTCGCGCGGGCCGAGATCGCCGCTGCGGTTCCGGCGGCCTGGCCCATCGCCATGGATTGCGCCATCGAGCGGACCGCGGCGTGGGCGTCATGGGTCGCCGAGAAGCAGCGACCGGCGACGAGGACGTTGAGCGCGTCGCGGACGACAAGCGTCGCGAACGGAATGCCGACCGCGGCACCCGGCGGGAGGTAGGCCCAGCGCGTGTCGGGGCCTGCCCGGTGGTCCTCGATCGGCGCGCCGCACAGGCCGATTTGATCGGCGAACTGGCGCGCGCCGAGGACGTCGTCGCGGGTCAGGCGGGCGTCGCCGTAGACGCGGCGACTCTCGCGGATGCCGATCTGCATGCCGAGTGCGACGAGCGACGCGGCCTCGTAGCCCGGAACGCGGTCAACGAGGAAGCGGGCGTATTCGAGCGCCTGGCGGCGGCCGGCGATCTCGGCGGCGGTCAGGAACGCGGGGTCGGTGGTATTGACGAGGCGACCGTCGTCGGTGCGCTCGTTGGGCTCGAGCCGGGTCATGATCGTGGCCGTGACGCCATCGATCGGGGTGACGTGGTCCGAGCCCTCGCGGCGCGGCAGGTCGTAGCCAGCAGCCGCGGCGGCGGCCATCCGCTCGTGGAGCTCGTCCCTCGTCACGGTCCGCCGCCGCTCGCGATCGACGTTCGCCATCCGGAAGGTCGTCGTGAGGGTCTGGGCGGGATCGAGCTCGCCGGCGGTCTCGAAGGCGAACCCGGCGAACGCGCACAGGTCGGCGTCGCCGCTCGCGTCGACGAACGTCCGGGCGGCGATCCGGCCGAGCCCGGCCTTGGTCGCGACGACGATCGCGCGGACCCGCCCGTCTTCCCTCACGAGGGCGTCCTGGAACATCACGTGAAGCAGGACCTGGACGCCGGCGTCGAGGGCGAGCTGCTCCCAGACGATCTTGAGGTGCTCCGCGAGGTAGGTCACGCCGGTCCCGGCGCCATATGTGTTCGGGCGCTCGACCACCGGCCCGAGGGCGCGCAGCGCAGCGATGACCTCGTCCGCGATCCCGCCGACCACCTTGCGCGGTGCCTCGCCGGGCGTCCAGAACCCGTAGAAGGTGTCGAGGACCGCCGTGCTCGTGCCGCCGAGGAACGGCAGCTTCTCGACCAGGACGACGCTCGCGCCACCGCGGGCGGCGGCGATGGCGGCGGTCGAGCCGGCCGATCCTGACCCGACGACGCAGACGTCGACGTCGGCGAAAAGCGGCAGGTCGATCATCCAGGCGCGGCTCATCCGCGGGCCCCGCCGGGCTCCGGCGACACGGAGGCGACGGACCAGCCGCCGTCGACCTTCAGGAGCTGGCCCGTGACCGCCCGCGATTCGTCCGACAGAAGATAGACGGCAGCGTGCGCCACTTCGTCGGGATCCATCAGCTCGCCCGCGAGCGGCTGCTTGCGGGCGGCGTAGGCTCGGATCGTCCCGTCGTCGGCGGCGCGACCGGCCATCGGCGTGGCGGTCAGCCCAGGCGCGACGACATTCACCCGGATCCGGGCCGGGAGATAGGCCGCCGCCATCGTCGTCATCAGGGCGACGATCGCGCCCTTCGCGGCCGCGTACGCGTGGGTGGCGAAGAACTCCGGAGCGGGATCGGTGGCGGTGACACTGCCCATCAGCAGGATGGATCCGCGCGTCCCCGAGCCGTTCGGCTCCTGGTCGCGCATCCGCGCGACGACGCTCCGGCAGACCAGCGCCTGAGTGGTCAGATTCAGCTCGAGGGTGCGGTCCCAGGCATCGCGGGTGATCGTGTGGATCGGCCCGTCGCCGAACGGCCGGCCGCTGCCGCCGGCGACGGAGAAGAGCCCGTCGATCCGGCCGAACCGCTCGACGCAGGCGGCGACTGCAACGTCCACGGCGGCTTCGTCCGTCAGGTCCGCTGCCCGGCCGTCCGCATCGCCGCCAGCGGACCGGATCCGCTCGACGAGAGAGGACACGTTGCCCGCAGTCTGCGAGACGACGAAGAGCCGGGCGCCTTCCGCTGCGAGCCGCTCGGCCGCGGCGGCCGCCATCCCGGTCGACCCGGTAACCAGGCAGACCCGGCCGGTGAGGCGATTCACGTCAGCAGTCCGGCCGCGGTCGCGGCGTCCGTCACCAGCACGCCGACGGCACCGGTGCGGAGTGCGCCGCGAATCGCCGAGAACTTGGCCGGTCCGGCCGCGACGGCGACGACGCTCGGGACCCGGCGAAGCTCCTCGATCGAGATTGCGATGGCACGAGCGGCGAGATCGGGCGCGACGAACGTCCCGTCGGCGGTGAACGGGTGAACGAGAAGATCGCCGACGGCGCCGAGCTTCGTGAGTTGTGAGGTTTCGGCGCGCGAGAGGGCGCCCGACCGCAGGAGCGACGAGCTCGCCGCCCCGTCCGCGGTGCCGAATGCCCCGATTCCGATGATCGCGACATCGATTGCGGCGAAGCGGGCGAGCGTGGCAGCGACCTCCGGCTGGCGCGCCAGCGCCGTCCGAAGCTCGGCCGACTCGACAAATGCGGGAGCGTGGATCCGGTGGAGACCTGCTCCGAGGCGCTCGGCAAGGATCCGCGTCAGGTCGCCTGGATCGTTCGCAGCGTCGAGGGTCGTGGAGCTGCCGGCGAGTTGGACGACGTCGAGCGATGCGTCCTCGCGAGCGGGCATGGCACGGACGACGCGGGCAACCGTCGTGCCCCACGCGATCCCGATCGATTCGCCGGGTTCGAGCAGTCCGTCGACGACCTCGGCGGCGAGCCGCGCGATGGATGCGCTCGTCGCGTCGCCGGCCGCGACGACGCAGCGGCCGATCCCGAATCGCTTTGCGACCCGACCCCCGAGCTCGCGGTCCTGGGCGGGCGTATCGCGGAACTCGATCCGGACGACGCCTTCGGCGAGAGCCCGATCGAGCAGTCGGGCGACACGGAAGCGGGAGATCCCGAGGCGCGCCGCAATTTCGACCTTCGTCAGCTGCTGCTCGAAGTAGAGGCGCGCCACCTGGCCGACGAGGATCGCGTCCGTCGCGGGCTCGCGCTCGATGGTCACGGGAGGCCCGCGATCCGGCCGACGAGATCGCGGCGCTCCGCGCTGCCCATCCGCCCGAGCGCCGAGCCGATCCCGATCGCGACGGCACCGGCGGCCAGGAAGTCGAGCGCGTTCGTCGCGTCGACGCCGCCGGTGACGATGGTCTCGATCTCGGGCAGGGGACCGCGCAGCTCCCGGACGTGGGCCGGCCCGAGCGAGGAGCCCGGGAAGAGCTTCACGAACGTGGCGCCGGCGCGCCAGGCGCAGTCGGCTTCGGACGGGGTGTAGGCGCCGGGCACAAACGGCAGGCCGGCTTCCAGCGCCTGGTCGAGGATCTCGGGGTCGAGGACCGGGCTCACGCCGAAGGCGGCCCCGGCGTCGATGGCGGCCCGGAGCTGGTCGTCCGCACGGATCGTGCCGGCGCCGACGACGGTCCCGGTCGGCGCCTGCGTCCGAACCGCCTCGAGGTCGGCTGCCGCGTCGTCCGCATCGAACGTGATCTCGAAGATCCGGATGCCGTCCGCGACGAGCTCGCCCACCAGATCGAGAAGCCGCTCGCGGGGAGCGATCCTCCGAAGGACCGCGATCAGTCGCTGCTCGCGAACGGCCGCGGCGACCGGACCAGAGCGGAGGAGCGACACGCGGTCGGCAGGCACAGATCGAGTCTAGGCATCGCCCACATGCGCGTCAATCGCTCAGATGAGCGGCGCGTGGGTGACCGCCGAGCGGCCTCCGTGCTGCGATGCCACTCCCACCAGCATCCTGGGCCCCGGAGAGGGCAAAGCCGACCCCAAGGTCATCCTTGCTGGGCCTCACCGCGCAGGGCCCGGGCGCGGAGCCCGTCCGCTCGCCACTCAAATGGCCAACCTGCTCGCATGTTGCTGCTCCCACCGGGATTCCAGGTCCGAGGCCACGTGGCACGCGTCCGAAACTTCATTGACGCGAGCTGATTCGGGGCGTATGATTCCTGGCATCCCAGACCGGCCTGCGCAGCGGAGCGATTCCGCGCGGAAATCCAGCCCGGACGCGGCTCACGTTCTCCCGTACCCATTCTCCTGAGGGATTGCCACACCCATGCCCCAACTCGGTCCCGACCAGCGTTCCCGCAATCGGCGGCCGCGCCGTCGTAACCAGGTCACCTCCCGCGCGCCCGTCTCCGAGTACGAGGAGCAGCAGGAGCTCGAGGCCTCTCGCGAGCGGAACGACCTCGACGTGACCGACCTCCGCGAGATGTCGGTCAACGAGCTCCGCGCGGTCAGCCGCGACCTCGAGCTCGAGACCGGCACCCAGGAGCGCAAGGACGACCTCGTCGAGCGAATCCTGGAGCGCCAGACCGAGCGCGCCGGCCATGCCTACGCCAGCGGCATCCTCGACGTCGTCGACGAGGGCTTCGGTTTTCTCCGTCGCCACGGCCTCCTGCCGAGCCCGGACGACGTCTACGTCAGCTCCAGCCAGGTCCGGCGCTTCGGCCTCCGGATCGGCGACCGCGTCAGCGGCGCGGTGCGCGCGCCGCGCGAGGCGGAGAAGTACTGGGGGATGCTCCGGGTCGACGCGGTCAACGGGGTGGACTTCGAGACGGCCCGGCGCCGACCCGTCTTCGGCGACCTGACTCCGATCCATCCGCTCGAGCTGATCAACCTCGAGAACGACCCGAAGAACCTCAGCCAGCGCCTGATCAACATCGTCAACCCGCTCGGCAAGGGCCAGCGCGCACTGATCGTCAGCCCGCCGAAGGCCGGCAAGACGATGCTCCTCAAGCACATCGCCAATGGCATCAGCACGAACTACCCGGACATCCTGCTGATGGTCGCCCTGATCGGCGAGCGGCCCGAGGAAGTCACCGACATGCGGCGCAGCGTCAAGGGCGAGGTCATCTCCTCGACCTTCGACGAGCCGACCGAGAACCACACCCACGTCGCGGAGATGGCCCTCGAGATCGCCAAGCGCCAGGTCGAGACCGGCCGGGACGTCGTGATCCTGCTCGACTCGATCACCCGTCTCGCGCGCGCCTACAACCTGGCCCTCCCGCCGTCGGGCCGGACGCTGTCGGGCGGCATCGACCCGATTGCCCTCTATCCCCCGAAGCGGTTCTTCGGCGCCGCTCGGAACATCGAGGAGGGCGGCTCGCTGACGGTCATCGCGACCTGCCTCGTTGACACCGGCTCGCGGATGGACGACGTCATCTACGAAGAGTTCAAGGGCACCGGCAACTCCGAGCTGATCCTCGACCGGAAGCTCGCCGAGAAGCGGATCTTCCCCGCGATCGATGTCCAGCGCTCGGGCACCCGGCGCGAGGAGCTGCTTCTCGAGGAGGGCACGCTCAAGATGGTCTGGACGATGCGTCGGATGCTGTCCGCGGTCGGCACGAACGAGGGCATCGAGCTCCTCCTCAACCGTCTCGCGAAGACCGAGAACAACGTCCAGTTCCTGGGCTCACTGACAAAGTCCCTGGACGCCTGACCGACCCCAGCGGCCAGTGCCGAGGCTGGTCCCCACCGCGTTCGTACCCCAGGCCCGACGGCCACCGTCGGTGGCACTCCGTTTGCGCGGGCGTTACACGTCTGTTACGGTTGGCCCGAAGTCGACAGCCCACGGAGAGATGGGCCCTCGGCCGCGGAACTGAGACCCCAGCTCGAAGACGCGACCCATTTTCGGACGGTCCCGACCCCTGCGCCCCATCCCCGCGCTGACCGTCAGGTTCCACCAGGAGACCGTATTGCGCAACGCAGCGGTCGGTGTGCGGCGCTTGTTTGCGCGTCTGCGCCCCGGCCAAGGCCCCCGCTCGTCGGCGGCCATCACGTTCCAGCGACAAAGCATCGCGATCGCGCGCAACGTCCGCGCCGGATCGGCGGGCAGGGCCTTCCTCTCGGGAGAGCGCCTCGTCTCGGTCACGGCCGTCGGGCTCGTCGCAGCGGCGCTGATCCTCAGCAATCTCGGCAACGACGTCGCGGCCGGACCGATCGGCAACACGAACGGCGCGGGGACTGACCCTCGCATCGCGGTCGGTGGCGGCATCAGCGGCTTCCAGGACGGCCCGGTCGGCAGCGATCTCGGCGGCGCGATCGGGAATGATGGGCCGATCGACGGCTCGACTGGGGCCGGCGCTGGCCTCGCGGCCGACATCGGCCCGATCATCGACGGCCCGTTCGCCTCCGACGGCACGCTCATGAAGCCCGTCTCGGTCGACACGAGCATCGCCGACGGCAAGCAGCTGATGCGGACCTATCGCGTCCGCAACGGCGACACGCTGACCGGCATCGCGCGCCACTTCGGCGTCTCGATGATGACGGTCTGGTGGGCGAACCACCTCACGGCGAAGGACAAGCTCCATATCGGCCAGACCCTCGTCATCCCGCCGGTGAGCGGCGTCGTCATCACGGTGGCGGCGACCGACACGCTCGACGGCCTCGCGGCCCGCTATCGCGTGGCATCGTCCGAGATCATCGACACCAATCAGCTCGCGGACCCGAACCTCGTCGTCGGGCAGGTCCTGACGATCCCGGGCGCCCTCTCCGCGGGGATCGCGACGCCGAAGCCGGCCGCGACTCCCGCCCCGACCCACCGGCCGCCGACTGTCAGCCCGCGCGGCTCGGGATCCAGCGGCAGCGTCCGCGGGCCCGCGGCCTACACCGGCGGCAGGTTCGCCTGGCCCGTGGCCGGGGGCTACATCAGCCAGTACTTTCACTACGGGCATTACGCAATCGACATCGCCGCGGACCCTGGCACGCGGGTCATGGCGGCAGCCGCGGGGACCGTGATCTTCGCCGGCTGGAAGAATAACGGCGGCGGCTACCAGGTCTGGATCTCCCACGGGTCCAACCTGTACACGACGTACAACCACATGTCCTCGGTGTCGGTCGGACGCGGTCAGCAGGTCGGACGCGGACAGCAGGTCGGCCGGGTCGGGATGACCGGCAACGCAACCGGCCCGCACCTCCATTTCGAGGTCTGGATCGGGCCAGTGTGGAACGGCGGCACTCGCGTGAACCCGCTGAGCTATCTCTGAGCATCTGACCCAACGACGCGTCGTCGGCTTGGAGGAGGGCCGACGACGCCTCTTGGCCTGACCAGGTGCTGCCGGTCCGGTCGGTCGGATGCGACAATCGCGCTGATGTTTCTCGACCGCGTCAAGATCTTCGTCAAGGCCGGCGCGGGCGGTGACGGGGCGGCGACGTTCCGGACCGAGGCCCACGTGCCGCGCGGCGGACCCGACGGTGGCGACGGCGGGCGCGGCGGCTCGATCCACGTCCGTGTCGATGCCGGCCAGACGACCCTGCGCGACTTCCGCTTCAAGCATCATTTCAAGGCGACCTCCGGCGGCCGCGGCTCGGGCTCGCGCCGTCATGGCGCTGCCGGCGACGAGCTGACGATCGACGTTCCACCCGGCACCGCGATCTTCGACGACGACACCGGCGAGCTCCTCGCCGACCTCGTGGCGGTCGGCCAGGTCGCGATGATCGCAAAGGGTGGCCGGGGCGGCCTCGGCAACACCCACTTCAAGACCTCGACCCACCAGGCCCCGAAGCACGCCCAGAAGGGCGAGCCCGGCGAGGAGCGCTGGCTCCGCCTCGAGCTCCGGCTGATCGCCGACATCGGCCTGGTCGGCCTGCCGAACGCGGGGAAGTCGACGCTGCTCGCCGCACTGACGGCGGCTCGCCCGAAGATCGCCGACTACCCATTCACGACGCTCGAGCCGAACCTTGGGGTCATGGACCTCGGCGATCCCGACGATCCGACAGGCGACGAGCGCCGGCCGACGGTCGCCGACGTGCCAGGGTTGATCGAAGGCGCCTCGAGCGGCGCGGGCCTTGGCCACGCGTTCCTCCGCCACGTCGAGCGGACGCGCGTGCTCCTGCACCTCGTCGACGGCGCCGGTCGTGACCCCGAGTGGGACCACGACGTCATCCGCGACGAACTCCGGGCCCACGACCCGGCCCTCCTCGAGAAGCCGATCCTCACGGTGTTCAACAAGCTCGACCAGCCCGCGGCTTTGGATGCATGGCCGGCGTTCCGGGCGAGCCGCAGGAAGGCCGGCGAAGAGGCCGTCGCGATCTCGGCCGTGGACGGGACCGGCATCGATGCCCTGCGCGCCCGGATCGCCGAGCTCCTGCCCGGACCCGACGAGCTCGACGCACCCGCGCCGGGCGGCGTCGTCGTCCATCGGATCGAGGCGATGGGTGACGGATTCAGCGTCGACCGCGAGGATGACGGCGTCTTCCGGATTCGCGGACGGCGGATCGAGCGGATCGCCTCCCAGACGAACTTCGACGTCGAGGAGTCGGCCGAGCGGTTCCAGCGCGATCTGGCCCGGCTCGGCGTCGACACCGAGCTGCGACGAGCGGGCGTGGTCGCAGGCGACACGGTCCGGATCGGTGGGGTCGAGCTGCAGTGGGAGGCACAGCCCTGGGAGGAGAGGTGACCGGCCCCGGGACCGCGCCCGCTCAGGGGTCGGCGCCCGGGTCGGCGTCCGCGCAGGGGTCGGCGCCCGGGGCGGTGTCGGTCCGGCCGGGATCGATCGGGATCCTCGGCGGTACCTTCGACCCGTTCCACCTCGGTCATCTCGCCCTTGCCCGAGCCGCCCGCGATCAGCTGGGGCTCGAGCGTGTTCTGGTCATCCCAGCAGGGGTCCCTCCGCACAAGCAGGATCGACCGATCAGCCGGGCCGAGGTCCGACTCGAGCTCGTCGAGGCCGGGATTGCGGGCGAGCCGCGCCTGGAGGCGAGCCGGATGGAGCTCGACCGGGCCGGGCCATCCTGGACCGTCGACACCGTCGCGGCCCTCGCGGACTCCGAGCGCGCCGCCGGCCGTGAGCCGGACCTGACCCTGATCCTGTCCGCGGAGACGTTCGCCGGTCTCCCGGAATGGCACGACCCGGAGCGTCTGCTCGACCTCGCCAGGATCGCCGTCGGGCCCCGCTCGGGTCGATCGGTCCCGGCACGTCACGAGATCGCAGCCGCGTTCCCCGGTCGGGCGGACCGGATCGTCGAGATCGACGGGCCGCGGCTCGAGGTTTCGGCGTCGAACATCCGGCGGCGTGCTGCGCTCGGGCAGTCGCTCGACGCCCTCGTCCCGCCGGCCGTCGCAAAGGCCATCGCGGACGATCGGCTGTATGGTGACCACCACCTCCTGGAGGACGAGCCAACCGTGACCGATCCCGCGCCCCTGACCGGGACGCCCGCCGCCAACTCGGCTGCGAACGCAACTGCCACCCGCGTCGAGGGCCGCCCCGGGCGCGAGGACGGGTTGCCAAGCCGCGATGCCGTGGCGACCGCCGCGGCCGCTCACCCGGACGAGGAGCGACCGCCGCTCGACATCGCGCGCCGGATCGTCGAGCTCGCAGAGGACAAGAAGGCGGCCGACATCATCCTGCTCGATCTGGTTGGCCTGACGACCTTCGCCGATGCCTTCGTGATCTGCTCGGGCGGCTCGGAGCGCCAGCTCGACGCGATCGCGGACGGCGTGATCGAGGGCATGCGGGCGGAGAAGGTCCGGCCGATCGGACGCGAGGGCACCGCCGCGTCGCACTGGGTCCTGGTCGACTTCGGCGCCGTTGTCGTCCACGTCTTCACGCCGCCAGAACGGGAGTACTACTCGCTCGAGAAGCACTGGGGCGAGGCGAAGACCATCCTGCGGCTGCAATAGGCCGCCCGTCGGGCGCGACAGGACCACTGGCCCGAGTACCGCTTCGCGAGCGGTACCGTCGGGTCATGTCGGCTGTCGGCACTTGGACGCAGCATCGTGGTCAGTGGTCGATCGCCGATCGACCCGACTCTCGAGGCTCAGCGATCCGCCGATGTCCCCTCTTCGCGAACGATGCCCGGCCTGCAGCCGCCGCCTGATCACGACCCGGTTCGACACCACGTTCCGGATGTCGGATCGGTCCGAGCGGCTCTGCTTCGGCATCCCGGGCGGGCTGTGCGAGGACTGCCACCAGCTCTACATCGATCCTGAGCTGATCGAGCTGCTCGACCTTCGCGACGGCCGCTGCGTCTTCGCGATCGAGAGCGATCTGGTCGTCCAGGAGCAGGCCTGGTCCTCCGCGGACTGAGTGTCGAGCCGCGGTTGGCCAGCCACCTGTGCCCGAGCGCCAGCGCCGGATCTCCGCCCCTCAGCATTCTCTCGCCTGAGAGGCCGACGCCCGGACCACCTCTGGAGCGTGGACCGGCCCGCTCGTCCCGGCGAGCGGCCGCGAGTAGCAGGCCACTCTCGCCTGGGCACAAGGGATCGCCGCAGCCAGCGCCTCAGCTCGAACGAGGCGTCGCGCCACCCGCCGCAGCGCTCGCGACGTGATCCCCGATCCACAGCGCGAACGCAAGCCGATGCTGGGCATCGCCTCCGCCGTGGCCCGGCGCACCCTTGACGACGGCGTCGAGCTCGAGGAGCCCGTCGATGGCGGCGATCAGCTCCTCCGCCCGCCAGCGCCGGCCCTGGGCCGCCAGCCGGCTGGCTCGGAACTCGCTCTTGATCCCCATCGCGAGCGCGGCGGCCCCGAGGTTCTTCGCGCCTGGCAGCCGGTCCTGGAGCTCGAGCAGCTCGCGGATCCGGCGGTGGAGCACGACCACGATGACAGGCTCGGGCATCGTCTCGGCCAGGGTGTCGAGCAGACGGAGCGCCTTCGCCGTGTCGCGCTCGGCCACTGCATCCGCGAGTGCCCATGCACTGCCGGGAACCGCCTCCGCGACGAGCGCGCGGACGTCGTCGGGCGAGACGACCTCTCCGCCCCGGTACAGGCCCAGCTTGTCGAGCTCCATCGCCGCGCGCCGGGTCTGGTCGCGCCGCTCGGCATCGCCTTCGCGGACGAAGCCGCCGATCCGCGTCGCGATCTCCTTCGCCGCTCCGACGCCGAGCCGGACCCCGCGATCGTGGGCCTCGCTGTCGATCCACGCCGCGAGCGCGCCCTCCTTCGGCGACTCGATCGCGGTGACCTTGCCGCCCGCGTTCTTGATCGCCTCGGCGAGCTTCTTCTGGCTCGGTCCGCGGGCGCCGCTCGGTGACTGCTCGACGATCGCGAGGGCATTGCCGTCGGCGACCAGCGGGATGAGCGCGAGGAGCGCGTCGCGGTCCTCGGCCCTGACGGCCAGCGCCCCCGCATTCGTCACGACCGCGAGCGTGCCGCCACCGAACATCGTCGGCGTCGCCACCCGGCCATGGAGCTCACCGATCAGTCCGGCGGCGCCGTTCCGCGAGCCGCGCAGGTCCCAGCGCTCGAGCGGCTCGCCACCGTCCGCGACCTGGACTCCGAACCGCGCGACGGCCCGATCGATCGTGAGGTCGTCGTCGCCGAAGAAGTAGGCCACGCGCGCGATGCTCATCCGCTCGATGGTATCCCGCAGCTGTAGGCGGCGACCCGGGGCCGCAGGAGCTCTGGCGGCGCAGCTGGCGACTGTCCCACGGCGGCCGCGAGTTCGGGCCCGCCCGGAGCCGACCCGGCCACCTTCCGGGCTCCGCTCGTCGCCACCGCGATCGTCCCGTCCGGGTCGATGGTGACGGCGACCGAGCCGTCGGTGTCGGTCCGAAGGACGCGAGCCCCGGTTCCGGCTAGCCGCTCGATCGTCGACGGCGCCGGGTGCCCGTACGGGTTGCCCGCCCCGGCCGAGACGATGGCGACCCTGGGCCGCACGGCGTCGAGGAAGCCCGGCGTCGACGCCGTCTTGCTGCCATGGTGAGCCACCTTCAGGACATCGATCGGCGGCAGGCCGCGGCCCGCGAGGAGCGGATCGACATCGTCCTCGACATCGCCTGCCAGCAGGAATCGGCGGCCCGCGACCTCGCCGAGGAGCACGATCGATACATCGTTGATCCCTCGCCCGGCATCTGGCGGCTCGCGCGGGACCTTGCCCGGATCCGGCCACAAGACCCGGAATCGGATGTCGTCGAGTGCGATGCGGGCGCCGGTTGCGAGGACGCCGTCAGGCGGTGCGCCGGCCCGGCCGAGGTCGCGCGCGAACGCCGCGTATCCGGGACCGGGCCCGCGCATCCCCGTCTCGTAGATCCGGCCGATCCGGTAGCGCTCGAGGAGGAGTGGCAGGCCGGCGACATGGTCCTCGTGGGGATGGGTCAGGACGAGGATGTCGAGGCGTCGATCCCACGGTGGCAGGCGTCGGTCGAGCTCGACGAGCAGCCGGTCGGGGTCGGGGCCGCCGTCGATCAGCATCCGGCCGCCGCGGCCGCCCTCGACGAGGATCGCATCGCCCTGGCCGACATCGAGGACGGTGATCGTCGTTCGCCCGTCGACCCGGTGGGCGGCGGCGAGACCGACGCCCCCGACGGCGACGACGATCGCGACGACGACGAGGCGGGCCGGTCGGGCGCCGGTCGTCTGTCGGCGGCCGCCCGGAGTTCCGCCACCGGCGGGCTTCGCGGACCCGAGGGGGGCCGCGGATGCGACGCGCCGGACCGGCGACGCGGACGAGGCGGGGGCCGCGGGCCGCCAGCGTCGTCGCACGAACGCCACGACCGCGGGCACGGCCACGACGGCGAGCGCCACGACAAACGTCGCGGGCGGCTCGATCGTGACGCTGGCGAAGGGCAGGGCGGCGCCAGCCCGGACGACGGTGGACATCCCCGTCAGAAGCGCCCATGCCGGCAGGCCGGCGACGGTCGCGAGCAGCGATGGCCCACCGAGCACCGCGATCGCGCCGCCAAGCAGCGCGACGACGGCGGCGCCCATGGCCGGTGCGACGAGAGGAACGATCGCGAGGTTGATCACCGGCGCGATGAGCGCCAGCCGACCGAACACCACGAGGACCACCGGCAGAGTCGCCGCCTGGGCCGCGAGCGAGATCGCCAGCGACTCGGCAAGCCAGCCAGGGATCCGGCCGCCGCCGAACGCGCGCAGCCGGCGATCGAGACGGTCCGCCCAGGCCAAGATGCCGGCCGTGGCGAGGGTCGACAGCTGGAAGCCAGCATCGAGGACGAGTCGGGGTTCGACGACGAGCAGGATCGCGGCTGCCCATCCAAGCGCAGCCGCCGCCCTTCCGGCCCTCCCGGTCTCGCGCGCCACGAGCACGACGCCCGCCATCGCCGCCGCGCGGACGACCGACGGCGATGCGCCGGCGAACAGGACGTAGGCGACGATCGCGAGGACGAGGACCAGCGACCTCCGGCGCCGACCGAGCTGCCCGGCCAAGGCAGCCACGGTGGCCGCGACGATCGCGATGTTCCAGCCCGAGATCGCGACGACGTGGCTGGCGCCGACCGTCGTGAAGGCCGCGGCGAGGTCCCGATCGACGCGATCGCGGAGGCCGATCACGATCCCGGCTGCGAGCCCGGCCTCGGGCTCCGGAAGGGCCTCGACAAGGGCATCGCCCGCGCCGCGTCGAAGGCGTTCGAGCGCGGCCGCCGGATCGTCGAGGGCGCCGACCACCCTGAGGCCCCTCGAGCGGATGGTGCCGACGACCTCGATCCTGCGGAGGTAGTCGCCATACGGCCCGTCGGCCGGCGGCTCAAGGGCGCCGTCCACCTCGACCACTTGCCCGGGCTCGATCGCCGGATAGCGCGGCAGAGTCGCCGCGACGTGCCAGGAAGGCCCGCTCGCGACCTCCGATCCGGGCGGACCGATGACCCCCAGCGTCGCAACCTGTTGGCCGTCCCGGTTCGAGCCGAGGCTTTCGACCAGCGCGAGCCATGGCCCGCGGCCGTCCGGGAGTGGCTCGGCGACCGTCGGTGGTCCGACACCGCCGACGACGAGCCGGATGCCGATCGCGAGCGCTCCGACGGCGATCGGGACCGCACGACGGGCCATTCCCCGCCCAGCCGCACGACGTGGCCCCGCACTGCGATGCACGGCGAACGCGATGACGAGGGCGGCCAAGAGGATGGCGATCCCGCCGATCGACGGCGCCAGAAGAGCCGCGACGGCCGCGCCAACAGCCAGCCACGCGCTTGCGCTCACCGGACGACCACGAGGTCCTTGATCTTGTCGAACGTCGCTGCACCGACGATCTTTCGGGCGCGCAGCTCATCGACCGTCGCGAACGGCTGGTTCTCGCGCGCCGCGATGATCTTCGCGGCCGTCGCCGGTCCGATACCGGGCATGGCGTCGAGCTCGGCCGCGGTCGCGTGGTTCAGGTCGACCGGACCGCCACCCGCGCCGGAGCCCCCAACGGACGCCGCGCCCGAGCCGGCGCCTGTCGGCCCGGCCGATGAGCGCTGATCGCCCCGCGCCGGGACGATCACCTGGTCACCGTCGTGCACGAACGCCGCGAGGTTCAGGGCGGCGCCGACTCGGTCCGCAGCCACGCGCGGGCCGAAGCCCCCGGCCGCGGCAATCGCGTCGGCGACGCGCGCCCCGGGCGGCAGGCGGACGATGCCGGGCTTGACGACCGCACCCTGAACGTCGACAACGACGTCGCCCCCGGACGTGTGGGCCGGGCGCCCGGACGGATCGAGCGCGACAGCCCCCGACCGTCCCGGGACAGGCCCGTCGCCCTCGACGACGACGCTGCCGCGACCGCTCGTCACCACGAGCCAGAGCGCCGCGATCGCGATGAGGCCCGCCACGCCCAGACCGCCCGCGATCGCGGTTCGCGTCGAGCCCAGACCTGTGCCGATGCCGGCAGGAGGGTTTGCGCCGTCGTCCTCCGTCGCGATCGAAGTGTCGTCTTCCAGGGCGCGCCACGGCGCCGCCGATCCGGGCATCTGTCCTCCGGGCGGGTCTGACGAGTCTTGCGAGAGCGTCAGGCCGCGGCGGACAGCACGACGCCCCGCGACGTTGGGGGCACTTCCGACGTCGGCGGGGCGTCTGGCGGCACCTTAGTCGGCGCCGCTTATCTGCGACTTATCTCCGATCGGCGGCCGTCTCGGGCAGCATCCGGAGCGAAAGGTCAGCGCGTGCTCAGCACGACCTGCCCGACCTCGGCGTCGGCTGTCCTCGCCACGTAGAGGGCGAACCTGGCGATCACTCGCCGGATGGTGAGACCGCGCGATGACGGGTGCCGGACGCTCGCCGCCAGGCGGTGAGCATCGGCCTCGGCCGCTCGCTCGCGGGCAAGCTCGAGCGCGAGCCATAGATAGTGGGAAGACTGCATGGTGGTTCTCCTGGGACGCCGCTGTCGATCGCGCGCGTCAGCGGACGTGGTCGTCGCACATCGGCTCGCGACTGTCGACGCCCCAATGGAGCGCAGCAATGTCGAGTCCGATGAGGCCGACGAAAATCAGGAACAGGGCGCTGAGCGCGTCCATCGGGCTCTCCCATCTCCGGTAGTCGTAACCGGTCCAAGTTGCTGTTCTGGTTACTACGTACAGTACCCTCTTGCGCGTAACCTGTCAAGCGTTATAGAGTGGTTATGTGAACGAAACTGCCATTGCTCATCGGCCGGCCACAAGCGACCACGTCCATGACGCGGTGCCGCTCGAGACGGCCTTCGATTTCCTGAACACGCTCGAGCTCGAGGACGACGCCCTCGTCGAGCGGATGACCTCCGTAGAGGTCGCGGCCACGTGGTTGCAGCAGGCCGGGGTGATCGCCGATGCGAGAACGATCACCGCTGTTGCACATACGCCGGCGGAGCGGCAGGCGGTTCTCGACCGGATCGTAGCCACCCGGACGGCGCTTCGCGACGTGGCCCACGCCGTCGCCCACGATGAGGCGCCGCGCCCGTCCGCCGTCGACGAGGTCAACCGCGCGTTGCGCTACCGCGAGCGGCTCGAGCTCCTCGCCGTCGACGACGGGGTTCGCCTCGGCCACAGCCACGTCGGCGATGCGGTCGATGCGGTCCTCGCCCGGATTGCTGAGCCGATCGTGCGCGAGCTCGGCGACGGCCACGATGACCGGATCCGGATCTGCGCCAACGACACCTGCCGCTGGATCTTCTTCGACGAATCGCGGGCGGGCCGCCGGCGCTGGTGCGACATGGCGACCTGCGGCAACCAGGCGAAGGCCCGTCGTCATCGGGCTCGCGTGAAGGCCATCGACGCGACGGAGACGACGATCTCGGCGATCTGAGCGCGGGCCCGTTCCGCGCCGGGCAGCGAAACGCACCCGGGTTGCGACTGCGGGTGCGCTTCGGAATGGAGAGGCCGTTCCTCGTTCGCCGACCTCGGCCGGCGCGGATCAGCCCGGTGCGGCGAGCTTGAAGATCGGCGGGAAGGTCAGCGCGAAGCCGAGGCCGACGAGGACCAGGCTGACGAGCAACACGGTTCGGAAGTTGAGCTCCTTGCCGCGCCACATCAGGTGCAGCACGACCCACGAGATCACGTAGGCGATGATCGCTATCCCGACCCTGCCGGATAGCGGTCCGACGCCCTTGCCGAAACCGACGTTCGCGTCGAACTTCAGGAAGCCGCTGACCGCCGAGCTGAACTCGTAGAGCGTGACGAAGATCCCGAGGACCAGGCAGGCGACGCCGGCCGCGGCGAAGGCCAGCCCGAAGAAGATGATCAGCGCATTGCGGATGTCACCGCGACGGATCAACTGGGCGCCGTCGTGGCCGGCGAACGCGACGCGGTCGCGAGGAACGGCGCAAGCCAGGCGACGTGCTCCTTCCACTCCATCCCGAAGTTGTGCCAACCGGCCGACTTGTCCTGCGCGAGCAACAGGTAGCGAGGGTAGTCGCCGAGGACCGCACGATCATTCACGTCGACACCGGCCGGCGGCGTCGCGCGGTACCAGGGATCGGCGATGAACGTGCCCGTGACGACCGCCAGCCAGGCCACGATCGCCATGACCCATGTTCCGATCAGAAGGCGTGGGGTTCGTTCCTGAACACCTTCGACGGTGAGCAGCCGCTCGCGCAGGCTCCACAGGCCGGCGAGGCCACCTCCGACCGCGAGCAGGAAAAGCGTGCCGAGACGAGTCCGTGGAGAACCGTGAAGAGTTCTCGATCCGTGAGTTCCACCGGTCCTTCCTTCCAGTCGGTCTGCAACCGATCTGGCTGGAGGGTGACGGGGAACCTCGGGACGCCTGTCCGGGGCCGTCCGGCCCCCGGAGCGGGGGCCGTTCGGCTGGCAATCGGCCTGAACCTGCCTCAGGAGGCAGTGCTCAAGGTTCGAGCGATCTCGGCCAGCCGCGTCATCGACTCTTCGTCGAACGGGTTCGGGAACCCGGCGATCAGGTGCTGGTAGCCGATCTCGAGGTACGGCGCGATGTAGGCGGCCACATCCTCGGGCGTCCCGACCGGCTGGCTCTCCCAGGGTTCGGCCGCGCCGTTGCCGGCGAAGATCGCGTCGGCGACCTTGCGCGCCTCCTTGCGCGAATCGCGGATGACGACGACGCCGAGCCCGCTCGTCCGCTCGATTTCGGTCGGATTGCGCCCGACGGACTCGCAGTGGCGAAGCAGGACCGCCTCCTTGTGGCGAACCTTCTCGATCCCGCCGCCAACGTTGTTCGCGTCCCCGTAGCGCGCGACCAGCTTCAGGGTCACCTGTTCGCCGCCGCCCCCGATCAGGAGCGGCAGCCGGTCCTGGACGGGCGGCGGGTCGTTGCGTACGGCACGCGTCGAGTAGTGCGGACCCTTGGAGGTGACGGGCTCGCCGCGGAGCATCGAGCGCATGATCGGGAGCGCCTCGCCGAGCCAGCGCAGGCGCTCGGGAAACCCGTCGCCGAACTCGAGTCCGTAGGCGATGTGCTCCTCCTCGAACCAGGCGGCGCCGATTCCGAGCGTCGCCCGGCCGTTCGAGATGTGGTCGAGCGTCGTGGCCATCTTCGCGGTCAGGGCCGGCTGGCGGAAGGTGTTGGCGCCGACCATCAGCCCGATCCGGACATGCTCGGTCGCCTGGGCCCACGCCGCGAGCGTCAGCCAACCCTCGTGGATCGGGCCGTCACTGCTGCCCACGATCGGGTAGACGTGGTCCCAGGTCCAGAGGCTGTGGTAGCCGAGGCGATCCGCCCGCTCGCCGGCGGCGAGGAGCGACGGCCAGTCGGTGTACTGGTTCCAGCAGAGCGCGCCAAGGCGGACGTCGGGCATCGGGGTCTCCGGATGGGCAGGAGGTTCGGGCGCCGCATCGTACCGTGTCCGCGGCCGGCCGGCCCGACGTTGCGTAGCCTCGAACCGGCCGGCGTCAGCCCGCGAGCTGCTCCCAGTCGACCCAGCGTGCGCCGTCCCAGAAACGATGCCACGTCCGGCCGTCGCGGCCCTTCGCCCAGACGTCGATCCGGTCGGCCGACCACGATGAGGCAGCCGCGCCGGACGCGGGATCGAGCTCGCCGCCGAGCGACTCCCAGGGATGCCAGGCGGCGCCGTCCCAGTAGCGGTTCCAGAGCTGGCCGTCGAGGAACACCGCGAACACCTGGAGCTGGTCGACCGCCCACGCGGTCACGCCTGGCGTGGACGCGGGCGTCCCGCCGAGCGACTCGGTCTCGATCCAGCCGCCGCCAGTGAACGCCGCGTGGAGAAGATCGCCCTCGGGTCCGACCCAGAACCGGTCGATCCGATCCGGGCCCCACGAGACCACGGCCGCGCCGCCGGAACGAATCGGCAGTCCCTCGGCGAACCCGAACCGCTCGACGTGTGGCATCGCCCGCGCCTAGCCCTCGTCTCGCACGACGATGTTGACGAGCCGCCCGCCGCCCGCCCGGATGACCTTCAGCGGTGCCCGGCCGGCGAGGACCGTCCGGATTCGTTCGCTCGCGAGCGCGGCTGCCTCGAGCGCGGCGGGGTCGATGTCGGCGGGCACGACGAGCCGGTCGCGGAGCTTGCCGTTGACCTGGACCGGGACCTCCCGGGTCGCCTCGACGATCGTCGACTCGTCGACGGCCGGCCAGGTCTCGGTGTGGATCGACGACCATTCCTTGCCGCCCGCGGCCAGCCGCCTCGACCAGAGCTCCTCGGTGATGTGGGGCGCGGCCGGCGCCAGCATCAGCAAGGACAGCCGGACCGCCTCGTCCCACTCGGCCGAGCCTGCCACGACGGACCCGCGGAACCGCATCAGCAGGTTCGCGAGCTCCATGAGCTTCGCGATCATCGTGTTGAAGTGGAACACCTCGTAGTCGGCGGTCACGCCCTTCAGGGTGCGGTGGGCGGCCTGCCGGATCTGGAGCCGCGCGGCGGCCTCATCGACGCCGGCAGGCAGAGTCCCGCTCTCGGGGTCGCCGGGCTCCCGCCCGTGCGGATCGACCGCGATCGTCCACAGACGGTTCAGGAAGCGGTGGACGCCGCCGATTCCGGTCGGGCTCCACGGCCCGCCTTGGTCCCACGGGCCCATGAACATCAGGAACAGCCGAACCGTGTCGGCTCCGTAGCGGGCGACCAGGTCGTCGGGATCGACGACGTTGCCGCGCGACTTGCTCATCCGCTCGCCGTCGAGGCCGAGGATCTGGCCCTGGTTGAACAGCCGTTTGAAGGGCTCGTCCTGGTCGATCAGGCCGACGTCCCGCATCATCTTCGTGAACTCGCGGGCGTAGAGCAGGTGCATGACTGCGTGCTCCGAGCCGCCGGTGTACTGGTCGACCGGCGTCCAGCTTTCGACGAGCTCGCGGTCGATCGGCGCTCCGGCTTTCTCCGGCGACAGGTAGCGATACCAGTACCAGGATGAGTCGATGAACGTGTCCATCGTGTCCGTCTCGCGCCGCGCCGGCCCGCCGCAGACCGGGCACTCGACGCTCAGGAACGCCTCGTCGCGGTTGAGCGGGTTCTCGCCGCTGCCGCGATAGTCGACGGTGTCCGGCAGGCGGACCGGGAGGTCCTCGTCGGGCACCGGGACGATCCCGTCGCGCTCGCAGTAGATCACCGGGATCGGCGTTCCCCAGTAGCGCTGCCGGCTGATCAGCCAGTCGCGCAGGCGGAACGTGACCGATGGCTTGCCCTTCCCGATGGCCTCGAGCGCGGTGATGATCGCCTTCCCGCCCTCGTCCGCCGGCAGGCCGCGGTACGGGCCGCTGTTGACGAGCCGGTCGTTCGCCGAGTGGGCGATGTAGGCGCTGTCGAGCTCGCCGACCTCGTCGCGGGCAGCTTCGCCCGCGACGACCCGCCGGATCGGCAGGCCGTACTTGTTCGCGAACGCGTAGTCGCGCTCGTCGTGGGCCGGGACGGCCATGATCGCGCCCGTTCCGTAACCGCCCAGGACGTAGTCGGCGACGAAGATCGGGATGCGCTCATCGTTGATCGGGTTGATCGCGTCAGTGCCGAGGGCGACGCCGGTCTTCTCGCGGTCGGTCGACAGGCGGTCGATCTCCGTCCGGTTGGCCGCCTGGGCGACGTAGGCGTTGACCTCCTTGAACCGATCGGGCGCGGTGAGCTCGGCGACGAGCGGATGCTCCGGGGCGAGGACCATGAACGTCGCCCCGAAGAGCGTGTCCGGCCGGGTCGTGAATACGCGCAGCTCGGCGCCGCCCGGATGGAAGCCGGACGGTGCGGTCTCGAACACGATCTCGCCGCCCTCGCTCCGCCCGATCCAGTTCGTCTGCTGGGTCTTGATCGCCTCGGGCCAGTCGAGGCCGCTGAAGTCGAGCAGCTCGTCGGCGTAGTTGGTGACCCTGAGGTACCACTGGGCGAGGTCGCGCTTCTCCACCTTGGCGCCGCAGCGCCAGCAGTGGCGGTCGGCGCCCTCCACCTGCTCACGCGCCAGGGTCCCGTCGTTCGGGCACCAGTCGACGGCCGAGGTTGCTCGGTAGGCAAGCCCCGCCTTCAGGAACTGGAGGAAGAACCACTGGTTCCAGCGGTAGTAGTCCGGATTGGCCGTGACGACCTCGGCGTCCCAGTCGAACGTTGCGCCCATCATCCGCAGCTGCCGGCGCATGTTGTCGATGTTGCCCATCGTCCAGTCGCGCGGGTTGATGTTCTTCTTGATCGCCGCGTTCTCCGCCGGCAGTCCGAACGCGTCGAAGCCGATCGGCAGGAACACGTTCTCGCCGTGCATCCGGTGGAAGCGCGCGATCGCGTCGGTCGGCGTCTTGATGTACCAGTGCCCGATGTGGATGTCGCCCGACGGGTATGGGTACATCGTCAGGAGGTAGAACTTCCGACGCGACGTGTCGTGGAGGTCCGTCCGGTACAGCCCGAGCTCGTCCCAGCGCTGCTGCCAGCGCGGCTCGATCCCGGTCGGGTCGTAGCGCTCGACCCGGTTCCGGTCGGTTCGGTCGGTCTGCGGGATGTCTTGGGCGGTCACGGTCTGCTCGCGGCTCCGGAGAGACGAAACCCCCCGCCGATGCAGGGGGTCAGGTGGTTGATCGGCGGTTCCGGCGGATTCCGGGGCGGAAGATGTGGTGGAGCTAAGGGGGTTCGAACCCCTGACCTTCTGAATGCCATTCAGACGCTCTTCCAGCTGAGCTATAGCCCCGCGATTTCGTGCTTGATCAGAGCTTCTTACTGCGCATTGGTCTTGACCACTACGCTCGCACAGACTATAACTACGACAGGATT
>JBBRSJ010000030.1:0-25233 GCA_038245515.1 Candidatus Limnocylindrales bacterium | reverse complement strand
GTCGTAGCGCCGCAGCAACTTGTAGTAGGCCTGGCGAGTGATCCCGTAGTAGCGGCACGTCTTGCTGACGTTGTGGGTCACCTCCTGCGCGTGGCGGATCACCGCCAGGCGGTGCGCGGCTCGTCGGTCCAGCTCCCGTTCGGTCATCGGGTCTCCTCTTCGCCAGGAGACCCGATGTGTACACGATCTCCGTCAGTTCTATACCTAGGCAGCGACCTGAAGCGAGGCCGACCTGCCCGAGGCGAAGGCGGAGCTGTTCCGCGCCATCTACGAACGGATCGTGGTCACCGGGAGGAGGATCGTGTCGATCAGGCTGACGCCGTAGGCGTATGCCCACGCCTGGCACTTGCCTTGCCGGACAAGGTGGCTATGGCGCGCCCGACAGGTGTCGGGCGCGCGTTAGCAACCTACGAGATCCCGATCGAGGGCCGGGATGAATGGCTGGCTGCGGCGAGGCGACTGGCGTGAGAGACGGATACCTGCGTGGCGAACAACCTCGGGCTCCGACCGGCCGACAGGTCGACGTCCTCGCCGCGTTTGTCGCGGCCGGCGGCTCAGTACCGGACGCAGCAGCCCGGGTCGGGATCCGCCCGAGTACTGCGAAGCGTCACCTTGCGGACTTGCGCGCCAGATCCGGCCTCACGACCGAGCAGCTGATCTACGCAGGGCGAGCAGAGGGCTGGTTGCTGGTGCCGGACGTGGAGCGAGGTTGACTCAGTCCTCGCCCACAGCGGGCCCGACCGAGCGCCGGCGAAACGCCCGAGCTGGCTAGCTCGTTGGTGCTCTTGTTCAGAACGAATCGATGCGCCCAGACCGGTCGGGGCGACGGTCAACCGAACGACGCTTGCTCGAGAGGTCATCACTTCCTTGAACACGCGGCCGTGGGAACGGTTGCTACTCCAGCGATGCCGGCACGACGAAGATCCCGACGCCTGAGGCCTGCGCCTTCGACCGCGCGACCCGCTGCGTCGCGACCTGGAAGTCCTCGGGCCTCGCAGTCGGGATATTCACGAACGTTTGTGGATTCCGGTCGATGAGCGGGAACCAGGTGCTCTGGACCTGGACCATCACTCGATGGCCGCGCCGGAAGGCATGGTTCACGTCAGGCATCGTGAATTCGATCGCCTCGACCTTTCCGGGCTGGAAGGGCTCCGGTGTCGTCATGCTCCGCCGGAACTTGCCGCGCAGCGGCCAGCCGCGAACGAGCTGCTGGTACCCCGCGAGAGTGATGCCGGGCGCGCCGATGTCATTGCCCGCATCGGCTTCGTTCGGCGCCGGCGTGCTCCGATCGGGCGGATAGACGTCGATGAGCTTCACCACCCAGTCCGAGTCGGTGCCGCTCGTTGAGACGAACAGTCTCGGCGTCAGCGGCCCCGCGACGACGACGTCGTCCTCGAGCGGCTCGGTCACGTAAACGAGGACATCGGGCCGGGAAGCGGCGAAGCGCTGGTCCGAGACCATGTACTCCTCGGGCATCTCGCGCGCCGTGTAGCCGACGTATGGGACCGGCTTGGCTGGATCGCTCACGAAGGTGTCGCTCGCATCCGCCTCCTCGGGCGGCTCGAAGGCGAGGCCGCCGCCGGCACGGAAGTAAAGGGTTCGAGGGGTGGCCTCCGGCGGGGGCCACGCGGCATGGCGTCGCCACGTGTTGGTCCCGGTCTCGAAGACGAGGGCGGCTGGCAGCCCCGGGTCCGGCGCGTCCTTGAGGTGGTGCTCGAAGAACGGCAGGACGACCTGTTCGCGATAGAACTCCGCCGTGTTGGACGCGAAGTCGACATGGCCGAGTCGATGCCCGTCCTTCACAGACCAACCGCCGTGCGTCCAGGGGCCCATCACGAGCGTCGCAGGCGTGTCTGGGTTGCCTTCCCGGAGCGCACGATGCGCGCGGAGCGGCCCGGACAGGTCCTCGGCGTCGAACCAGCCCCCGACAGTGAGGACGGCGCAGCGCACGTCGCGGAGGTGTCGCCAGATCGCGCGGGACTGCCAGAATTCGTCATATGTCGGATGGGCCAGGAGTTCGTCCCACGTCTGGTTTCCGGCGGGCTGGAAGGCTGCGCTGAGGTTGCCGATCGGCCCCGCATTCAGGAAGAACTCGTAGCTGTCCTCGGTGCCCCAGTCGAACGGCATCTCGGTCTTCGGTGGTCGATTCGGGTTTGCGCGGTCAGGGTAACTGTGGGCCGAGTTGAAGGCGTGGGCGAGCATGAACGCCCCACCGTGGACCCAGTCGTCGTCCAGGAACAGGTCGGCAACGGGAGCCTGCGGCGATGCAGCCCTGATCGCCGGGTGCGTGTCGATGATCCCGGCCAGGGTGAAGAAGCCGACGTAGGAGCCGCCCCAGATGCCCACCCGCTCGTTGTGATTGGGCACGTGGGCGAGGAGCCAGTCGATGGTGTCGCTGGTGTCGGTGCTCTCGTCCACGTCTTCCGGGTTCTTGTCCGGTTGGTATGGCCGGACGTGCGTGAACCGTCCCTCGGACATCAGGCGGCCGCGGACGTCCTGGCGGACGAAGATGTAGCCCGCCTCAAGCAGCGCTTCGGTCTGGCGGCCGATCGGGAAGTACTCATCCGGCCCGTACGGCCCGACGCCAAACGGCGATCGCATCAGAAGGATCGGGTACGGCTTCGAATCGTCTTTCGGTACGAGGACAGAGGTGAAGAGCCGCACGCCATCGCGCATCCGGATTCGGTGCTCGTACTTGGTGTAGCGCTCGCGCACATCGAAGGTCATGCCGGTCGCTCCGGGTGGAAAGAGGAGCCGGAAAGGAGCCCGGCCGAGCATACTCGGTCAGAAGCTGGCCTCGAGCTGCCCTGCCGGGATCGACCACTTGTCCATGTCCGTAATCCTTGTGCGGGCTTCGGACTGACATGGTCCTGCAGGCGTAGCGCCGTAGGCGAATAGGAATCCGCCCGCCGCGGCTCGACGCTACAGAGCATGACGGCGCGCTGGTTCGATCCACACCGACTCCCGGACTCCCCCGCCGGGTACGTCCGCGCCGTCAGCCGAGCGCTATGAGCGGTGATGAGCTCGTTCCTCGCTCTCCTCGTGGAGCGAGGCTCATCGAGGGTCTTCGAAGGGTTTCACCACGTCGACGACTGGGTCCCGCAGCACCTCGTGACCGCGACTGGCCCGAACCCCCTCCCGCGGTAGGCGACGCCACTCCGCTCGTCGACGGCCCGCTCGGGCTCGACACCCCCCGGTCCTGGGCAAGTCCGGCATCCCTGCCCCCCACGCAGCCGCTGGTTATCGGAGACCGCCTCCGAGACTCGGAAGCCCGTGTCACCATGCCCTGAGCCACGATTGCTGACCCTTCGGAGGAGCGGGGTGAAGACCACCACAGTCGAAACGGCGGAGCGGGGCCGTTCGCCCCTGGGGGCCTACATCCGCTTCCTGGTGGACGGGCCGCACGGCAACATGATCCACTCGACCGTGCCGCCCGGGATGGTGGGCAGTGCCTGCCGCTTCCGGACCGTCGACGAGTACTGGTTCGTGCTCTCCGGCGAGGGGAAGATCTGGCGCAGGTCGGCCGACGGGCGCGAAAGCATCACCCCGCTCATCCCCGGCGTGTGCGTCGACGTCCCGCTCGGAACGGCGTTCCAATACCGGTGCACCGGGGACGTGCCCCTCGTCTTCACCTGCACCGCGATGCCGCCCTGGCCCGGCGACGACGAGGCGCTGCTCGTGGACGGGCCGTGGACGCCGTCGGTCGACGTGGAGCCGCCCGGCGCATCCTCCTGACCCGGCTGGTGCTGAGCCGGACGGTGCTCGTCAGGCGCTTCGGGGCGTCGCTGCGCGAAGACGATCATGAGCAAGGGCCCACCCGGCCATCAGCGGCATCAGCACGAGGTTCATGGACTATACGTTCACGCTGACCGCTCACGCGAAGGCGCGAGGGCTGGACGCGGCCTTCGGGGCCGGCATCGTCCGTGTGGCTCCGAAGCGCATGACGCAGGCCGCCCGGCCGATCGCGCGACCGACCGTGAGGTCGGGGTGGTCGCGGCGGTCCTCGTCGCCGGGTCGGAGAGGCAGCCGCCCACCACCTCGGCCAGTCCCATTCGACCGTCAAGCACCACCTCGCGAACGCCCGGGCTAAGGTCGGCGCGGAGACGACGGCGCAGCTCGTGTGGATCGTCGCGTCGCGGCTGCCGGAGCCGGAGGGCGATGGCGGAGCCGGCGAGTGCCGCGTCCCTGGCGTCCCACAGCGTGCGCAACTGCCATCCGACTTCGGATCGCGTGCCCTTGTGGCATCCGCCCGGACCCGACGCCTCGGGCCGCAAGCCCTCCCCGTCAGCTGCCGCGACGGAGATGGCGCTCCATGAACACCCACCACACCCTGAGATCACCGGGGATCTCGCTCTCGGGGTAGGGCTCGATCGGTTCGAAGCCGCGCCGCCGGTACAACCGATGGGCGTCGGTCAGGAAGTCGGGGCTGTCGAGTCTGAGTCGGGCGTAGCCGGCCTCGCGGGCGGCCGCGATCAGGCCGTCGAGCAGCGCCGAGCCGGCCCCGGTCCCGCGGTAGGACGGCTCGACGTACATGCGCTTGATCTCGCCGGTGTCGGGCCCGATGCCACGGAGGCACCCGATCCCGAATGCGTGGTCGCCCTGCCATGCGAGGAGCACGCGGCCGCCCGGCGGCTCGAACTGCGCGATGGCCTCGAGGTCGTGGTCGACGGCCTCGCGAACTGGGAGCCGGAAGCCGTGCCGCGCCTGCATCTCGTCGTTGCCCCACGTGAGGTACTCGAGCCACAGGCGCTCCACGTGGGGGAGGTCCGCGGGGATGGCGGCGACCCGGACGTCGTGGACCGGTTGGGACATGGCTAGCCTCCGGGGTTGATCGCTCGGGCGTGTGCTTGCCGACGGCGACGGGGAACTGGCGGCAACGATACCGGCGCCCGGCGATCGCTGGCCGAAGAAGCCTCACCTCACAAACGCGCGGTTCCTCGCGCTCCTCGTGGAGCGAGGCTGACCGAGGCGACGGCAGAGCTGACTCACCGCCCCTGGACCGCTACATCAGCCCCCAGCGGCCTGCCGCGCGTAATCGTCCGCGTCAAACCATCCGAGCGAAGAACTCACGAGCAGGTCTGGCCCGACGTTCCACTCCTCCCACCCGACGACGCGCAGGGAGTTCCCCGTGGCGGCGTGCGTTCCGGTGAAGGTCCACAGGTAGGCGACGTGATCGCCGGCGATCCGTAGCCCGTCGCAGACGAGCCTCAGGTCCGGGACGTCGGCGTAGAAGCCCGCCGCCATCCGCGCGACGCCTTCACGCCCCTCCCACGGCTCACCGCGATTGATGACGATCCGGCCGTCGAGTGCGTAGAACGATGCCACGGCCTCCGGCGACCCTGAGTTCCAGGCAGCCGTATAGGCATCTGCCGCCGTCCGCAGGGCCTGCGGGTCGATCGCCATCGGAAACTCCTTTGTGACGCTCTCTGTCCTGGGTTCCGGCGCAGCGCGCCATCGAATGGCTCCGCGCTCTCGCCGAGTCAGTCCAGCAGGCAGCCGTACCGAAGGAGAGGGCAGACCTGATGCACACCATCTTCGAGCGGATCTCGGTCGCGGGCCCCGAGATCGTGGGTGTTCGGCTGACCGCGGCGGCCTACGCGCACGGATTGGCGCTGGCACTGCCCGAAAAGGTTGCAATGGCGCGCCCGACAGGTGTCGGGCGCGCGTTAGCAACTACGAGATCCCGATCGAGGGCCGAGATGAGTGGCTGCCTCCGGCGAGGCGGCTGGTGTGAGGGTCCGCCGCCCTGCCGGCCCTGCCACGGAACGAGAGCTCGTCGTCGCCGCGGTCCTTGACGCCGGCTAGGACAAGCCGGCCGCCATCGACTCCGGCATCTCGCACTCGACCGTCAAGCACCACCTGGCGAACGCCCGGTCGAGGGTGGGTGCCGAGACGACGGCACAGCTCGTATGGATCCTCGCCTCGCGGTTGCCCGAGCCCGAGGGGCCGGCCGAGGCGAACGAAGAGCGGTCCGGTTGAGAGGAGTCGGGCCGACACTCTCGAAGTGATGTCTGCGGACGCGAGGCTGGCCGAGCTGGAAGGCAGCAGAAATTCGAGGATTTCAAATCCTCTTTTCGAAGAACTCCATCCGCATTGTCGTGAAATCAATCATCGAAGCGTAGTTGTGAAAGCTTGGGTGCCGCTCCTCCTTCAATGAAGCGAGCAGAGCATCCATGTGTTTCTTGGAGTCAAACCTCAGGATCAGACACCACTCGTTGCCTTCACCTTTGTAGAGCTCTCTGCCGACAAATCCGGGCATGTCCTTGATCATGCCGGCGCGGACCTCCTCTTCCGCTCCGATCAGTTGTGCATCGGTGAACCCCGGATTCAGTTTGTACTTTGCAACTTCTACATATTCCAATTCGTGCTCCTTCTAGACTGTCGCGCCGCCCGGGAGGCGTGAACATCGAGGCGTCGGCCGCTGGGATCAGCTGGTCGGGATAGCTGGTTCCACGCGGCGCCACCAGGCCGCCATCTGCTCGAGTTCGTCAGGTCCGAACCGACTGAGGAAGCGCTCCCGGACGAGAGCAACATGTCCGCTCCGCGCGGTTCGGAGCATCGCGAGGCCGGCATCGGTGAGAATCGCGTAGGCGCCGCGGCGGTCTTCGGGTGCGCTCTCGCGCGTGACAAGGCCGACCCGCTCGAGACGCTCGACGACGCGGCTGATCCCGCTCCGGGTGAGGACGCTATCGGCGGCGAGATCCTGGATCCGCATCCGGTGATTCCCAGCCCACGAGAGGCGAAGGAGAACTTCGAACTCGACGTGGGAGATCCGGCAGCGCTCCGCGAGATCGCGCTCGATCAGCCGCATCATCCGGCCATGGACGCCGAGAAGCCCGCCCCAGGCGTCCCCTTCGAGCGGGGTGAAGTCCTCGAGCCCGTCGTCCTGGTCATTCATGGCGTACCGGCCTCTTGACAGCTAGGTGCGCACGCACCTACTATGCGTGCCTGATCACGCAACTACTGTAGCAGCGTGGCTGGTCAAAGGCAACGGGAGCACACGATGGCAGTAATCGAGATCGTCAAGTTCCGGCTCCGCGATGGCGCGGACGAAGGGGCGTTCCGAGCGCTCAATGAACGGTTCCAAACGGAGGTCGTCCCGAACATCCCCGGCCTCGAGCGGCGCGAAGCGACCGTGGCCGAGGACGGTGAGTGGGTCCTCGTTCTCCGCTACCGGGATGCCGACAGCGCGGCCCGCGCGATGGGGTCCGACACGAGCGACGTGTCCGGTCAGTTCATCTCGATGCTCGACATGTCCACCATGTCGGCAGCTCGCTCGGAGATCGTCACCGGGTAGTCTGACTTGCGGATCGAGAGGGGTCGACGAGGGCCGAAATGAGACTGCGACTGCGTCGTGGCGAGCCCACTGAGACGAGCCGACCCGAGGCGTTCAGCGACGGCGTGTTCGCCGTCGCGATCACGCTCCTAGCGCTTGACCTCGGGCGGATCCGCCCGCAACCCGACGCGGCGCCGCCCGTGACCCTGTTCGACAGCCTGACGAGTCAATGGCCGACGCTGCTCGCATTCACCGGCGCGTTCGCGTTCGTGGGCATCGCCTGGACGAACCACCACAACGTGTTCGTCCGGGTCAAGGCGATCTCACGATCGCTCAACGGCGCCAACCTCATCCTGCTCGCCGCCGTCGTGATGGTCCCGTGGGCCACGTCCGTTCTGGCGGAGACTCTCGCTGACCCCGCCAGCGTGTCGGCCCACCAGGCTGTCCTCCTCTACGCCGGGGTTACGATGCTCGGGGCCCTCACGTGGGGCCTGCTGTTCCATGTCCTCGGCTCCAACCCGGACCTGCTCGAGGACGCCGACCATGCGCATGGGTTCCGAGCCGACCGCATCGGAGCGATCGTCGGCGTGTCCACGACGGCCGTCGCCGCGGCCATCGGCTACCTCATCTCGCCGATCCTCGGGACCGCGCTCCTGGCCCTCGTTCCGGTCATCTTCGCCGTCGCCTCCGAGGGCTTCGAGCACGGCGAGCACCCCGCCCCCAGGGAGGTCTAATGAAGCAGCACATCGTGCCCGCAGGCAGTGGTCCCGACTACGACTGGACGAATGACCACATCTTCATCAAGACCCCGGCGGAGATGACCGACGGACGCGTCACCCTCGTCGAGGACATCCTCAAGCCAGGGTTCCACCTGCCGCGCCACCACCATCGGGTGATGACCGAGACCTTCTTCGTCCTCGAGGGTGAGGCCACGTTCGCCTTCGACGACGAGACCGTACAGGCTCGAACAGGCATGACGGTCACCGTGCCTCCGGATGTGCGGCACGAGGTGTCTGCTCCCAACGGCGCCCGGTTCCTCACGGTCTTCACGCCGGGCGGCTTCGACCGCTACCTCGCGGAGCTCGCGACCCTCGCGCCGTCCCAGTTGGAGGACGCGGAGTTCATCGCGGCCCTCGGCGAGCGCTACGACATCTGGGTCGACTGACGAGGCCGACGCCGACGCTGGCCGACATGACCGTCGACGATGCCTGGCGGCGATCACCCAGTACCGGGAGTTCCCCGGTCGTTCGCATTGGACGATTGCCGAGCCTGGCTGGGAGGAGGTCGCCGACTTCGCGCTGAGCTGGGCGCTCGACCACACATGGGAGCTCCTCGATACCGATCGCTCGTGACGACGGAGCAGGTCGTGTGGACCCTGGACCGGCGTCTGTCCGAAACCGACTTCCGGCGGATCGTGTTGCGAGCCATGACCTGGATCGGCTGGCCGGGGCGAGGCGCCTGGCATGAGGGATGGGTACCTGCGTGGCTCGCTCTCACGGACGCCGACGCCTCGGCAGGTTGACGTCCTGGCGGCCTTTGTCGCCGCCGGGGGGTCCGTGGCGGCGGCGGCGGCGCTCTTGGGCATCCGGCCGAGCACTGACAAGCGGCATCTGGCCGATTTGCGTGCTCGGTCTGGACTCAGCACGGAGCAGCTGATCTACCGGGGGCGAGCTGAGGGGTGGTTGGTGGTTCCGAGCCCCGACCTAAGCTGACTGTGCGGAGGCGTCCGCCGAACCCTTTGACATGCGAGTCCGGAAGTGACAGTATGTGAGCGAACGCTCACTCGCATCTACAGAGGCCCCACATGCCCGTCGTCACTACCTCCGAGCTCACCCGCACATTCGGGCCGGTGACGGCCCTGGACGGGCTCACCGTAGAGCTCCCTTCCGCTGGTGTCATCGGTCTGGTCGGTCCAAACGGATCGGGCAAGTCGACCCTCATCCGCATTCTCCTGGGGCTAATCCGACCCACAGCTGGCAGCGCCGCGGTGCTGGGCTCGTCAGTCCGCGGACCGGCGGCCTACGCGGCGCGCGTCGGAGTCCTCATCGAGAGCCCCGCGTTCGTCTCGGCCCTTTCGGCCCGGGCGAATCTCACGTCCCTGGCGCACCTCCGACGCGTGCCGCTCGAGCGGGTGGAGGTCGTGCTGGGCCAGACGGGCCTTGCCGGCCGGGACCGTGAACCAGTGAAGCGCTTCTCGCTCGGCATGAAGCAGCGTCTCGGTATCGCTGCCGCCCTGCTCTCTGACCCGGAGCTGCTCATCCTCGACGAGCCAACAAATGGGCTGGACCCGGCCGGGATCGTGGAGGTTCGCGAGCTGCTCCGCGACCTCGGGCGGAACGGTCGGACGGTGATCGTCTCCTCACATCAGCTCTCGGAGATCGAGGCGGTCTGCGACCACCTCGTGGTCATCCGGTTCGGGAAGCTCGTGTTCTCCGGACCGATGGCCGAGGTGATGAAGCGCACCCGCGAACACATCGACGTCGCGCCCGAGCTGCTCGCCGACCTGCCTCGCCTGGAGGCCGGGCTGACCGACGGTGGCTGGTCGGTCAATGGGATGGACGGCATCTTGCGCATCGTTGCGAATGCGGAGCGGGCGGCCGACCTCAATCGGGCTGCGACGGCCATGGGCATCACCCTCCGCGCCCTCGTCGTTGGGCAGGACAACCTCGAGGAGATCTTCCTCGAGATGACGGGCCGGGTGGATGGTGAGCTGGCCGAAGGCCGAGCCATCGCGAATGGGAAGGTGGCGTGATGATCGCGGCGATCCGGAGCGAGCTGACGCGCCTGCGCCAGCCGCGGCTCCTCCTGGCTTGGTTCGGCCTCATGGCCCTGTTCGCGATGCTCGTGAACACGATCATGGTCACCTTCGTCTCGGGTGGCGGCAGCCTGCCGCCCGGCGCCCCGGGCGTGGCCTTCCCCACCCTTGCCGAGATGGAGAGCCCGTCGGGCCTCATGGCCGGGCTCGCCGCCGCCTCCAACATGTTCGGGATCGTCAGCTTGTCCCTTTGTGCGGTCGCGACCGCGGACGACTACAGCAGCGGCCTCGTCCGCCTGCTCGTCGCCGCCGAGCCCCGCCGCTGGCCGCTCCTGGCCGGCAAGGTGGTCGCCCTCGTCATCGTCACGGCAGGGGCCACGACGGTCGCCGCCATCGTCAACGTGTTCGCCGTCCTGCCAGCCGCGCAGGCGGCGGGCATCTCGACGGTAGCGTGGGGGACGAACATCCTCACGGTCGTGGCCTTGGCCTGGTCGAACCTCTTCATGGCGCTCTGCGTGTGGGGTGTCCTGGGTCTCGTCATCGCCGTGTTGGCGCGCTCCGCGGCGGTGGCGATCTCGATCGGGGTGGGCTACGTGCTCGTCGTGGAGTCGCTCGTCAAGATGGTCAAGGACGCCCCGTCCGATTGGCTGCTCGGCACGACGCTCGGCGCCGTCGCGAGCGGCGGCACGGCAACGATCCCCTACACCACGGCCATCGCCCTCGCGTTCGCCTACGTCATCCTTGGCCTGGTGCTGGCGGGCGCCGTGTTCATCCGGCGGGATGTCACCGACTGAGGCCCACTTCCGCGGTGCGAACGTTGAGGATATGGACTTGACCCGACGAGGCGAGGAGACACGAGCAAAGCTCATCGAGGCGACACGTCGTGTCGTCCGCGAGGTTGGCTACGCGCACGCCTCGACGCGGGCGATCGCCCACGCGGCCGGCGTGGCGGAGGGGACGATCTACCGCCATTTCCCGGACAAGGTGTCGCTCTTCTTCGCGGCGGTCGTGGAGTCCAACGCGCCGGTCGTGGAATGGGTCACTGCGCTCCCCGATCGCGCCGGAATGGGCACGGTCGAGGGGAACCTCATCGATGCCGCGGTCCAGCTCGCCAGCCTGCGCGACGACATCATGCCACTCGAGGTCGCGATGGCAGTCGACCCCGAGCTCGCCGCCCAGCGCCAGAAGGTCATCGCGGCTGCCGGATCCTCACTCCCGCCAGGCCCGCCCGACGCCGTGGCCACCTACCTGGTCGCCGAGCAGCGACTCGGGCGTGTCCGGGCAGACGTGGACCCGCGCGAGGCCGCCGAGATCCTGCTTGGCGTGCTGTTTGCCCTCGGGACGGTCGCGCCGGCGGGCGATGACGGCCTGAGCGCCGATCGCGTCGCCTCCGCCGTCCGCCTCGTCGTCCGCGGGTTGCAGCCAGCACCTATAAAGGAGCCCCCCTCGTGAACCCTTCCGATCAGCAGCCGGGCCACGATGCCCCGATCCTCGTGACCGGTGCGCCGGGCAACATGGGCACGCCCCTGGTCGGCCAGCTGCTCGAGCTCGGGGCGAGGGTCCGGGTCGCGGCCCGGGACGTGGACGCGGCGCGCGCGGTGTTCGGGGATCGGGTGGAGGTCGTGCATTTCGACTTCGCCGACCCGGCCACCTTCGGCGTTTTCGATGGTGTGACCCGGATGTTCCTGCTGCGTCCTCCCCAGATCGCCGATGTGAAACACGTCATCGGGCCTGCCATCGATGCCGCGCGGCACCGAGGTGTGAAGCACGTCGTGTTCCTCTCCATCCAGGGTGCCGAGCGCAACCGGATCGTCCCTCACCGCAAGATCGAGGACTACCTGCGGGCGAGCGGTCTCGACTGGACGTTCGTCCGTGCCGCCTACTTCATGCAGAACCTGTCCACGACGCACGCTGAGGACATCCGCCGCCGTGGCGAGATCTACATCCCGGCCGGTCGGGGCTCACGGACGGCCCACGTGGACGTGCGCGACGTGGCGGCGATCGCGGCCCGCGCCCTCGTCGAGGACGGGCACGAGGGCCAGGCCTACACGCCGACTGGACCCGCTGCGTTGACCTACGACGAATGCGCCGCGATCCTCACAGAGGTGCTCGGCCGGCCGATCCGATACGCCGACCCCACGCCGTGGCACTACTGGCGCCGGATGGCCCATCGGGGTATGCCCGCGGGCATGATCGCGGTCACGATCGGCATCTACACCGTTGCGCGGTTCGGGATGGCCGGAGGGTTGACCGACGACGTCGAGCGCATCACCGGTCGCGTGCCGATCGACTTCGCGACGTTTGCCCGCGACCACCGCGATGCCTGGGCCGTCGCACTGAAGGAGGACTGACATTCATGTGACCATCCTCGGGGCGACCGGGCGCATCGGGACGCTCGTCCTGGCCGATGCTCTCGCGGCCGGGCATGACGTCTCGATCCTGGCCCGCCGCCCTGACGCCGCGCCCGGCTGGGAGCACGTAACCGTGATCCAAGGCGATATCGCGGACGCCGACGCGATCCGCCGGGCGGTCGTGGGCAGTGAGGCCGTCGTCGCCGCGCTCGGGCCGCGATCCAACTCCCTCGACGACGAGCTCGCCCTGGAGCAGGGAATGCGCAATCTCGTCGCGGCCATGACCGACGTCGGCGTCTCGCGGCTCGTCGCACTCTCTGGAGCAGGCATCGACGTGCCCGGGGACACCAAGCCGTTCATCGACCGCGTCGTGTCGCGATTCGTCCGGATGGCAGCACGCCATGTCGTCGGTGCGAAGCAGCGCGAGTATGCGGTTTTTGCCGCGACGAACCTCGGGTGGACCGCATTGCGACCCGCCATCGTCACCGACGGCGATGCACGCGGGTACCGCCTATCCGAGCAGCTGCGACCCGGCGCTCGCGTCGCCCGCGCCGACATCGCCGCAGCGATCGTCGACCAGCTTGCGGATCGGACGTTCGTACATGCCGCGCCGTTCGTGTTGCCGGGTCCGAGCTCCTAGCGCCCGTCGTGGGCGGGTGTCTCAGCTTGAGACGCGAAAGACCCGAACCGCGACGGTGCCCTACGAGATCCCGATCGAGGGTCGGGATGAGTGGCTCGCGGCGGCGAGGCGGCTGGCTTGAGGGCCCGCCCGGCCGGACACGCCACGGACCGTGAGGTCGTGGTGGTGGCAGCGGTCGTGGCTGCCGGGTCAGAGAAGGCAGCCGCCCACCGCCTCGGCCTGTCCCATTCGACCGTCAAGCACCACCTCGCGAACGCCCGGGCTAAGGTCGGCGCGGAGACGACGGCGCAGTCGTGTGGATCCTCGCGTCGCGGCTGTCGGAGCCTGAGGGGATGTCCCGAACGGACGAATAGCGTTCGGGAGCGAACGCGGCCTGTCCCCCTGCTGGGAGGTCCGGAATGGCGGCCCTAGGACCGACCTGCCGGCCATCGTCATGTTGTGGGCGATGAGTTCCTAACCCCCGGCATTCGTAGGACGGCGAACGACCGTGCGTTGGCCGAGTTACTCGCAGCTACTGGCGGCTCACCGTGAGCGTCAAGGTGCTGTGGACGTTGGTGCCGCCTTCGGTGAAGACGCTCGTCCAGGTGGCGGTGTCCCCGATGACCGACGTCGGCCGACCGAGGTTCGGGAAGTTCTGGGAAGGCGGGGCCGGGTCCGACGAGCAGTCGCCTTTCAGGCTGTCGACGCAACTCAGGGTCCTCAGCGACCCGCCCGTCAGAGCGAGGCCGCAGACGTCGCCTGACAACACGCCATCGCTGTCCTGATAGGTCGCGACCCGATGATCCTTCTTGCTGGAGATTCCGCCCACGGTGACCTGTTCGTCGAAGATCTGGGTCCACGTCAGGTCCCACGTCCCGCTGACCGTGCCGTCGGTGGCAACGACCATGGCAACCGTGCCTGACCCCTTCGCGGTGCTCACGATCCCGCCGCCGGGATCGCCGACGTTGATCGTGTCGTTGAAGTCACCCGCGGTTGTGCCGGCGTAGGTGCCTGGCGCAACCGTCGGGCCACATGCGCCCGAGGGAGCCGGTGGCGACGCGGATGGTTTCGGTGACGCGTGATCGTGGAAGATCAGGGCGACCGCGCCCATGCCCCGCGCATCGAGGAGCGTGTTCAGGCGGGCCTGCAGCCCGTCGAAGGCCGGGGCGATCAGTTCGGCAAGGAACGGGTCGCAAGATCGCCGGAATGGGTCCCAGCAGGGCCGCCGTGAGCTTGTCCTGCAGGCGATCAAGCTCCGGCCGGTGGATCGCGACCGGCATGCCGTCGACCTGGGTGAGTTTCTGCCCGGTCGGATCACCTGGGTCGACACTGGTCAGGAAGCCCCAGGTGGCCTGGCCGGCTCCGTCCGTGACCCCATTGGCCGTCGCCGAATCGCGCGGCGAGATGAGCGGGTCTCCGGGAGCCTCGAGGGGCCCCCAGGTCAGGGGCACGTTGCGGGCCGTGAAGTCGGGCAGCGCGATCCCCGCGACGTTGGCGCAGTCCTGGAGGGTTGCCGGCCAGGCCGGCAGGTCGCCCGCGGTGACCGACGCGGTGAAGACACCCTGGTGGCGATCAGAATCCAGCACGAACGCGGATCCGGCCGTCCCTCCGGTGGCCACGACCCGGACGGCGTAGGGCAGGATCGAGGCAACCTGCTCGGCAGCGGCTGCGATCGCTGCGGCAACGCTCCGGATCGAACCGAGCACGGCATCGGTGACCGTCGTGATCACGCCCTGCACGAGCGACTGCAGGCGATCGACCGCATAGTTCCATATCGTCGCGAAGATCGCCCCGAATGCGTTGCTCGGCGTCGCCACCTTGAGGGCATCAAAGACCCGATTGATCGTCCCCTGGAGCCAGTTCGCGGTGGACGAGCAGATGCTGCCGAGGTCGATCGCAGGCAGGATCGGTTCGCCCGCCCTGGAGCGGCCGCCGGCCATCGCAAGCTGGGCCGATTCGCCGATCGCCGCTTGGCTTGAAATGGGGCTTGGAGCCGGACTGGTGCCCGGCCCGGGGCCGGCAGCCTGACCGCCATCGGTCGTGAGGTCCGAGACGAACAGGACGAGAACGACACCGGGAAAGCGCAGCGTCGACGGCTGGTCCAGGTCCTGGCCGGCCATCAGCGCCCGGGAGAGGGCCGCTCCGGGCGAATCGACGGCGGCGACTAGCTCGCCAGAAGGATCGATGCTGGAGCGGCGTCCGGCAGGCCCGACGGGACCGGCAGCACCGCGTCGAGCTCCGCACCGGACCACGTCGAGCCGGCCCAGGCGCCGACCGCCAGCGCGTGGGCCTGGAAGTCCAGCAGCTCGAACGGGCTCGCGGCGGTGCCGAGTGGCTGCTCGGGGGTCGAGCTGCCTGGGTCGCCGAACGTGGCAATCCCGGATCGGGCCAGCCCGGCGATCATCGCCGCGGTGGTGTCTGGAGCATAGGTGGAGCTGGTCAGGCGATCGGCAAATGCCCACGACGCCGGATCGACCGGCGCGGTGGCCCCGGTCGGGGCCGTTCGGCTGGCGAGCGCCGGAGCGGCCGAGCTGCCGGTCTGCAGTGGCGCGACGGAGGACGCGGGCCCCGGGCTGCACGCAGCCAGCACGGTGATCGCGACGACGATGATCGCCGCGCAACGCAATCGGCGTCGCCCGATTCTCATCACGGACAGACCGGCAGGGCCAATCATTCCTGTCGTGTTACAGGCGGCCAAGGATCGCCTGAGCCAGGGTCACCTCTTTGTCCCGTTGGCTGGCCTGAAGGGCGGCGATCGTGACCAACTGGATCGTGAAGGCTGTCGTGCCTTTGCGGACGTACAGGAACTTCAAGACGTCGGCGTAGATCGCCTCGTCACCAACCCCGCTGACCAGCTCGATCGGCACGCCGCCGGGAGACCCGTTGCTGCCGCTGACGACTCGCTTCAGGACGGCTGGATCGTCTAGATCCAACTTGAGGACATCCGATCCGTCGTTGGCGACACCCGTCCACACGCAAACGCGCTTTCCATCGCCCTTGCCATCGCCGGTCGCGGGCTCGCCCAGCGCCGTTTCGGCTTCCGCTCGCGTCAGCAATGTGCAGGCGTCCTTGGCGGTGGCCACCACGCCCGTCCCCGCACTCTGAGCTCCGCCAGCGGGTGAGACTCCTGCGGGCGGTGCGCTGCCGGCACCGCAGCCGACCAGCAACAGAGCCGAGGCAGCCAAAGCACCAGTCCAACTGACCAAGGTCTGACGAGTCATGTATTGCTCCCAATTCTCTTGTCCACCAGCGGCGGGGTGGCAACCGATCCGTAGAACTCGCCGGTCCTCGCGGAGAGCGTGTGGCGACATGGAGAGCGTGTGGCGACGGCACGGCCGCCTGACGTCCGACATCCGCAAGGCTGCAGCGCCGTCGGCCAGCTACCTCACGACGGTGGTCGGCCCGGTGACTGGGCCAGCTCGCCCAGATATGCAGCCGTCAGCTCGTCGATATAGGCACTGACCGGCCGCGGCTCGATCCCGAGCTCGTGGAAGACATGGTCGTCCGGGACTGAGCGCCGCGCGTCCGCGAGGACGTTCATCCCCATGACCGAGGCCAGGCCCGGGTGGACAGGCCGCAAGGCGACCGATAGCACCCGCATCACCGCACCCGGCAGCCGTTGTCTGCGGATCGGTCGCCCCAGCCGCTGCTCGAACGCGGCCACCAGCTCGTTGCGGCTCATCGTCTCCGGACCGCCCAGCTCGACGAGCGCGGGGGGATTCTGGTGCGTGGCAAGTCGGACCACGGCTTCGGCGACATCGTCCATCGCCACGAATGCGGCCCTGCCCTCGCCGGTCGCGAAGATCGTCACGGTGCCACGCCGCCAGTCAAAACGTCGCTCCGGCGCCAGCCAGCTCTCCTGGTACGCGTCCGGCCGGACGATCACCTCGCGCATGCGCGAGTCCTGCAGCTGCCGCTCGGTGGCGAGCTTGGCTTCAGCAAACGGCGTCCGCGAGGCCAGGATGGCGCCGGGAAACGAGACGAACACGAAGCGCTGCACGCCGGCCTTGTCGGCCGCGCTGACCAGGTTGCGATTGCCGTCCCGGTCGACGTCCCGGATCGTCAGATCCCGCCGGCCGGCCATGATCCGGTCGAGGCTGTGTGCACACGAGATCACCGTCTCGATGCCCTCGACCGCGCGCTGGAGGCTCAGCGCATCGCGGAGGTCCCCGCGGACGATGTCGACGGCGAGCGTCTGAAGGTCGCCTGGATCGGTACTCGGGCGGACCAAGGCCCGGAAGGCCAAGCCGTGCGCCGCGAGGTGCCGCGCGATCCGGCCGCCAAGGTTGCCCGTGCCACCGACGAGGAGGATCATCGTTCGGTCCATTTCGAACCGGCGCTCGGAAGCGTGGCGGCAGACCCCGCGGCCATCGGAGCCGCGCCGTCCTGAATGGTCTGCCGGGTGGCCTCGTCGATCCCGAGGCCACCTTGCTCCACGGGCTCCACGTAGAACCGCGCCGCGCTGAACTCTCCATTCCGGATCCGGAAGATGATGACCCCACGCATGAGGTGCGGCGAACCGTCGCCGCGCGTACCACGCATCTCCCACTCGGACCACGCGGTGTCGCCTTGGGTGACCGACCGGGCCTCGACCGCGATGTCCGGCACGCGGGCGAAGATCTGGCCCCAGTTCCTGAGCACCTGCTCGCGGCCGACGAACTCCCGTCCGGGGTGGGCCGGCATCTCCACGCGGTAGTCGATCGCGAAGCACGCGCCGATGCCCTGGAGGTCGTGCGCGTTTGTGGCCCGGCACAGGCGCTCGACGAGGTCGCCGGGCGCTTCAGGTTCCTGCATCGTCTCCATGGCCGACCTCCTGTGCTCATCGTCTGGTACACTGCACTGTAATCGATACAGGAGTTTGTATCAAATGCCATCTGACGTCAAGCCCCGGCGGCACTACGACTCCAGTCGACGTCGCGCCCAGGCCGCCCAGACGCAACAGGAGGTGATCGAGGCCGCACGCGTGCTCTTCCTGGCCCACGGCTACGGACAGACCACCGTCGGCGCGATAGCCGAAGCTGCAGGCGTGTCGGTGGAGACGATCTACAAGGCGTTCGGCGGCAAGCCCGGGATTGTCCGCGCCGTGGTCTCCAAAGGCCTCGAGGGCTCTGGACCGGTGCCCGCCGAGCGGCGATCGGACGAGATGCAGGCCGTGGAGCGCGACGCGCGCGCGGTCATTCGGAATTGGACCCGGCTGGGGACCGAGGTGGCCCCCCGAACGGCGCCCATCGTGCTGGTGATCCGCGCTGCCGCCGGTATGGATCCCGAGATGGCCGGCCTCCTCGCGGAGGTCGACGAATCGCGAATGCGTCGGATGGAAGAGAACGCCCGAACGCTCTCCGAGCGAGGCGCCTTCCGCGAGGGGATCACGCTCGAGGAGGCGCGCGACATCCTCTGGTCGATCTCGTCTCCAGAGCTCTACGAGCTGCTCGTCCTGCGACGAGGATGGTCGGCGGATCGGTTCGCAGCCTTCCAAGCCGACCAGATCATTGCGGCCCTTCTGCCGCCGGAGACGCCGCTGTCGGACTGAAGCGATCAGTAGCGACTGAGACGCGATGCAGACGCAAACGCAACCGACGACGTGCCCATCGAGGGCCGCGATGAATGGCTCGCCGAAGCGAGGCGGCTGGCATGAAAGGGCACCGCTTGGCCGGACACTTCACGGACCGTGAGATCGTGGTCGTGGCAGCGGTCATGGTTGCCGGGTCCGAGAAGGGGGCCGCCCACCGCCTGGATCCTGGCCTCGCGGCTGTCCGAGCCAGGAGACGCAGGACACTCCAGCTTGCCGTCGAAGCCGTGGTCGGTCGTGGCCCGGTGGTCGAGCGGTCGGGTGCTCGCGACGATGACGGTCGAAGACGGCGCGATCCAGGACAACCGCGCCTAGGTGTGCAACTGACACGTGTCAGGCGCGCGTTGGCAACCTACGAGATCCCGATCGAGGGTCGCGCCGAGTGGCTGACCGCGGCGAGGTGGCTGGCATGAGGCGGGATACATGTGCGGCGCGCTCTCACCGTGGCCGACGCAGCGGGTTCATCAGGCGTTCGGTCATAGTCGTCCCGCCTCGCGATGCACAATGCTTGGGTGGAGACCTCGTTTGGAAGCCGACCCAATTCCTCGATCTCTCTCGATCGCGCGCGTCCGATGCCGAATTCCGATCCGGCCGGGGCCGCGCCGACATTCGAGCTGGCTGTCGCTCGAGTTCGTTATCGGGTCAGGGGCGTGCGGGACAGGATCGCTCGTGTCCCCGGCAACGAGCGGTGAGTCTGAAGATCGGTCAGCTTTGGCGTTATCCGGTGAAGTCACTGGCGGGCGAGCCACTCAAACAGGCTCAGCTCTCGGGGGGCGGCATCGTCGGCGACCGCATCGTCCACGTGCGCGGCCCCGAGGGCGTCCGGACGGCGCGCCGCCAATACCGGCTCCTGGGATTGCGCGGGACCCTCGGCCCCGACGGCGTCCCGCAGGTCGACGGCCACCGGTGGGACTCGGGTGCGGCGCTGTCGCTGATCCGCGCTGCCGCCGGCGACGATGCGTGGCTTGCGACCGATGAGAGCCTCGGCCGATTCGACGTCCTGCCGCTGCTGGTGGCCACGGACGGTGCGATCGAGGCCTTTGGGCGTGATGGCCGTCGCCTGCGCCCGAACCTCGTGATCGACGGCGTCGACGGACTCGATGAACGTAGCTGGCCCGGGTCCGAACTCCACATCGGCCCGGCGATCATTCGACTCGACTCCCTGCGACCGCGCTGTCCGATGACGACCATCGACCCGGACACGCTCGAACGCGATCCGGACGTGCTGCGCGACATCGGCCGACGCTTTCGCGGCCAGCTCGCCCTGAACGCCGACGTCATCCGGCCAGGGCTGATCAGTGTCGGTGACCCGGTGCGGCTCGTTCGTATGGGTGAATCGTAGCGAGCTTTGATGCCCCGAAACACAGCCTTGCGGTCCGGATCGCCCCTGGCGATGTCCGCGCTGGAGCTCCGCGCCGTCGAGTAGGATTGTTCCACGCGGTCGAAGCTCGTCCCTCGCCAAAGGTCGACGAATCACGAGGTCGCGGATCGTCCCAGCCAGACGACGGAGTGACCGTGAGCGAGCGATTCGTGACCCGTGGGTTCGTTGGCCGCCGCGCCGACTCCGACGCCGACATCGCTTCGCGGATCCCGCCCGGTCAACACCTCACGACCGACTTTCCCGTGCTGTCGGCCGGCCCGACGCCGCGCACCCCGCTCGATCATTGGTCCTTTTCGATCGAGGGTCTCGTGAGCGAGCCCGTCAGCTGGACCTGGGATGCATTCATCGCGCTACCTGCGCGCGACTGGACGGTGGACATCAGCTGCGTGACGAAGTGGACGAAGCTCGACATGCGCTGGCGCGGCGTGAGCGTTGACACGCTCTTCGAGCACATCAACCTGGATGCTGCCGCGGCCGCCCTCGTCGCCTGGTCCGATGGCGGCTACACGACCAACCTGCCCCTTGCCGACGCACTCAACGGCCAGGCCTTCGTCGCCTGGGAATATGACGGCCGCGCACTGGCACCGGAGCATGGCGGCCCAGCTCGACTGGTGGTGCCCGGCCGGTATTTCTGGAAGAGCGCGAAATGGATCCGCGGATTGCGCATCCAGTCGAACGACGAGCCTGGCTTCTGGGAATCGCTCGGATATCACAAACGGGGCGACCAGTGGCTCGAAGAACGGTACAGCGGCGACTAGGACAGATCCGTGACCAGCCCCATTCCCTGGCAGCTCGCGACCGTGACGGCGGTTCGCGATGAGACTCCCACAGTCCGCTCGATCTCTCTGTCGCTCGAGCTGTGGCGTGGACATCGCCCCGGCCAGCACGTCGACCTTCGACTGACAGCCCAAGACGGATACAGCGTCGAGCGGAGCTACTCGATCGCCTCCGGGCCCGAGCGAGCTGGCGAGATCGAGATCACGGTCGAGCGGATCCCGGACGGCGAAGTGTCGCCATTCCTGCACGACGTCATCGTGCCGGGCGACCGCTTTGAGGTTCGCGGGCCGATCGGCGGCTACTTCGTCTGGGAGGCATCCCTCGGCGGTCCGCTCCTCTTGGTGGCCGGTGGATCCGGGGTCGTGCCGCTCATGGCGATGCTTCGCCATCGGGCCAACGTCTCCCCTAGCCTCCCGACCCGACTGTTGTATAGCTCGCGCCACCTCCAGGAAGTGATCTACCGCGATGAGCTCGATCGCCTGGCTGGCTCCTCAGCAGGACTTGAGGTCGTTCACACCCTGACGCGTTCGCAGCCGAGCGGCTGGACGGGATATGCCGGCCGCATCGACGACCGCATGCTGGCACAGGTCATCCAGCCCCTCGGCATCGAGTCACGCGCGTATATCTGCGGTCCAACGGCCCTCGTCGAGACCGTGGCCAATGCGCTCGTCCGGTTGGGATTGCCCCCCGAGCGCGTCCGGACCGAACGCTTTGGGCCGACCGGGACGTGACTGCCAAGGAGGAAGGACTGATGGACGAGGACGCCGAGCTGCTCGCAGTCGACAACTCCCGTCTCGATGGCAATGCGCCGGCCGGGACGCTGGCCGCGGCATTCGGCGTGGAAATGACGGTCGTCCCTGGACGGTGTACGCACTGCGGGGTCGTGACCTTGATCGGCGAGATGCGGGCCTATGTTCAGGCCCCGGGTGCCGTCCTGCGTTGCCCAGCTTGTGACGAGATCGTGCTTCGCGTGGTCGAGACATCCGGGGCGATCTACGTCGACGCTCGTGGAGCAAGTTACCTGCGGTTCGAGCGCCGCTGACCAGCGATCAGCGGAATCGCACTTCTCACCGATGTCGCGACCTCCTGACGATGGCGCGCCCGACAGGAGTCGGACGTGCAGATGCCATACATATCCGCATCCCGATCGAAGGCGCGGAATGGCTGAGGTCGAGCGAGAGCGCCTGATCCAGAGTCAAGCTTCAGAATCAGGTGTCGCGAGCCATCGCGTGAGCGTGCAGGACAGCGATCTCCGTCCGACTCCAGGATGAATCTTCCCACGTCCCGGGACTAGTTACACGCCTATCGTAATGCTCTGAACAATCAAGCCCAGCGTCGACCGCGATGTTGGCTTCGGGAGGGCGGCCGCTTTACCTTCGGGCCATCTGGCCGTGGAGGTGGGCGGTCGCCGTGACTCAAGGGCCGCTGACTGGGTATCCATATGGGTAGCATCACGGATGGCATAGTCGCCTGGTGGCGACATCCTCCGACCATTACCGCCGGCATGGTGCGGGCGATGGAGGACCGTTAGATGCGCTTGCTCTTTACCACCCTCCCGGGCTCCGGGCATTTCCACCCACTGGTGCCCACGGCGCGCGCTCTGCAGGGTCGCGGTCACGACGTCGCGTTCGCCGCGTCGCCGATGTTCGCCCGAGCCATCGAGGCCGCGGGCTTCGAGGCGCACCCGGCCGGGCCCGCCTGGCTCGAGCGCCTCAGCGACCCGGTCATGCAGAAGATCATGGCCGGCGAGTTCTTCGTCGACCTCATCCGCATGGGGATGGTCGAGGGGATCATCCGCGCAGCCAAGGCGACCGGAGCCGATGCCATCGTCCACGGGAGCGGCGAGCTCGGCGGTCTCGTGGCCGGTGCCATCCTCGAGATGCCGGTGGCTTCCGCGGCCCCCGCCGCCGCCAAGTTCTATGAGCCCATGATCCGACCGGGTGTCGCCCGGGCAGCTGCAGAGCATGGCTTGGATGGCGAGCGCGTGACCGCGCCCGATTACGAGATCCTCAGGATCGATCGCACTCCGCCCAGCCTTGAGACGCCCGGCTATGTCCACGCGGCGAACGAGGTCAACGTTCGGCCTGAGCCGTACGACGGCGGGGGCGAGCTGCCCGGCTGGTTCGATGAGTTGGGAGAGCGGCCGCTTGTCTATGTGACGTTGGGGACCGTCATGAACGGCAATGTCCCACTCTTCCGACTGATCGTGGATGCCCTCGCCGACCAGCCGTTCGATGTCGTGATCGCACTCGGGCACGGGATCCCCCGGGAGGCGCTCGGAGACGTCGCCGGCAACATCCGGGTCGCCGGCTACCTGCCCCAGAACCAAGTCCTCGAGCGCGCCAGCGCGGTCGTCAGTCATGGCGGCTACAACACGGTATCGGCCGCACTCGGGGCCGGGATCCCGCTCTTCCTTCTCCCCATGGGTGCCGATCAGCCCTACAACACCGAGCGCTGCATCACGGCCGGTGCCGCTCTCGGAGTCATACAGGAGCAGCCGCTTGGCCTCCCGACCGCGGCGCCGCCGCCCTTCACGCCGCCCGACCCAGCGGTGATCCGAGACGGCACGCAGCGACTGCTCGATGAACCGGCGTTCGGTGAGGCGGCCCGTGTCATCGCCACGGAGATCGCCGCCATGCCGTCGGCCGACTACGCCGCCGAACGTCTGGAGCAGGCAGTCCTCGAGCGCCAGATGTCGCGGCCCCACGGCTCCACCGCGCCCGTCACGCCGTAGGGCCTGCTCCGGCGGCTCGTGTCCGGGTGAACCAGGCCGCCACCTGGGCCCGGTTATCAAGTCCGAGTTTGTTCATCACGTTCAGGACGTGATTCTCGGCGGTCCTAACGGATAGGCGTAGTCGGGTCGCCACCTCCTTGTTGGTCAGTCCATCAGCAACCAGCGACGCGACCTCGAGCTCGCGAGCGGTCAGGGGACTTCGCCCCGCCTTCAATGCCGCGAGGGTATCCGTAGCGCGCCGTCGGAGCGGCTCCATCCCAAGCTCCGCGGCTCCTCGCCCGGCGGCCGCGAGCATCGCGGCCGCCCGCTCGCGGTCTCGCCCGCGGCCATGGCGCAGCAAGGCATACGCCCAGTCGCAACGAGTCTCGGCCACCTCGCCGCGAGCGCCGGTCTCCAGGTTGCGCCGCATCGCGCGGGCGAAGTCTGTCTCGACGCGATCCCAGTCACCCATGAGGGCGGCCATCTGGCCGAGATAGCGACTCACGCTCCCGCCCGACACCGCCTGCCCCGAGGAAGAGACGCTCAGCTCTTCGGCGAACGGCTCGAGAGCCGAGTAGATCGCGGGCGCGCTGTCGGCGCGATCCAACGACCATGCGACGATGGCGAAGGCCATGTGGGTCTGGACCTGGAGATCGCTCCCGTCGATCTCATTCATCACCGGCAAAGCCAACCCAAGGAGTGCGGATGCCGTCTCGAGGTCCTCGGAGTCGGCAGCGAACATCGCCGGAAAGATATGGAACACGTCGGGGCCGTTCTTGATGAACGCGAACCCGGGTTCTACCGGCCCTCCGCTGGTCTTGAGACGACACGAGCTGACGAGGATCCGATAGGTGAAATCGGCCGCCTGATGGTTGCCCCGGGATGCCATCTCGAGAGCCTCGGCCCCTATTCGGACGGCTTCGTCGAACCGACCCTCGTGCTGCGCCAGGGCGGCTCGTGCCATCTTCCCGCGCCAGGTCGCCAACGCGTCGTTCCGCCGGTCGGCGTACTCCTCGAGTCGGGCGATGGCGTTGTCGAGTGCGGGCCGCTGCCCGACCTGGAAAAAGAAATCGACGCGCCAGGACAGCGGCCATGCGATCTCGTCTTCGAGATCTGCGTCACGGCTGAGTCGCTCGACGCGCTCGGCGATCTCGAGGCGATGTGCCGCGTTCAACGGACCGGCAGAGACCATCAGGGTGGCGTGCAGCGCCTCAACTAGAGCATGTACATCTCCCGATGCCTCAGCGGCGCGTAGGTTCTGTTCGGCCTCGGCGCCTTCGGTGGGCACTCGGGAGAGATCAGACGACAGCATCATCACTTGGCTCTGCAGGCGTGAGTGGAGCACTACGTCATCGCCAACGCTTCGAAGAGCATCGCGGCAGAGATCGAGCAGGATCTCGCAGGTGTCGCGATCGGCGATCCCTCGCACGACGAGCGCCGCATCCGCGAGGAGTCGCCCATTCCCAGCCGCCCGGGCCTCGCTCGCCACCTGACGGCAGACCGTGACCGCCTCGGACAAGAACCCGGCACGGAAGAGGCATCGTGCCCGGCGGATCGCCAAGGGGCCGGCACGGCGGTCGTGTTCGCGTGCCGCGACCTCGGCCGCACGCCTCCATCGCCGTGCCGCATCCTCCCAATCGAAGGCACGCTCGGCGGCGTTGGCGGCATCGCCGAGCGCGCTGAGCGCGGGCTCGAGGCCTAGGACCGCCACGGCCCCGGCACGTTGCTCGGCGATACCCGGCAGGTCGCTGGGTCGCACCCGCTCCAACGTTGCTGCCGCGTGCTCATGTGC
>JBBRSJ010000029.1:0-25461 GCA_038245515.1 Candidatus Limnocylindrales bacterium | reverse complement strand
GCTCCCGGCGCTCGAGAAGGCCGTCCAGCAGGGCAAGCCGACCCTGATCATCGCCGAGGACATCGACGGTGAGGCCCTGGCGACGCTCGTCGTGAACAAGCTCCGTGGCACCGTGTCCGTCCTGGCCGTCAAGGCCCCGGGCTTCGGCGATCGGCGCAAGGAGATGCTGCGTGACATCGCCGTCCTGACCGGCGGCACCGTCATCAGCGAGGAAGTCGGCCGCAAGCTCGACTCCGTGACGTTCGAGGACTTCGGCTCGGCTCGCCGCGTCGTCGCCACCAAGGACGACACGACGGTCATCGACGGCGCCGGCTCCCCGGACCAGATCAAGGCCCGCATGGCCCAGATCAAGGCCCAGATCGAGGACACCACCTCCGACTACGACAAGGAGAAGCTCCAGGAGCGTCTCGCCAAGCTGTCGGGTGGCGTCGCGGTGATCAAGGTCGGCGCGGCCACCGAAGTCGAGCTCAAGGAGAAGAAGCACCGCATCGAGGATGCGCTCTCGACGACCCGCGCGGCCGTCGAAGAGGGCCTCGTCGCCGGCGGCGGCACGGCGCTCCTGCAGGCCATTCCCGCCCTCGACAAGGTCAAGCTCGATGGCGACGCCCAGGTCGGCGTCGAGATCGTCCGCAAGGCGCTCGAGGCTCCTGCCCGCCAGATCGCCGACAACGCCGGCCAGTCCGGCGAGGTCGTCGTGAACGCGGTCAAGGCCGCCAAGATCGGCCACGGCTACGACGCCCTCCGCAACGAGTACGGCGACATGTTCAAGAAGGGGATCGTGGACGCCCGCAAGGTGACCCGGTCCGCCCTCCAGAACGCGGCGTCGATCGCGGCGATGGTGCTGACGACGGAGACGTTGATCACCGACCTTCCGGAGAAGCAGACCGCGGCCGCTGGTGGCGGCCACGGCCATGGCGGCGGAGACATGGACTTCTAGAGCGTCCAATAGCGTCCGTGGGCGTCCGCTAGGGACCGTTCCACGCACGAAACAGGCGAAGAGCCGGGTCATCCGTCCGCGGATGCCCGGCTCTTGTGTTACCCAGATTGCTACCACGGAAGGAATGGACCGGCCATGGCCACGACCCCCCATGAGATGAAGACGACGGTTGACTGGTGGCGAAGATCTACCACCCGCACGATGAGGCTCGGGTTGCGATGACCCGTCTGGCCGAACGCCCCGTCGCGATGGGAAACGACGGCGACACGCGCTTGCAGGTCGGATGGCCCGGACTCGAGTATCAGTGCCCACAATGCAAGACGGTGGTCGTGATAGAGGCGATCGTCCACGTCCGATTGGAGATGAGCCTCGACGCGAACCGGGCTTGGTTTCATGGCGAGGGGCCGAACTAGACCGGCCCGCCAGTCGCCTTAGCTCCTCTGGCCGGATCCCTCGGGGAGATGGACGCAGGATCGAGGTCGACGCGCGGAGCCGGCGGGCCAGTCTGGGGTCTAGAATCAGCCACCGTGGAGGATACCGCGCGACGATCGTCAATCCACGGGGTTCTGATCCCGGTGGCTGTTGGCGCCGCGATCTTCGCCATCCTCGCAGTATTTGCCGGGATGGACCCGGTGCCCGGCGTGACGGCGAGCAACAGCCCGTTCACCGATGAGGCCTGGATGGTTCTGAACGCCCGAAACTTCGTGGTCCTCGGCCATTGGTCGGTCGACGATTGGAACCGCCAGTACGTCAGCATTCCGTATTCCGTGGCACACGCGGTCGCCTTCTTCGTTGCCGGTGTCGGGATCGTCCAGGCTCGCCTCGTCGAGATCACGGCCGTCGCAATCACGACCGCGACGATCGCCGCGGCAATCGGCAGAGTCGCCCGCCCTGGCCCCGCAGTGCTGGCTGCCCTTGCATTCGGGACCTCGACGCTCGTCCTCTACAACGGTCGGCTCGCTCTCCTCGAACCAATCGCCGGGCTCGGGCTTACGGTCGGCGCCGTGCTTCTGGCGGTCGGCAGTGACAGGCGGCCCGCCGTCGCAGGAGCCATTGCCGGCGTTGCGCTTGCCGCCGCGGTATCGACGAAGGTCGTCGCCGCGCCTGCGCTCGTCGGCATCCTCGTCGCCGGCCTCGGCCTTGCCGCCAACGACCCGGCGCTCCGACGGCGCTGGCTCGCTGCCTTGGCGGCCCTCGCGATCTGGGTTGCCTTCGTCCTGCTGCCCCACTGGGCAACCGTTACGGCGCTGGTGACAACGATCCCTGCGGAGCCGTTGCCGCCCGGGGTTGGGCCAATGTTGTCAGCGATTCGGGAATTCCTCGGCGCGGATGGGGTCCGGCTCGCCGCACCCCTACTGGTCGCGGCACTGGTCGGAACGCTCGTGACCATCGCACTTTGGCGGGAGGCGGCGCCTCGGATGCGGTCGTTGCTGGTGGTCGCCGGCGCCTGGTCCGTGACCGGCATCGGTTTGTTGGCGATCGTTCCCTACTCTCCAAATCGCTATCTCGTCCCGATGCTGCCGCCGCTTGCTCTCCTCGTAGGTGTAGGCGCGGAAGCACTAGCGGGACGGTTCGGCAGGGTTGAACACCGGACGCGATCCTGGGTCATTGGCGTGACGGTCGCGGTCCTCCTGACCCTTCCCGGCATCGTCTCGTATCTCGGGTGGATTCGCGGCGCGCCCAGCGCCGGGCCTGCGGCCCAGGCGAGGTTCGCGGCGGCCATTCCGCCGGGGGCGACCGTCGAGGGCAACTACGCCCCCCTGTTCGCAATGCGCACGACGGGTCCAACGATCTTCACGGCCTTCGGCCTGAACCCGGGCGATCTCTACGCCAAGCGCGGTGTCCGCTGGCTCGTGCTGGATGCGGGTGAGGTTCCTGCCTGGGCGCCACTCCACCGAGAGGCGTGGGCGGCACGACGCCTTGTGACGAGCACGAGCTGGGGGCACCACACGATCGGCCTGTACCAGCTGCCCTGACAACAGCCGCGGGCCGGGTCGGCCCGGTTCGTGCGGATCGAGCGGCGATGTCGCGGTCATCTCGCCAGACGGTCGCAGGGGATCGCGATCTGCCAGATCGTCTCGATCCCCGGCGTCGGCAGCGGGGAGATGGTGAGCGGCAGCACGCCCGCCCCAGAAGCGCATCGGACGCGCTCAGAGGCGATCTCCCTCGGGAAATCGGGACCGTTTCCGGCCGCGTTCCGCACACGGAAGGACGTCGCGAACCCGATCGCGATCGTCACGACCGCGAGAATCCCGATCCCGTGCTTCACGATCGTCATGCGGCGATTCGCGATGGTCACTCCTGGATGAGCAGCGAGCACGCGGCCAAGCCCGGTGAGCAGGGCGAGGACCGTCAGCTCGGACGCGACGTACACGTGTCGGCCGGCGACATGGCGGTTGAGCAGCCACGAGGCCGCGAAGACCGCCACGCCCGCGGCGAGCATGGCAAGGATCGCGCCAGCGTCGACGAGTCGGGAGCCGACGCGGGTCATCGCGCCCGCGTCGATCGGCGGTATCAGCTGACGCCAAGCCAGGGCAGCGAGCACGAAGATGGTCGCGATCAACCCGATCGTGACCAGCGAATCCGGCACCCACCCGCTCGGCCCGAAGATGCCCGCCTGGACGACCGTGTCGACGTACAAGCCGATGGGCGACGTGCCGGCGCTCGGCACGGCGGGTAGCGTGATCCGGGGGTTCGCCACCGCCACACCAAGCTGGACGAGGGCGATGACGCCCGTCAAGGCGGTCACGCCGACCATTCGCGGCCGACGCAGGATCGCGCCGATCGCGGCGATGGCCACGATGAGCAGGCCAAACGGCGAGGAGGCCACGGTTAGCGAGACGAGGAGGGCATCCGCCCGACCGAATCGATGGCCCATCCAGGTCGACGCCGTCACCGTTACGGCGGCGGCCAGGAGGATCCAGTGGAGATTGGTGATATTGCCGCCGACTTCGCCCGCCGCCGGGTAGACCAGCGTGAGGCTGGCCCCGGCCAGCAGGGCCGTCGCGCGGGCTCCAGTCGTGTCGACAACCGCCCGAGCCACGAGGACCGCGGCGAGGGCCGAGACGATGGCGGCAAGGGCCGTGAGGACGTACGACAGCAGCGTTGGATCGAACGCAGTCGCCATCGCGGCCAGGAGCCTGGGAACGACGTGGACCCACGCGTCATACGGGGTCGCGAGGCAGCGCAGCAGCGAGCCGTCGAATCCGCATTGAGCGAACACGGCTCCGTCTTCCGCCCAGATGGTCCGAAATCGGGCGACACCCTCCTGGCGGGCGACCACCCCAAGCACGGCCACCACGGCGGCGGCCAACAGCATGCCTCCGTGCAGTGCCCGCTGGAAGAACGGAGCGTCGGCGATCCGCCCGAGGCGCCCGACGGCGTCACGGCTAGCGGCCGTCCTCGTCCCATCCGCCCGCTCGTCCGTCATGCGATCGGACGATCCGTCAGCACGATGCTGGATGTCCGGCTCATGACGGGTCCATGATCGGGCAGCGCCGGCCTGCGGTTGCGTGCTGTGGCATGATTCCCTTGAGCTACATCGGATGATCGGATGCGTGCAGACGAGACATGACGGTACCTGATCGGCGGCACCCGCCGGTCGCGTCCCCAGACCTGGCGGAACAGCGGCGAGGCCGTGAACGAGAACGGCCATGGAGCCATCCTCGCGTCGTTGGAACAGGAACCGACGGCCCGAAAGGACATCCGCGATTGAGACCATTGCAGGACCTTCAGCGGTTGACATGGTCGTAGGGCCGGCCGCACCCTAACGGCCGTTCATCCAACCAGTTCAGGGGGAACTCTTGACCCGACGCATCGCGCTCCTGCCGATCGCCCTCGTGGCGCTCCTCTCGCTCCTCCTCGCCGCCTGCGCTTCCACGCCCGCGGTGGCCCCGGCCCTGACCGATCCCAAGGAGATCGTGACCAAGGGCGTCACGTCGATCCAGGACATCAAGACCTTCGAGTTCACCGGCTCGTTCACCGGCAACGTCGCCGCCGCGCAACTCGGCAACTTCGATCTCTCGACCGTGAAGATGTCCGGCGCGGTCGACATCGCGAAGAAGAGCGCCAAGTTCACCCTTGACGCGCCGACCCTCCTCGGCACGAAGGTCGACGCGATCGTGGTCGACGGCAACGCCTACTACCAGCTGTCCGGCGCGGCCGCGATGATGGGTGGCGGCGGGACCGCCGGGAAATACACGAAGATCGCCGTCCCGACGGACCCGTCGAATCCGGTGGCCGCCGCAACGGACGTGACCAAGCTCGTCGCAGATCTGCAGGCCGGGCTCGCAAAGCTGCCGTCGCCGCTGACGAAGGCCGCCGACGAGAAGTGCGGCGACGTCGACTGCTACCACGTCACCACGACAGTCACGAAGGCCCAGGCCCTCGCGCTCGATCCGACCTCGACCCTCGACGCCGACGTCACGGTCGATCTCTGGACCCGCAAGAGCGATTACCGTCCGGCCCGCTTCGGGCTGTCAGTGACCTCACCCTCGCTGGGCACGTTCGGGGTGACGCTCGATGTCAAGTACGACGTCGCGGTGTCGGTCGCTGCGCCGCCGGCCGAACAGATCGCGCCGTAAGCTTCGCCTTCGCGCAACTCATCGAGACCCGGGTCGCCGACCCGGGTCTCGTGATTTGCCACGAGTACGCCGCTCGCCGCATTGGCCGATCAGGCTGATTGATCGAATCTGGCTCAGCCGCGCTCGCCGGCACCGCGATTCGCGCAGGCCGGCCGATGTTGGGACCCGGCGAAGCTCGTCCAGCACCGTGCTGATCAACGACAGCGATCAACTGCTGGATCGGGCCAGGAGCATCGGGCCGAAGGATGGGGTGAGAGCCCTGGTGCAGCACGCCGGCCTACAATGGCGCGGTGACCTCCCCGACCCGCCGGCACCGTTCCGGCCGCCTCGTCGACGACGCCCCGAGCGGCGAGGGAACGCTGTTCGCGGACCCCGCCGAGCAGCCTGTCGAGGCCCTTCCCGAGGAGCCGATGTGGCTCCGCGACGTGCCGATCCCGGGCGACGTCCCGGTCGAGCTGACCGCCGACGAGCGACGCGAGCGCCAGGCCGCCGCCGACGAGGCCCGGGAGGTGAAGGCGGCGGCTCGCGCCGTGGAGATCGTCGAGCACCTGAACCCCGAGCAGGCCCGCGCCGTCACCACCACTGACGGCCCGCTCCTGATCCTGGCCGGAGCCGGCTCGGGCAAGACCCGCGTCCTCGCCCATCGCGTCGCGTACCTGATCGGCGTGAAGAACGTCCGTCCATGGTCGATCCTCGCGGTCACGTTCACGAACCGCGCCGCTGGCGAGCTCCGCGAGCGGATCATCAGCCTCGTCGGGGAGCCCGGCCGCGACGTCCAGGCGGGCACTTTCCACTCGCTCTGCGCCCGCGTGCTCCGTCGTGACGGCGAGGCCATCGGGATCGACCGCCGCTTCGTGGTCTACGACACCGAGGACCAGCAGAGCCTGATGAAGCAGCTCCTTCGCGAGGAGGACCTGCCGCTGACCGGCGAGTTCCGGTCGAGCGCCGTCCTCGGGGCGATCAGCCGGGCCAAGAACGAGATGCTCGACGCGACGTTCCTTGCCGAGAACGCGGTCAACCACCGCGAGCGGACGATCGCGAAGCTCGCCGTCCGCTACGAGCAGCGCCTCCGCAAGGTCGGCGCGCTCGACTTCGACGACCTCCTCCTCAAGGCGGTCGTCCTGTTCGAGGAGTCGCGCGAGACGCTCGCCCGCTACCAGGATCGCTGGCGCTACCTCCACGTCGACGAGTACCAGGACACGAACCGGCCGCAATACCTCTGGATCCGGGCGCTGGCGGCCAAGCACCGCAACCTCGCGGTCGTCGGCGACGACGACCAGTCGATCTACCGCTGGCGTGGTGCCGACCTCCGGAACATCCTCGACTTCGAGCGCGACTACCCCGACGCCGCGGTCGTCAAGCTCGAGCAGAACTACCGCTCGACGCAGCTGATCCTCGACGCCGCCCACGCCGTGGTCTCGCGCAACACCGAGCGCACCGACAAGAAGCTCTGGACCGAGAAGACCGGCGGGATGAAGATTCAGCGCTTCGAGGCCTACAACGAGGAGGAGGAGGCCGAGTGGATCGCCCGCCAGGTCGAAGGCCTGGTCGGCGGTCGCGGATCCGTCCTGACCCGCAAGGCCGACGACGAGGACGCGGGCCAGCTTCGCGCTCGCGACATCGCGGTCATGTACCGGATGAACGCCCAGTCCCGCGCCATCGAGGAATCATTCCTCCGCTACGGGATCCGCTACCAGCTCGTGGGCGGGACCCGGTTCTACAGCCGGCGCGAGGTCAAGGACGCCCTCGCCTACCTGCGCGTCCTGCGTTCCGACACCGACAGCGTCAGCTTCGAGCGGATCATCAACATCCCGGCCCGGACGATCGGCGACAAGACGATCGAGGTCCTGCGCGGCGCATCGATCGGTCGCGGGATCTCGACCTGGGAGGCGATCGAGCAGGCCGCTCGAGGCGAGGTCGAAGGTCTCGGCCCGCGCGCCCGGACCTCGATCGCGGACTTCGGAGCCCTGATCCGGCGACTCCGTGCCCGGGTCGGCGTGCTGAACCTGCCGGAGCTGCTCGACGAGACGCTCGAGGCGTCGGGCTACCGGGCGATGCTCGCCGACGGTTCCGAGGACGGCGAGGAGCGCTGGGCGAACCTGCTCGAGCTGCGCTCGGTCACGACCCGCTACGACGACCTCGAGCCCGAGGACGCCCTCGACCGGCTGCTCGAGGAGACCGCGCTCGTGGCCGACCAGGATTCCTACGAGGGAGACGCCGACGCGGTGACGATGATCACGCTCCACGCGGCGAAGGGCCTCGAGTTCCCGGTCGTGTTCATTGCCGGCCTCGAGGAAGGCGTCTTCCCGCACAGCCGGGCGCTTGATGACGAGAAGGAGCTCGAGGAGGAGCGCCGCCTGGCCTACGTCGGAATGACCCGGGCGATGAATCGGCTCTTCCTGTCCCACGCCTGGCGCCGAGCGACCTGGGGGATGGGCCAGCCTTCGGTGCCATCACGGTTCCTGCTGGAGATCCCGGCCGAGCTGATGGTCGGGCCGGACCTCGCGTCGGGATCGGCGGGCCTGGACGTGGATCTGGATCTCGCGTTCGGGGCGCGCGGCACGACCCGCTTCGGACGGCCGATCCGCAACGGCCTCGGCGGGGGCGCCTATCGGCAGGGGAGCGGGATCCCGGGCGCCCCGCAGCCCGGCCAGACGTTCCGCCCGAGCCGCGATCTCAGCGCGAAGCGCGAGGCTTACGACGACGGGGCGCCGTCGGGCTCATTTGCGCGGCCACCTTTCGGAGCCGGCGCCACGCCGTCGCCGATCCGTCCGCCTCGCCCGATCATTCCCGGCGAGCGCCAGTATCGCGACGGCGACCGGGTTCGCCACGGCCGCTGGGGCGACGGGATCGTCGTGACCTCGAAGCTGACTCGCAGCGACGAGGAGATCACGGTCGCCTTCAAGGACCCCTCGATCGGCCGCAAGACCATGCTGGCGAGCCTCGCGAACCTCGATCTCGTCGGCTAGGCTCGGCGCATGATCGCCGCGGCGCGCGCCGGACTGGAGCTGAGCGTTGTCGCGACCACCGCGATGGCCTGCTGGCTCGTCATCGTCGTGCTCACGATCCTGCCGACGCGAAGCCCCGAGTTCATCCCGCTGTGGGTCATCGTCGCGGTCGTCGCGTTCGCGCTCGCGACAGTCTCGGTGGTCGCGATCCGGTGCGGGCGGCCGTCGACCGCGCTGTCCTGGGTCCTTGGTTCCGTGGCGGCGCTCGGGGGCGGCTTCGGCATTGCGTTTGTCTTCATGTACGTTGAGCTCCCCGACGCCGATGGCTACTTGCTGGCAATCGGCTCGATCCTCCTCCTCAACTGGGTGCTTGCCTTCGTCTGGCTCGCCGCGCGCCAAAGGCGCTTCGCGCGATGACCGCCCTGCAGCCCGCGGTCGATCTTGAGCACGTTCTCAACCTCGGCGAGCTCGAGGAGCTTGCGCGCATGCGACTCGAGCCGACGACCTTCGACTACGTCGCCGGCGGGGCCTGGGACGAGCAGTCGATCGGCGAGGCGGTGGAGGCGTGGCGTACGCGACGGCTCCGGCCGCGGGTCCTCGTCGACGTCAGTCATGTCGAGCCTGCGACGACGATGCTCGGCCAGCGCACGACCCTGCCCGTCGCGATCGCCCCGATGGCCGCCCACGCGCTTGCTCACCGGGACGCCGAGCGGGCGACGGCTCGGGCGGCGGCCGCGGCCGGCGTTCCGTTCACCTTGTCGACGATGTCCTCCGCATCGATCGAGGAGGTCGCGACCGCCGCGCCCGACGGGATCCGCTGGTTCCAGCTCTACACCCAGGCGCAGCCACGCCGGACCCGCTCGCTGGTCGAGCGTGCGGCGGCCGCGGGGTATCGGGCCCTCATGATCACGGTCGATCTGCCCGTCCTTGGCTACCGCGAGCGCGATCTCCGCTCGGGCTTCGACCTGTCCGTGCCGCACGGCAACTTCCGCGACGGCGGCGGGCCTGACCATTCCTCCCACGACGGGTCGCCCGAGGCCGGCTACGACATCCTCCAGGAACGGCTCGACCGCGGGCTGACATGGGCCGATCTCGATGACATCCGGAGCTGGTCCGACCTCCCGATCGTGCTGAAGGGAATCCTGACCGCAGAGGACGCCCGCCTGGCGGTCGAGCGTGGCGTCGACGGGATCGTCGTCTCGAACCACGGTGCTCGCCAGCTCGACCGGACCGTCACGACGGCCGATGCGCTCGAGGAGGTCGTCGACGCCGTTGCCGGCCGGACGGAGGTCTGGGTCGACGGCGGGATCCGGCGCGGCCTCGACGTGGTGACCGCGCTGGCGCTGGGTGCCCGCGGCGTGCTCGTGGGCCGGCCGATCCTGTGGGCGCTGGCGGTCGGCGGGCAGGCCGGCGTCGAGCGGGCGCTGGCGGTCCTGCGGACGGAGACGATCATCGCGATGACGCTGCTCGGGGCGCCCACGCCGGACGACCTGAAGCGGAGCCACGTCGCGGGCTAGCGGAGCGCTGGCCGAGGTTCAGCGCGCCGGCCGGGTCAGCTGCTCGAGATGCTCGTCGAAGTGCTCGTCGCCGTTGACACGGAACCAGTCCGCGAATGGATCGCCCTCCGTCCAGGCGAAGTGGTCGCCGGCGAACAGCTCCTCGTCGCTCGCGCCGTCGATGGCCGCCAGCATTCGGAGGTAAGCGTCGCGCTCGCCGGCCCGGACGTCCGGGAGCGATCGGTCGCGGTTGGCGGCATGGAAGCGTGCATTCAGGATGTCGGTCTCGACCCGCTCGGCGGGACTCGCCCCAGTTCGAAGGCGCTCGAACAGGTCCACGACCCGCCGCTCCCACATCTCGAGATGGGCCAGGACGTCCTTGCGCGTCCAGCCGCCGTCGACGCGATCGGCCATCGCCGCATCGTCGAGCCTGGCGACGGCTGCTTCCAGGCGCTCGCGGCCGGCCTCGATCGCGGCTCGCAGGCCCGCGCGGTCGCCGATCGGGCTCGTCGGAGTGCTCATGACCACGAGCCTACGATGCGAATCGGTCGAGACCCGTCAGGTTTCCTATCCTTGGTGCCATGCCTGACCTCGATCTCGAGACGATCGCCCTCGCCCCCGACGGCCTGCCCGTCGATCCGGCGCTGATCGCGGACGCGGCGGCCCTCGACGAGGCGGCCGCGGCCGCACGCCACGCCGAGCTGGCCGGCGAGATCGAGACCGCCAACCGGGCCTACTACGAATCGGACGCGCCGACCCTGACCGACGCCGAGTGGGACGAGCGATTTCGCCGGCTGGTCGCCCTGGAGGCGGCGTGGCCGGCCCTGATCACGCCCGATTCGCCGACGCAACGCGTCGGTGCCACCCTCGCCGGCACGTTCGACGAGGTCCGTCACCGGCGACCGATGCTGTCGCTCTCGAATGCCTTCAGCCACGACGAGCTGCGCGCCTTCGATGCCCGCGTCCGGCGCGGCCTCGGCCTGCCGCCGGCTCCTGAGCCGGCGCCCGACCTGGCGTATGGTGCAGAGCTCAAGATCGACGGCCTCGCGATCACCCTCCGCTACGAACGCGGCCGGTTCGTCCAGGGCGCGACCCGCGGCGACGGCTCGACCGGCGAGGATGTCACGGCCAACCTCCGCACGATCAAGACCGTGCCGGCGCGCCTCGCGGAGCCGGCGACGCTCGACGCGCGCGGCGAGGTCTACATGCCGAAGACCGAGTTCGCCAGGATCAACGCCGAACGCGAGGAGGCCGGGCTGCCGCTCTACGCCAACCCGCGGAACTCTGGGGCCGGGTCCCTTCGCCAGAAGGACCCCGAGGTCACCGCGCGGCGCCAGCTCAGCACGTGGTCGTACCAGCTCATCGAGGACGAAGGGCCGGCCGGCGCGGCGTCCACGGTCGACAGCCAATCGGGCGCCCTCGGGCGCCTCACTGCCCTCGGCTTCGCCGTCAACCCGAACCGCGCGGCCGGGCTCGACATCGAGTCCGTGATCGCCTTCACCGAGACGTGGCGCGAGGAGCGCCATCACCTGCCGTACGAAACCGACGGGGTCGTCGTCAAGGTCGACCGATTCGACCAGCAGGCTCGGCTCGGGATGGTCAGCCGGGCGCCGCGCTGGGCGATCGCCTACAAGTACCCGCCCGAACAGGTCGAGACCGTCCTCGAGGACATCGTCCCGTACGTCGGTCGGACCGGCACGCTGACGCCGGTTGCCCATCTCACGGCGACCAAGGTGGCCGGCTCCACTGTGACCAGGGCGACCCTCCACAACCTCGACGAGATCCGGCGCAAGGGCCTCCTGATCGGCGATCACGTGATCCTCCAGAAGGCGGGCGACGTGATCCCCGAGGTCGTCCGGCCGATCGTCGAGAAGCGGACCGGCGCCGAGCGCGAATTCGCGATGCCCGAGCGCTGTCCGGTCTGCGGGACGAAGATCGTCCAGGACGAGGGCGCCGTCCGTCACTACTGCCCCAACCTGGCGTGCCCCGCGCGCGTCTCGCAGGAGTTCCAGCACTTCGTCGGCCGGGGCGGGATGGACATCGAGGGGGCCGGATGGAAGGTCCTCGAGCAGCTCCTGCAGACGGGGCTCGTCAAGCGCCGGGGCGACTTCTACCGGCTGTCCGTCGAGGATCTCGAGGGCCTCGACCGATTCGCCCGAAAGAGCGCCGAGAACCTCCACGCGAACATCCAGCGTTCGCGCCGGCGACCGCTCGAGCGGGTGATCGCCGGGCTCGGCATCCCGCAGGTTGGGTTCACGACCGCGATCGAACTCGCGGCGTGGCTGGCCGGGGAGGTCCCCGCGGCTCCGCATGACTGGCTGCGCCGGACGGCGGCCCACCTCGAGCGCGTCGCGACCGAGGAGCCTGACCGCTTCGCCGAGGTCGCTGGCATCGGCCCGACGGTCTCGGCGGCGCTGGCTGCGTGGTTCGCCGCCGATGGCCCGGGGCGGGGCGTCTTCGAGGATCTGGCCGACGCCGGGATCGAGCCGGAGGTGCCCGCGCCGCGTCAGGCGACAGGCGGCGAGTCGGCGGCGACGGGTCCTCTTGCCGGCAAGACGGTCGTGGTCAGCGGGACGATCGAGGGGTACAGTCGGGAGGAGGCCGAGCAAGCCGTGCGCGACGGCGGCGGCAAGGCCTCGGGTTCGGTCTCGAAGAAGACCGACTACCTCGTCGCCGGACCGGGCGCGGGCTCGAAGCTGGTGAAAGCCGAGGAGCTCGGGGTTGCGGTGCTCGACGCCGAGGGCTTCCGGAAGTTGCTCGAGCGGCAGGAGCCATGAACGACGCGGAACAGCAGTTCGCCCGGCGGCTCGCGGTCGACCTCGACCAGGTCCTGGGCGTGGGGATCGCGGTGGACGATGTCGAGCTGATTGAGGCCGACGGTTCGGCCCACGTGACTGCAATTCTGCTGGTTGAAGGCCGAGTCGAGGAGATCGAGGTCGAGGGAACCGACGTCCTGGCGCTGTATCGGCCGCTCATGGAACGCGCCGCCGAGCTTCGGCTTCGGGCGGCGTTCTGGCGGATGGTCGGGCCCGCCTGAATCGCGCCGGGTCTTGGGGCGCGGGGACACACCGGTGCGGGCGTGTCCGCGTCGCCCGCGAGGTCAGCCGAGCGCCCCGTTGAACTGGCCCCAGATCTCCTCGGGGTGCCAGTCGAGCGGCTCGCCGCGGACCATCCGGACGTTGCCGATCTCCTCGTGCCAGCCGGCGGCCCGAAGCGCCTCGCGACCGCGGACGTTGCTCTCCAGCACGCCGGCGCCGGCCGTGCCGGAGATCCCGGTCGAGCGGCGCCGGACTTCGAGGAGCCGCAGCGCGTCGTCCGGATCCGTGGCGATGAGGGCGCCGCCGCGCCACGGGGCCCGAGCGAGGTAGCCGGAGACCCGTCCGTCGGGGGCGACTGCCACTTGCGTCAATTCGGCGGAGAGGAGCGGTGACAGCACGGCCAGCCGATCCTCGCCGGTGGCGTGCCGGTCGAGCGCGATGATCGTGTCCCGATCGGCCGGCGCATACGGCCGGACCCGCGGTTCGGGCGGACCGGCGTCATCGCGGATCCCGTCGATCGTGAACCGGACCTGGATGTCGAGGGGCGTGAAACCCTCCGTCTCGTAGATCGGCCGGCCGAGCGGTGACGCGATCAGGATCATGGTCCGGCAGCCGCGCACCTCGAGGTCGTCCATCACGGTCCGCGTGATTCGCCGGCCGAGCCCGGACCCGCGCCGGTCAGCGGCCACGAAGATCACGCCGACCCAACCGACCCGGCCGTGGGCGGCCGCGGTCCCGGTCCCCACGATCCGCTCGCCGTCCACGGCCACGAGGCACCGGATCGACGGCCGGCTGACCGCCCAGGCGAAGAACGGCAGGCGCTCGCCGAAGTCGCCCGCCCGGAGCAGGTCGGCCGCAGGCCCGGCGTCGGCCGCAGTCATCGAGCGGATCGTGGTGGGACGGCCGGTCACGGTCGACCCGTCGGGCAGGCAGGCGTGCCGGTCATTCTGCCGCGTAGTGCTCTGCGCCCACGAGGTGGAGCGACACATACGGCTCGTCCCCGACGACCCAGCTGTCGTGCGGCTCGGGCGGGATGTAGAACGCCGCGCCGGCCCGCAGCTCGACGACGCGACCGTCGCGGAAGGCCGCTGTCGCGGTTCCCGAGAGCACGAGCCCGACATGCTCGACCGGGCACAGGACCTGGCCGAGCCCGGGCCCGACGTGGGTCGACCAGCGCCAACCCGGCTGGTACGTGGCCCGGCCGATCGTCCGGCCGCCCACGGTGATCAGCTCGAACCGGCCGAGCGTCATTTCGCGGACCTCGTCGGGGTCCTCGAAGTGCTTGAGAACGACATCGTCGGGCTGGATCATGGGTGGCTCCGGGCGGTGTTCGGACAGCGGGTCCCGAGCGTACCAAGGACGGCCCGAGCCGACTCGTCGGCTATCATCGGCGGCATGCCCGCGCTGACCCGGCGCGACGTCGAGCACGTCGCCCACCTCGCTCGTCTCGGCCTGACCGACGCCGAGCTCGGCCTGCTCGAGGGGCAGCTCAACCACATCCTCGACCAATACGCAAAGCTCGCGGAGCTCGACACGGACGCGATCGAGCCGACGGCCCAGACGATCGAGCTCGAGAACATCCTGCGCGAGGACGTCGTCGTGCCGTCGCTCCCGGTCGAGGCGATCCTCGCCAACGCCCCGGAGGCGGCTGGCGGCTACATCGTGTCGCCGCCGATCCTGAGCGACGAGAGCGGCGAGTGACCCGCGCATGGCAGAGCCGTCGATGAACGATCTCACCCGGCTCTTCGCCCACGAGATGACGGACCGGCTGCGGTCCGGCGAGATCACCTCGCGTGCGCTCACGGAGGCTCACCTCGACGCAGCCGAAGCCGGCAACGTCGCCCTCAACGCCTGGCTGTCGATCGACCACGAGCGCGCCCTGGCGGAAGCCGACGCCGCCGACGCCCGTCTCGCGTCGGCGTCGCCGTCCGGCCCGGCCGACGCCCACCCCCTCCTCGGCGTCCCGGTTGCGCTCAAGGACCTCGTCTCGGTCAAGGGTGGCCAGTGCACGGCCGGCTCGCGGATCCTCGAGGGCTATCGTGCGCCCTACGATGCCCACATCACCGAACGGCTGCGCGCGGTCGGGGCCGTGATCCTCGGCAAGACGAACATGGACGAGTTCGCCATGGGCTCGTCGAACGAGCACAGCGCATACGGCCCGGTCGCCAACCCGTGGGACCTCGAGACGGTGCCCGGTGGCTCGTCGGGCGGGTCCGCGGTCGCGGTTGCCGCCTATCACGCCCCACTCTCGATCGGGACCGACACGGGCGGCTCGATCCGGCAGCCGGCATCCCTGACCGGGATCGTTGGGATCAAGCCGACATACGGCCGCGTTTCGCGCTACGGGATCGTCGCGTTCGCGAGCTCGCTCGACCAGATCGGGCCGTTCGCCCGCGACGTCAGGGACGCTGCGGCGCTCCTCCACGCCGTCGCCGGCCGCGACGAGCGCGACTCCACGTCGGCCCCCGTGCCCGTGCCGGACGAGCTTCTCCATCTCGCCGAATCCGACGACCACGCCGCCGCGGGGCTCAGGGGCAAGCGTCTCGGCCTCCCGAAGGAGTACTTCGTCGCCGGCATGGACCCCGACTCCCGTCGCCGCATCGAGGAGGGCGTGGCCAGCCTCGAAGATGCGGGGGCGGCCGTCGAGGAGGTCAGCCTGCCCCACACCGACTACGGCCTCGCGACCTACTACATCGTTGCGCCGGCCGAGGCGTCGGCCAACCTCGCCCGCTACGACGGCGTCCGGTTCGGGCCGCGGCTCGGCGACTCGGACGTGCTCGGTAACTACCTCGCGACGCGCGGACGCGGCTTCGGCCCGGAGGTCAAGCGCCGGATCATGCTCGGGACATACGCCCTCTCGGCCGGCTATTACGACGCGTTCTACGTGAAGGCCCAAAAGGTCCGGACGCTGATCAAGCGCGACTTCGACACGTTGTTCGAGCAGGGCTTCGACGCGCTCGTCGCTCCGACCTCCCCGACGACGGCGTTCCGCTTCGGGGCGAAGATGGCCGATCCGGTCGCCATGTACCTCTCGGACGCCTGCACCCTTCCGGTGAACATGGCGGGGTTGCCCGGGATCTCGATCCCGTGTGGATTGTCGGAGGGGATGCCGGTCGGGCTCCAGCTGATCGGACCGGCCTGGTCGGAGCTCGAGCTCTTCCGGCTGTCGCGTGGGTTCGAGGCGCTCACTGCGACCGCCCCGTGGCGGAACAAGGAGCCGGCCCAGATCGCGTTGACGACCGAACCCGGGCAGCCGACGCCGGCCGACCGGGCCCGCGTGCTCGCCGGAGTCGGTTGATGACGACGACCACGCCGCGCCCACCACTTGCCGAGCGCGCCCTCGCTGAACGCGTCCGAGCGGTGCCGCCATCCGGGATCCGGCGGTTCTTCGACATCCTCGCGACCATGGACGACGTGATCAGCCTCGGGGTGGGGGAGCCGGACTTCGACACGCCTGAGCGGATCGTGGCGGCCGGCGTGCGCTCGCTCCACGCGGGCCGGACCCACTACACGAGCAACTACGGGACAATCGAGCTGCGGCGGGCTCTGGCGGCGCACCTGGATGCCCGGTACGGCGTCGCCTACGACCCGGCCACGGAGCTCCTGATCACGGTCGGCGCGTCGGAGGCGGTCGACCTCGCCCTGCGCGCGACCTGCGACCCCGGCGACGAGGTGATCCTCCACGAGCCGTCGTACGTCGCGTACGAGCCCGCGATCCTGTTCGCCGGCGGGACGACCGTCCACGTCGCGACCCGGCTCGAGGACGATTTCGCGCTCGATCCGGCGGCCGTCGAAGCGGCGATCACCCCACGAACCAAGGCGCTGTTCCTCGGCTTCCCCTGCAACCCGACCGGCGCGGTCCTGCCAGACGACGTCCAGGACGAGCTCGCGGCGATCGCCGAGCGCCACGATCTTCTCGTCTACTCCGACGAGATCTACGACCGCCTCGCGTACGGCTCCTACCGCCACCGGGCGTTCAGCGCGTTGCCCGGGATGCGCGAGCGGACAATCCTCATCGGCGGCTTCTCCAAGGCCTACGCAATGACCGGTTGGCGGGTCGGCTACCTGGCGGCGCGAGCTGCGATCCTCGAAGGAATCGTGAAGGTCCACCAGTACGGGATCATGTCAGCCCCGACCACCGCCCAGGATGCCGCGCTCGAGGCGATCGTCGGTGGCGAGGCGGACGTCGAGCGGATGCGCCTCGAGTACGACCGGCGGCGGCGGCTCGTGGTCGACGGATTCAACGCGATGGGCCTTCGCACCTTCGAGCCACGCGGCGCGTTCTATGCGTTCCCGGAGGTGACCTCCGCGACCGGCCTCTCCTCGGAGGCGTTCGCCCAGGGCCTTCTGGCCGAGGAACGGGTGGCGGTCATCCCGGGCGCGGCGTTCGGCCCGAGCGGCGAGGGCCACGTCCGAGCCTGCTACGCCACGTCCTACGAGAAGCTCGAGGACGCGATTGGCCGGGATCGGCCGATTCCTCGATCGCAACCGCACCCGGACCTGACGCCACGAACGGGTCGCCGTCACCGGGTCCGATCGCGGCCGCCGCACCGGCCGACACCACCCTGTCGACCTTCCTCCTGACGGACATCGCCGGCAGCACGCGGTTATGGGAGGAGCACGGAGCGGCAATGGGTGCCGCACTGGCGATTCACGATGAGCTTCTTCGCTCGGCGATCACGACGACCGGTGGCGTCGTCGTCAAGACGATGGGCGACGGCATGCTTGCCGTCTTCGAGAGCGCGGTCGCCGCCGTCGACGCCGCCCTCCGGGCGCAGCGCAGGCTGCGCGACACCGCATGGGGCCCGACCGGCCCGCTCCAGGTCCGCATGGCGATCCACTCGGGCACGGCGGAGTCGCGCGAGGGCGACTTCTTTGGCCAGGCCCTCAACCGCGACGCGCGGATCCTCGCGATCGGGCACGGCGGCCAGGTCCTGCTCTCGGCGGTCGCCGCGACGCTGGCGCGCGAGCGATTGCCCGCGGACGTCGAGCTGCTCGACCTCGGGTCCCACCGGCTGCGCGACCTCGACCGTCCCGAGCAGGTCTTCCAGGTCGCCGTCGCGGATCTGCCCCGGGAGTTTCCGGCGCTCCGCTCGCTGAGCACGCGACGCTCGAACCTGCCCGTGCCTCTGACCTCGTTCGTCGGTCGCCGGCGGGAGCTCGCCGAGGTCGATCGCCTCCTGGCCTAGGCACGGCTCGTGACCCTGATCGGAACCGGCGGCACCGGCAAGACCCGGCTGATGATCGAGATCGCGAGTCGCGTGGCCTCGCACTTCGACGACGGAGTCTGGCTTGCCGAGCTGGCGGCCCTCGGCGACCCGGGCGAGATCGGACCGGAGATCAGCCGCGCCCTCGGCATCTCCGAGCTGCCCGGCCGGGCCGCGCTCGACGTTGTCGTCGAGTTCGTGGCGTCCAAGGACCTCCTGCTCGTTCTCGACAACGCCGAGCACCTCATCGACGGCGTTGCCCGGATCGTCGAGCGGCTGCTCGGCGCGGCCCCGGGCCTCCGGATCATGACGACGAGTCGCGAGGCGCTGGCAGTGCCCGGCGAGGCGGTCTTCCAGGTCCCGTCGCTGAGCTGCCCGGTCGTGGGCGATCTGCGCACGGACGGCGGACGCGTGCCCGGCGACGAGCTGGGCGAGGCATCGGCGACCGAGGCGGTCGCCCTCTTCACCGAGCGCGCCGGCGCCGTGTTGCCGACCTTCGCCCTGACCGTCAACAACGTGGCCGCGGTCGCGGAGATCTGCCGGCGGCTCGACGGAATCCCCCTCGCGATCGAGCTTGCCGCGGGTCGCGTCGCCGCGATGTCTCCCGAGGAGATCGCCGTCGGGCTGGGCGATCGGTTCCGGCTCCTCACCGGCGGTCGACGCACGGCCGTTCCTCGCCAGCAGACCCTGCACGCCCTGATCGACTGGAGCTGGGACCTCCTGACCGACGACGACCGGCGTCTTCTCCGGCAACTGTCGATCTTCGCGGGCGGCTGGACGGCGTCCGCGGCGGCCCATGTCGCGGGCGAGCCCGGCGCAGGCGACGGGCTGATGGATGCGATCGACGGGCTCACTCGGCTCGTCGATCGGTCGCTGGTCATCGTGGATCGCGGGGCGGCGACCCGCTACCGGATGCTCGAGACAATCCGGCAGTACGCCCGAGAACAGCTGATCAAGAGCGGTGAGGCACCCGACATCGCCGCCCGCCACCTCCACTTCTTCGCGGCGATGACCGATGCGGCCGCGCCCGAGCTGCGCGGCCCGTCGATGGTCGACTGGCTCGACCGGCTCGATGGCGAGATCGAGAACCTGGGTGCGGCGCTCGAGTGGGGACTCGAGGCCGAGCCGGAGACCGCGATGCGGATGGGCGTCGACCTCCTCGACTACTGGGTCGCCCGCCAGCCGTCGCCCGACAACGAGGCGCGGATCGTCGTCGCCGTCGCCGCAGCGCGGCGGATGGTGGCCGGTCCGCCTGAAGCGACGGTCGCACAGCGCGCGCTCGCCGCGCGCCTCCTCGGCAAGGCTGCGTTGAAATGGTCGCTGTCCGGCAAGGCCGACGCCGCCACGGGCTGGGCCAGCGAGGCGATGGCGCTGGCCGTCGACGTCGACGAGCCCGACGCCCTGATTCCCGCGATGCTCGGCCAGACGACGGCTACGATCTTTTCGGGCGCCCGCGAAGGCATCCACGGCTGGCTCGACGACGTCGTCCGCCTGGCGACCGAGACCGACGACAACTTCTCGATCGCGTTCGCCGCCTCGGGCATCGCCATCAGCCTGACGACGGCCGATCCCGCAGAGGTCGAACGGCTGCTCTCGATCGGCGTCGCCGCGGCCCACCGGTCCGGCAATCCGCATGTCATCGCGCTCACGTCGATGGGCCGCGGCACCATGCTGGCCAGATCCGGTCGGTCGGACGAGGCGAGGGCCAGCCTGAACGAGGCCGTCGAACGATTCGCGGAGGTCGGCGACCTGCGCCTCGCCGACGCCGCGCGGAGTGAATTGGCCCACGCGGTCCGGCGGTCCGGCGCGCTCGACGAGGCGCTCGCCCTCTACCGGGTCTCAATCGTGGGCTGGGTGCGCTCCGGCAACCGCGGCGCAGTCGCGCACCAGGTGGAGAACATTGCCTTCGCGCTCATCGCCGGTGGGGCGGACGACCGCCCCGCGCGGCTGCTCGGGGCGGCGGCCGCCTTGCGCGAGACGGCCCACAGCCCGATGACCGCGGTCGAGCAGGACGAGCACGACCACTGGCTCTTGAAGCTCCGCGATCTCGCCGGCGGCGGCGTCGACGAAGCGATGGCTGAGGGCCGCAAGCTGTCGATGGCCGAGGCAGTGGCGCTCGCCGTGCCGTCGGACCCCGTACCGGGCTGACCGCCTGGGATCAACCTCGCGGCATTGTCGCGGCACGGTGGCGTCGCAGGGCCTCCTCGATCGCCCAGATCGCGAGCGGCCGGAGGTAGAGACTGGCCCGGAAGTTGCCGTGACGGTCGTACGCCTCCGGGGTCCGGAACCAGAAGCCCCGCTCGTAGGTGACGGCCGCGGCACCGCGCGCCGTCTCCCAGCCCTCGTCGAGCAGACCGCGGCCGATCATGAACGCCGCGAGCGCGTAGGTCGTCCCGACCCAGACCTCCGACGACTGCTCGGACGACTCGTCGACGGTCCCGCCCAGCCGCATGCCGTTGACCGCGCCGAGCAGCCCGTCGCCGAACGCAACGACGTTGAGGGCGTGGATCGTGCGCAGGGCCGCGTTCGTTCGCTCGGGGGCGACCAGGTCCCCGAGGCCGGTCGCGTCGGCATACCACTGGCCGGCGAGCTGGTCGGCCATGACGCTCTCGCTGCTCGCGGCCCCGCCGTCGTCATAGGCGTAGTGCGTACCTCGCCACAGTCGCCGTTCGAAGGCGGCGGTCGCGGTCGCGCGACGGTCTGCGAGCTCCGTCGCTCGTCCGGGATCGCCGCCGCGGCGATGCATCGCCTCGAGCGCGGCCAGGGCGCCGAGATAGAGGCTGCCGCCGTAGGCGCTTGGGCCGGTCATTGGCCAGGTATCGTACGTCTGGTCGGGGATCCCGCCGTGATCCGGGAGGCCGTCGCCGTCCGCGTCTCTGGCCGCCAGGCCATCGACGAGCCGGTCGAGGATCGGCAGCGCCTCGGCGATCAAGGCGTCGTCAGCCAACCATTCGAGGTCCCGCCAGATCTGGAGGATGAGCTTCGGCGCGAGGTCGAGCCAGACGTTCACGTCCTGGAAGCGGTACCAGTTCGGCCGGTAGAAGGGGTCGTCCGCGGGCCCACCGAGGTCGTGAGGCACGGTCCAGGGCTGCTTGCGAATCGCCGGGGTTCCGGTCGCCTCGATCGTCACCACCTCGGGATCGCCGCCGGATACGGTCGCGAGGAGGTCGCGGATGCCCCGCGATTCGAGCTCGGGGAAGGTTTCGAGGACCGCGAACGAAGCGTAGAAGTCGACGTCGACCGTGTCGTAGAACGGGTAGTCGACGCACTCGATGAGCGCGAACCGTCCGGGGTCGTCGGGTGCGGGCCGGGCGCCACCGACCTCACCGGCCTCCCAGAACGATCCCCCGTCGACAAGGAAGTACAGCTCGTTGAACAGGGCAGCCCGGTACCAGGCAGGGCGATCCTGGTCGTCGAGAACCGGCGCCTGCCAGGCCTCGATCGCGGCTCGCCACATGTCGCCGCGCTCGAGGGCGTGAGTGGCGAGATCCCACGCCCGCTCGCCCGTCCGGCCCCAGTCGCGGGTGTAGCGCTTCCACCAGCGGCGGCCGGCACCGAACTCGGCGATCGGCAAATCCCACGCGATCGCGAACCGGATGGCGCGGCGCTCGCGGGCGCCGAGCTCGAACGTGACCGCGATCGCGGCGCTGCTTCCGGCGCTCGCCATCTCGCGGTCCGCCACGCCGGCGAGGCGCCCGGAGGCCGCGAACTGCATCCGGACCGTGCTCAGCTCAGCGGCGCCGAGACCCTTCGCCATCCCGATCTCGAGGCCATCGGCCATGCGGGCCGCGATCGCGACCGTGCCCGTGAGACCGGTCGGCGCATCCGACGCCGAGCGAAGGACGACGCCGCGAGCCCCGTCCGCCAGGGCAAGCTCGTGAGCTCCGGCGACCGCTTCGCCGCCGATGGAGGACACGAGATCTTCCCAGGTCAGCAGGAGGCCGATCGTTCTCGACGAGTCGGCTGGGTTCTCGATCCACCAGTCGAACACGCCGACCGGGAGTGCGCTCGAGACGAGGTCTCGCCCGATGACCGGGCTGAGTTGCTCGCCGACGACGCGGACTCCAAGGTCGTCGGGCTCGAACGCCTGCCACGCCCGCGGAAAGAGTGCGTGATACGTGCCCTGGCCGGGGGTCAGGCCGTCGATCGCGCTCGGCAGGTCGGCCGGGCGGAGCGCCGAGAGGAGCGTCGTTCGGGAGGCGGCGCCGTCGACCCCACCGACGTGGATCGTGAAGCCGTCGACCGGCGAGGGGCGAAACGTGTGGTGGCCGACCTCGACGTGCCAGCGGGCGAAGTCGCCGCGGAAGGTCCGGCCGATGCTTCCGGTTCCGAGTCCGCCGATCGGGACGCCGGCCCACTCACCGTCGTCGATCATCGGCGGCGCAACCCGGGGATGCCCGACGCCGCCGCAGGGGAGTCCGATCCCGCGGTTCCAGGCGACGACCGGGATCGCCGGGCGCGGCGGCCCGTCCGGCAGATCGCCCCCGCCATCGACCGCGTCGACCGTCACTTCTCGACCCCGGTCACGACGACGCCGCGCATGAATGCTCGCTGGGCCAGGAAGAACACGACCACAGGAACGGCCATCGTCATCAGGGCGGCGGCCTGGATGAGGGTCGGCTGGGAGACGTACAGCGCGTTGTACTGCTGGATGGCGATCGGAAGGGTCTGGAGATCCGGCTTTCCGGACAGGTACAGCAACGGCAGGAAGAAGTCGTTCCACGAATAGAAGAAGTGGAAGAGGGTGACTGCCGTGATGGCCGGGATCGACAGCGGCAGGATCACCGACCGCAGGATCCTGAAGGGGCCGGCGCCGTCGATCGTCGCGGCCTCATCGAGATCTCGCGGGATCGACAGGAAGTACTGTCGCAGCAGGAAGACATTGAAGGCATTCGCGAAGAAGTGCGGCACGATGAGAGGCAGCCAGGTTCCGGTCCAGCCGAGCTTGGTGAACACGGCATAGGTCGGAATGAGCGTCACCTGGAAGGGCAGGATGATCGTGGCGATCAGGATCACGAAGAGGATGTTCTTGCCCGGGAAGCGGAAACGGGCAAACCCGTAGGCGACGAGCGCTGACGACACCACGGCCCCGAGCGTGCTGAGGATCGAGACGGCGGCAGTATTGAAGAGCAGCCTCGGGAAGTTGAGCTGCGACCAGACCGTGCTGAAGTTGCTCAGCTTCGGATCGAACACCCACGCTTGCTGCAACGTTCGCCACGCACCCTGCCAGACGATCGGCGTCTGGGTCGCGCCACCCGGGTCGATGAACGTGCTCTGGACCCGTCCCTTGGTGACGAGCATGAGGTTCCGCGTCGTCCCGTCGATCGCGACCGCGTACATCTCATACGTCTCGCCCTGGTACATGCCCGTCGCCGGACTCGCTGGATAGATCGGAGCGCCGGCTGTCGTCCGCTGGCCCGCGTCCTCGAGCGATGACGTGACCATGGCGAGAAGCGGCAGGAGGAATGCGCTGAGGATCATCACGGCGACCAGCGTCAGCGACGCGCGCGCGAGGTAGCGGCGCATGCTCCTGGAAACGGGGCCGCCGTCCCCGAACGAGGGAAGCCGCGCCTCCGTCCGCGTCGTCATGCCTCACCACCCGCGTAGTAGACGCGCTTCCGCGCGACGAGGAACAGGATCAGCGTCAGTGCCAGCACGATGACGAAGAGCAGCCAGCCGATCGCGGAGGCATAGCCCATGTGGTTGTTGATGAACGCCTCGCGATAGAGGTCGAGGTTGATGAACAGCGTGGCGTTGTTCGGGTCACCGCGGCCGTTCGTCAGCACGAAAGCCTGGGTGAAGTACTGAAAGGTCGTGATCAGGCAGATGACCAGGTTGTAGAGCAGGATCGGGGACATCAGCGGGATCGTGATTCGGCGGAACATCTTCCATGGGCCGGCGCCGTCGATCCGTGCCGCCTCATACAGCTCCGTCGGAACCGACTGCAGGCCGGCGAGGCTGATCAGCATGAAGTTGCCGATCCCCCAGAGTCCGAGGAGGGTCAGGGCCGGATAGACCCAGGTCGCGCTGTTGATCCAGTCCGGACCCTGGATCCCGATCATTCCCAGGAGGCCGTTGAGCCAGCCGGTCTCCGTATTCAGGAATCCAATCCACACGAGCGTGCTGGCTACGAGGGGGATCTGGATCGGCATGTAGAAGAGCGTCCGGAAGGCGCTCCGGCCGATCAGGCGCGGGCTGTTCACAAGTACCGCAACCCCGAGACTCGCGATCATCGTGATCGGGACCGCGAGGACTGCGAACTTCGCCGTGACGACGAGCCCCTGCAGAACGAGGGGATCGCCGGCCATCCGGGCGTAGTTGTCGAGGCCGATGAACTTGATGGCCTCGGGCCGAACGAGGTTGAAGTCGGTGAATGAGAGGACCAGCGATGCGATCAGGGGCCCGATCGTGAAGAGCAGGAACCCCGTGACCCACGGAGCGACGAATACCGCACCCCAGGCCGCCTCACGACGGTTCTTGGTCATCGGCCCCCGGCCTTGGCGGCTGTTCACGATCGGAGCCGGAACTGCTGGGAACGTGTTGGCCATATCAGTCGTACCGCTTCGCCCTGTTCGGTCGGTAGGCCCCCTCGGGCCTTGGGGGCGCCGAGGGGGCCAGGAGTGGAGGAGCCTTCCTACGGGGTCGCGGCGTCGAAGATGCCCTGGAGAGTCACCTGGAGCTTGGTGAGCTCAGCGGCCATGTCCACCCCGGACGTGGTCCGGTAGTTGTTGCCGAAGGCCTGCATGGCGCTCCGGACCTTGGCGTAGTCGGGGACGAAGGACTGGTGGTTGGGGACGTCCGGATAGGCGAGCATCGCCTTTGCGACGTCCCAGTTGAGCTTCATGCCGGGGAAGGTCTTGTCGATCGAATCGAACCACGCCTGCTGCTTGGTCTGATCGGCCGGCATCGCGCCGTACGCGGTCAGCAGCTCGGGCGAGGCGACCATCGCGGTGAGGGCCTTGAAGGCTGCATCCGGGACCTTGGTCGTCTTGATGATGCTGAAGGTGTCCGCGTGGAGCGGTGAGGTGATCTTGCCGTTGACCGTTGGGTTCACGGCGAACCCGAACTTGAACGCCTTCTTGGGGGCTGCGGGCGTGACGCAGCAGGTGAACCAGGTATGGCCCTCGTCGATCGCCAGGTTCCCGGAGCCGAACTCGCTGCCTCCGCTGAGGAGGTCGCTCGCGACCTGGGCGGCGGTCGGGATGAAGTGGTCCTTCCAGACGCCGTCGTTGTACCACTTCTCGCCCTGGGC
>JBBRSJ010000028.1:0-27707 GCA_038245515.1 Candidatus Limnocylindrales bacterium | reverse complement strand
CAAGAACCGGGGCGGCTATTGCCCCAACCACAGCACTGGCGTGACATTCCCAGACGTCGTGGTCACGCCGCTCCAGTACCTCGACTAGCGCGAGGCCCCCGTCCCCCGCGCGCCTGGATACAGCTCCCGTCCTGGAATCGCGTTCAGCGCGCTTGGCCCCGCAGTAATTCGTACTCGGCCAAGCGTGCTGAGGTTGCTCTTGTTACGCCAGCCGCATGTCGCGCGCGCGGCGCTCCTTCGATCGAAGCTGGACCGTTCGCGGATCCCGGTCCTCGTTACATTGCCCCGGGTGAGCAGCACCCTTGACCCAAGGCTCATGGACTCTGGCTCGAATCAGCGATGTCGAGCGGATGTCCACTCGAACCGTATTCGCGATTCTCGGGCTCACGATCGTCGTCGCGATCGCGTTGGGGCCTCATCGCGGCGCACCCCGGTGAGCATCCGCGGAGGTTGGTCCGTGACGACGGCGGTTAGACTCGCGCGCGCATGGATCTTCGGTCGAGACTTCGTTCGATCTTCGGCAGCGGCCACCCCGCCGCGCCGCTGGCAACGCGCCGCGAGCGACGCGCGGCCGCCCGGCAGCGGCACCACGAGACCGGCGAGTCGGCCTGGACGGCAGGCGATCGGCACCTGGGTCCAGACGGAGAGCGAACCGTGGCGGACGTGAGCCCGGGCACCCCGGGCCACTTCGGTTCGGTCCATTCCGTCAAGGACGACTGAAGGGCTCAGACGGGTGGCGACTCCACTGGCCGCATGCGGGATCGGTGCGCAGTCAGCGCGAGGACACCGATGACCGCCGCCGGCGCGATCAGCAGCAGGACCGTCTGCTTCGGGTTCGAGTACGCGACCGTCAGCGGCTCGGGCCCGCGCGGACGGCACGCGGCGCAGGGCGCTCCGCCCGGCTGAGGCAGCAACGCGACGAACCACCAGAACGCAACGACCGCGAACAGGAGGCCGGTGATGAGTCGGCGGATCGTCCCGCCGGAGAGCCACGCTGCGAGGACGCCGGCAAGAGCGCTCAGCGTTGCGCCCCCGACCGTCAGATCGACGCCGATCGTCGTCCACGGCAGGCGACCGATATCGAAGGCGTCGGCCAGCGAGATCGTCGGGTCGGCGAGGACCTCGCTCAGGGCGTACAGGAAGAGAACGGCCAAGCCGCCGATGGCGGCCAGGAGCCCGACTGCGGTCGCCCATCGAGCCGGGCGTCGGATGCCATCCACGCAGCGATCGTCCGCCGCCGAGCGACGGCCGTCAATGCGGGATTTCCCCATGACTTCGCGTTCGTGTCCGCGCCAGCGCCGGCGCCGAACGGACCAACCCGGGCCGGCCGGTTGGGCTGCGACGCAATCGAGCAGTTCTGAAGAAGCCAGCGCCGCAGCGGCTCGTTAGGATCAAGGTCGTTCCCATCCCATCTCGCATGTCGAATTGAGGAAACCTGCCATGGCTACGAGTCGGAAATCCCCGAAGACATTCACGGAAGAGGAACGAGACGCGATCAAGGAGCGCGCCAAAGAGCTGAAGGCGGCGACGCGCCGCAGCCCGCGCGCGGACCAGACAGACGGGGCGAACGAGGTGCTCGCGAAGATCGCCGAGATGGGGGAATCGGATCGCGCCATAGCTGAGCGGCTCCATGCTCTGATCAAGGTGAGCGCGCCGACTCTGTCGCCGAGGACCTGGTATGGGCAGCCCGCGTATGCCAAGGACGGCGACGTCGTGTGCTTCTTTCAGCCCGCGCAGAAGTTCAAGACGAGGTATGCGACGTTCGGCTTCAGCGACAAGGCGAGCCTCGACGAAGGCAACCTGTGGCCGGTCGCCTTTGCGCTGACGAAGTTGACCGCCGCCGACGAGGCTCGGATCGGAGCGCTCGTGAAGAAGGCGGTCAGCTGAGGTCAGGATTTGCCGGCGGGCGTAATCCCCGACCCGGCGTACGATTCACCGAACAGCCCTAGGAGCGCCAACATGGTCGACGACGACGTCTTCGGACGGATCAACGCCCTCTCGGAAGAGGAGGAGCGCCTCTGGGAGCACGCCGGCGACGGCCACGGACTGACCGCCGATGAGCACAAGCGGCTCGAGGCGATCAAGGTCGAGCTGGACCGGGCGTACGACCTCCTCCACCAGCGAGCCGCCCGCCGGGCCGCCGGGCTCGACCCGAGCGAGGCCGAGCCGCGCCCGGCCGACATCGTCGAGCGCTACCAGCAGTAGCGCGGTCGCTGCGTCCCGCGGTCACGGATGCGCGGAATTCGACGTCGGCGCTTGCTGAACGATCCCACGCGGCGTGCCGGTCGGCGCCGAGGCGCTGACAGCGCGGTTTCGGTCGCAATCGGTCGAATCCGCCCATCTGCTGACCAGATCGGACGAGCTCGACTGGTCAGACCTGCCGGACTGGTCGCGTTCGCTCGTTGAGTGAGCGGCGGATCAGTGCGCCTCGGCAGCCGCGACGCGCCGGGCCGCCCGATTCGAGAGCAGCCCGGTCCGCGGACCGAGGACAAGCGCGACCAGGAAGAACAGCGTCTCGATCAACACGATCGAGGCGCCCGAGGCCAGGTTCGCGTAGAAGCTGATGTACAGCCCGCTCACCGCTGCAACCGTTGCGAGGGCGGCGGCCAGGATCATCAGCCGCTCGAAGCGGACGACGAGAAGCTGCGCGGTGGCGGCCGGCGTGACCAGCATCGCGACGACCATCACGATCCCGACGGCCTGAATGCTGACGACGATCGTGACCCCGAGCAGCGCGAGCAGCAGGTACTCGAGGCCGGCCACCGGCAGGCCGGACGCCGCGGCGCCGAGCGGGTCGAAGGTTGCGTAGAGCAACTCCTTGCGGATAGCGATGACGATCACCAGAACCACCGCGCCGAGGACCGCAACCTGGACGAGGTCGCCGATCCCGATCCCGAGGACGTTCCCGAGCAGGTATCCGAGAAGGTCGGCGACATAGTTCTTGATCGTCGAGAACAGCAGGATCCCGAGCGCGAACGTGCCGGCGAAGAGGACCCCGACCGTCGTGTCGAAGCGGAGCCGGCCGCGGCGCGAGACGAACCCGATCGCGAGCGCCGTGCCGACCGAGGCGATCGCCCCACCGAGATAGAGGGGCCAACCGAGCATGAATGCGATCACGAGGCCCGGAAACGCCGCGTGGCTCACGGCGTCGCCGATGAAGGCGAGGCCCTTGAGCACGACGAACGTCCCCATCACCGCACAGACGATCCCGATCAGGATCGCCGCCACGAGGCCGCGCTGCATGAAGGTGTAGGCGAGCGGATCGGCGACGAAGCCGACGACATCCATCAGCGTCCGCCTTCGTGGAAGTGCGGCTCTCCGCCCGGCGCCTGGTCGTGGTGGTGGGCGTCGTCGAGGAACAGATGATCAGTGTCGCCGGGCAGCACGAGGACGTGGCCGCCGTAGGTGTCCGACAACAAGTCACGATCGAGGACGAGCGACGCCGGACCGGTCGCCACGATTCGGCCGTTGACAAAAGCCACCTCGTGGAACCGCTGAGCCGCGTTCATCAGGTCGTGGGTCGAGGCGATCACGGTCTTGCCGGCCCGCGCCTCCGCCTCGAGGACATCCATCAGCTCCTCCTGGGTGGTCGCGTCGACACCGGTGACGGGCTCGTCGAGCAGGTACAGCTCGGGCTCGGCGGCGATCGCCTTGGCGAGGAACACCCGCCGGCGCTGGCCGCCGGAAAGCGCGCCGACCTGGCGATCGACCTGGCCGGCCATTCCGACCTTGGCGAGGGCGGCGTCGACGATCTCGTGGTCGCGCCGGCCCGGCCACCGGCCGAACCCGAGCCGCGCGTAACGGCCCATCATCGCGACCTCGCCAACCGTCACCGGGAAGTCCCAATCGACGGCCTCCGCCTGCGGGACGTAGGCGACCGCATGAGCCTGGACGCCGGGCGCGGCCCCGAGCACGGTGATCGCGCCGGAGTCAGGCTTGAGCAACCCGGCGATCAGCTTGAGGAGTGTGCTCTTGCCGGCGCCGTTCGGTCCGATGACCGCGAGGAGAGCTCCGGCCCGCACGGTCAGGCTGACGTCGGCGAGGGCGACGACCGGTCCGTAGCCTGCGGTGACGTGGTCGATCACGACCGTGGCCGGACCCGCCTCGGCAGGCGCTGTGTCTGGATGGGCGGCGACCCCGGTTGGGGAGGCGGACGCTGGCGACGACACGGACGAGGGCGCAGGCGTGCTCAGCGGAGGGCCTCCACGATCTGCTGGACGTTCCAGCGCATCATGCCCGGATACGAGTCCGCGGGCGCCGGACCGAGGGCGTCGTTGTAGAGCGTCGTCACGACCCTGGTGATCCCGGCCTCGTCGGCGAGCGTCTGGGCCAGCTTCGGGTTGAATTGCGCCTCCGAGAACACCGCCGTCACTCCGGCCGCCTTGACTTTCTCGACGAGGGCCGCGAGCTCCGCCGCGTTCGGCTCCTGGCCGACGTTCGCGAGGACGACCCCGACCAGCTCGAAGCCGAAGTGGCGCGCGAAGTACGGGAACGCGTCGTGGAAGGTCACGAGCTTGCGGTTGGCGGTCGGGATCGTCGCGACCTCCGCCTTGAGCTCCGCGTCCAACGCGTCGAGGCGGCTCCCGAAGGCGGCGGCGTTCGCCACGAACGTCGCCTTGTCGGCCGGCGCGAGGGCGCCCAGGGCGGCGACGATCTTCGGCACGTAGCCGATCTTGACGATCGTCGGGTCAAGCCAGAAATGAGGGTTCGGCTCGCCGTCGATGTCGATCGTCGAGAGGCCGTCGCCGAGGACGAGCCGGGCGGCCGAGTTGCCGCCCGATGACAGGAGCTTGTCGAGGAAGTTGTCGAGCCCGACGCCATTCGAGACGATCAGCTGGGCGTCGGCCAGGCTCCGGGCGTCATCGGGCTTCGGCTCGTAGTCCTCGGGGCCGACGCCGGGCGGGATGATCGACCTCACGCTCACCCGCGACCCGCCCACGGACTTCACGATGTCGGCGAAGACGGTCGTCGTCGTCACGACGCGCACGGCGTCGGGATCGGCCGACGGCGACGCTGAGCCGCTCGTGGCGCGATCGGAACCGCAGGCCGCGGCCACCAGGGCCGCGCCGGCGAGGGCGAGGACGAGCCTGGCTCTGCGACTCTGTCTCAGTCCCGGCCACGGGAACGAACCGACCACCGCTCGGACCATCGATCAGGCGTACGTGCGCGCGAGGCAGTGCCGGCAGAGCCCGAACAGTTCGAGCCGATGGGTGTCGATCCGGAACCCGCTGTTGCGCTCGATCTCGCGGACGGCGCCGGCCAGCCCCGAATCGTCGACCTCGGCGGTCCGGCCGCAGCGCGAGCAGACAACATGGTGGTGGTGAGCCGGCGCACATGGGACGTACGCGTGCTCCCCGTTGGGCAGGTCGAGCCGCTCGACGACGCCGAGCTCGATCAGCAGCTCGAGAGCCCGGAACAGCGTGGCCCGGCTGATGCCGAGCCGGCGCTCGCGGGCGGCCAGGGCGAGGTCCGATGCGGTGAAGTGCCCGTCATGGTCGAGGATCAGCGCGGCCACGGCCATGCGCGGCGCGGTGAGGCGATACCCGGCGGCATCGAGGGCGCGGACGATCGGGTTGCTGGCTTCCACGCCGACAGGGTACGGGGTCCCGCCGGACTTGTCGAGACTGAGTCTCAACAAGCCCATCTCAGCGCGTGAGCGTGACCTTGCGCAACCCTGGTGGTGCATCGGGATCGTAGCCGCGCCGGCGGGAGACCGACTCGGCAAGGAGCTGGCCGGGCAGGATGAAGGCGAGCGAACCGAGCGCCTCCGGCAGTTCGGCCGGGATCGGCAGGGCGAGGACGTGATCGAGGTCGGCGGCGGCCTCGGCGCCGGCCAGCCGACCCACATCGGTGCCGCCGACGATCCACGGCCGGCTGCCGGTGGCCCGGGCCGCAAGGATCCCCTCGTCCACGAGCGGCCCCATCCGGCCATCCGGGCGGATCGCGAGAATCGGCACCTCCGGCCCGGTAAGGACGACCGGCCCGTGGCTGAAGTCGGCCGACGAGTAGCCCTCGGCGAACAGCCGGCCCGTCTCCTTCAGCTTCAGGGCCGTCTCGAGCGCCGTGGGGAACTCGAAGCCGCGGCCGATGACGATCGACCGCTCCGAGGCCGCGAACTCGGCGACGATCTGGGCTTCGTCGTGGATGGCTGCGGCCGCGGCCGCGAGGCTGGCCGTCAACATCCCGGGCAGGCTCGGGAGCGCGCCTGCGAGGGTGGCCCGCGACGAGAGCCGGGCCACGAGCGCGGCGCCGGCCGCAAGCTGCGCAACGTACGACTTGGTCGCCGCCACGGAGTGCTCCAGGCCGGCCCGGCAGTCGACCACGTGGTCCGCCGCGGCCGCCAGCGGCGAATCCGGATCGTTGACGATCGCGAGCGTCAGGGCACCGCCGGACCGCGCGGCGACGATGTAGGCGATCAGGTCCGGCGAACGGCCCGACTGCGATACGGCGATCACGAGGCCGCCGCGCCAGCGCAGGTCGGCGCCGTAGATCGTCAGCGTCGACGGCGCGGCCATCCCGGCCGGGATCCCGAGCTCGGTCTCGATCAGGTAGCGGAGATGGATCGCCGCGTGGTCGGACGTGCCGCGGGCGACGAGGCTGACCCAGGCCGGGTCCGCGGCCCGCACCGCGGCGGCGGCACGATCGAGCTCCGGTCCGCCTTCGGCGAGCAGGCGCCCGACGGCCGCGGGCGCGGCCTCGATCTCCTCGCGCATCCTGGTCATCGGGGACCGCAGCCCGAGCCGGGCCGCCGCCTCATCATCGATCCGGGAAGAACCGCGGCAGCCAGTCGCGGTTCCACTCGAGGATCGCGTCGAGCAGCTGCGGCGCGAGCTGCGCCCCGCCCGCGACAGGGTTCGCCGCAAGCGCGGCCCGCGCCATGGCCCGATCGCCCGAAACGGCGGCGCGAACAGCCAGCCGCTCGTAGGTCTTCACCCGTCCGACGAGATCCAGGAGCGCCGGCGGCAGGGGCGCCTGCGGCAACGGGTGCGCCCCGTCCCGGTCGATCCGGGCGGGCACCTCCACGACGTCGTCGGCGGCCAGTCCCGGCAGCGCGCCGGCGTTCCGGACGTCGACGATCTGGACATCCCCGCGGCCGTCGATCAGCGACGCGATCAACTGCGCGGCCGCCTCGCTGTAGAACGCCCCACCGCGATGCTCGAGGAGCTCCGGCTTCGTGTCGAGCGTGGGGTCGCGATACAGCTCGAGCAACTCGCGCTCGATCGCCATGACCTCCTCCGCTCGTGTCTGGTGTCCGGCCTGCTCGGCGATCACGTGCTCCGTGTCGTCGTAGTAGCGCAGATAGTAGGAGGGAATTACGCCGAACTCGTGCAGTCGAGCGGCGGGCTCGCCGACATCCTCGGCGATGGCTGCGCCGTCGGTCTCGAGGATCTCCGGCAGTCGGTCGACCCCGTCGACGCGGACCGCCCGGATCCACGTCAGGTGGTTGAGCCCGACCTGCTCGAGCTCGACCTGCTCCGGCGCGACGTCGAAGCGCTTGGCGAACCGCCGCTGGAAGCCGATCGCGACATTGCACAGGCCGAGGCTTCGACGGCCGGCATCGGCGAGCGCCTGGGTGACGATCCCGACTGGGTTCGTGAAGTCGACGATCCAAGCGTCGGGCGCGGATCGACGCTCGGCCTCCTCAGCGATCTCGAGGACCAGCGGGACCGTACGGAGGGCCTTGGCGAACCCACCGGCGCCGACAGTCTCCTGTCCGATCAGCTCGAACCGCTGCGGGAGCGTCTCATCGCCGAACCGTGCCTTTTGGCCACCGACCCGGAGCTGGATCAGGACGACGTCGGCGCCTTCGAGCGCCGCAGTCCGGTCATCGGTGAGGACGAGCTGGCCGGGCCAGCCCTGGCGCCTGAGCATGCGCTCGGCTAGCCCGCCGACGACCGCGAGCCGCTCGGGATCGATGTCCATCAGGTCGATCTCGTCGATGGCGACACGATCCGCCTGCCTCGCGAAGCCGTCGACGAGCTCGGGCGTGTAGGTGCTGCCGCCCCCGACGACCGCCAGCTTCAGGCCCATCGTTCCTCGCTCGGCGCCTGCCCTGCGCCGCGGTCGACCGCAACGACTTGACAGGTTGCTTATAACGTTATCAGCATTCATCCGTCGCGCAAGCAGCCGAAGAGATCGCCCCACAGCCCGTCCAGGATCGCCCCCCGAGGCCTCTGACTCGATGGCCCGTTTCCGACTCGAGCTCGGTCCCGTTCCGCTGCACCACCAGGTCTACCTGGACCTGCGCACCGCGCTCGACCAGGGCGAGTGGCGCTCCGGCGACCTCCTCCCGCCGGAGCGCCAGCTCGCCGAGCGCTACGGCTGCAGCTTGATCACCGTCCGTCGCGCTCTCTCCGAGCTGACCCGCGAGGGCCGGATCCAGCGGACCCGCGGCCGCGGCACGACTGTGCTGCCGCCCCGGATCGAGCGCGACTTCGCCGGAACGCTGAGCTTCACCGAGGAGATGCAGGACCGCGGACTCGACCCCGAGACGCGACTCGTCGGGGCGCGGCCGGAGTCGGCCGGCGAGGTCGTCGCGACGGCGCTCGGGATCGAGCCGGGTTCGCCGACGCTGTATCTCGAGCGGCTCCGGGTCGCCGGCGGCGAGCCCCTCCTCCTCGAACAGGTCCATCTTCCTGCCGAGCGCTTCCCGGGCCTCCTCGCTTCGGACCTCGAGCACGGCTCTCTGTACGACCTCCTGACGGCCCGCTACGGGACCCGGATCGTACGCGCGAGGGAGGCGCTCGAGCCAGTCCTCCTCCGGGCCCGCGAGGCGCGCCTCCTCGGCCAGCCGGCGCGGACGCCGGCCCTCCTGATCGAGGGCACCGCGTATGGCGCGGATGGATCCCCCGTCGAGTTCGCGCGGAGCTACGTCCGGGGCGATCGGACCCGCTACTACGTCGAGCGAGTGGTGGTCCGGGCGAGCTGGCAGACCGATCCCGACGCGACCCACGACATCGATGACCGGACGGGCAACGAAGGCGGCCCGGACCGGGCTCCGTCGGCCACCCGGATGCGGCATCGTCCGCGCCGCCCGACCTCGATCGCACCGACCGGCTGAACCCGTCCGGACATCCAGCGCAGCAAGGAGGAGGAGCCCATGACCGCGCGATCGTTCCGACCCGGCGTCCTGTTTGCGGTGCTCGCCCTGGTGGCGAGCGCTTGCGGCGGCTCGAGCCTGGCGCCGTCCGCCAGCTCGGGAAACTCACCATCGACGGCGCCGAGCGTCGCCGTTTCGGCCGCGGTGCCGAGCCCGAGCGAGCCGTCCGGCCCGCCCGTCGACATCCGCTGGTTCTGCTGCATCGGCGGCGGCGACGGGCCCGAGCAGCTGGTCGCCGAGAAGAAGTTCGTCGCCGACTTCAACGCGAGCCATCCCCACATCCACCTGACCTTCGAGGTCGTCGCCTATGCCGGTGCGAACGCCGCGCTGGCGACCGAGATCGGCTCGGGCAACGGGCCCGACATCGCCGGCCCCGCGGGCATCGGCGGCGCGAATGCGTTCCACGGCCAGTGGCTCGATCTCGCGCCGCTCATCGCGTCGACGAACTTCGACCTCACGGGCTATCCGCAGGACGCGGTCAATATCTACAAGCTCGACGAGGGCCAGCTCGGCATCCCGTTCGCGATCTACCCGTCGGCGGTCTTCTACAAGAAGAGCCTGTTCGACGACGCCGGGCTGGCGGAGCCGCCCCACAAGTACGGCGACAAGTACACGATGCCCGACGGCACCGTCGTCGACTGGAACTACGACACCGTCGCCCAGGTGGCGAAGATCCTGACCGTCGACAAGAACGGCAAGGACGCGACGCAGGCCGGCTTCGACCCGAAGAAGATCGTCCAGTGGGGCTTCGAGCCCCAGCGCGACGACCTGCGCGGCCTCGGCGCCTACTTCGGTGCAGGACAGCTCGCTGCCGCCGACGGCACGACGGTCCAGATCCCCGAGGCCTGGGCGGCCGGCTGGAAGTGGTGGTACGACCGGATCTGGACGGACCACTCGAGCATGACGAACGCCCAGTTCACGAGCCGCGACATCAACCCCAAGGACTACCCGTTCTTCACGGGCAAGACGGCGATGAGCGAGAACTTCCTCTGGTCCACCTATGGCGTCGCCGACGCCGGCGAAGACTGGAACCTCGCGGCCGTGCCGTCCTTCAACGGGACGGCGACCGCGGCATTCAACGCCGACACGTTCCGGATCCTGAAGGGCACCAAGCACCCGAACGAGGCATTCGAGGTCCTGACAGCCCTCCTCGCCTCGAAGGAGCTGATGACGGCGTATGGCGGCTTCCCCGCCCGGACGGCCGACCAATCCGCCGCCCTCGACGCGCTCCAGGCGCAGTTCAAGCATCCGATCGATTGGCAGGTCGCGATCGACGGCATCCAGCACGCCGACAACCCGAACTTCGAATCCTTCATGCCCGCCTACAACGAGACCCTCGGGCTCGTCGGCTCGGGCGGCAAATACCTGACCCGCTGGTCGTCGACCCCGGGCCTGGACATGGATACCGAGATCCAGGCGCTGAAGACGGAGATGCAGGGCATCTGGGACAAGTCAAAGTAGCGCCGTGAGGCTCGACTCCGCGCCCTGCCCGATGACCACGTGACCGTGCCTGACAACGCTCGACCGGGTCGGCTCCGCCGGCCCGGTCGCGGCCTTGCCCCGCTCGCCCGACGCGAGGCGCGCTGGGGCTACCTCTTCCTCGCGCCGTGGATCATCGGCTTCTTCGCGTTCACCCTCATCCCGATGATTGTGTCCCTCGCGTTCACCTTCACCAATGTCAACCTTGACCAGCAGCAGCCGCTCCAGTTCGTCGGCCTGAAGAACTTCGCCCAGCTCTTCTCGGACCCGACGACCTGGGATTCCCTCGCGGTCACGATCCGTTTCGCCCTCTTCAACCTGCCGATCGCGATCGGCCTGCCGTTCATCCTCGCCCTGGTGATGAACAGCCCGCTCCTGCGCGGCAAGGGGCTGTTCCGGGTCGGCTGGTTCCTGCCGTATGTGATCCCGTTCGTGTCGGGCGTCTTCGCCTGGCAGGGGATGCTCAACCTCGAGACGGGCTGGGTCAACGTGGTCCTTCGATTCGTGGGCGATCTCACGAACATCGACGCCCTGAAGAACCCGCCGAACTGGCTCCAGGACACGACCTGGATCTACCCCAGCCTCGCGTTCATCGGGATCTGGTCGGTCGGCGCCGCCCTGATCGTGAACCTGGCGGGGCTGAAAGGCATCCCGAGTGAGCTCTACGACGCCGCCCGGATCGACGGCGCGGGCTGGTTCGCCCAACTCCGCAACGTGACGCTGCCGATGATGTCGCCGGTGATCTTCTACTCGCTGATCCTCGGCGTCGTCGACGTCCTCCAGTACTTCCTCGTGCCGCTCGTGCTGAACAACGGCACCGGCGAACCCGACGGGACGACGAACTTCTTCAACCTGTACCTGTACCACAACTTCTTCAGCTTCCAGAAGATGTCGTATGGGGCGACTCTCGCGTGGCTTCTGTTCGCGGTCACCCTCGTGGTCACCCTGATCCTCTTCCGCACCTCGCGGCGCTGGGTCTTCTACGCCGGCGAGCGGTAGCCCGCGATGGCCACCCTCGGCGGTTCGGCGGACGTCCCGGCGATCGCCGCCCGACGGCGGCGCCGGCTCCTGCCCAGGAATGCGGGCCGGTCGTTCGCTCTGACCTTCATCTTCGTCGTCCTCCTCGCAGCCTTCCTCTCGCCGTTGCTGCGATCGCTCGCGGTGTCCCTCCAGACGCCCGACCAGATCGGGAAGAGCGACTCCCCCTTCTACCCCGCCGTACCCCAGATGTACACGTTCAACGGCAAGCCGTACGACCTCTACTCGGTCCCGATCGACGGCGCGACACGCTCCCTCGCCCTCGTCGTCAAGGGTCGCTCGGAGAGCAAGTTCGTCGACCCCGCTCATACGGAGGCCGGCCTGATCACGTGGCAGGGCAGCTGGCGGACGCTCGACCGGACCTGGGTCCTCTCGCCCGAATGGAAGAACTACTCCGACGTGTGGAGCCTGATCTCGTACCCGCGCCTGCTTCTCAACACCGTGGCGATCGCGCTGATCGGGATGGTCGGGACACTGGTGTCGTGCGTCCTGGTGGCCTACGGCTTCGCGCGCTTTCGGTTCCCGGGCCGGAACCTCCTCTTCACGATCCTGATCGCCACGATCTTCCTGCCGTTCGCAGTCACCGTCATCCCGACGTACACGATCTTCTCGAAGCTGGGCTGGGTCGGAACGTGGCTGCCGCTGCTCGTGCCGACCTTCTTCGCGAACGCATACGACGTCTTCCTGCTCCGCCAGTATCTGATGACGATCCCGCGCGAGATGGACGAGGCGGCGTCAATCGACGGGGCCGGGCCATTCCGGACCCTGGTGTCGGTGATCATCCCGCAGGCGTGGCCCGTGATCATCGCAGTCGCGATCTTCCACTTCGTATACTCGTGGAACGACTTCTTCGGGCCGCTCCTGTACCTCTCGACGAAGCCGGAGCTCCAGACGCTCGCCCTCGGCCTGGCGAGCTTCGAGGGCATCCACTACCGCAACCCGGCGTACGTCCAGGCGGGGACGATCATGACGATGATCGTGCCGATCGTGGTCTTCCTGATCTTCCAGCGCGTCTTCACCCGCGGCATCGTGATCACGGGCGTCGAGCGATGAGCGACCCGCCGGCGGACGCGGGAGCGCCTTTTCGGGTCGCGCTGACCTTCGACGCGGAGCACCCCGACCGGCCCCACGGCCCGGCCGTGACCGCCGGGATCCTGGACGTCCTCGCCCGCCGCGGGATCGCCTCGACCTGGTTCGTCCAGGGTCGCTGGGTCGAATCGGACCCGGTGCTGGCCCGGCGCGTCGTCGACGAGGGACACCTGGTCGGCAACCACAGCTTCTACCACGCCCGCCTGCCGCTCCTGACCGACGCCGGGCTCGCGACGGATATCACGGATGCCGAAACCGTCATCCGCGACACCCTCGGCGTCGACCCGCGGCCATGGTTCCGCTGCCCCTTCTCGGCCGGCTCCGACGATCCCCGCGTCCTCGGGGTTCTCGCCGGCCTCGGCTATCGCGACATCGGCGCCGACGTCGTCCTCGACGACTGGAAGCCGGACCGGACCGGACCGCTCCTCACGGCCGACGCGCTGCGGCTCACTCCTGCGGCCGGCGACGGTGCCGTCGTCCTGTTCCACGCCTGGCCTCCCGGCACGCTCGACGGGCTGCCGGCCATCGTCGACGGCCTGTGCGCGCTCGGCGCGACATTCGTCCGGATCGACGCTCTCGAGCGATTCGGCGGGTGACTGGAGGCGCCGGCGGGATCGGATCGACACGCGCCGCGGTCCTTGCCGTCGACGGTGGCAACTCCAAGGCCGATGTCGCACTGGTGGCGGCCGACGGCACGCTGATCGGCGCGGTTCGCGGACCCTCGATCTCGCACCAGGTCGTGACGATCCACGAGGCGCAGCGCCGGCTGGCGGATCTCGTGGCTGTGGCCGCCGGCGGCGACGGCCGGGGACCCCGCGTCCAACCCCGGATCGCCATCCATTGCCTCGCCGGTGCCGACTACCCCAATGACGTCCGGCTCCTCCACGACGCCTTTGCCGCGGTGGCGCCCGCCGACGAAACCCTCGTCCTGAACGACACCTTCGCGGCGCTCCGGGCCGGCGCAACCCGGCCGTGGGCGATCGCCCTGATCTGCGGCCAGGGCATCAATGGCGCGGCAGTCGGGGTGGACGGTCGGCGGGTGCGGTTCGCCGGTGTCGGCGACATCGCCGGCGACTGGGGCGGCGCGGGCTCAGTCGGCATGGCCGGTCTCGCGGCGGCGGTCCGGGCGCGCGACGGACGCGGCCCGCGGACGGCCCTCGAGCGGGCGATCCCGGAGGCCGTCGGTCTCGTCCGCCCGGAGGCAGTCACCCACGCCTACTACGCGGGACGCCTTGACGAGCGCCGCGTCGGGTCGCTCGCCCCGGTCGTCTTCGCCACGGCCGCGGCCGGCGACCCAGTCGCGCGGTCGATCGTCGATCGCCTCGCCGACGAGCTCGCGACGATGGCCGCCGCCCTCGCCCGTCGCGCCCATCTCGTCCGGCGTGGTCCGGAGGTGGTCCTGGCCGGCGGCGTGTTCCGGACCGGCGACGCGGGCTTCCACGAACGGCTCCGGGCCGGGATCGAGCGGATGATCCCGGGAGCGCGGATCGTGCGGCTCGACGCGCCACCGGTCGTCGGCCCGGCGCTCATCGGGCTCGACCGCCTGGCGGGAGGCATGGCCGACCCCGCGGTCGAGGCGCGGGCCCGGGCGATGCTCGATGACTGGAACGCCACACCGGCGCTTGTCACGCCGTCGTAGCACCGATCCCCCGCCACACTCCGGCGTTGCAGCGTCGGCATGGCATCCTTCGCCCGATACCCCCGTCCCCGGAGTTTCACGTGTACGACGACCCCCGTCCGGAGCGCGGCCCGAGCCGCGCGGTCCCGGCGCGGACCGGCCCCTCACCCGCCGGCTGGATCGCGCTCGCGATCTGGGCCCTCCTCGCGATCCTCGCCCTGCTCTTGACCGTCGGCGTCGTCAGCGCGTTCCAGCGCTACACCGTCGGCCTCGAGGACCCGAACAAGCTCCCGACCGACCTGACACTGAGCCAGCAGACGGTCGTTGTCGACCGCAATGGCGTGGAGCTCGCCCGGTTCGGCGGCGAGAAGCGCGAGGTCGTCGACTTCAAGGACATCCCACCGATCGTGATCGACGCCCAGACCGCGATCGAGGACAAGACCTTCTGGGACAACGCGGGGTTCGACCCGCTCGCGATCATCGCGGCCGGGATCGACGGCCTCCGGGGCAACAGCCGCGGCGCATCCACGATCACCCAGCAGCTCGTCCGGCAGCGGCTCCTCGATCCGGTCCTCGTCCAGGATCCGCATCGGCAGGCCGAGCGAAAGATCAAGGAGATCATCCAGTCGATCCGCCTCACCGAGGCGTTCCCCGGCGTCGAGGGCAAGCAGAAGATCATCGCCGCCTACCTCAACCAGAACTACTACGGCAACCAGGCCTACGGCGTGAAGGCGGCGGCCAAGTCGTACTTCGGGGTCGACGATCTCCAGAAGCTGACGCCGGCCCAGGCCGCGATCCTGGCGGCTCTCGTGAAGTCACCGTCGAACTATGACCTCGTCAAGAACGCCCAGCTGCGCTGCAAAGTCCCGAGCCCCCAGGACACGGCGGACACCTGCGCCTCCGGCAAGGGCAGCGAGCTCTTCGTCCCCCCGGACACGGAGATCGTCCAGCGCCGGAACCAGATCCTCGAGCTGCTCGCCCAGGGGCGGACGACCCTCTCGGGTGGCCAGTTCACACCCCAGCAGCTCCGTGACGCCGAGAAGGATGAGGTGATCCTGGCTCCGCAGACCACGCCGAGGTGGATCGCGCCGCACTTCGTGTGGGCGGTCCAGAAGGAGCTCGCCGACAAGGTCTGCGGCGTCGACGTGCCGACCTGCCCGAAGCTCGAGGGCGGCGGCCTGCTGGTCACCACGACCCTCGACACCAAGATCCAGGCGATCGCCGAGAAGTGGGTCAAGGCCGCGGCGCTCGTGCCCAACGACAAGAACCCGGCGGCCCTGGCGAAGGCCCTGAAGATCCCCGGCGGCTACGCCCAGTGGATGAAGAACCTGCGCGGCAAGGACATCAACAACGGCGCCCTCGTCGCCGTGGATTACCAGACCGGCGAGCTGATCGCCTACGTGGGCAGCGCCAACTACGACGCGCCCAAGAGCACGCCCCAGTTCCAGGCGAAGTACGACGTCGTCGGCAACGGCTACCGCCAGCCTGGCTCGGCATTCAAGCCCTTCAACTACCTGACCGGGATCGATGACAAGAAGGTCACCGCGGGCTCCATGTTCATGGATACGGCGACCGATTTCGGCGGCAACTACAAGCCGAATGACGCGGACAACCTCGAGCGCGGCCCGGTCCGCGTGAGGACCGCCCTCCAGTTCTCGCTGAACCTCCCGTCGGTCAGGATGGCCCAGATCAACACCCCGGATCACATCTTCGCCCGGGCCCAGGATTTCGGGATGGTCTTCGCGACCGACCATTCGACCGCCGGCCTGTCGATCGCCCTCGGCGTCCTGGAGGTCCGGCCGGTCGACCTGGTGACGGCCTACGGGACGCTCGCCAACAGCGGGAAGATGATCCCGCATACGACGATCCTCACCGTCAAGGACCCAAGCGGCGCGGACGTCATCCCCGCCTACGTGCCGCCGGCGGGGGAGCCGGTCGCCAGCCCCCAGGCCGCCTGGATCGTCACGGACATCCTGGCCGGTAACACCAACCCGAGCGTCAACCCGTTCTGGGGCAAGTTCGATCTCATCGGCCCGAAGAACCAGCGCCGCCCCGCGACGCTCAAGACCGGCACCAACAACGACGCCAAGGACCTCAACGCCTACGGCTTCATCGCCCCGCCGACCGCCGCTGGCCGCGCGAAGGGCGAGTACGCCCTCGCGGTCGGGGCGTGGAACGGCAACAGCGACAACACGGTCGTCTCGACGCCGCAGAAGCCGGTCTTCTCGATCGACGTGACGACCTTCGTCTGGCAGGGCTTCCTCCAGGAGGCCACGAAGGCCTGGCAGGTCAACGACTTCACCCGGCCCGACGGACTCGTCCAGGCGAAGATCGACCCGTTCACGGGCCTCCAGCCACGGCCCGGCGACAAGACCATCAGCGAATGGTTCATCCCGGGCACGGAGCCGAAGGACACGATCCCGGTCGGCGCGTGCGGCCAGGCCGTCCTCGATTCGCCCGGCGTGTACGAGCACAACTTCCCGAACTGGATGACCGCCGACCTCGACTGGCTGAACCGGGCCAAGCGCGGGGTCGGGGTCGCCGGAGGCGTCAACGGGACCCGCACGGCGTACTTCTACAATGGGGCGTTCCGGCCATTCGGGGCATCGTGGGGCGCGCTCGTCGAGGGCCACGGCTGCACCGCGCCGAGCCCGTCGGTGACCTGCTACCCGGTGCCGACGGCGGACCCGAGCGGGGTCGTCCCCTCGTTCGTCGTTCCGTCGGCCGACCCGTCCGCGAACCTCGTCTTCGAGCCGTGCCCGACCGCAACGCCGTCGGCCAGCCCATCGCCGAGCGTCGAGCCGTCGGCGTCGGCGCCGCCACCAACGCCTGAGCCCACGCCGCCGCCCTCGCCGACTCCGGCCCCGACTCCGTCCCCGACTCCGTCCGCGAGCGCTGGGCCGTCCGCGGCGGCGGCGTCGGGAGCCGCGGCGGCCGCACCGACAGCGAGCGGCCCCTAGCGACCCCGGCCTCGCCGACGCATCGCCGGTCGGCGGTGTGGCGGCCCAGTCGCGCGGGGGCCGGGTCGCGGTACGATCCCGGGCGTGGAACCTCCGGCCGGTCGTGACCGCTCGATCGACCTGAACGCGGACGTCGGGGAGTCGTTCGGAGCGTGGCCGATGGGCGCCGACGCCGAGCTGATCCCGCTGGTCAGCAGCGTCAACATCGCGGCCGGCGCCCATGCCGGCGATCCGGCGACGATCCTCCGCACCGCAGCGCTCGCCGCCGACAACGGCGTGGCGATCGGAGCCCATCCCGGTTATCCCGATCTGGCCGGCTTCGGGCGGCGCGACCTCGACATGAGTGCCGCGGACCTGCGCGCATCGCTGATCGTCCAGATCGGGGCAGTGGCCGCCGCGGCGCGCGTCGCGGGCGTTGCCCTCCGTCATATCAAGCCGCATGGCGCCCTGTACAACCGGGCCGCCCGCGATCCGGATCTCGCGGCAACCATCGCGGGGGCGATCGCGGAGTTGGACCGGGCCCTGGTCCTCGTCGGGCTCGCCGGATCGGCAACGATCGCGGCGGGACGGGCGGCCGGGCTGCGCGTCGCCGAGGAGGCGTTCGCGGATCGCCGCTATGAGCCGGACGGGTCGCTCCGCTCGCGGGTGCTCCCCGGCGCCGTGCTCGGCCCCGCGGATGCGGCGGCCCAGGCCGTGGCGATCGCACGGGACGGGTTCGTCGTCGCCGGCGACGGCTCGCAGCTGGCCGTCCGGGCCGACACGATCTGCATCCACGGCGACAGCCCGGACGCCGTCGCGATCGCGCGGGCCGTCGTGGCCGGCCTGAGCGAGGCGGGGTTGCGCGTCGCACCGCTCCCGCACCGTGGCTGACGCGGACCGCGCCGGGCGACGAGCGGCGAATCGGGCGACGATCGAGCCATTCGGCGATGCCGCGATCCTCGTCACGATCGGCTCGCGCGTCGATCCGCGCCTTGCGCGTCGTGCCGGGGTCATCGCAGCCGCAGTCGACGAGCTGCGCACCGCGATCCCGGCGATCGGACGGCCGGTCGCGGCTCACGCGTCGGTCCTCGTCCCGTTCGATCCGCTCGCGATCGGGCTCGAGGAGGTCGTCGCCGCGGCCCGCGCGTCGGTCGATGCCGCCGAGGCCGGCGTCCTGCGGCCGGCCGTCGAACCGGTCGCGCCCCTCGAGATCGGGGTCCGCTACGGAGGTGCGGATGGGCCGGATCTCGACGACGTCGCCGCACGGCTCGGGCTCCGGCCGGCCGACGTGATCGAGATCCACGCCGGGGCCCGCTACGAGGTCCTGTTCCTCGGGTTCGCGCCCGGATTCGCGTACCTTGCCGGGCTGCCCCGGGCGATCGCGGTCCCGCGCCGCGCGAGCCCGCGCGAGCGAGTGCCCGCCGGCAGCGTCGCGATCGCCGGGGAGCAGACCGCGGTCTACCCGCTCGCGATGCCGGGCGGGTGGCAGCTCATCGGGCGGACCGACGCAGTCCTGTTCGATGCCTCGGCCGCTCAGCCGGCGACGCTCGAGCCCGGCGCGATCGTCCGCTTCGTGCCGGCTCCGCGCGGGTGAGCCGACCGCCCGTCGCCTTCGACGTCGCAGACGGCGGCCTCCTCACGACGATCCAGGACGCCGGCCGCCCGGACTGGACCCACCTCGGCGTGCCCGAGTCCGGTGCCGCGGATTCGTGGAGCCTTGCGGTCGCGAACCTGCTCGTGGCCAACGAGCCGGGAGCTGCCGCGGTCGAGATGACGATGGCCGGGCCCACGCTTGTCGCTCGCCTGGCCCTGACCATCGGGCTGGCCGGGGCAGACCTCGGTGGGCGCGTTCAAGGCGGCCGGCGCCTGCTGCCCGGCCGGAGCCACCGGATCGGCGCCGGCGAGATCGTGGAGTTCCCGGGGGCCTCCGGCGGCGGCGGGGCCCGCGAATACCTCGCCCTCCCGGGTGGACTCGACGCGCCCGTCGTCCTCGGCTCGCGATCAACGTGCCTCGCCGCGGGGTTCGGCGGCCTCGAGGGGCGGGCGCTCCGCGCCGGCGACACCCTGGCGATCGTCGCCGCGACGGGCCCCCGCGGTCGCCCGCTGCCGCCCGAGCTCGTCTGGCCTGCCCGCGACCAGGCCGACGACCCCGAGATGCCACGGGACGGGCCGGATGGAAACGACGCCCTCGCTGTCCTCCGCGTCCTCCCCGGCTCCTTCCCCGGTCTCGAGGACCTGGTCGCGGTCCGCTGGCGGGTGGCGGCCGCGGCCGACCGCGTCGGGATCCGGCTCGACGGCGACCCGCTGCCGGCGGGGATCGGAGGCGAAACGCTCACGCATGGCATCCCGTGGGGCGCGATCCAGGTCCCGCCCGATGGCCGGCCGATCGTCGTCGGGGCCGACCACCAGTCCACCGGTGGCTACCGCGTCGTCGGCGTCGTGACCTCGGCCGATCGGGCGCGCCTCGGCCAGCTCGGCCCGGGCACGGAGATCCGGTTCGCCCCCACCGATGGAGCAGCGGCTCTCGACGCCCTCCGGGCGGATCGCGAGGCGCTCGTCGCCGGTGCGGCCGCCCTCCGCGACGCCGCCGGCTGGGCCGCGCTCATCGATGCCGCGGGCGGTTGAGCGATGATGGCCGGGACCGCGCTGGGCCCGCCACGACATCCGAACGTCATGGATTGAACGAACACTGACTGACATGAGCGACACGACCCTGCGCCGACGCGGCCCGGCATCACGCGGCGATCGCGCCGGCACCACAAACCCGATCGCCCGCCTCCGGCCGGCGATCGCTGGCGCGCTCGGTGCGCTGGCCGGCATCGGCCTGTCGGAGCTGGTCGCCGGCTTCCTCGGCGCGCCGTCGCTCCTGGCCGCGATCGGCGGCTTCGTCATCGATCATCAGCCGCCCGGCGCGAAGGACCTCGTCGTCGGCATCTTCGGCACGAACGACAAGCTCGCGCTCGAGAGCCTGATCGTGATCGTCGCCGCGCTCGCGGGCGCGATCCTCGGGATCGTCGCGGTGCGCCGCTCGTACGCCGTCGCCGCCGCGGGCTTCGGCGTCTTCGCGATTGCGGGCTTCGTCGCGACGCTCCGGGAGCCGAGCGCGTCGCCCACGACCTCGCTCGTCGTCGCGCTCGTCGCCGGAATCGCCGGCGTCCAGGTGATGTCGTTCCTGCTCCGGACCGCCGGCGCTGGGCGGAGCGCGACCGGCGCCCCGATATCGATCGTGATGGCCGATTGGTCCCGGCGCGGCTTCCTGGTCCGGGCCGGGGCGGTCGCGGTCGCCTCGACCGCTGCCGGACTGATCGGCCGGCGCCTCCTCGAGGGCGGCGCCTCGTCCTCCGTCGGCCCGGTCGGGACCGTGCCGCGTCCGGTCCAGGTCGCGACGATCCCCGCAGGCGCCGAGCTCCAGCAGGCCGACCTGACGCCGCTCGTCGTCCCGAGCGACCGCTTCTACCGGATCGACACCGCGTTGATCACCCCGTCGGTAGACGCATCGAGCTGGAAGCTGCGCGTCCACGGCCTGGTCGACCACGAGGTCAGCCTGAGTTATGCCGATCTCACCCAGCTGCCACTCGTCGAGCAGTACGTCACGATCTCGTGCGTCAGCAACGAGGTCGGCGGCAACCTCGTCGGCAACGCCAAGTGGACGGGGGTCCGGCTCCGTGAGGTCCTCGCGATGGCGGGGGTGCAGCCCGCCGCGACGCAGCTGGTCGGGCGGTCGGTCGACGGGTGGACGGCCGGCATGCCTACGGCGTGGGTCATGGACCCGGCACGCGAGCCGCTGATCGCGCTCCTGATGAATGATGCGCCGCTGCCCCGCATCCACGGCTATCCGGCGCGCCTGATCGTGCCCGGCCTCTACGGCTACGTGTCCGCGACGAAGTGGCTGAGCGACCTCGAGCTGACGACGCTCGAGGCGTTCGACGGCTACTGGGTGCCGCTTGGCTGGGCCAAGGACGGACCGATCCTCACCCAGTCGCGGATCGACACGCCGAAGGACGGCCAGTCGGTCGCCGCCGGCCGGGTCCCGATCGCGGGCATCGCGTGGGCGCCGGATCGCGGCGTGAGTCGGGTCGAGGTCGCGATCGACGGGGTCTGGCAGGACGCCACGCTCACGACCCCGATCTCGACCGCGACTTGGGTCCAGTGGCTCGTCGCGTGGGACGCCACTGCGGCCGCAGCGGGGAACCACACGATCGAGGTCCGGGCGACCGACGGCACCGGCGCCGTCCAGACCGCCGACCGGACGCCGCCCGCCCCGGACGGCGCGCGCGGTCACCACACGGTCTCGGTCCGCGTCGGCTGAGGTTTCCGCACCTGACTCGGGCTGCAGCCGGCGCCACGGGGCCCGGCTGCCGGCGAATCGGCATTTCAGAGCGGAATGGATTCGGGCAGGCGCCGCGCTCGGTGGACCAGCAGCTCCGCAGCAGCCACGCTGACGGTCCCGGATTCTGATGCTTCGGCGACGTCCTCGCTGCCGTCGCCATCCTCACCTGAGTGCCGGCACGGCCCTCGCCGACGAGCGGCGGCGCGCAGGCCGATCTCAGGATAGAGTCCGCTGATGCCCCGACGACTTTTCCATTTCGACCCACCCGACCGGTTCGTGGCCGGCACGATCGGCCAGCCCGGCAACCGCACCTTCTTCCTCCAGGCGCGGCGCGCCGGCCAGATCGTCTCGGTCGTCCTCGAGAAGGTCCAGGTCGCCGTCCTCGCCGAGCGCCTCGGCGTCCTGCTCGACGAGCTGGAGGAGCGCGGGATCCTCCCCTCGAGCGGCGGCGCGATCGCCGATCCGGCCCCACTCGATGAGCCGATCAACGACGCCTTCCGGGCGACGACGCTGACCCTCGGCTGGGACGGTGACACCGAGCAGATCCTGATCGAGGCCCGGGCCGAGATCGAGGACGACGAGGAGATCGACGACGACGAGGACGCGGACGACGAGGACGCGGACGACGAGGACATCGACGAGGCGATCATCGACCTCTCGACCGTCCAGGGGCTGGCGGGCTCGCCGGCCGGCGAGCTCCTTGCCGCGTTCGAGGGGATCGACGAGAACGACGACGACGGCCCCGACATGCTCCGCGTCCGGCTCGCACCGGATGCCGCCCGGAGCTTCGTGAACCGCGCCCTCGAAGTCGTCGCCGCCGGCCGGTTGCCGTGTCCGCTGTGCGGCCAGCCGCTCGACCCGAACGGCCACATCTGCCCGCGCCGCAACGGCCACTACGTCAACTGATCGCGCCCACGCCCAGCCATGATCGACCCGGCGACGACCCTCGACGTCCTGCGCGAGGGCGACATCGAGATCGTCGGCCGGCTCATGGGCTCGAGCAATCACGCGATGCTGTGTCGCGTCCGGCGGCCGTGCCCACCGCCCGAGGAGCCGGTCGTCCTCGAAGCCATCTACAAGCCGACCGCGGGCGAGCGACCTCTCGACGACTTCCCCGACGAGACTCTGTCCCATCGTGAGGTGGCGGCCTACCTGGTCAGCGAGGCGATCGGCTGGGAGATCGTCCCGCCGACGATCCGTCGCGACGGTCCGTTCGGCGACGGCTCACTCCAGCTCTGGATCGACGTCGATCCGACCGTCGACGTGGTCCGGATGGTCGTCGAGGACGATCCGAAGTTGCGCCGGATCGCGGTCTTCGACGCGGCGACGAACAACACGGACCGGAAAGGAGGCCACCTCCTGCCGACGAGCGACGGCCACATCTTCGGCGTCGACCACGGCGTGACCTTCTCGACCGTCCCGAAGCTCCGGACGGTGCTCTGGGGCTGGCGCGGCCAGCCGCTCGCGGGCGACGAGCTCGAGGGTCTCGCCCGACTCGGAGACGCGCTTCGCGGCAACCTGGCGCGGGACCTCGCCGGGCTGCTGTCGCGGGGCGAGATCGCGGCAACGCGGCGCCGGGTCGACGGACTCCTGGAGTCGCGCCGCTTCCCCCTCCCTCGCCCGGACTGGCCCGCCATCCCCTGGCCACCTTTCTGACGAGGCCTCCTGTGCGGTTGTTCGATTGCCCGGCGAGGCGGGGGGGTTCAGGCGCGGCCGCGCTCGTAGACCGCGACCTGCCAGAACAGGTTCGCCCGCCGGTAGGTCGGCGTGAAACCGGAAGCCCGGATGAGGCCTTCCACCTCGGCGGTCCGATGGGCGTGGAAGCGGAGGCGCCGACGGGCGAGGCGACTGGCCGCGTTGAAGACGGCGGCACCAGCCCGGATCCACAACCGGTCGCGCGGATAGACGAGCCCGTAACGGCGCAGGGCGCGGCCGGCCGACAGGCCGACGAGCGCTCGCATGTCGGGATAGCAGCACACGACGCGATCGAGAGCGACGAGATCGGCCGGAGCGATCAGCGGCGCGAGCTCCACGAAGTCGCCGATCTCGTAGCCGATCCGATCCGACAGGCCCGCGCGGGTGGCCTCGCTCCGAGCCGTCGCGACATAGGCCGGCGAGCCGTCGACGTCCATCGCCGCGGCGGCGCCCGCCTTGAGGAGCTCGAGATGGACGGCCCCCACACCCGCTCCGATGTCGAGCACGGTGAGCCCCGCGACGCCGCCGGTCCCGAGGCCCTCGAGAAGCCAGCGGGTCGTCCGCGACGGCCCGGAGCGGCGATAGGTCTCCAGATCGTGCTTCGCCGCCGATTCGCCGAACTCGTTGCCAACGGCGCAGGCGCACGCCCGCCCACAGCCCGATCCGGACCGACCGTCGTCAGGCAACTGCGTTCGTCGTCCAGGGGCGACGAGGGCAAGGCGGCCGCGAGGACCGGAGCGGCCAACGTCGCCATCGTCGTCTCTGGGCTACAGACGGAGAGGTAGTCACGTCTCCTAAGCGCGGACTTCCTGGCGCATGAAGCGGACATACCCGATCGCGAAGAGCGCGATCGAGATCGCGAGCATCGTCACCATGTGCGGCCAGACGAGCAGGATGCTCTGCTGGAACGACTGGAGCGACGGGATCCGCTGGGCGGCCTGCTGGTAGCCGCCGATCGTCGCGGGGTTCGTGACCGCAGACACCTGCGGGTTGAGGATCGCGAGGGACGCCTCCCGGTACAGGGTGTCCGGCAGGAGGCGCGTGATCGTCTGCTGGAGCGACAGGTTCTGCGCCTGCTCCTCGACGGTCCCGGTCAGGGGGGCAAGGAACCCGCCGATCAGCTGAGTGATCAGGCCCCCGAAGAAGGTGAACAGGAGCCACGTCCCGAAGGCCACGAGGGCCGACGTCGCCGCCCGCCGGATCAGGACCGAAAGCAGCAGCCCGAACGCCAGCCAGAGGGTGACGTACAGGAACGTGACGATCAGCCAGAAGACGATCCGCAGGAGCTCCTCGGCGCTCGGGACGATCCCGAGCCGGATGATCCCGAACGCGGCGATTACCCCGACGATGAACGTCAGGACGAGCCCGATCACCGCCAGCCCGGCAGCGAACTTCCCGTTGATGACGTCGTCGCGGAAGATCGGCTGTGAGAGCAGGCGCGGCAGGGTGCCGTTCGCGCGCTCGCCGTTGACGGCGTCGAACGCGAATGCGATCCCGAGGAGCGGCCCGACGATCGCGATGAACTCCCAGGCGGCCGGCAGCTGGACGGTCGTCGAGCCGACCGTCGGGCCGAGGGTGAACAGGAACAGGAAGATCGAGGACTGGCCGGTGACCTGCGACGCCGCGGTCCGGATCGTGTCGGCGGCGAAGTACATCGGGATCAGCGCGGCCAGCCCCAGGACGATCAGCAGCACCACGAAGCGCGCCGACCAGAGGTGATCGGCAAACTCCTTGCCGGCCACGACCATCCAGCCGGCGTGCGGCACGGAACGCTCGCGGCGGGACGGGATCGCACCGTCGGAGCGGCGGTCCCGTGGCGATGCCTCGGGCGTGGGCTGCATGTCCGAATCGATCGCCGGAGTGGACTGGAGCGGCGCGCTCTCGGCGGTCATCGGACGTCCCTGGCGTGGCCGTGGGCGGCTTTCTCGACCGCGCGACGGTAGATCTCCTCGAGCGACGGCGCCACTGAGCGGACCGACGTCAGGTCGAGGCTCGTCGATGCTGCGGCGGCGAGGATCGAGCGCCGGACGCGTGTCTCGTCGGCCGCCGGCTTGACCGCCATCGACCACGCCGGGTTGGTCCGGGTCGGCGCAGCGACGGCCGTCACGCCCGGGATCGCCGCGAAGACCTCGCGGACGCGGGCAGCGCCGGCCTCATTGTCGGTCTGCACCTCGGCCTCCACGTGGGCGGTGTCCTCGCCGAAGCGATGCGCCAGGTCGGCCATCGAGCCCTGCCCGATCAATCGGCCGGCGGCGAAGATCCCGATCCGGTCACAGACCGACTGGACCTGATTGAGGAGGTGGCTCGAGAGGAGGATCGCCATCTGACGCTCCGTCACGAGCGAACGAAGCAGGTCGAGGATCTCCTGGACGCCGAGCGGGTCGATGGCGGTCGTCGGCTCGTCGAGGATCAGGACATCGGGATCCTTGATCAGGGCGTCGGCGATCCCGAGGCGCTGGAGCATGCCGCGCGAGTACTGCTCGGTCTGGTCGTCGGCCCGGCCCGAGAGGCCGACCTGCTCGAGGGCCTCGTCGATGGCGTCGTCCGCCTCACCCTGCGGGATCCTGTTGAGGCGTGCCGTGTAGCGCAGGTTCTCGCGGCCCGAGAGGTCGCCGTAGAAGCCGACGGCGTCGGGCAGGTAGCCGACCCGCCGCTTGACCTCGAGCGGGCGCCGCGCGGGGTCGAGCCCGACGACGCGTGCCTGGCCCTCGGTCGGCTCAGTCAGCCCGAGCAGCATCAGGATCGTCGTCGTCTTGCCGGCGCCGTTCTGGCCGAGCAGGCCGAAGATCTCGCCGGCCTGGACCTCGAGGTCGAGGTGGTCGACCGCGACGAGGTCGCCGTACTTCTTCGTGAGGCCGCGCGTGCGGATCGGCGCCCGCGGCCGATCGTCACGGGCGGCGTGGGGCCGGGCGGTTGCGGCGGCCTCGAGGTCGCCGGCCGACCGCGGCCGACCGACCTTCTTGCGGACCGGACGCGTCGACGGCGCCGTCATCGGCGGCCGTAGGTGCGGAACACATAGAACAGCGCTCCGAGGATGACGACGATCAGGAGCACGCCTGCCAGCAGCCAGATCGGCGAGGTCTCGACGGTGAACGTCATCGGCAGGTCGGCGGTCGCCTTGCCGGCGCCGGTCGGGTCTCCCGCCGAATCGGCAGTGATCGTGACCTTGTAATCGCCCGTCACTGCTTCGCCCGTCGGGATGATCGTCGCGGTCACGGTCGCGCTCTTGTTCGGATCGATCGACGCGATCGTCGCCTGGTCGAACGTGACCTTCCAGTTCGTCGGCGCGGACGAGGTCATCGTGACGTTCGTCAGCGGTCCGGTCCCGGTGTTGTTCACGAGGATCTGCTGGGTCGTCCCACTGCCGGCAGGGCCGTGCGCGGACACGAGATCGTTCGGCGTCGCGAGGGTCATCGTGAACGTTCCGGTGATGTCGATGCCGAGCGTGCCCGGGATCGTCTTCGTGCCGGCGGTGACCTTCACCGCGATGTCGGTGTGCCCGGCCGGGGCGTTCGCCGGGGGCGTCGCGGTGACCGTGATCGTCGTCGAGCTGCCCGCCTTCACGATCGTGCTCGCCGCGTTCGCCTGCGACAGCTTGGTCTGGACGTCCCAGCCAGCGGGGCCGGTGGCCGTCGCGGACACGGTCTGATCCTCGGCCGAGCCGTTCGCGAAGGTGAGGTCGAAGCTGAACGGCGCGGTGCTCGGCCCGGTCAGGGTCGGCGACGACGTCGTGAGTGTGATATCGCCGGCGACGGCCGCATCGACCTGGACCTTGATCGGCAGCGACGCGGTCGCACCGTTGATCTCGCCGCGGACGGTCATCGTCGCGGTGGTCGCGGTCGCGTCACTCGGGACTGTCACGTCCAGCCGAGCCGTTCCGGGCTTGCCGGAGGCCACGGTGACGCCGTTGACGACGAAACCGCCGCCGTGAAGCGTCGCCTTCCAGCCGGTGGGAGCGCCGGCGACCGACAGGTTGACGGTCCCGCTCCCGCTGGAGGTGATCGTCAGATCGAAGCTCGCGTTCGAGCCGGGCGCGACCGAGATCGACGGGTACGGTGTCGTCACGGTCAGGGTGTCGGCGGCCGCCACGGCGGGCACGAGGCCCACGAGGACGACCGCTGCTGCAGCAAGGGCGATCACGGGCCGTCGAGCGCGCGCGATCAGGGACGTCGGCAATTGACCCCTCCGTCAGTCGGAATGCATCGGACCGACGGAGTCTGCCAACTGAACGCAGTTGGCGCAACTTCCATTCGATTCGGCCGAGGTTGATGTTTCGCAACCGAACCATCGACGTGCAGCGTCCGAGTCACCGGAATCGGTCGAGTGCGCCCCGTCGCGTCCGTCCGCGCGGATCCGCGATTCCGCGCCCACCGGAGTAGCACCCAGCACCGGCGGTGCGAACCTCGCCGATCGGGTGGT
>JBBRSJ010000027.1:0-30249 GCA_038245515.1 Candidatus Limnocylindrales bacterium | reverse complement strand
TGATCCGCTTGACGGCCGGATCCGCATCGACCTGGCCCTTGAGGTCGGGCGAGATCTGGAGCGCCTCGTCGAGCTTGATCCCGAGCTGGTTCGGGACCGCCTTCGCGATCCGGTCGACCTCGCCGTAGCTGTGGCCGAGGACCCGGCCGACGTCGCGGATCGCCGCCCGGGCGAGCATCGTGCCGAACGTGATGATCTGGGCAACGTGGTCAGAACCGTACTTGCGGCTGACGTAGTTGATGACCTCGTCCCGGCGTTCGTCCTCGAAGTCGACGTCGATGTCGGGCATCGTCACCCGGTCGGGGTTGAGGAAGCGCTCGAACGGCAGGCCGTAGGCGATCGGGTCGACGGGCGTGATGTACAGCGTGTACGTCACGATCGAGCCCGGCGCGCTGCCTCGGCACGTCGTCTGGATCCGCTGCTCACGGGCGAACCGGACGAAGTCGGCGACGATCAGGAAGTACCCGGCGTAGCCCATCGAGAGGATGACGCCGAGCTCGTAGTCGAGGCGCTGCTGGAGCTCCGGGGTTACGGTGACGTAGCGTTCGCGCAGGCCGCGCTGGCATTCCTCGCGGAGCCACGTCTCGACGGTGTGCCCCTCCGGGACCGGGAAATGAGGGATCCGGAGCTGGCCGAGGGGCAGCTCGATCGACGTCATCTCGGCGATCCTGCGGGTGTTGAGGATCGCCTCGCGCTGGTCCGGGAAGAGGGCGGCCATCTGGGCGGCGGATTTCAGCCAGAACTCGTTCGTCTCGAACTTCATCCGCCCGGGCGTGTCGATGTTGTTTCCGGTGCCGATGCAGAGAAGGACGTCCTGGGCATCGCTCTGGCTCTCGTGGACGTAGTGAAGGTCGTTCGTCACGACGAGCGGGATGCCCGTCTCAGGCGCCAGGCGGAGGAGCTTCTCGTTGAGGACGCGCTGCTCCGGCAGTCCGTGGTCCTGTAGCTCGAGGAAGAAATTGCCCTTGCCGAGGATGTCCTGGTACTCGCCGGCGACGCGGCGCGCCGAGTCCCAGTCCTCGATCTCGAGGGCCCGCGGGATCTCGCCGCCGAGACAGGCGCTCAGGCCGACGAGGCCCTCGCTGTAGCGGGCGAGGTGCTCGCGATCGATCCGCGGCTTGTAGTAGTAGCCGTCGACATGGGCGTCCGTGATGAGCCGGCACAGGTTGCGGTAGCCGCCGAGGTCCTTGGCGAGGAGGATCAGGTGAAAGGGCTGGGCATCGGCCTTGCCCTCCTTCTCGGCCATCGACCGGCGGGCGACATAAGTCTCGACGCCGATGATCGGCTTGATCCCCTTCGCCTTCGCCGCTTGGTAGAACGCGACCGCGCCGTAGAGGGCGCCATGATCGGTGATCGCGAGACTGTCGAAGCCCTGCGCGGCGGCCGAATCGACCAGGTCCGTGATCCGGCCGAGCCCATCGAGCAGGCTGAATTCGGAGTGGGTGTGGAGGTGCGTGAAGTCGTTCGGGGCGAGAGTCGTCACGGAGGTCAATGGTAGCCCGGCTACCCTCGCCCTGACGTCCATCGCCCGCAATGTATCGTCTAGCCGATGAAGAACCTGCCCACCGGCACGCTCGCGTTCCTGATGACGGACGTCGAGGGCTCGACTCGCCTGATCGCGCGGCTTGGCGACAGGTTTCCCTCTCTCCTGGACGACCAACTTGCGCTGCTGGACCTGGCGATCAGCGGCAACGGTGGGACCCTGGTTTCCACCGAGGGCGACTCGGTCTTTGCAGTCTTCCCATCGGTCCGCGAGGCGATCAATGCCGCTGTGGCCGCGCAGCGCGCGTTGGCAAGGCACGCCTGGCCGGATGACGTCAAGCTCGGTATCCGCATCGGCATCCACGTCGGCGAAGCCGTCCTGGGTGGCCGCGATTACACGGGCATCGACGTCCACCGAACCGCACGTGTCATGGCCGCTGGTCACGGCGGTCAGGTGCTTGTGACACAAGCCGCGCGCGATCTCACCAGCGGCAGCTCCCCAGACCAGATCGGGTTCCTCGATCTCGGTAGCCACTCCCTTCGGGACCTGTCGGACCCGGAGCGCCTCTATCAGATCGTTGCGCCGGGCCTCGCATCCGACTTCCCGCCGCTGCGAGCGCACGCATCGCATGAGCAGGCAAGACTGCCGACGTTCCTGACCCGCTTCATCGGCCGGACGCGCGACATCGCGGATGTGGGCGAACTCCTTGCTTCCAAGCGGCTGGTGACCCTCACAGGCGCAGGCGGCACCGGCAAGACTCGGCTCGCCATCGAGGCGGCGCGAAGTCTTGCGGATCGCTACCCCGATGGGTCATGGTTCATCGCCCTCGACGCCGTGCGGGATCCGGCTCTGGTGCTCCCCGCGATCGCCGCCGCCCTCGGGGTCCCGGATCAACCAGGGCGGCCGATCATGGTGCTTCTCGGCGAGTACCTGGCGCCGAAGCACGCCTTGGTACTGCTCGACAATCTGGAGCAGGTCATCGAGGCTGCTCCGGACATTGGCATCCTCCTTGGTTCTGCGCCAGACCTCGCCGTCCTGGCCACCAGTCGCGAACCCCTTTCCATCGCCGGCGAGCACGTCTATCAGGTGCAACCCCTCGACGTCCCGGCCGAGCCCGGCGTGCCGACGGCTCGAGACCTCGCCGCCAACGAGGCGGTCGAGCTGTTCGTGGAGCGTGCCCGCGCAGCCCGATCGGACTTCGTTCTGAGCGACGCGAACGCCGCGGCCATCGCCGCCATCTGCCGCCGGCTCGACGGTCTGCCCCTGGCCATCGAACTGGCTGCCGCCCGCACCAACGTCCTCTCCCCTGACCAGATCGTCGCGCGGCTGGATCATCGGTTGACACTCCTTGCAGCCTCGCGTCGCGACCTGCCAGCACGACAGCGCACGCTGCGCGGCGCGATCGACTGGAGCTACGACCTGCTGGCCGGGCCGGAGCAGGCGTTCTTCCGGCGCCTCAGCGTATTCTCAGGCGGCGCCGAGCTCGATGCGATCCGGGCCGTCGTCGACCCGGCAGGAGCGCTCGGCAACGATGCGCTGGACCTCGCCTCGGCCCTAGTGGACCGGAGCCTGCTGCGCTCGAGACGCATCGGGGACGAGAATCGCCTCGACATGCTCGAGACTATCCGCGAGTACGCCGCTGAACATCTGGCGTCATCCCCTCAGGATGAGGGCGAGACGCGGGCCCGCCACGCCGCCTACTACCGGGACCTCGCCGAAGCGTCCGCAGGCGTCTTGACGGATGCTCGTCGGGACGAGCTCCTGGACCGTCTCGATCGCGAGCTGCCCAACTTCCGGGCGGCGATGGCGTGGTCGCTCGATATTCGTCTGCCCGAGGCCGGCCTCCGGATCGCTGCGGCGCTCGGAGAGTTCTGGCACGTTCGCAACCATTTGCTCGAAGGTCGGCGCGTGCTCGGGGAGCTATTGGCCGCGTCTGCGAGTGACGGCGCGACTGGCCTCCGCTCCCAAGGACTGACGGTGAGCGGCACTCTGGCGTCGTGGCATGGTGACTACGGCGCCGCGCACGGGTTGTTCCAGGCCGCCGTCGCGATGGCTGAGTCCATGGGCGACCGACGCCAGATCGCGGTAGCGAAAGCCGGGCTGGGGTGGACAACGATCGGGTCGCGGCCGACGTCCTCCCGGGGCGACCTCGAGGACGCGATCGCTATCGGCAGGGAGCTCGGTGACGAGCAGATCCTCTTCGCCGCCCTGCAGGGCTTGACCTTGGCGTGTCTCCGACTCGGCGATCTCGAGGCCGCCCGCGGTGCAGTGCTGGAAGCGATCGCTCTCGGGGATGCCTCGGGAGAGCACTACAACAACGCAACGAACCTGCTCGCGCTGGGCACGATCGAGACGCGCCAGGGCGACCCCGCTTTGGGCGGACGATCGATCGCGGAGGCCCTCCACCAACTACGCGCGGCGGGTGGCTACGGTGGACTGTCGATCGCGCTTGATCTGCTCGCGACGTTGGCCTTCGAGCGGGGTGCACCAGAGCGGGGCGCGCGCCTCGCGGCCGCGGCCGATCGGCTGCGTGGAGAGGTCGGAGGCGGCCCGAGTGCTGCGATGATCCTCCTCGAGGAGCCGCTCGACCTCGCACGCCGGACCATGGCCCCAGCCGACTTCGAGCGGGCGACGATCGCCGGACGGGCGCTCAGCACCGACGAGGCGGTCGCGCTCGGGCTGGAGGTTGCCGAGAACGGGATCGCTTGAGTCGACGTTTGCGGCCGTGGCGGCTCCGCTCATCGCGCCCCCTGACCGGGCACGATCACAAGGTCGCTTATGAACCGTGCCGCCACGGCATCGAGTCAGCCGAGCCAGGGCGGTTGGGTGGATGCTCAATCCAGCAACGTCGGAGTCAAGGCACCCACGACCCGAGGAGCGCCCGCCAGCACGGTCAGGATTGCGTTCGCAAACTCGGAGCTATTGACACGTGGAGCTGTGTGAAGTCGTTCGAGGCGAGGGTCGTCACGGGAGGTCAATGGTACCGGCGCGGGCGGCGGCGCGATGCACCGGCGAATGGCGAGGTCGGCCACAGCGGGACACGCGCATGTCATGCTTCGCCGATCCGAGGGCAACGATCGGGGACGAGGACTGTCGAACCGCGATGGATCGTGACGACCCGGCCTACAAGGGCCAACGCGACTATTCCCGCCTCCTTCTGAATGCCTACGACCCCCTGGTCCTCGGCCCCATTGCCAGGTTCGTCTGGCGTTGCCCGACAAGCCAACTCCTGGAGCGATACCGGCAGCGGATCCGCAGCCACCACCTGGATGTGGGTCCCGGCACCGGCTACTTCCTCGAGCGATCCGGTCTCCCCGATGGGAGCCCGGTGACGATCCTGGACCCGAACCCGAACGTCCTCGGTCACGTCTCGCGGCGCTTGGGCCGGCTGGACATCACGGCGATCGAGGCCGACGTCCTCAAGCCGCTTCCTGTCAGCGGCCCGTTCGAGTCCGCCGCGCTGCACCTGGTCATCCACTGCCTGCCCGGGCCGCTCACCCGCAAGGCGCTGGCCGTCGCCAACGTGGCCGCGGTCCTTGCACCCGATGGCGTGCTGTTCGGAGCATCGGTCCTCGGGACCGCCGGACACCATACGTGGGTGGCACGGAGAATGCTCGACGCATTCAACCGGCAGGGTGGCTTCGACAACCTCGATGACACCGAGGAAGGGCTCCGCGAGATCCTCGCGGCATCTTTCGAACACGTGGAGCTGGAGACCATCGGCTCGGCGGTGATCTTCGCGGCGACGAATCCCCGCAGCGATTCGTCGCACTGACCGTGCGGTCCATCGAACTCTGACTCGTGCTCCCGATGTAGGAGGCGTGGACGGACGGCTCGATCCGCGCTGAGTCGAGATCCGCGGGCTGGCCCTTAGGGCCGAGGCGATGGGGTTCGACACCGTCTGGATCCCGGACGAGCTGTTGTGGCGCCAGGCCGACGGATCGGTCCACGGCTGGTGGGAGAGCGTCGCGATGACCGGGGCCGTGGCCGCGGCGACCTCACGGGTGAAGGTCGGCACCTGGATCCTGTCCGCACTGGACCGCAACCCCGCGATCACCGCCAAGGCGGTCGAGACGCTGGACGAGATCAGCGGCGGGCGATTTGTTTCCGGGCTGGGTTCCGGCCATGCGGGCAAGCAGGCCCATGCCTTCGGGCTGCCGGAGGACGATGTGATCGGCCGCTTCGGGGAGGCGGTCGAGATCATCGTGCCACTCCTACGGGCGGGCGGGTCGACTACGAGGGCACGTACCACGCATCTCGCGAGCTGGAGCAGCGACCGGTTGGTCCACGCTCGGGCCGCATTCCGATCATGATCGGCGCCGGCGGTCCGAGGATGCTCGGTCTGGCCGCACGGCATGCCGACATCTGGAGCTGGTACGTCGACGAGCGGAGCGACATGGCGGAGTTCGCGCCGCGGCTGGCAGCACTCGAAGCGGCCTGCCTCGAGTTGACGATCCGGATCGACGCGGCGACGTCGAACGACTCGCCGACGGACCAGGGTCGCAACGAGCCAGGTGATTCTGCAGGCGGTGCCAATCACGACGTCGAGGCCCTTGATCGACGAGGAACCGGCCGCCCCACGGAGGACCTCGCAACATCGTGTTCGAGGCCTATCACTGGGTCCCAATCGGCGTGATGCCCTCGCATTCGGTGCCGACGAACGTCATCTCCTTCGGCGACGAGCGGCCCATTGTTCGACGCCCAAGGTCACCTGGGGCGGCCATAGTCAAGCCGAGGAGTGCCATGCGCGAGCTCGACGGAATGCGGATCATCGGATCGGCGGACGGTGAGTTCACCCAGAACCCGAGGTCGAAGTCTCGCGAGCTGGTTCTGCTACGGAGACAGCCAGTCGGTGGAGACTCGGTGAAGTGACCGCCGAACCCGACGAGAGCGAGGCCACACACGTCCATCCCGGGGGAGGCTGAGGCGATCATGGTTCTCGAAGGCGATGGGAGCTCCACGGCGCGCGGGGCGTGGCCAATCTCGGGCCGGGAGACGTCGTCTTCATCCCGCCCGACACGGAGCACGGTTTGCGGACTCCCAACGGCGGTCGCTGGCTTGCCATCTGGCCCAGCGACGAACGTGTGCCAGGCAGGAGGTACGCCGGCTGAGCTCGCGCGCCTGCCCGGTTCATGACCAGCCGAGCAGCAGCCCCAGACCGATGAGCAGCGTCGGGGGGTAGAGCGGCGCCGGAAATGTGTCTCCGGATGCGAGGAAGTGCACCAGGGCGAGCGCTGCGACGAACGCCGCGAGCCCGGCCAGCGGGGTGGCGACACCGCCGGCCAACCCGAGCGTGAGCCCGAGAACGACGAGGGCGGAACCGGTCGTGAGAACGAAGGCAGCGAACAGGCCGCCGGTCGCGGCGCCAAGGAGCGTCTCGGCGGGCTCGGTCGGGGTGCCGGTGGTAGCGAGGTCGGCGAGAGCGGGGGTCGTCCGGGTCCGGATGGCCAGGACCGCGCACCACAGCGCACCCGCGATCGTGTATGCGACCGCGACCGCTGTCAGCGCCGCGGTGCGGCGAGGGTCGCCTCCGAGGGTCCCGGCCAGGACAGCGAGTCCCGCGGCGCTGCCGACGGTCGCGATGTAGAACCCTGCGTTGAGCAGCGTCCACGCCCGGCGATGCGCGCCGACGATCGCGAGGTGATCTTCGCGGGATGCCGACCAGACCGAGAACAGGCTGGGGCTGGACGCGCAGGCTGCGCCGACGATCGGGCCGGCCACGAGCAGCGCAGCCGCGAGACTAATGCCGTCAGTCATCGCTCGACGACCGCATGAGGAGGTATGTCGCGACGCGGCGCGTCTTCGTGGGGGCCTCGATGAGCTCGACCCGGAACGCCGGTTCGAACAGCTGCTCCACCTCCCCAGGCTCGATCCCCGGGAACGCCTTCGACGGGCCGCCGAAGCTCATCCACGGCAGGTCCTCGCGGCGGCCAGAGAAGACGAACAGGAAGAACCTCGACCCGGGCCTCGCGAGAGTGATGACATAAGCGGCCATCGCCCGTCGGCCCGCGGCCGGCAGGTCGTCGAGTGTCCCGTAGTCCACGAGCAGGTCGAAAGGGCCTTCGACTCCCACCACCCGCCCGGCCGTGAGGTCGCCGCGTACGAACCGGACCCGCCCGGGGTCCAGGCCGCGCCGCTGGGCCGCTGCCCGGGCCTTGCGCAGGGCGACATCAGAGAAGTCGACACCGGTGACATCGAAGCCCGCCTCGGCCAGCTCGAGGGCAACGCCGCCGGCGCCGCAGCCCAGATCTATCGCCCGCGCCGCGGCCGCTCCTGGACGACGGAGCGTCACGGGCGCGCACCGGCCGTCCGCAACGAGGCGGCGCAGCTCGACGCGGTCGGCGCCCTCCCACGGCGCGCCGAACCGGTACATCAGGTCGTACGCCCTTCTACCGACCGTGACCACCAGTCCACCTCAGTCCTGCGGGTCGCCAAGGACGATCCGTCGCCGCGAGCCGGCACCGCATCGACAACGAGGACGCAACGTTTTTGAGCGGGTGGAGCGCCAGCACGGCCAGGCCAGAGCGTAGCCGAGAAGGAGGTCCCGAGTGCATGCGGCGAACGGCGGCGAACGGCCGCGATACGCCGATTTGCATCTCAACGATGACCCACCCGAACGGAGCTCCGCTGGATTGGCAGGACCGGTCGCCCAGGGTCCGAGAGCTAGGACCCCGTGGACGAAATGCGCGTGCGCAAACTCCCACCTATTGACAGGTGGAGCTGCGAAACATCATTCGGGGCGATGTTCGTCACGGGGATGTCGATGGTAGCCCCGTGGGGGCCGATCTGGCCGGTAGGTGGATCAGGCCTTCCGCGAACGGCGGGTGACACCCCAAGCAGCAGAGGCCGACAATCGCCCGACCCCGGCAGCCCCCGTGACACATGGTCGCCATCTCCGGCCCGCCAGCGCAGGTCTGAGCATGGCTCGAGTCACGGCCGATCCGTGGTCAGACCGCGTTTTGGCGCTTGGCGCTTGGCGCTTGGCGATGGGAGGTCCCTCGCCTATGCCGGTGCGGCCATCCGGAGGAAGACCCGTGGTGCTGTTCTACGGCACACCGGGCTCCAGGTTCCTGTGCCCCGACGAGGACGAAACCACAGCCGCGACACCGGAGGCCGTCGCCGGCCGTCACAAAGCGCCATGGCCAGGGCGGGGCAGGCGCTGTCTCGTCGTTGGCGGCAGGGCAAGTTGGAACCAGGGCGCCTAAGCGGACGCCTGGGCCTCGGGCCGGACGCCGGCCTTCCGGCCCTCTCAGTCGGCGATGTGAAGTCGCTTGAACGCGTCACCAGAGCCGCCCGCTCCGCATCGGTCACCTGACCCGCCGTTCGGTGATCGGCTCCGCGCGTGGATCTTCCTTCGCACCCTCGGGCGGCAGGCCGTGCTCGACGCGGAACGCGACCGTGATCGTCCGGAGGTCGTCGAGCAATCGGCGTTGGGCCGCCGGATCGGACGCGAGCGGCGTCCCGAGCGGCACGATCAGCGCGTCGGCGAGCAGGGCGTCTATCCCCCATCGGCCCTCGAGTGCGCTCGCATACGGTTGCCCGTCGTTCGAGACCCAGAAGTTGGCGCCCAGCCCCTCGTTGTATTGGTCGTGAATCTGGGCCACGACATGAAGGACCGTCCCGGCTCGGACTACGGACGGGCTTGACGCGTCGCCGATCGCGACGATGTCCCGCGCGTGGGCAAAGCGTGCATCGGAGAAGCCGAGGTAGGACGCGGAATGGGCGCTCACGGGGCGATCCTCGAGATCGGCGACCACGATCGCATCTCCGTCTCGCTCGCCATTCGGCGAGCCTGCCGGCGCGTCCTCGTGGATCCGCGTGACCTGGCGTTTGAACAGCTCCCATCCGAGCTTCCAATACCGAGGGTCGCCGCTGGTCTCGATCGCCTCCCAAGAGAATCGCTGGGTGCCCGGAACCGGCGCCATCGTCACTCGGCCCTAATCGTGGGCTCGAGGAACGCCGGACCGAATGCGAGAGGAACCGCATCGCGGGATCGGGACAGCTCCCCACGGAGATCGGTCATTTCGGGAGGGCTTCCAGATCAGGATGCTCTTCGACCACGGGGTTGTCGGCACCCTGGGCGTAGGCGTGGGTCAACGTCATCGCAGGGCCTAGGGTCCCTGTATCGAGCACCCGGCAGCGCCCGACCGAAGCGCTAGCCGACCCATCCATGCCCGGATCCTGCCTCAGACGATGGCTGGCGCAATAGAACCGAAGGAGCACCGGCCTCGATCGTCTCGACACGGGCGACCCTGCGCCCCGACGCGAGGTCCTTGGTTGGCCGGAGTCGGTTGATTCCCTAGTTCCGGCACCAGACGCGTTGGTTCGCGCCGATGAGCTCGCGCGCGAACTCCCACCTCTTGACACGTGGAGCTGCGTGAAGTCGTTCGGCGCGACGGTCGTCACGGGAGGTCCATGGTAGCCCGGCGACCGACGCTCGGCGGGCGACCAGCCTGCCGAGCTACATGCTCGTCATGAATGCAGGCGCCAACCCGGGGATCCAGATCGTCGCGACCGCCAGAGCCACGCAGGCAACCCCGACGAGCCGCGAGAAGGCCTCGCCTTTCGACCAAAGTTTCTCGGTGATAACCACTGTCGCGAGAATGAGCATCGGAACGACGCTCATCGCCCCGAGGGCGAGCAAGACGACCATCAGCCCCCAGCAGCAGCCCAGGCAGTAGGCGCCGTGATGCGCGCCGACCCGGAGGTCACGAAGTGGACCCTGATAGGAGCCGTAGTGGAAGAACAGGGAGAGCGGCGACCGACAGTGCGCCAGGCACCGGTACTTGAGTGGCGACAGCTGATATATGCCGCACCCCAGGTACGCGACGACGCCCGCGGCCGTGCCGAGTCGCGGATCTCCCTCGGCCAGCCCGGCGATGATCGAACCGAGCGCGAACGCGACGACGCCGGCTGAGGCCCAGGCGACCAGGTATCCGACCGAGAACGAGGTCAAGCGGAGGGCGCGGCGCCCGGAGATGGAGCGGGCATAGAGCGAGGCGACCGGCGCGACGGACGGCAGCATCATCGCGGCCATCATCACCGTCCAGGCGACCAGGAAGGCCGGCAGTGCCAGGCCCATGTTGCCGGCCATGGGCCCACTCTGCTGGGACCACGTGATGATCGCGACCCAGGCGATCGCCGCAACGATGAGGAGGACGGCCGCCTGCGGCGTCAGGCGCCAGATGGTCCGAGGGCTGGCTACCCCGCCCACGAGAACGGCGCCGAGAACCCACTCTTGCCGGTCAAGTCGATCTCGTAGCCGAATGCCGAGACGCGCGAAGCGGTCCCGCGAGCGATGGTCAGCGATGAAGCGGCCGGGTGATGCACGCCGGTCAGCATCGGTGCGGCGGCGCTGGGATCGAGCGGGTCCTGCACCGCCGGCACGATGCCGGAACCCCCGGACCAAGTCCGACCAGCTGGTAGGCGATCGCCCAGACGCGCAGCGACCGCCGGCCGCGATGCCGAAGAGGGCACACGTTCAAGCCGTCGTGTGCAAACTCGGAGCTATTGATGGGTGGAGCTGCGTGAGGTCCCCGGGGCTGAGCGTCGTCGCGGGAGGTAATCGTACCGGCGCGGGCGGTCACACACCGCCAGGGCGAGACCTGATCAAGACCTCGACTCAGGACCCGAACGGGCCTCGTCCGGAAGCGCTATGACAAGGTCGGCCAGCTCGCAGATGCCGCCGGTGTGCTTGGCTCGCCAGCAGCAAGTCGGTCACGGAGCGACCTTCCGACGACGACGACACCGACGACGGCCATGGCCGCTCCGACGATCGTGACCGCGTTGAGCGGTCCATTGGTCGCCGTGAAGATGGCCTTGGCCGTTGTCGCGGTCGATCCTAATGAGTAGTCCGTGATCATCGGCAGGAGCGTGAAGAAGATGCCGGCGACGGCATAGATGACGCCCACCGCCGCCGACCTCGACCGCCAGGAAGGCAGGGCGACGACCAGAACCAGGCCCGCGACAGCAAGTTGCGCACCCAACTTGAGCAGCGTGCCCATCGGCTGATCCCACACGAACGAGCTGTCGTGAGCGAGCGTTCGGTACCAGACCTGGCTCAATGCATGATCGACCCGCGCGATCGCCGCGAGCGACACGGCTGCTGTGGCAATTGCGAGCGCCGCCCAACCCAGCTTCGGCACGCTCCACTGAGCCGCCCTGGATCGCGCCTGCAAGGCCGTCTCGCTGTCAGGTTCGCGGGCGGCAACCCAGTCGCGTAGCCACCGCGCGAGGACGAACACGCCCACGATCGCCAGGACTCCCCCAACTGTGCCGAACGCGTCGAGCGGCCCGGCGATCGCCCGTCGGAGTTCCTTGATCGCGCTCGCGAGCGATGCAGGCAGCGCGCCCCAGTAGGGCGTGCCGGAATACGGATCCGGTACGAAGTAGACGTAGATCCAGGGCAGGAGCGCCAAGCCGGCTCCGACGATGAGGTAGGTCGTGCCCACGACCGCCGATCTCGACCACCAGGCGAGCCGGGCAAGGACGAGGGCCCCTCCCGCCATCGCGAAGTACCCAAGCGACCGTATCGGGTCGTAGTAGACCGGGTCTGTGTCGTATTCGGGGACCGTGGGGTATGGAATCACGAGGTGGTCCAACCACCAGATCGCGACGAGTACCGCGGCCGCCGCGACGAGCGCGCTGGACGCCCTCCCCAGCTTCGGTGACCCGGTCACCGGAACGTCCCCGGACAACTGTGGCTCACGGGTTCTCGGGTGTCAGTCGCCCCAACGCTGCCTCCACGCGGGACGCAGGAAGACGGCGCCGCTGCTGTCAGCCGAGACGCTGCGGATCCGCCGACCGGCAAGGGCTGTCCCATTTCCCGATCCTGTGATGGGCGCCGAGGGATCGCAACCGGACCAAGGTACCGGGATCATCCACGTGAGCGTCCGCCCTTCGCCGGTAGCCCGGGGTGCGTGAGGCCGGCAGCGCCCGCGGCGTCGGCCTCGGACGACAGCAGGTGCGGCTTGTGCCCGATGGCGCGCCGATGCGACCCGCCGCGGGATCGCTTCACCTGGTACATCGCCGCGTCGGCGGCAGCGAGAAGGTCCTCTGCCGTCGAACCCTCACCCGGATAGCACGCGCTCCCGATGCTGGCCGTGACGTGAGGATCCTGGCCCGCCGTGATCCGACGGATCGCGTCGCGGACACGCCTGGCGACTGTCTGTGCGTGTCTCGCATCGGCCCTGCGAAGAAGTACGGCGAACTCGTCCCCGCCGTATCGGTAGGAGCGATCATCCTCGCGCGATGACTCCCGGATCGCCGCCGCAACCAGCCGGAGGAGCTCGTCGCCTGCCGGGTGCCCGCGCGTGTCGTTGAACATCTTGAAGCGGTCGAGGTCGAGAAGGAGGAGCGCGAATGGCTCCGTGGGCCCACGGGCGACGAGCTCGCGGATGTCCCGCTGGAGCGAGCCGTGGTTGTAGAGGCCAGAGAGACCGTCCGTGTCCGCCTGGAACACCACGGTGTGATGGGTCCGCGCGTTCTGGAGGGCAATCGATGCAAGGCTGGCGAAGAGCCGTGCCAGGTCGAACTCGCTCGAGGTGAATGCCGCCTCATTGCCGGCGATGCGCGAGACCTTCAGGGTCCCGGCGACGACGCCGGCCCGCATCAGCGGAATGAAGATAGCCTGCTCGGACACCTCGTCCGTTCCAGGGACTTGGATCCCGCGAGGGTCGTTGTGCGCGTCGACGAGGTTCAGTGGCTCACGGCTGCGAATCACCCAGCCGGCGATCCCGTCGTCGATCGACCACGAGCCACGCATGAACGCGGCCTCGGCGTCCTCGTCCGTGAACCGGGTCCGAGCCAGGGTCGGGAAGAACCTGTGCGTGGCCCAGTCGGCCTCATAGATGACGAGGCTGTCATACCAGACGAGCGGCTTCAGAGATTCTGCGATCAGCTCGAGAACCACGGCCGGGTCGAGCGAGGTCAGGACGCGCTCGCTGACCTCGAGCAACCTGCGCTGCCCTTCGATCAGGAGCTCGAGCTCGGCGCGCTGGCGCGCGGCGAATGCGGCGTCCTCCACGCCGGCGATCTCCGTCGGCTCCATTCCGCACCCCATGACTGGCTCCTACCCGCGGGGAGGGTATGGCCGGATCCGTGGCGCGCCCGACCAGTCGATCGCGCGCCGTCCCGTGTCTCGACCATCCGGTTGGGACGTGGCCATGCTGACATCTGCCGGATCTGTCCACAAGAGGCGCCGGCGACCCCGGTCTGACATCGGCCGCTCGGGTGGGTCAGGCCCGCCGCGAGCGGCAGGACGACACGCGCCAGCGACAGAGACTTACGATCGCGCGTCGCCGGTATCTCTCGCGACACACGGTCGCGGTCGCCGGCCCGCCAGCGTAGGTCCTCGTATGGCTAGAACCACCCCCGTTCCTCGGTCAGACGGCGTGGTCACGCTCCGCGACGGCAGATCGCTCGCCTACGCCGAGTGGGGCGATCCGAGCGGACGGCCGGTGGTGCTCTTCGGCGCCGCGCGCTCAGTCGACCGGATGCGCGTCGTGCATCTCCGATAGCGCGGTCATCGCCTCGAGGGCGGTTGAGCCCGAAGCCATCCGCACGCCCATCTCCCGAAAGAAGGACTGGAGTCCGGCGGGTGCCACGAGGATGAGCGTCCGCGAGTTGGGCTCGAGGGTGCGGAAGGAGTGGCGGGTCCCGCGCGGCACGAAGAGGAAGCTGCCGGGCTCGAGCTCGACCTCGTCAGCCTCACGAGTGAAGCGGTAGCGGCCCTCCAGGACATAGAACGCCTCGTCGCGCTCGCGATGCACGTGGGGCGGCGGCCCGCCGAGGATGGGGCGGACCTCCTGGAAGAGCTCGAACGCGCCGCCCGTCAGCCCGCTCGACGCGAGCAGTGTCCAGCCGGGTCGACCGATTTCGATGCCGGTGGTGAAGCCGCTTTGGGCCGATCCAGTCATCCGGGTGCCTCCATGTCCATCGATGACCGGGCGGCTTCAGGCCATCGGGGTCCGCGGATCTCGTGGCCAGCATGGTAGGCCCAACCCTTGACGGCAGCGAGTCGGTGGTCATCCTGACGGTTGGCTCGTCATCTCGAACGGAGTCGGCACCGATGCGCTCGCCCCGATGAACGTCGGCCTGGCCGGGGTCCTCTTCCTTCACATCCTGGGCGGGACGGTGTGGCTGGGAGGGTCCGTCTTCGCGAACCTGATCCTGCTTCCGCACATCGCGGCGCGGCCGATGTCTGAGCAGCGCGAGCTTGTTCGCCAGCTCCTCATCGGGCCGGATCAGTTCGGTCGACGGGCTCGCCTCCGCGTACGGGCTCGTCTGGCTGGCATCCATCATCGTCGCGGTCCTGGTGTTCGCAACAGGTGGACTCGTCACGAGCCCGGCCGCTCGGCGACTCGAGCGTGATGACGACCGATGGCACGACGGCCCGGACGGCGGTCCGAGCGCGGCCCGCTCGGACGCCTTTCGACGGCCCCGTTTCGGCTTTGCGACCGAACTCGCCGTCATCGCCGTGATCTTGGCCCTGATGGTCGTCCTCGGTCGCCTCTAGGGAGGCCTGCTGACACGCCCGAACCCGGACCCGCGTGCGCCCGCACAGCCTGACGATCTGCACCGTCGGTCGGACTTGGCAATCTGACAAGTAAACTTGACATTTCGACGAACGCGGTTCAGGATGTCCGTGATGGCGAAAGGACCCGACGCCTACCTCTTGAACCGCCTCAGAGTCGCACGTGCCGAGCACGATCTCTCGCAGGACCAACTCGCACGGGCCGCCGGCGTCAGTCGTCAGACGATCAGTTCGATCGAGACCCGGCAGTACTGCCCCTCGACCTTGCTTGCGTTTCGGCTCGCCCGGGTTCTGGACGTGCGGGTCGATGAACTCTTCTGGCTCGAAGGAGAAGGCCGATGAATCGGATGACGCTGCGCGACGAGCGGGAGACCAGCGTCGATCAGGCCGCGGACCGCCTGTCGTATCTGGTGCTCTCCTTCGGGCTGCTCGCGATCGTGGCGTACCGGAGCTTCGTCGACCACGCCGCGTCGTGGGATCTCCTCGGCCTCGTGCTCCTCGGTGGTCTCATCGGAACCGCATACCGCCTACGGCAACGAGCGGTGTCTCGGCGGTGGGCACTCGTCGCCGCCGGGACCGTAGCAGTCGCGATCGTGGTCGCGACGATCACGGTGTTGGTCGCTCGATCGTAACCGGTAGGCAAGCTCGAACTCAAACTCCCGCTTGTCGCGCGGTCCGACGGCGCGTGGGTCCACCAACCGGTCCGGTACAGGCGCGCGAAGACGGCCAGCACGACGAGCGCCCCAACGAGACTCGCGGACCTACAGACACGTGGAGCTGCGTGAACTCGTTCGGACCGAGGGTCGTCATGGGGTCCAGCGATAGCCCGGCGCAGGGTCGCCCGGTCCGCAGCGGCGTCCGAGCGCGTCCTTCCGTCCAAACCGGCGACGCAAGGTAGCACGACGATGAAGTGGGTCACTCGAGAGCACCCGCACACGGACCGGATCGCCTGCCCCTGGCTGATTCGACAATTCATCGACCCGGCTGCTGAGATCGTCTACGTGCCACGTGACGAGGTTCTTCCGTACGCGGAACGCGTTCGCGCAATCAGCTTCGATGCGCCGGGCGCCGAATACACCCACCGCGACGGCATGTGTTCCTTCGAGGTCTTGATCGAGGAATACAAGCTCGGCGATGACCCGGCGCTGGCGCTGCTGGCCAAGGTCGTCCACGGCGCAGACGTGTCCGAGGACTCCGACATCACGCCAGAGTCGCGGGGGCTCGAGGCGATCGCGCAGGGCTTCATGCACCTCGGCATCAGCGACCTCGAGCAGCTCGGTTTGGAGCTGCCCGTCGACGACGCGCTTTACGCTTGGGCCCGGCTGCAGGTGGCCGAGGGTTGATCGGACAGCCGCCAGGTCGTTGGCTCGACATCCGGCCCCTATGGCGTGCCTGAGAACGCCCGGCACGGAACGGGCGACGCGCCGACCGGGATCGGGTTCACCCGAACGGAGGCGATCATCTCGCCCCAGGCCTCGAGACCGCCCGCCTTCTCGAACGCCTTCTGTGGATCGGGCGCGCCGGCGGATGCGGCGCGGGCCTGCTTCGCGGCCACGTAGACCTCGAAGGTCCGCAGGACCCGATCCATCGCCGCGGCCATCGGCCCGGCCGGCTGCCAGCGCGCGGCCTCGGCCGCCTGGCGGCGGCCGGTCTCGAGCTCCGCTCGAACGGTAGACGCGGCTCGATCCGCGGCGAGTGAATCCTTCGCCGCGACCGCGTCGTCGAGGGCCATGCTCAGCTGGGAGGGTGTCCCGGCGTCGGGATTGCCGACGGCCCGGAGCAGGGAGCCCAGTGAATCGCAGAAGGCCGTCTGCGACTGCTCGAATGTGGCGGGCGGCAGGGACAGGCCGGCCGACGGTGCGGCCGATCCGCACGCGACGGCGGCCAGTAGGACGAAAGCAAGGCAGATCGCTTGGGCGACGACTCGGTTCATGGTGGTCCTCGGGGTGGCTGAGGGTCTCGGTTGACAGATGACGACCGCGCGACGTGATGAGCCGTGCTCGCGGTCGGTGTCCGGGAGACGCCGTCGCCATGGTCTCGTGACACCGATGTCGGCCGGCCGACTATCGTGGTCTTCGTGGACCCGTTCGAGCCCGCGCGGCCTGACACGCCGCATAACGAGGTTGACTTCGACGCCGTGATCGACGACGTCATTGACGACCTGCCGGAGGCGTTCGCCAAGCGGATGGACTCGGTTGCGATCGTCCTCGAGGACGAGGCGACGCCGGAGCAGTTGTCAGCGGTCGGGGCCGTCGGACTCTTCGGCCTGTACCAGGGGGTACCACGGACGCGGTTCGGCGTCGACAACGTCCCACTTCCGAGCAAGATCACCCTGTTCCGCGGGCCCCTGACCCGGGCCAACCGCGACCCGGCGCGTCTCCGGCTGGCGATCGAGGACACGCTCCTCCATGAGATCGCCCATCACTTCGGGATCGACGACGCCCGCCTCCACGAGCTCCGGGCGGCGGGCCGCGCCTCGCGGATCTCGAGCGCGGAGCGCGACCACCGCCACGGTCCCTGACTGCGGGGCGTCGGCGACGCGACGGAGACTCGGCGTACTTCCGGACGAGACGGGCATATGACCCGAAATGGACGATGCGCAACTCCCTCGCCGACCGACGCACTCTCGTCGACCGGCTCTTCGAGGGACGTGAGGCGGTTCCTCCTCCTGCTCATCGCAGGCGTGATCGCCACGCTGCTCATCCTCACTCCGGCCCCGGCGTCCCGCCGCGACGGCAAGTAACGATCGGTCGGGCCGAGCGGCCAGGAAGCCACCGATCACGCTGAACGAGACCCCGGCCCGTGGCCGAGGGTCTCGCCGCGTGGCGAACGGGTCAGCGGCCGATCAACCCCGCCACGACCGGCGCGATCCGATCGACCCAGCGCGTGTACTGGGCACCCGACGGATGGAGCCCGTCGCCCGCCACGAGCGTGCGGTCGGCGGCCGCCTCGAGCGAGATCGGGAAGATGTCGACGAAAGCGATGCCGCGCTCGGTCGCGAGCGTTCGCAGGATCTCGTTGATGCCGCGGATCCGGGCCGCTTGGGTCGCCGGATCGCCGTAGGTCGCGCCCTGCGGCGTGACGGTGTAGTCGGGCGTGGCCACTGCGAGGATCCGTCCGGCGGACAAGCGGGCGACGAGCGCATCGAGAATGGCGGCGGCGTTGCTCCGGTACGTGTCGGCCGGGACGCCTTGGACGACGTCGTTCACGCCGGTTAGGACCGTCGCGAATTCCGGCCGGAGCTCATCGAGCCGCGGAAGCTCGATGGCGATCAGGTCGCCCGATGTGAAGCCGTTGACCCCCAGGTTGGCGACGAGCTCGAGGCCGGACAGTCCACCGCCGAGGCGCGCGACCAGCTGATCGGGCCAGCGATCGGCCTGCCGGGCGAGGGCCGTGCCGATCGTGTAGCTGTCACCGAGAGCGACGTAGCGGAGCGGTCGCCCTGAAGGGGCGGGGGGTGTCGTCGCAAGGCCCCCTGATGCGCCGGCCGCGCATCCGGCAACCAACCCGCCCGCGGCGAGGGCCAGCACGACGATGAGGACCACGGACGCCGACGTCACGTCAGCCGGCGCGAGCCGGTCCGGAGGGCTCGGCGGCCGGCGTGAGCCCGGGCCCGCTCGACGCCGGAACGTCGATCGGCTCGCCATCGAAGCGGCCGCTCTCGACATCGCCGAGGAACCCGCTGAGGAGGTCGGCGAACGGCTCGGGACGTTCGAGCGTGAGCATGTGGGCAACACCGGGCCAGATGGCCAGCTCGGCCCGCGGGGCCGTCGCCGCGATTCGCCGCGCGATGTCGACGATCGCGTCGTCGTCCTCCTCGCCGACCACGACGAGGACCGGGCAGGCCAGCTCGGCGAGCCGGCTCGCGGCGGGCGGGCTCAGCTCGTGCTCGGGTGCTGCCTCGGCGTCCCACTCAGGCAGCTCGAACGCCTCCCGCTGCATCTCCCCGACGAACGCCCTGATGCCCGGGTCGACGGCGTCGGGCGACCGTCGCGGGCCGTCGACCCAGGCCCGGAGGTTGATCTCGACCGCGGCCGCGATGTCGCCTCGATCGAGCGCCTCGCCCTCGGCTGCCCAGATCGGCCGGAAGCTTGCCGGAGCGCCGTCGAGGAGGGCGCCGCCCGGCGCGACGAGCACCAGCGAGGCGACGAGACCGGGTCGAGCAAGGGCCGCCTCGACGGCGATCCCCGCGCCCATCGAGGCGCCGACGACGTGGGCCCGGCTGATCAGCAGCTCGTCGAGGAGTCCGAGGAAGTCGCCGTGATGCGACCAGGTCCCGGTCGGCGGGAGGGACTCACCGGTGCCGCGGACGTCGTGGCGGATCACCCGGTGGCGGTTCGCCAGCCGCGGCGCGAGATCCCGCCACATCCGCCGATCGGCCACGCCGGCGTGGACGAGCGCCACGGGCGGTCCGGAACCCTCGTCGTCGTAGGCGAGGCCGGCGGTGGACTGCCCGCCGCTCGAGGCGAGCGGGTCGAATTCGCTCATCGGGCGGAGGTGGTCAAGGCACGAACCATCGATTCAGTATGCACAGGTCACGGCCGGGCCCTATCCTTGCGGCCGGAAGGATCCGCCTCGACCAGGGCCACGGACCATGCGGGCGACCACGCGTTGCCTCTTGCCCGGCCGGACCCCCCCCGTCGTTAGGATGCGCCGATGTCGCTCCGCGGAGCGAACAATCTTCGAGACCGACACGGACCACCCGAATGCTTCGGCCGGTCGGATCTCGACCCTGCAGGAGGACACATGCACAAGCGCTCGCTTGGCCTGACGCTCGTCAGCGGTCTGGCCATCATCCTGTCCGCGTGTACAAACACGGGCGGGGGCGCCTCGGCGGGCCCATCGGCCGCTCCGGACCCCTGTGCCGGTGCTGCCGCTGGCCCGGCCCACACGGCGCCGACCGACTGGTCCAAGGCCAAGATCGGAGTCGCCACCGACATCGGCACGCTCGACGACAAGAACTTCAACGAGTACACGAACAAGGGCGCCCAAGCCGGCGCAACGGACCTCGGCGCAGCGGCCCCGAAGTCGGTCGTCCCGAAGGACGCGTCGGAGTACATCAAGAACATCCAGGCGTTCGTCGACCAAGGCTTCGACATTATCGTGACGGCCGGCTTCAACAACGCCGCCGCGACGACTTGCGAAGCGCACTTGAACCCGACCGTCTGGTTCATCGGCGTGGACCAGTCGCCGATCTGCATCGACGCGACGGGCAAGCTCGATCCGGCGTTCGGCTGCAAGGGTGACGCGAAGACGCTCGCCCCGAACTACATCTCCCTCGAGTACCAGGAGGACCAGCCGGGCTACCTCGCCGGGATGGTCGCGGCGTCGGTCAGCAAGACCGGGATCATTGGGGCGATCGGCGGGACGAGCCTCTGCGGCCCGTGCATCCGCTATATCCAGGGCTTCGAGCTCGGCGCCAAGTCGATCAAGGCCGACATCAAGGTCTTCAGCACCTACGTCACGAACGACTTCTCGAACAAGGCGTTCAACGACCCGGTCACCGGGACGAGCTTCGCCCAGCAGTTCATTTCCCAGAACCATCCCGACGTCCTGTTCCAGGTCGCGGGCAAGACCGGCAACGGGATCATCGATGCCGCGTGCACCGCGAACCTGTACGCGATCGGCGTCGATGTCGACCAGTTCCTCTCGTACACGAATGGCGACAAATGCATCGTCACGAGCGCCGAGAAGAAGCTCGCCTTCACGGTCGAGTCGTCGATCAAGGCCATCAAGGCCGGCACCGCGAAGGGCGGCGACAGCCTCTGGAACGCCGCGAACGACGGGATCGGGATCTCCGACTTCCACGACAAGGCGAGCCTGATCAGCGCCGACCTCAAGGCCAAGCTCGATGCGGCCCTGGCGGCGATGAAGGCCGGCTCGCTCAAGACCTGCCCGGACAACTGCGGGAAGTTGGCCCCGGCTGCCTCTCCCGCGCCAAGCGGCGCCGCCCCGAGCGCTTCCTAGTCCTCCCCGTGTGAACTTGACGAGCGGGCCGCGCCAACCGGCCGGCCCGCTCGTCGCCATCTGGGCGATCGTTCCCCGACGAGGCCTCCATGACGACCGAGTCCCCGAGCGTCCCGTCTCCGGCGCCCGCGCTCGAGATGCGCGGGATCACGAAACGCTACCCGGGCGTCGTGGCCAACGACCACATCGACCTTGACGTCCGCCCCGGCGAGATCCATGCCCTCCTCGGCGAGAACGGGGCGGGCAAGACCACGCTGATGAACATCCTCTATGGGCTGGCCCGCCCGGACGAGGGCGAGATCCTCCTCGACGGCACGCCTGTCCGGATCAGCGGGCCCTCCGACGCCATCGCCCGGGGGATCTCGATGGTCCACCAGCACTTCATGCTGGTCCCGGTCCTGACCGTCGCCGAGAACATCCTCCTCGGCGAGGAGACGATGGCCGGGCCGGTCTTCATCGACCAGAACGAGGCTCGCAAGCGCATCCGCGAGCTCGGCAAGCGCTTCCACTTCGAGATCGACCCCGACGCGAAGGTCGGGACGCTGTCGGTCGGCTGGCAGCAGCGGGTCGAGATCCTGAAGGCCCTGTATCGCCAGGCCCAGATCCTTGTCCTCGACGAGCCGACGGCCGTCCTCACACCCCAGGAGACCGAGGAGATCTTCGCCGTCCTCCGGCGTCTCGCTGCCGAGGGCCACAGCATCGTCTTCATCAGCCACAAGTTGTACGAGGTCCTCGAGATCGCCGATCGGATCACCGTCATTCGGCGGGGCAAGGTCGTCGGGACCCGGCTGCCGGCCGAAACGAACGAGGACGATCTCGCCGAGCTCATGGTCGGCCGGGAGGTGCAGCTGACCGTCGATCGCGGCGACTCGCATCCGGCCGACGTCGTCATCCGACTCGAGGGGCTCAAGGTGGCCGACGATCGCGGAAGCGAGGTGGTCCGAAGCGTCGACCTCGAGGTCCGGGCCGGCGAGATCCTCGGCATCGCCGGCGTCGCCGGCAACGGCCAGGACGAGCTCGTCGAGGCCCTCGTCGGGTTGCGCCGGCCCACGGCCGGGAAGATCACCCTTGATGGGCGCGACGTTACCGGCAAGGGTCCTCGGCATATGAACGAGGCCGGCGTGGCATTCGTTCCGGCTGACCGCCAGCGATTCGGGCTCGTGCTGACCTTCGACGTCGCCGACAACCTCGTTCTGACAAGCTATTACCGGTCGCCTTACGCACGCGGAATCCTGCGGAACGAGTCGGCCATCGAGGCCGCGGCAAAGAAGACCGTCGCCGCGTTCGACATCCGGACGCCGTCCGTCCGTGCCCGCCTGAGCACGCTGTCCGGGGGCAACCAGCAGAAGGTCGTCGTCGGGCGGGAGTTCGATCGAACCCTGAGCCTGCTGATCCTCGACCAGCCGACGCGCGGCCTCGACGTCGGCAGCATCGAGTTCATCCATCGCCGGACCATCGAGCAGCGCGACGCGGGAACGGCGATCCTGCTCGTATCCGCCGAGCTCGATGAGGTGCTCGAGCTGTCGGACCGGATCGCGGTCATGTACCGCGGCCGGGTCGTCGCGATCCTGGACGGCCGCACGGCCGACAAGAACGAGGTGGGACTACTGATGGCAACCGGCGGTCGCGAGCGGGCGCCGGCCGCCGCGCTCGATCAGGCGTCGACATGACCGCGAAGCCCGCGGCGCAGACCGCCAAAGGCCGGAGCGTGGCGCGCCGCGTCTGGTCGGTCGTGGCCCTGCCCCTCGTCTCGATCCTCCTCGCTCTCATCGTCGGTGCGGTGATCATCCTCGGCTCGGAGCTCGTGATCCCGGGCCAGGCGTTCGACCCGTTGCTGCCGGCCCGCGCCTACATCGCGCTGCTCGAGGGCGCGATCGGGCTGCCGCCCGCGCTCAACCCGCTCGTCAGCACCCTGGTCGCGACCGCGCCGCTCGTCCTCGGCGGCCTATCGGTCGCGTTCGGCTTCAAGTCCGGGCTGTTCAACATCGGCGCCCAGGGACAGTTCCTCATGGGCGCGATCGGCGCTGTGGCCGCCGCGATCGCCGTGAGCGGCCAGCCGTCGATCGTCGCGATCCCCGTCGCCGTCGCCGGGGGGATGCTCGCGGGAGCGATCTGGGGCTTCATCCCAGGGATCCTCAAGGCGCTCTCGGGTGCCCACGAGGTCGTCACGACGATCATGCTCAACTACGTCGCGATCAGCCTCTTTGCCTGGATCGTCGCCGGACCCTTGGCCGTCCCCGGGGCCCCGTCGCCGATCACGCCCGATGTCGGCAACGCGGCCTATCCGATCCTGATCGGCCGCGGCGGGCACCTCGGCCTGCTGGTCGCCCTGGCCGCGGTCGGAATCGTCGCCTGGCTGCTCTATCGCACGACGTTCGGCTTCGAGGTTCGGACGGCCGGGGCGAACCCCGACGCGGCACGGTATGCGGGGATGCGGCCGCGGGTGCTGATCGTCGTCACGATGTCAATCTGCGGGCTCCTGGCCGGCCTCGCCGGCGCGGGCGACGTCCTCGGAACCCAGCACCACGTCACGAGCTCGTACGGCACGACCGTCGGCTTCGACTCGATCGCGGTCGCCCTTCTTGGCCGCTCCAACCCGGTTGGCGTCCTATTCGCCGCGCTCCTGTTCGGGGCGATGCGTTCTGGTGCCTCGCTGATGCAGATCAGCGCCGGGATCCCGGCCCAACTCGTCGACGTCCTGCAGGCCACGATCCTGTTGTTCCTCGTCGCGACCCCGGTCATCCAGCGCCTCTTCAGCCTGCGCGGGACGAAGACTGGGATCGACGCCCCCGGGACCTTCACGAAGACATATGTCAGCGGCGAGCCGACCGTCGGCTGATGGACGGCCTGATCACCTCCCTCTACGGCATCCCGGTGGCCGGGCTCGTCTTCGAGTTCCTCGGCTACCTGATCGGGGTCCTGCCGATCGTCGCTCCGATCATGCTCCGGGTCGCCGCGCCGCTGACCCTCGCGGCGATGTGCGGCGTGATGTGCGAGCGATCCGGTGTCGTCAACATCGGGATCGAGGGCACGATGCTCGTGGCCGCCTTCGTCGGCTGGGTCGTCGGGGTCGTCGTCGCCCCACTGATCCCGGCGGAGCCCTCGGCGTTCTTCGGGATCACGCCGGCGCTCCTGATCGCGTTCGTCGCGGCCCTCGGTTCGGCCATGCTCGTGGCGCTTCTCCACGCGTGGCTCTCGATCAGCGTCCGGGCCGACCAGATCATCAGCGGCACGATCATCAACATCGCGGCGTTCGGCGTGACTGGCTATCTGAACGAGCTGATCTCGAAGAGCTCGCCGACGAGCGCCGGCGCGTTCAGCCAGTTCACCCCGCCGTCCTTCCTCGTCCAGATCCCGTTCATCGGCTGGATCTTCAACATGTTCCTGAACCAGGGTCCGATCACGATTTCGGTCCTCGTGATCGTGATCGTCCTCCAAGTCCTGCTCTTCCGCTCGCGCTGGGGCCTCCGGACCCGCGCGATCGGCGAGCATCCGAAGGCCGCCGAGACGGTCGGCATCGACGTGATCCGCGTTCGCTACCGCAACGTGATCCTCGGCGGGATGCTGGCCGGGGTGGGCGGCGCGTCGCTCAGCATGGAGTTGACGAACTCGTTCCAGGACGGGATGACCGCGGGCCGTGGGTTCATCGGCCTCGCGGCGATGATCATCGGGCGGTGGACTCCGCTCGGCGCCTTCGGGGCCGCGCTCCTATTCGCCTCGTCCCAAGCGATCTCCCAGTCGATCACCTTCGCGACGCCGTCCGGGAATCTTGGCCACCTCCTCTTGTCCATCCCGGGCCAGTTCTGGGATGCGCTCCCCTACATCGTCACGATCGTCGTCGTGGCGGGACTGATCGGACGGAGCACTCCGCCGGCCGCCGACGGGCTGCCCTACGAGCGCGAGGCGACCGCGTAGGCGGTCGCGATCGTGATGACCGCCGGCCAATGACAATCGAGGCACGCCGAACAGCGCGGTCTACTCTGGCCAGCCCGGCGGCGCTCGATTACGACCCTTGGGATCCGGCCTTCATCGCCGATCCCGATCCGTCGCTGGCGCGCCCCCGCGAGCGGGCCCCTGCCCTCGATGACATCGAGATCGACGGCCTTCGCATCCCTCGCGGACAGGAGCTGGCGCTCCAGTTCGCGGCCGCCAATCGCGATCCGACGGCCTTCGAGCGACCCGACGAGATCGTGCTCGACCGGTCGCTCAATGCGTATCTCTTGTTCGGCGCCGGGATCCTCGACTGCCTCGGCGCGCCGCTCGCGAAGGTCGAGTTCGAGATCCTGTTCAGGCGGATCCTGACCGATCTTCCCCGACTCGAGCTCGTCCGGGAGTCGCGCCGGAAGCCGCGCTTCATCCTGCGCCGTCTCGAGGCCCTCGAGGTCCGGGCGTGACGGACGAGCAGGCCAGGACGGAGGACCCGGCTGGCGCGGCCGAACGCGCCGCCCGGCGCCGCGCTGAACGGGCGATCGCCATCGCCTCGCTCGATCTCGAGGAGGGTCGCGGACCGGTTCCGGTCCTCGACGATGCGGGCGTCGCCAACATCCTCCGGAGCTCGCGCAGAATCGCCATCGTCGGGGCGTCGTCAAAGCCATCGCGTCCCTCGCATGGCGTCTTCCGCTACCTGGTCGATGCCGGTTTCGACTGCGTGCCGATCAATCCTTCAGAGACCGCGGTGCTTGGCGCCCCGGCCTTCCGGAGCGTCCGGGAAGCGGTCGACGCGACCGGACCTTTCGACATCGTCGACGTGTTCCGCCGCGCAGAGCTCTGCGTCCCACACGCGGAGGAAGCTGTCGAGATCGCGGCAGGCTGCCTCTGGCTTCAGCTCGGGGTCGTGAGCTGGGAGGCCGCCCGGATCGCATACGACGGCGGCGTGGCGGTGGTGATGGACCGCTGCACCGCAATCGAGCACCGCCGGTTCCGCGAGCGCTGAGCCGCCCCATCGCAGTGGCCGATCCTCGCGGACGTCGGGATCGAGGACGACCTTCGCTGGAGGCTCCGGACACGTCTCGCCGCACACGGGTCGCTCCGGCAGCGGATCTGGCGTCGACATCGGGCCAAGGAGAGCTGGCTGATCGAGCCGGCCGGGTCCGGCGCCTGCGACCGAGCGCGGCCGCTACTTGATCAGGAAGCCGACGAGGACGAGGACGAACCCAACGAACCCGATCCCGGCCGCCATCTGGGCCTGGCGCCGCAGGACCCCCATGGCGACCGACGCTCCCGTTTCCGCGGGATCGTCGCGGACACCGCCGCGCCAGGCGTTGTAGCGGGTGGCGTTCGCGTCCTGCTCCTTGAGCGCCCGATAACGCGACCAGGGTGCGCGGGCCCGGTTGTAGCCGACGGCGATCAGGGCGATCCCGGCAATCCACAGGACCACGTTCACGATCATCTGTCGGGGGCTCCTTCGAGGCGCTCGCGGACGGCGGCCCCGACGAGCTCCGCGTTCGCCTGGCCGCGGGTCGCCTTCATCACCTGGCCGACGAAGAAGCCGAGCACGGGCTTTCCGGCTCGGTAGTCGCCGACGGCCTTCGGATTTGCGGCGATGACCTCGTCGACGACGGTCCCGAGCGCGGTCGTGTCCGAGATCTGGCGCAGCCCGAGCCGTTCGACGATCTCCGCGACGGAGGCGCCATCGGACGCGTGGGCGGCGAAGACCTCCTTCGCGTTGGTACCCGACAGCTCGCCTGCCCCGACGCGCCGGACGAGGTCAGCGAGCTCGGCGGCAACGACCCGGGCTGCCGCGTTCGGGTCGGTCTTGAGCAGGCCGAGGAAGGCTCCGGTCACCCAGTTCGCGAGGGTCTTCGCGTCGGCGTCGGGCGCCGCGCCGCGAGCCATTTCGAACAGCTCGGTCGCCCGGCCGTCGCCGACGATGACGGCGGCGTCGTAGCCGGACAGGCCAAGGTCGCGCTCGTAGCGGGCGCGGCGTGCCGCCGGAAGCTCGGGTAGCGCGTCACGGACCCCCGCCAGCCAGGCCGCGTCGACGCGGAGCGGCGGCAGGTCGGGCTCGGGGAAGTAGCGGTAGTCGTGGCTGTCCTCCTTGGACCGCATCACGTAGGTCGTGCCCTTGTCCTCGTTCCAGCCGCGCGTGTCCTGGGTCAGCGCCTCGCCCGCGTCGAGGGCGGCCGCCTGGCGCTCGATCTCGTAGTCGATCGCCCGCTCGACCGAGCGGAACGAGTTCATATTCTTGACCTCGACCCGCGTGCCGAACGGCTCCGTGCCGCGGGGCCGCAGTGACACGTTGGCCTCGACCCGCATCTGGCCCCGTTCCATGTCGGCGTCGCTCGCTCCGATCGCGCGCAGGAGCGCCTGGAGCTCCTCGGCGTAGCGGCGCGCCTGCTCGGCCGTCCGGACGTCGGGGTCGGTGACGATCTCCATCAGCGGCGCCCCGGAGCGGTTGAAATCGATCAGGCTGACCCGGCGGCCGACCTCGTCGGTGGCGTGGACGAGCTTGGCCGTGTCTTCCTCGAGGTGGGCTCGGGTGATCCCGATCGTGACCTCGCCCTCGGACGTCTGGAACGTCAGCTTCCCGTGGGCGGCGAGCGGCAGGTCGTACTGGCTGATCTGGTAGCCCTTCGGGAGATCCGGGTAGAAGTAGTTCTTGCGGTCCCAGCGGGTCGCCGGCGGGGTCGCCGCGCCGATCGCCGCGCCGGTCGCGAGAACATGTTCGACCGCGCGCTTGTTGATGACCGGCAGGGCGCCCGGCAGGCCCAGGCAGACCGGGCAGCAGTGCGTGTTCGGCGGCGCGTCGGCGTACGTGTTCGAGCAGCCGCAGAACATCTTCGACGCTGTCTTCAGCTGGCAGTGGACCTCGATGCCGATCACGGCCTCGTAGCGCTCGAGGGCGGCCGCACGGGGGTCTGTGGCCGTGCCGGTCATCGGCGATAAGGGGCGTGCATGGGCCCAGTTTCGCACAGGGCGGCACTGCCGGGCCGTGGCGCGGCCGAGGTTACGGCGGGGTCCGCGAACGGTGACGAGTGGGATCAGCAGCCCTACCGGGCGTTTGTGAGAGCGCTCTCTTGACACGCCGTGATAGTGTCCGAATTGAGCGTGAGAGCGCTCTCACGGAGGATCGAATTGGCCGTCCCCAACTCGCAATCGCGACCGCGCAGCGCCACCCTGGAGGAAGTCGCCCGGCTGGCCGGCGTATCGCGTGCGACGGTCTCCCGGGTCGTGAACGGCTCGCCCCGCGTCAGCGGCAGCGTCCGGCACTCGGTCGTGAATGCGGTCGAAGAGCTCGGCTACGTCCCGAACCGCGCGGCCCGGAGTCTCGTCACTCGCCGGAGCGGGTCCATCGCGGTCGTGATCACGGAGCCGTCCGGGCGCCTCTTCAGCGATCCGTTCTTCCCGCGCCTCCTGCGTGGCATCAGCGGCGGGCTCAGCGCCCGCGACCTCCAGCTCGTCCTGCTGATGCCGGAGAGCCCCGCCGATACCGAGCGGACGGCGACCTACCTGGCGGCCGGCCACGTCGACGGGATCCTGCTCGTGAGCCTCCACGGTGACGATCCCCTCCCCGGCCGAATCGCCCGAGCCGGGATTCCGTTCGTCATGGGCGGGCGCCCCCTCCGAGGCCCGGCGGCGAGCTTCGTCGACGTCGACAACCGGGGCGGCTCGCGGAGCGCAGTCGAGCACCTGCTGGCCGGCGGGCGGCGGGTCGTCGCGACGATCGGCGGCCCGGCCGACATGAGCGCCGGCGTCGACCGCCTGGCCGGCTACCGGGAGGCCCGCGCCGATGCCGGGCTGCCGATGGACCCCAGCCTCGAGACCGCCGGCGACTTCACCCAGGACGGCGGCGCGGCGGCGATGGAGCGGCTGCTCGCCGGACGACCGGACATCGACGCGGTTTTCGCCGCCTCGGACCTCATGGCGGCGGGCGCCATGGCCGTCCTCGAGGCCGCCGGCCGGCGGGTCCCCCAGGACGTCGCTGTCGTCGGCTACGACGACTCGCCGGTCGTGACCACCCTCCGGCCGCAGTTGACCAGCGTTCGCCAGCCGATCGAGGAGATGGGCCACGAGATGACTCGCCTCCTGATCGAGGCGCTCGACGGAGCCCATCCCGTCCAGCGGCCAGTGATCCTCGCCACCGAGCTCGTTCGACGCGCCTCGAGCGCCGGGAGGCGGATGCCCTGAGCCGGCCGGCGCCCGGTAGCCGCGACCGCGAGGTCGAAGCCAACCACTCCAGTCGACAGCCAGTCAGAGGTGGGAGATCGATCGAGATCTCGAAGAGGAGGAGACCGCCGCCATGAAACGTCCAGGCACAGCACCGAACCAGGCCCTCGTCATCGGGGTGTTCGTCGTGTTGCTCGCGACGGCGTGCAACTCGTCGGCGAGCCCGTCCCCGTCCGCGGGTGCGGCCGCGTCGTCCACCGCCGCGGCGACGGCACTCCCGTCCCCATCGACCGTGCTCATCACCCCGGCCCCGATCGCCGCCGGCCCGGGCCCGAACGGCGGCACGGTCGTCCGCTGGTTCATCGGCCTCGGCGGCGGCACCCAGCCTGCCCAGATCGGGCCGGAGCAGGCGTTCATCACGGCGTACAACGCGTCGCAGAAGGACGTCTACATCCAGTACGAGATCGTCGACAACACCCAGGCCGCGAGCATCCTCAAGACCGAGATCGCAGCCGGCAATGCCCCGGACATCATCGGCCCGGTCGGCGTCGAGGGCCTGAACCTCTTCACCGATCAGCTGCTCGACCTCAAGTCCCAGATCCAGACCACGGGCTACAAATCGACCGGCGTCGACCAGTCCCTCGTGGACTTCTTCAACTCGCTCGGCCAGAACGGCGCGACCGTCGGCCTACCGTTCGCGGTCTACCCGTCGTTCATCTTCTACAATCAGGACCTGTTCGAGGAGGCGGGCCTTCCGCTGCCGCCGACCAAGGTCGGCGACCTGTACGACGGCAAGCCCTGGGATCTCGACGCCCTCCGCACCCTCGCGATGAAGCTCACCGTCGACAAGAACGGCAAGGACGCGACCAACGCCGCATTCGATCGGGCGAACATCGTCCAGTGGGGCTTCGACTCCCAGTACATGGACAACTACAACGCCCGCGCGGAGACCGCGTTCTTCGGTGCCGGCTCGCTCCTGGCCGCCGACGGCAAGACGGCCGTCGTCCCGGACTACATCGCCCAGGGCGAGAAGTGGTACAACGACGGCGTCTGGAAGGACCACTTCATCCCGACCGCCGCCCAGGTCGCGAGCGACCTCCTCAGCGGAGGCAGCGAGTTCGGCTCCGGGAACCTGGCGATCGACGAGGGCCATACCTGG
>JBBRSJ010000026.1:0-31444 GCA_038245515.1 Candidatus Limnocylindrales bacterium | reverse complement strand
CATGTCAGACTAGCCGCAGCACATCGAGAGGAGGTGATCGTCAGGGAGTGACCCGAGCCCGCGCGTCGGCCGCTTCGCGGCCTCCGACCGGGGGTGATCGAAAACTCCGGACTGACTGATCGCTTTCACCGGAATACGCACTCCTGGATTGCGTCTCCCACGCCGAGGGCTTTTGCCAAGGTGCACGACCCAATGGGCGTCGAACGCGTTGATCATCTGGTACCGCTCGAAGTCGTTGTCGTGGCCCTCCGCCGCAGCGAGGGTGGAGACCCGCGCGTTCATCGCCCTGATGCGGTCGAGCGTCCCGTCCATCTTCCGGCGGAGGCTCTCGTCATCTTTGCTGCGGCGCCCGAGCGACCGCTCGGCATCGCCCGCCCTTCGAGCGGCGCGGATCGACTACCCCTTCGGGGCCCGCGTCGACGACTTCGTCGGAGCCGCGCGTCGAGCCGGAGGCGCCGAGTTGGCGGCGACCGCCGACCGGATCAACTCCTTGAAGGCTCCTTCGTTGAGGGTCTCGCCTTCGCGAATGTCGATCGCGCGCCGGGCGTTTCCTTCGAGACTCGAATTGAACAGCTTCTGGGGATCCTCGAGTGAGGCGCCTCGGACGAAGGTGATCTTGACCACTTCCTTGTACGTCTCGCCCGTGCAGATGTTGCCGTCATGCGACCAGACCGGCGTCCCCGCTGAACTCGGCTTGACCCACTTCCATTCCTCCTGGACCTCTGGGTCCGCGCCGTGGATGAGCCCGCGAATCCGCCCGAGCGTCGCGCCCCGCCAGTCCCCCAACTCCTTGATCTTCTTCTCGAGGTTCTCCGAACCGGCCGCGCTCGGGACAGGTTTCGTCGTCATGTTCCCTCCGAACTGAGCTTCCTGACCCGGTCGGCACTGGGTCGCTCCACGATGGACCCTGCCGATGCCCGACAGGCTTGCCTGGCGATGCCGCCCGTCACTGTAGACGGAGATTGCCGCGGATCGGTCGGTTGCCAAGCGCATGCCTTGCGGCTACCGGGCGGCAACGACCGCCGCGATCCCGACCGCCGTGCCGATTGCCGCGCTCGCAGCGCCAATCTGGAGCGCCCTGACGCGATCGGCAGCGCGCGCATCGTCGTCGGCGACCTCGAGCATCGGGCCGATCTCGCCGAAGTTGTACACGCCGCGCGACCCGAAACCGGCGCAGAAGCGGAGGCGGGCCTGAAGATATCCCGACGCGGCCACAGCCGCGGGTAGAGCGACCGTGAAGCGGGTGAACGGCGGCGCCTTCACGGCCGCCAAGGCGCCAAGCAGCCCGATCGTTGCGATCAGGCCCGAGTGGCCGGCACGGCGGCGTCGCGCGATCTCGGCCGGTCCGATGTTGCAGACGCCCGGCTCGTACGCGAGAGCGCCGCGAGCGGGCTCGGAGCCTGTGGGCGGCGCGAGCTCAGCCACCGGCCGCTGCGTGGGCCTCGTGACGGGCGGTCTCGAGCGCCTGGAGCAGCAATTCGGCCGGCTGCGCGCCGGAGATCCCATACCGGCGGTCGACCACGAAGAACGGCACGCCGGTGATGCCGAGCTCGCGCGCCTCGCGAATGTCCGCGGTGACCGCGGCGGCGTGGCGGTCGGTCGCGAGGACGTCGCGGACCTCGTCCGCCGGCACGCCGACCTCGCCGCTCAGCCGAACGAGCGTGTCGGGGTCGTCGAGGACCTCGCCCTCGACGAGCTGGCCGCGAAGGAAGCGCTCCTGGATCGCATCGCCGACCCCGAGGACCTTGCCGAGATGCGCGACCCGGTGGGCGTCGAACGTGTTGATGACTTGGTACCGCTCGAAGTGGTAGTCGAGGCCCTCGGCGGCGGCCAGCGCGGTGACCCGCGCGTTCATCACCTGGATCTGGTCAATCGACCCGCCCATCTTCTGGCGGAGGTACTCGTCGTGCGTGGTGCGAGCACCCCGCGGCTGGTCCGGGTTGAGCTGGAAGCTGCGCCAGGTGACCTCGACGTCGCCATCGAACCGGCCGACGGCCGTCTCGAGGCGGCGCTTGCCGATGTAGCACCACGGGCAGACGACGTCCGACCAGACCTCGACCTTCACTCGATATCCTCACGAAAGCGCGCGATTCGTCGACGCAGGATGCGGCGTCGTCCGCTGCCAGGATCACGAGGCGAGGAATCCTTGGGGCCGCGGTGCCGACGTGAGGTGGCCCTGCCGTAGCCCCGCTCGGCCGCCCTGCAAGCGCCTGGGTGTGATGAATGAAATCGCTTGTTCGTTCTCTGGCTCAAGACGCGTTCGACACGAGGACCTTCAGCTGCAGCCGCTCGTCGAGCCGCAGTTCAGGCACTTGTAGCAGCTGCCGTTGCGGACCATGATCGAGCCGCATTCGGCGCAGCTCGGGGCGTCCTCCTGGATCTTGAAGGCGACGTTCGCCCTCCCCAGCGACAGCGTCACGGTCGACCCGTTCCCATTCGAAGCCTTTGCCGGCGCCGCATGCCCATTCGTGGCAATGACCGCGAGCTGATCACTCCCCGCACCGACCGCGCCGACGCTTGGCGTGGTCGCGGGTAGGGCCGGAGAACCGGTAGCGACCGTCGCCGCGCTTTCCTTCACAGCAGTGGCTGCGTCGACCGCGATCGATGCCCTGGGCTCGTGAGCTCGGGGAGTGGGAGCCGCCCCGCCGCCGGCCGGAGGCAGTTGGGCCTGAGTGGGCATTTCTTCCCGAGCGCCAGCGAACGGAAGAACAGCCCCGAAGGACGAAGCTGCCGGAGAGCCGAAGGCGGGGCTCTCGGCACTCCGCTCCTGCAACCCGAGGGCCGCCTTGTCGTCCGGTCCGAGGAACCGCGACCCCAACCACCGGAAGATGTAGTCGATGATCGACTTCGCGATCGGAATCTCCTGGTTCCCGGTGAACCCGGATGGCTCGAACCGGACATGGGCGAACTTGTTCACGAGGTCGCGCAGCGGCACGCCGTACTGGAGCGCCACCGACACGGTCGTCGCGAAGGTGTCCATCAGACCCGAGACCGTCGAACCTTCCTTCGCCATCTTCAGGAAGATCTCGCCCGGGGTCCCGTCCGGGTAGAGCCCGACCGTGATGTAGCCCTCGTGCCCGGCGATGTCGAACTTGTGGGTAACGGCGGTCCGCTCGGAAGGAAGCCGGTGGCGATGGGGGAGGGCGGCCTCGGCCTGGGCCTTCGCGAGGTCCTTCCTCAGTTTGGCGACGACCTCGCTGTCAGCAACCCCGTCGTCCTTCTTCTTGCCGGTCGAGAGCGGCTGCGAGCGCTTCGAGTTGTCGCGGTAGACCGCGATCGCCTTCAGGCCGAGCTTCCAGCCCTCGAGGTAGACCCGCTCGATCTCCTCGGCCGTGGCGGCCTCGGGCATGTTCACGGTCTTGCTGATCGCGCCGCTGATGAACGGCTGGATCGCGCCCATCATCCGGACGTGGCCCATGTAATGGATGGACCGCGTGCCGTTGACCGGCTTGAACGCGCAGTCGAAGACCGACAGGTGCTCCGGCTTGAGATACGGCGCGCCCTCGATCGTCTCGCGATCGTTGATGTAGGCGAGGATCTCTTCGACCTGGGTCGCGTCGTAGCCGAGCTTGCGGAGGGCGGCCGGGACCGTCTGGTTGACGATCTTCAGGTAGCCCTCGCCGACGAGCTTCTTGTACTTGATCAGCGCGATGTCCGGCTCCACCCCGGTCGTATCGCAATCCATCATGAACGCGATCGTGCCGGTCGGGGCGAGGACGGTGACCTGCGCGTTGCGATAGCCGAACTGCTCGCCGAGCTCGAGCGCCTCGTCGAAGACGGCCCGGGCGTGGGCGATCATCGTCTTCGGGACGGCCTGGTCGGCCGGGATCTGGTAGGCCGCGTCGCGGTGCTTGTTGATCACCCGGAGGAACGGGGCGCGGTTCTCGTCGTACGAGAAGAACGGGCCGCCGTGGTCGCGGGCGATGATCGCGGACTGCTTGTACGCCTCGCCGTGCATGATCGCGGTCAGGGCGGCGGCGTAGTTCCGGCCCTCTTCGCTGTCGTACGCGAGGCCACGGCTCATCAGCAGCGCGCCGAGGTTGGCGTAGCCGAGGCCGAGCGGGCGGAACTTGTGGCTGTTCTCCTCGATCCGCGGCGTCGGGTAGGACGCGTTGTCGACGAGGATCTCCTGGGCGGTGAGGGTGACCTTGGCGGCGTAGCGATACGCCTCCGGATCGAACTCGCCGTCCGCGTCGACGAACTTCATCAGGTTCAGTGACGCCAGGTTGCAGGCGGTGTCGTTGAGGAACATGTACTCGGAGCACGGGTTCGACGCGTAGATCCGGTCCGTCTTCGCGGACGTGTGCCAGTCGTTGATCGTCGTGTCGTACTGGATCCCGGGGTCGCCGCAGACGTGGGCCGCCTCGGCCATCTTGCGGAAGAGGTCCTTCGCCTTGTAGGTCTCCATCGGCTCATGGCCGACCACCGAATGAGTCGTCCAGTCCTTGTCATCGACGACCGCGTTCATGAAGTCGTCGGTCACGCGGACGCTGTGGTTCGCGTTCTGGAAGGCGACCGAGCCGTAGGCCTCGCCGGTGAAGCTCGGGTCGTAGCCGGCCTCGATCAGGGCCCAGGCCTTCTTCTCCTCGTTGAGCTTGGACTCGATGAAGTCGACGACGTCCGGATGGTCGGCGTCGAGGATGACCATCTTGGCCGCGCGGCGGGTCTTGCCGCCCGACTTCACGACGCCGGCGAACGCGTCGTAGCCGCGCATGAAGCTGACCGGGCCTGAGGCGGTCCCGCCGCCCGTCATCTTCTCCTTGGAGCTCCGGATGGTGGAGAGGTTCGAGCCGGCGCCGGAGCCGAACTTGAACAGCATCGCCTCGGTCTTGGCGAGGTCCATGATCGAGGACATCGTGTCCTGGACGGAGTTGATGAAGCAGGCGCTGCACTGGGGGCGCGCCTCGACCCCGACGTTGAACCAGACCGGCGAGTTGAAGCTCATCTTCTGGTGGACGAGAAGATGGGTCAGCTCGGCGCGGAAGGTGTCGAGGTCGGCGTCGGTCGCGAAGTAATGCTGGGTCTCGGCCCAGGCGCAGATCGAGTTGACGACCCGGTCGATCAGCTGGCGGACGCTGATCTCGCGCTCGGGCGTGTTGAGGTGGCCGCGGAAGTACTTGCTGACGACGACGTTGGTCGCGAGCTGCGACCAGAAAGTCGGGACCTCGACGTCCTTCTGCTCGAACACGAGCTTGCCCGACTCGTTGCCGATCGCGGCGGTCCGCTGCTCCCAGGCGATCTCGTCATAGGGATGGATGCCCGGGGTGGTCCAGCGCCGCTCGAAGGTCAGGCCCTTGGTCCTGTGGCCGTGGCCGTCGGTCCCGTCGAAGCTGGCGCCGAATGGGCCGCTCAGCGTCCTGAGGGCGGCGGTCGCCGACTTCTTCGTGCGGGTGCCGGCGGTGTTGCCGGCGCCGGTTGTGCCGGTCGCCTCGTGGCGGTCCAAAACCGGGGTCGCGTCGCCGCTCTGTCGGGCCATCGTGCCAGATCCTCCACCGTGTCCACCGGGCTTGCGGGCTCCTCGCTCGCTCGCTCGTTCTCAGGTCGCTCGCGCCGCTCCGCGGTAGCTGCGACTTCCTCCCATGCCGGTCGGTTCGCGAGGCCCGGCAGGGTGGTCGCGGGTCGGCGGGCATTGCCGGCGGGCGGTCCTGGGAGGCGGCGCGGAGCGATCAGCGCGAGGTTCCAATGTACGCCGGGCGGGAGGGGTAGTCAAGGCCCAAACCACAAGATGTAGTGGTTGCTCCATACCCCCGACCGCAACATGTGGTTCCGCGCACGTTTGGCGGTCGTCCACGCCCGACCCACGTTCGGGGCCCGTTCGTCCACGCTGAGGCGGCGGTTGTCCACGGGCCGGGGTGGGGTTGTGCACCGGGTCCGGGTCGGTTGTCCACCACGCGATATCGAACAGGTGGTCGATTTGTGGACGCGTTCGGGTGGCGGGCCCAAGTGGCCCGCCCGAGTCGAGAACGCCCGGCCCGGTCGAGATTTCTTGCGCTTAGGCGGGAGGCTCCTGTTGCGGCCGCAGTGGGCCGGGATTCCTGGCGCTCGGGCGGGAGCGGCCTGCCGCGACGGAAATCCGACGGCGCCTGAGCGTGGATCACCGCGGACGGGTTCGGCAGCTCGCCCGTAACAGGCGCCTGGTTCCTACCGGGCAGAAATTCGGCGGACGCTGCTCTGCCCGGCACCGCTGCGGCGCTCGGCGCCGACTTCTTGCGCTTAGGCGGGAGGCTCCTGTTGCGGCAGAAGTGGGCCCGGATTCCTGGCGCTCAGGCGGGCGCGGCCTGCCGCGACGGAAGCCCGGCGGCATCTGATCGTGGGCCGCCGCCGATCGCCCGGCGGCTCGTCCGTAACAGGCGCCTGGTTCCTACCGGGCAGAAATTGGGCGCGGCGGATGCTCGGGCGCCAGATCCGCGCTCGCGGCCGGGGCTACAGCCCGCTGTACGAGTGCAGGCCGTTGAACCAGAGCGAGCCGGAGTACGTGACGATCACCATCCCGAACGCGACGACCAGGAGGAGCGCCGCCGGCCGGCCGGCCCACGACTTCTGGTTGCGCGCGTGAAGGTAGACCGCGTAGCTCAGCCAGGTCACGAGCGCCGCGGTCTCCTTCGGGTCCCAGCCCCAGTAGCGGGACCACGCGATCGAGGCCCACCACGAGCCGAGGATGATCATCGTCGCGAAGATCGGGAAGCCGATGATCACCGCCCGGTAGGCGACCTCGTCGAGGACCTTGTGGCTCGGCAGCCAGGCGAACCGGTCGCCCTGGCCCTGGAGCAGGTAGCCGACGCCGGCCGCGAAACTCGTGGCGAAGATCCCGTAGCTCAGCACCGCGAGCCCGACGTGGATCGTGATCAGCGGCGGGTTCTGGAGCGCCGGCACGAGCTGCGACTGGGGTGCCGGCAGGCTCGAGGCGTACAGCAGCAGGGCGAGCGCGACGCCGGTCGGGATGAAGCCGATCGAGCGGATCGGATAGCGCCGTTGGAGGTACAGGTAGCCGCCGGTGATCGAGGTCGCGAAGGCCACGGTGAACTCGAACATGTTGCCCCACGGCCCGCGGCCGAGGCTGATCCCGCGGATCAGGAGATAGCTCGCGAGGACCCCGAAGCCGAAGACGGCGGTCGCAGTCGCGGCTCGGCCGAGCGGTGTGGGCGCGATGCCGAGGGGCGCGTCGCCCGAGCTCGCGCTCAGTGATGCGGAGCGGGCGGCCGCGAACGAGCCGGTGACCGCGCCGGCCCACGCGGGCTGGACTCCGGGGTTGAGGTTGAGCGAGAGTGAGCGGCGGCCGTTCGCGAGGAGCACGGCATGCCCGACGTGGGCGGCGAAGGCGATCGCGATCGCCACCGCGCCGACCGGGAACAGGATCGTCGCGAGCATGTTCATAGCTGCCTCAGCGGGTGCTGGCGAATGCGGTCACGTCAAGCGAGGGCGGCGCCGCCGGGCGGCGGCCCGTCGGTCGAGACGATCATCGTCCGTGGCTGGAGACTGAGCGCGAGACCGCAGTTGCCGCAGGCCGAGATCGACGCCTCGCGGACGACCTCGCATTTCGGGCAGCGCAGGAGGAGTGCCGTCTTGTCGACGTCGCAGCGGGTCGTGCCCGACGGATAGATCAGGCCGTCGCGCGGGCAGTACGGCTCGCCCGCGGGCACGATCGGGTGCCCGAGATGGTCGCGCGGCGCGACCTTCGTGCCCTCCTGGTAGCTGACCTTGATCCGCGGCTTCGTGACGTTGTAGCCGATGAAGGTGAGCATCAGGATCGACAGGATCGGCCCGACGACGCCGATCAGCACGAGCACCGGCAGGAGCTGCATCAGGCCGGCCCAGTCCGGGATGATGATCTTCGAGAGGAAGCCGAGCAGGTCCGACCACAGGTGCGAGATCTGGTCGAGGACGGTCACGGGGGCATTCTAGACCGGTCCCTGCCTCCATCGTGCGCGAGGCCGAGGGATCCGGCGGGCGACCCGGCGAGGCGCCGTGGTGCCGCCCCCCGTCAGCGCTTCGGGGCACGCTTGCCGTTGCCGCGCTTGCCGTTGCCGCGCTTTGTCGTCGCGCCGCGTCCGGGCGACCAGCCCGGGTCCGCGTCCTGGTCGTCCATCGGCTTGCCGCCCGCGATCCTTGATCGGACCGATCCTGCCGGCCCCTGCTCGAGCCGTGGCGGGAGCGGCGGCCGGGCGTTCCCGATCGACGGCGACGACAGCTTGTTCCGCGCCATCCGCTGGACGAGCCACGAGGCGCCGGCGGTCCGGGCGCCGCGGTGCTGGATCGCGAAGCGCAGGGCGCGATCGTCGGTGACGACCAGGATCGATTCGGTCGCGAGCGAGCCGCCGCCGGCGGGCGCCCCGGCCGCCATCGCGACGTCCTCGACGAGGGTCACAAGGATCGTGTCGGCCGTGTGTCGCCCGCCGTACCGGACCGACACCCCGTGGGCAATCCGCTCGCCGCGCAGGCCCCGCTCGGCCGGACCGTCGAAGACGAGCTCGATCGCGATCTCGGGCGGGATCGCGGCGCGCAGCCGGCCGATCAGGGCCGCCGGCGGCTGGCGCTCGGGACCGGACGACAGCTGGTAGAGCAGGTTGGTGCCGTCGACGAGCAGGCGGGTCGTGCCGGTCATCGGATCGTTGCGCGGCGAGAGGCGGGTCACCGGCCAAGCGTAGCCGTTCGGCCGGTGGGCGCCGCTCGGCTAGGATTCGACGGCGATGGCAACCCCCGGTCTCCTCCTTCTCGTCGACCTCGACGGTGTCCTGTACCGCGGCGTGGTTCCGGTGCCGGGAGTGGCCGCGCTCCTCGCGACGCGGGCGGCCGCCGGCGACGACGTCGTGTACGTGACGAACAACTCGATGTGGTACCGGGCCGAATACGTCGAGCGGATCACCAAGATGGGCGCGCCGGCGACTGCCGACCGGATCGTCTCATCCCCGCGCGCGACCGCGCTCTACCTGCGCGACCACGAGCCGTCGATCCGGCACGTCCTGACCGTCGGCGCAAGCGGCTTGGACCGCGAGCTCGAGGACGCCGGGTTCCGCGTCACGCGAGCGGCCGATGCCGGCGAGCTGATCCGGGGTAGCGGCGTCGAGGGCACCGACGGCGGAAACGGCTGGGACGCAGCAGGCCGGCCCGACGCGGTTGTTGTCGGGCTCGATCCGAAGATCGACTACCTGCGCCTGACGGTCGCGACCGACTGCATCCGCGCGGGCGCCCGATTCATCGCGACGAACCGCGACCCCGTCTACCCCACCGAGCGCGCGATCCGGCCGGGCGCCGGCTCGATCGTGGCGGCTGTCGAGGCGGCCAGCGGCGTGACCCCGATCTCGATCGGCAAGCCCGAGCCCTACCTGCTCGAAGAGGCGGCGCGAGTGGTTGGGCGCGAACCGGCCGAGGCGATCATGATCGGCGACGGGCTCGGGACCGACATCGCCGCCGCGATCGCCGTGGGCGCCCGGAGCATCCTGATGCTGACCGGAGTGACGACGCCCGACGAACTGGCCTCGACCCCGGTGGACCGTCGCCCGACTGCGATCGCCGCCGACGCTACGGAGCTCGCCGCGATCCTCGAGGGGTTCGCCGCGCGCTGACGGCCGCCGACACGGTCAGTCGGCGATAGGCCGCCCGGCGTGCCACGCGTCGAACTCGGCGCAGAGGCGGACGAGCGTCGGCTCGTCGGCGAAAGCGACATCGAGGGCGTGGCGATCGATCGCCCAGAGCTCGGTGGGCGTCAGGCCGATCTCCGTGAGCGCCCGCTCGTATTCGTCGGTCAGCGTCAGGTCCGAGACGGTGGTGTCGTCGGTCGAGAGCGTGACCGACACGCCGCGCCGATGGAGCCGCGCCAGGGGATGGGCGGCGATCGACGGAACGATCCCGGCCTGCCAGTTGGAGGTCGGGCAGAGATCGAGCGCGACGCGACGATCGATCAGCTCGCGGCAGAGGTCGTCGTCGGCGATCGAACCGGGGCCGTGGGCGATCCGCTCGGGGTCGAGCGCGAGCGCCCGCCGGACCTGCGCGGCGCCCCCCCATTCGCCGGCATGGACGGTGATCCGAAGTCCTCCCTCTCGGGCCGTCGCGAACGCCGCGGCGTGGAGCTCCGGGTCGGGAAAGCGCTCCTCGGGCCCGGCCAGGTCGAACCCAACGAGCCCTTCGCTGGCGAACCGGGCCGCGACCTGGGCCAGCACGGTGTTCTTCGCCGGATCGTGCGAGCGGAGGGCGGTGCAGATGAGGCGGACCTCCGAGCCGGTCCGGGCGGCCGCGTAGCGAGCCCCGCGCGCCACCGCTGCGATCCCGTCCCCGAGGGCCAGCCCGCGCGCGACGTGGAGCAGCGGCCCCCACCGGATCTCGAGGTAGCGGACGTTCTCGGCAGCCTTCGTCTCGACCAGCTCGGCGGTGATCCGCTCGAGCGCCTCCGCGTCCTGCATCAGCGCGATCGGCAGGTCGAAGGCGCGCAGGAGCTCGGCCTGGTCGCGACAGGGCATCGGCGCGACGAGCGCGGCGCGCATCCCGTCGGCGTCGCGCGGCGCGTCGATCCCGCGCGAGGCGGCGAGCTCGAGGGCGGTGTCGATCCGGAGCGAGCCGTCGAGATGAAGGTGGAGCTCCGCCTTGGGCATCGCGTGGAGGGCGGCTCGGTCGGGGGTAAGGGCGGGATCGACCATGGCCCGATGCTACGATGCCGGCGATGTCGCGGTTTCTCCGGAGGGTCGTTCTGGCCCTCGTCTGGCTGCTGATCGTGGCGGTCATCTCGGTCGGTGGCGCGGGCCTCGTCGCGGGCCTCGCGAACCAGCCGGGAACCGCCGCCCGCGCCGAGCTGACGTCCGAGACCGACACGGCCGCTGCGGCGGCCCTCGACACGGCCGAGGCCGACCTGACCCAGCTGACGGCCGATGTCGCCCGGCTGGGCGAGCTCGGCCGGGGCGCCCTGACCGCCCTCGTCTCGTCGGACTTCACGACGCTCGACTCCGCCGTCGCCGACGGCCAGACGCTCGCACGAAAGGTCGAGTCGAGCTCGGCGCTGCTCCGCGATCGCCTCTCGGCGCTGCCCGGTAGCGGCCCCCACGAGGCGCTCCTGTGGTCGCCGACGACGATCGAGCGACGCGACGTCGCCCTCGCCGCCGCGACGGCCACCGGTGGGCTCGAGGTCGCCTGGGCGCGGCTCGCGGCGGGCTCGACCGTCGCGATCCGGCTCGGCACCCTGCTCACGAACCACGACAAGGTCGCCGGCCAAGCGGCCGCCACCGGACGCGCGAAGAAGTACGCCGCCGCCCTCAGCACCCTCGCGACCGCCCAGGCGATGCTTGACCAGGCGAATTCGCTCCGGGACGTCCTCGCGAACGCCGTCGACGTCAGCACGCTGACCCAGTGGATCGACCGCAACGCCGGATACGACGCGGCCCTTGCCCGCCTCTACCGGGCGACGATCGCCGCCAAGGGCAAGGTGAGCACCACGATGATCGACGCCGCCCGGGCCGAGCGAAACGCCCGCGACCTGCTCCCATCGAACACCTCGGGCATCGTGATCATCCTCGCCGAGATCGGTCGCGGCGGGCTGAACGAGGCGGTCATCGGGATCGAGCAGGCACGGGCCAAGCTCCAGGCCGCCCTCGACCAGCTGGCCGGTCCCGTGGGCTCGGCGTCGCCCGGGCCGGATCAGCCATTGCCGTCCGGCTGACGTCGCGGGGCTTCGGTCGGCGCAGCGCGGGCCGCTGCCGGGTCGCCGCCCGGTACACTGCCGCAACCTTTCCATCTGCGCCCGACGCGGGGCGCGGCCCTCGCATCGAGGAGTGCCCATCCGTGCAGCTGCGTGTCGTCACTGACCAGCCCTGGGACGTCAAGGCCGACGTCCTCGCCATCCCGATCCTCGGTGAGCCGGAGTTCGACGGACCGCTCGGCGAGATCGACCGGCGAACCGGCGGAGAGCTCCGGACGCTCGCAGCGTTCGGTGAGATCCGGTCGAAGCGCTACGCGTCCGCAGTCGCCGCGCCCGGTGAGGTCGCCGCGGGCCGCATCCTGACGATCAACGGCGGCGAGGCCGCCGACCTCGACCGGGAGACCGTGCTCCACGTCGGCGCAGCGACCGAGCATCGCCTCGCTGGCCGCCACGCACGATCTCTCGCGATCTGGCTGACGCCCCTCGCCGACGTACTTCCCGGTGGCGTCGACGCGGTTGCCGAGCTCGTGGCTCGCGGGGTCGTCGAGGGCAGCTTCGACCCCAAGACTCTCTACCGCGAGGATGCCAAGAACGCGCCGCCAACCCTCGACGAGCTGATCCTCATCGCGCCCGGCACCGACGCGGCCGCAGCCACCAAGGCCGCCGAGCGGGGCGTGATTATCGGCGAGGGCGCGAACCACGCGAAGTCCCTCTCGAATCGCTCGGCCAACGACATCAGCCCCGAGGTCCTCGCCCAGGAGGCCCGCGACGTCGCCGCCAAGCACGGCCTCTGGATCGACGTCATCGAGCCCGATCGAGCGCTCGAGCTCGGCATGGGGATGTTCCTTGCGGTCGGCCAGGGCAGCGACAACCCGCCCCGGATGATCGTGATGCGATCGGGCGGGGAAGGGGAGAAGGACGCTCTTGGCCGTCATCTCGCGATCGTCGGCAAGGGCGTCTGCTTCGATTCGGGCGGGATCTCGATCAAGCCGGCCGACCGGATGGAAGAGATGAAGATGGACAAGATCGGTGCCTGCACCGTGATCGCGGCGATCGCCACCGTCGCCAGGCTCGCGCCGGGGACGCCGCTCCTCGCAGTCGCGCCCGCCGTCGAGAACATGCCAGGCGGGCATGCGACACGTCCCGGCGACGTCGTCAAGGCGCTCAACGGCAAGTTCGTCGACATCACGAACACCGACGCCGAGGGCCGCCTGATCCTCGGCGACGCGATGACCTACGCCGAGACCCTCGGCGCGACACACATCGTCGACGTGGCGACCCTCACGGGCGCGGTCTCACGCGCATTCGGGCACTTGATCACCGGCGCGTTCGGGACGCCACAGGGCTGGTACGACGACGTGATGTCGGCGGCCGTGAAGGGCGCCGAGCGCTACTGGCAGATCCCGCTCGTCGACGACTACGTCACGGACATGGAGAGCTGGTATGGCGATCTCCAGAACTCCGGCTCGGCGGAGGGCTCGCTGATCAAGAGCGGCCTCTTCCTGCGCGAGTTCCGGACGGTGCCGTGGGCCCACCTCGACATCGGCGGGAGCGGGTACTTCCGGAAGACCACGCCGTACGCCTCGCGCGGCGCGACGGGGGTGACGCACGCGACGCTCGTCGAGCTGGCGATGGCCGGGGCCCGGAGCTGACCGAGCCCGTGTCCGCGGTGGCGTTCGACACGGTCATGGTCGGAACGCCGTCACTGCTGCTGGCCGTGGTCGGCGTCGCCTTCGGCGTTGTCGCGGACCGGTTCGCCGTTCGTTGGCCGGAGCACGACGAGGAGCATCCGGCCGGCCGGCCGATCGGCTGGCGGACGGTTGCGACGGCGGGTATCGGCGCGTTCGCGTTCTGGATGCTCGGCGAGCGCTTCGCCGACGCCGAGTGGTTCGTCCAGGTCCTGTTCGGCCTGTGGTTCGCGACGCTCGTCGTGGGGTTCGCGATCGATCTCGACCAGCGGCTCCTGCCCGACGAGCTGACGCTCCCGATCATCCCGCTCGCGCTCGTCCTCGACATTGCGGGCCGGAATCCGATGGTCGGCGCCGACTTCCTGCCGGCCGTGGCGGTGGCGATCGTCGTGCCGCTCGGGCTCTTCCTGGCGTCGATCCCGTTCGGGGCCGGCGCCTTCGGCCTCGGCGACGTGAAGCTGCTGATCGGCGTCGGCCTGATGGGCGGCGCGCTCCGCGCATTCACCGGGCTGCTGTCCGGCCTCCTGGCGGCGGGGCTCGTGCTGGCGTTGCTCCTGGCGACGCGGCGGATCGGTCGGAAGACATTCGTGCCGTTCGGGCCGTTCCTGATCTTCGGCGCCCTGTGGGGGATCTTCGTCAGGGTCTGATCGGGCCGCGCGCTCTGCGCCGCGCGCTCTGCGCCGCGCGTTCTGCGCCGCGCGCCGGCAGCTCCGGATTTACGCCCCGTAGGAACCACCCGCCTGCTGCGGAGCCGCCGTCGATCGGCCGGCCGCGGTCCACGCTCAGGACCTCGACGGATTTCCGGCCCAGCAGGCGCCTGTCGCCTAAGGGACGAGAGTCCGGGCCCTGCGCGTCCGCACCAGGAAGTACCCGCCTGAGCGAAAGAAATTCGAGAGGGAGGGAGGGTCAGTCCGGGACGGTCCGGAGGCGACTGATGGAGTCACGGGACCATAGTCAGGGTCGCCCAGGGCCCCGAAATGTCATACGGTTGCAACCCGCGGTATGATGCCGGACAGCCGGTCGTCGTCCTGAGGGTGCCCGTTCGGGGCGGTCGGATCGGGCATCGCCGCCACCCGCGCCCCGCGCGAATAGCGCATAACAGACGCGATCAACGGAGTTTGCTCGCCACGATGACCTTGCCTGAGGTGTTGCGCCCCAGCGCGCACCCCCCCACGAATCCGTCGCGCATGGCCCGGGCCCGGCGAACCGACGCCGTTCCGGGCGCCCCGCGCGGCCCGCGCGCCACGCCGCCCGCCACGCGGCGGGGCCGGCTCGCGCGACGCCTTCCGCTTCTCGTGATCGTCCCGCTCCTGCTCGGCATCCTGGGCGGGCCCGCCGCGCCCGTCGGCGCGGACCAGCTGTCCGACGCCCGCGCCCGCCAGAACGCGATGGCCCAGCAGCTCCGCGACCAGAAGGCGCAGGTCGCCCAGATCAACGCCCTTCAGGCCGACCTGTCGACGCAGATCACCTCGACACGCAAGCAGCTGAGCGGGATCAACGCCAACCTCGCGTCGGTCAAGATCTCGATCAACTCGATGGTCGTGAAGATCGGCGTCGTCAAGCAGCACTACCTCGAGCTCGTCGCCTCGCTCACGTTCCTCGACACCCAGCTCGCGCGGGTCAAGGTCAGCGAGATGCGGGCACGCTGGCACCTTGCCGAGAGCAAGGAGCTTCTCGCCGAGCGCCTCCGCCAGGCGTATGACACCAACCGGACCTCCATGCTCGAGACGTTCCTGTCGGCCGGCTCGTTCACCGACGTCCTGTCGGAGGTCAGCTACTCGATCGACATGGGCGAGCAGGACAAGGCGCTCGCCGCGCGGATCGTCCAGGACCAGCAGACCCTGTCCGCGATCCACCAGACCGTGACCGACACGCGGACCGCGACCGACGGCCTGCGGATCGAGACCGAGGCGCAGCGGACAAAGCTCAACGCCCAGCTTGTCGACCTCAAGGCCGCCCAGGCGGAGCTCAAGCGCCTCGAGGCCGAGACCGCCAAGGCGCTCCAGATCCAGCAGTCCGCCTATCACAGGCTCGCGGCCAACAAGACGAACCTGGCCAAGGCGATCGCCACGACCGCGGCGGCCAAGGCGGCCCTCGCCAAGCGGATCAACGACCTCGTCGCGGCGGCGTATGCCCAGGGCAACATCCCCTCGCAGTACAACGGCACGCTGATCTGGCCGATGGCGGGCTCCGTCACCCAGATCTTCGGCTGCACCGGGTTCGCGTGGGAGCCGCCGTACGGCTCGTGCCCGCACTTCCACCAGGGGATCGACATCGTCGCCCCGTACGGGACTCCGGTCCGGGCATCGGGCGACGGGCGGGTCGTGTACTGCGGCTGGAACTACGCCGACGGCGCCGACCCGGCGTGGATCGTGATCGTCGCCCACAGCCAGGCGCTCGAGACCTGGTATGCCCACATGGAGCCGAACTGCCCGGCCGGCCAGGGCACCTCCGTCACCGCCGGCCAGGTGATCGGCCACGAGGGCGACACCGGACACTCGACGGGCGCCCACCTCCACTGGGCCGTCCGGATGAACGACGTGTTCGTCAATCCGCTCCTGTTCACGTAGGTCCCCGCTCCGGGCTGCGGCCCGTCCGCCAGACGACGCCCGACTCGCCGCGCCGCGCGGTCGATCACCGGAATGCAACGAACACGTGATCTGGCGATGACCGCCTCAGCTGTCGACGGTGCTAGCATCCGAGCATGAAGCGGACGATGGCCGTGATCCTCGCCGGCGGTGAGGGCGAGCGCCTGTCCATCCTCTCGAGCGTCCGGGCCAAGCCCGCGGTCCCGTTCGGCGGCAAGTACCGGATCATCGACTTCACCCTGTCGAACTGCGTCAACTCGGACATCACGAACGTCGTCGTCCTGACCCAGTACAACCCGCGATCGCTCAACGACCATATCGGCCTCGGGCGGCCGTGGGACCTCGATCGGAACAACGGCGGCGTGAAGCTCCTCCAGCCGTACATCGCGCGCGGCCGCGTGGCCGAGTGGTATCGCGGGACGGCGGACGCGGTGCTCCAGAACTTCAACGTCATCGAGCACGACGCGGGCGACCTCATCGTCGTCCTCGCCGGCGACCATATCTACAAGATGGACTACCAGCCGTTCATCCAGGCCCACCGCCGGAAGCGGGCCGACGTCACGATCGCCGTCCGCCGGGTGCCGCTCGCGGAGGCGTCGCGGATGGGGATCCTCGCCCTCGACGACGCGGACCGCGTCGTCGAGTGGCAGGAGAAGCCGAAGCATCCCAAGAGCGATCTCGCCTCGATGGGCGTCTACGTGTTCTCGAAGCGGGCGCTCCGGAAGTGGCTCAGCGAGGATCGCCTCGACTTCGGCCGCGACGTCATCCCGGCGATGCTCGACGGCGGTGCCCGCGTCTTCGGCTATCACTTCGAGGGCTACTGGCAGGACGTCGGGACGATCCAGAGCTACTGGGAGGCAAACCTCGCCCTGCTCGAGGACAACGCGGCACTCGACCTGTACGACCGCGACTGGACGATCCACACCCGGTCCGAAGAGCGCGCGCCCGCCCAGGTCGGCCCGACCGCCCAGGTCCACCGCAGCCTGATCAGCCACGGCTGCGTGATCAACGGGACGGTCGTGAACTCCGTCCTGTCGCCGGGCGTCCGGGTCGACGTCGGCGCGGTCGTCCGCGACTCGATCGTGATGTTCGACTCGGTGATCCGCTCGGGCGCGGTCGTCGACCGATCGATCCTCGACAAGGAGGTCGTCGTCGGCCCGGGGGCGATCGTCGGCGACGGCCCGGACTTCGATACGCCGAACAAGCAGGAGCCGGGCCGGCTCAACACCGGCATCACGGTCGTCGGCAAGCGCGCGATCATCCCTCGCGGGATCCGGATCGGACGCAACGTGAAGATCGCCGGCGACGTGAAGGCGAACGACTTCGCGAGCCGGGTGGTGAAGAGCGGCTCGTCGATCGAGGCTGGCCGGCCGAAGACCGTGGCTGCCCGCCTCGCCGCTGCCAACGCGGCCGCCGAGAAGCGAGTCGCGGTCCGGATCGAGGCCTCCTCGAACGGCCACCGCGAGTCAGCGGGCGTGGCCGGCGGTTCGGCCAAGTCGGTCAAGAGCGGCCAGGACACCTAGTCCGGCGTCGGGGTCGCGTCGGCGCGCCGCTCGCTGCAAGCTACCGCCGACGGCCCCCCGCAGCGGTGCGATCCGCGCCCGATCCGGGGACCGGTCTTCCCGGATCGGACATCACCGGTAGACTGCCCGCCATGCCTGTTTCCCCCTCGGGTGCCGTGACGGGCCCGGCGGACGTCGAGCGCTGGCTCGACGAGCTCGGGCTCGTGGCGCACGCCCGGGCCGATCGCGACGGCGTCACCTCGTGGGACCTCCGCCTCGACGGCAGCCGCCGGTTCGACCTGCCGGTGACCTTGATCCTCGATCCGTCGCTGGCCCTGATCTGCTGGGTCCATTTCGCCCCGCCGATCGGCGACGGCTATCGCAAGTCGTTCCGGAAGCTGCTCCGCTGGAACGACGAGTTCCCGTTCGTGAAGTTCTCCCTGGCAGAGGACGATCGGCCGGTCCTCGCAAGCGAGCTCCCGCTGCGGACGGCCGACCGCGACGAGCTCGGACTCGCGCTCGCGCGGTCGCTGTTGATCGCCGACCAGCTCCTCGAGGAATCGGCGGGCTGGCTGTGGATCGGCGGCCGGATCCCGGACTCGACGGGTCGCATCGGCCGCAACGACCAGCTGATCGAGCGCTTCGCCGCCCGGCTCCCAGAGCTGCTCCCGGCCACAGACGTCGCGGCACAACCCGCTGCGCAAGGTGCAGCGCCGGACGCGGCGACCGACGCGGCGCAAGATGCAGTGCCCGTCGCGGCGCCCGACCGCAACCCGACCGGCGGCGCCCGATGAGGCGAGCCGCGCTGCGCCGCCGGCTCGGGCTGGTCGGGATCGCCGTGCTCGCGGTCGTCGGCGCCATCCCGGCCGCGGTCATCGTGCCGGTCGGCGCTCCGCTGGCCGCACCACCGGCGGTCGCTGCCTCGAGTGGCTTCACGATGACGGCAGATGCCCGCTACGTGGTCGATCCCGCGAAGCGACGTGTCCACGTCGGAGTGGACATCAGCGCCACCAACCACCGATCGGACACGAAGACCCATCGCTACTTCTTCGACCGGGCATTCCTCGCCGTCCAGCCCGGGACCACCGCCTTCAAGGTCAGTAGCCATGGCGCGAAGCCGACGGTCCGGGTTGCCCGCAGGACGAGCACATACACCCTCCTCCAGATCGACTTCGGCACGCAGCTCGGCGCCGGGGCGAGCCGCGGGTTCCGGCTGACCTTCGACATCGCGGACCCGGGCGGCTCACCGACCCGGACGACCCGGATCGGGACCAGCCTCGTCAGCTTCGGGGCGTGGGGCTTCGGGAGCGCCGGGAACCCAGGCGGCAGCGTCACGGTCCAGTTTCCCGCCGGGTTCTCGGTCGAGGTCGACGGGTCCGCCCTCGGCAAGCCGACGACCGACGCCGCCGGCACGATCACGTATGCGAGCGGCCGCCTCGCCGATCCCCTGCGCTTCTTCGCCTCGTTCGTCGCCGATCGTCCGGGCGCCTACAGCGAGACGACCCTCCAGGTGCCCATCAACGGCCGGTCGGTGGCGATCAAGATCCGGGCCTGGCCCGACGATCCGGCATGGGCGAAGCGTGTCAGCGGCCTCCTGACCCGCGCCCTTCCGGCGCTCGCCGCCGACATCGGCCTGCCCTGGCCGATCGATCGGCCGCTGATCGTGTCCGAGGCGATCAGCCGAAACACGAACGGGTTCGCCGGGCGCTACAACCCCCAGTCGGGCCAGATCGAGATCGCCTATTACGCCTCGACGTTCGCGATCCTCCACGAGGCGGCCCACGCTTGGTTCGACGGCAGCCTCCTCGCGGATCGCTGGGCGACCGAAGGATTCGCCTCGTGGTATGCGCTCCGGGCAGCGTCGGCGATTGGCGAAAAGGGCGTCACCGGCGATGCGCTGACACCCGCCCTCGACAAGCTCCGGATCCCGCTCAATGCCTGGGGAGCGCCCGGCGTCAGCGACAAGGCGACCGAGGACGCCGAGTTCGCCGCGGCGCTGAAGCTCGCCACACTCGTCGGCGAGCGCGCCGGGGCCGACGGCCTCCGCGACGTCTGGCGGTCGATCCACGAGGGACGCGGCGCGTACCAGCCGATCGGGACCCAGGCGAGCCTCGAGACTGTCGCCGCGGTGCCGGACTGGCGCGGGTTGCTCGACCTGCTCCAGGATCGGACGGGTGCGGACTACACGGATCTCTGGACGAGCTGGGTCGTCCGGCCGGCCGAGGCGTCGTTGCTCGCCGCCCGCTCGGCCGCCCGCGAGCGCTATCCCGCCGTCGCCCAGCGCGCCGGTGACTGGACCCTGCCGCGGGTCGTCCGCGATGCCCTGCGAGTCTGGCAGTTCGACCAGGCGAGTGAGCTGTTGGACGGCGCGTCGACCGCCCTCGACGACCGCGACACGGTCGCTGCCGCCGCGACCGCCGCCGGCCTGACCACGCCGACCACGATGGCGATCGACTTCTCGGGACAGCGCGGCTTCGCCGCGACGTCGGCCGAGGCGGAGGCCGAGCTCGCGACGATCGCCGCGTATCGCCGGGCCGACGCGGCCCGCCCCGCGGATCCGGGTCCGATCGTGCGCGTCGGGCTCTGGAACAGCGATCCGGCCATGGTCCTGACCGATGCGGCGAGGGACTACGCGGCCGGCGACCTGACCAACAGCGTCCAGGCGGCCGCGTTTGCCGAGCGGATCTGGACGTCGGCCGACGAGATCGGCCGAAACCGGATCGTCGCCGTTGGGGCGATCCTCGCAGCGCTCGTTCTCGCGATCTGGCTCGTCATCCGCTGGCGGCGCGATCGCGGAGTCCGGCGTCGGCGTCGGATGCTCCAAGCCCACCGCGGGCAGTGACCAGGATCGGGGGATCGCCCGAGCGCGCCGGCCTCCGTCGCGGCTCGTTCCTGCCCGCTCTCTCGGCCGCGATCCTCGCCCTGGCCGGACTCCTCGCGCCGGCCACGGCGCCCGCCGCCCGGGCCGCCAGCGACGGCCTGTTCCTGACGACCGCGGCGACCTACACCATCGCCCCGGCGTCGCGCGTCGTCCGGGTGGTGCTCGACGTGACGGCCCGCAACGACAAGCCGAACACGACGTCCGCGGCGATCCTGACCCGCTACTTCTATGACGGCGCCCGACTCGCGATCCAGGCCGAGGCGACGAACGTCCGCGCGACCTCAGGCGGAACCCCGGTGACGGCGACCACCACGCCCCGGACCGGGTTCGCGATCCTCGAGGTCCGGTTCCGCTCGTCGCTCTTCTACCACCAGTCGACCGCGGTCCGAGTCACGTTCGACCTGCCCGGCGGCGCGCCCCGCTCGAAGAGCGATATTCGCGTCGGGACCGCGTTCGCGACGTTCGTGGCGTGGGCGTTCGGCGACTCGGGCAGCATCCGGGTCGTCGTCCCGTCGGGCTTCGAGGCGGAGACGACCGGCTCGGACGCAGCCCGGTCCACGAGTGGCGGGACGACGATCTTCCGGGCGACCGACATCACCGCCATTGGAGCGTGGTACCTCGTCGTCACCGCCGACCGCAAGAGCGCGCTCACCTCCGATCGGATCGACCTCGCGGGGGGCGAGCACCTCGTGGTCCGGGCATGGCCCGAGGACGCGCAGTGGAAGCGGCAGGTCAGCGAGCTCCTGACCCGCGGCCTGCCGGAGCTCGTCGCACAGACCGGCCTCGACTGGCCGGTCGCGGGCGACCTGTCGGTCTTCGAGGTCCACACCCCGCTCCTCGAGGGCTACGGCGGCGTCTTCTTCGTCGGCCAGAACCGGATCGAGATCAGCGAGGACCTCGACGACCTGACGATCCTCCACGAGGCTTCGCACGCCTGGTTCAACAGCAACCTCTTCGTCGGCCGCTGGATCAACGAGGGCCTCGCCGACACCTACGCGGCCAAGTCCCTCGACGGGATCGGGATCGGCCCGTTCGCGCCGAATCCGGTCTCCCCGACGGACGCCGTGGCGGTCCGCCTCGACGACTGGGTCCACCCCGCGCGGATCACCGACATGAAGACCGAAGCCCGGGAGCGCTACGGCTACGACGCGGCCTGGACCGTCATCCGGACCCTTGTGAACGAGGTTGGTGACCCGGGCATGCGGCAGGTCCTCGCCGCGGCAGCGAAGCACCAGATCGCGTACGTCGGCGCCGGGCCGGCCGAGACCGTCGGCGGGAGCAACGACTGGCGCCGCTTCCTCGACCTGATCGACGAGATCGGCGACTCCACCACGGCCGACGGCGTGTTCCGGCGCTGGGTCGTGACTGACGCCGAGGCCGAGGTGCTCGACAAGCGGGCCGCCGCCCGGACCGCCTACGCCCAACTGGTCCGGGCCGGCACCGACTGGCGGCCGCCGTTCTTCGTCCGTGGCCCGCTGAGCGACTGGGACTTTGTAACCGCCTCGAAGCGGATCCTGGCCGCCTCGGCGGTCCTCGCGAGCCGCGACCAGGTCGCGAGCCTCGCGGCCCGCCTAGGGATCGAGCCACCGCCCGCGCTCCGGACGGCCTACGTGAACGCCCGGGATTCGCTCGACGGTGCGGTCCACGAGGCCGACTCCGAGCTGGCGGCCGTGCAGGCGCTGGCCGTGGCGGACCGGGCGGTCGCGGCTCCGCGGGCGCCGCTCGTGAATCTCGGCCTGATCGGCGAGCAGCCAGAGCCGTTGCTCGCGGCGGCACGCGCCGCGTTCAGCACCGGGGCGGCCGACGCCGCTGGGCGGGCGACCGCGGTGACGGACCTGATCGATGGATCGGTCGGCGTCGGACGGGCCCGGCTGTTCGCCCTGATCGCGATCGTCCCCGTGCTTCTCGTCCTCTCGATCGTTGGCGTTGTCATGGCACGGCGTCGCCGGCGGCAGCGGCGTCGCCTGGGCCCGCTCGTCGCGTCGGAATCCCTCACCGTCGAGCCTGCCGATCCGGCGCCGTACGCTACACTCGCCGACCAGTCGAGCGGGCCGCCGCAGGCAGCCGGCCCCGATCCGACCGCTTCTCGGCCGCCCGATACGGGAGACGATTCGTGAGCCAGCCGCGCTGATGGGCATCGTCCGCACCCGACCCTCGCGCGAGATCCTGTCCGGCGACTCGGCCGATGTCTACTTCGCCCGGGCGGCCTCGATCATGGAACGCGAGGGTCTCGATCCGATCGTGACGATGGAGGTCTTCGCCCGCCAGGACGCGATCCTGTGCGGGATCGACGAGGCGAAGAACCTCATCGGCCACGTCCTCGCGAGCGCCGACCCGGCCGAGACGAAGGTCGAGGCCCTCGACGACGGCGACCGGATCGCACCGAAGGAGATCGTCCTCCGGATCCACGCCCGATACCGCCAGTTCGGCCTGTACGAGACCGCGATCCTCGGGATGATGTCGCAGTCGACCGGGTGGGCGACCGCCGCGCGCGAGTGCGTCGACATCGCGGCCCCTGAGCCGGTCGTCTCGTTCGGCGCCCGCCACGTCCACCCGGACATCACCGACGTCCTCGACTACGCTGCGATCGTCGGTGGCTGCGTCGGCGCGTCGACGCCGGCCGGGGCCCGCCTCGCCGGCCTGAACCCGACCGGCACGATGCCCCATTCGCTCGTGCTCGTGTTCCGGGACACGGTCGAGGCGGCCCTCGCGTTCGATCGCGACCTCGACCCCGATGTGCCCCGGATCGTCCTCGTCGACACGTTCAAGGACGAGGCCGAGGAGGCGCTCCGGGTCGCCCACGCCTTGGGCGATCGGCTCTACGGGATCCGCCTCGATACCCCGTCGGAGCGCGGCCGCGTCACCGCTGATCTCGTCAAGGAGGTCCGGGCGCGGCTCGACCAGGAGGGCTACGACCACGTCAAGATCGTCGTGTCGGGCGGCCTGAACCCGGAGCGGATCACGTACTTCAGGGAGCAGGGTGCGCCGGTCGACTCGTACGCGGTCGGCTCCTACATCAGCGGAGCGACCCCGATCGACTTCACCGGCGACATCAAGGAGATCGACGGGCGGCCGATCGCGAAACGCGGCCGGATCCCCGGAACCACCGTCTCGCCTCGGCTCAAGCCGGTGGACCTCGCCCTCTGGCGAGACGGCGGCTGATCAGGCTCACGCCGAGCCTGTCGACCGCGGCCGCATGACCCAGACGGGTCCATCCGGCGGTTTGGTCAGGCGACCGGCGCCCGATCGATGAGCATCGACCCGAGGCTCGCCATCCAGCCGATGAGCACTGCGAGGAGCGCGATCGAGGCGACCCACAGGATCGGTCCGCTTGTCAGCCCGGCCGTGATCGTCAGCACGACCGAGAGCCCGATGACGCCGACGACGAGCCACCCGATCGAGGGCGGCAGGAGGCCGCGACCGAATGACAGCACGGCGAGCGCCACCAGCCAGGCAACGAACGGGACGATCCCGACGCCGCCCGTGACGAAGGACGTCTCGAGGTCGATGATGCCCGCGACCAGCGCGACCTGGCCCACGGCCGCCAGGGTCAGCCCGGCGACGGCCGCGACCGTGACAATCCGCAGCCAGATCCCGCTTCCGGGGCCCGCCAGCCGGTCGACGGCGACGACGGGCAAGAGCAACGCGACCAGCATGACCGCCGTGGCGAGGTCGTTCAGGGGTCCCCACAACTCCCCGGCCTTGCCGAAGAACAGGGCGAGCGTGACGCCCGATACGATCAGTGCGATGAGCGCGACGATCGCGGACAACCCGGCCGCCCGCAGCAGCGTCGGAGAGTCGATCATCATCGTCATGAGCCTCAATGCAAGTCCTGCCCGTCTGCCCCATAATCATTTGACTGCTCGTAAAAGTCAATAGAATTCGGACGAGGATTCATGCCGCGCGCCTATCGCCTCGGACGCCGCGCCGATCACCACGCGGCCACGCGGGCGCGGATCGTGTCCGCTGCGCTCGACATCTATCGCGAACACGGGTTCGCCGGAGCCTCGACCCGCGCCGTGGCGACGGCCGCCGACGTCGCGCCTGCGACTGTCCGGAATCATTTCCCGACCGCCCTCGACCTTGCCGCAGCCGCCGGCGAGACGGTGCTCGCTGATCTCCGGCCGCCGTCCGCGGGCATGTTTCAGAGCCTCGACACCGTTGCCGAGCGCGTCGAGCGCCTCGCCCGTGAGCTGATCGCCTTCTTCGATCGGGCGGACCCATGGTGGTCGATCCAGCGCCAGGATCCGGAGCTGGCGCAGGCCTGGACAGGGGTATCCGAGACGTACGACCGCGCCTTCGCCGAGCTCCTCCGAGGCGCACTCGGCCCGCTCGGCGACGATCCCATCGCGATGGCGGTCACCGGCACCCTCGTCGGACCGCCGCTCCACTACGCGCTCCGGTCGGTCGGCCAGGTCTCGGGCGATGCCGTGGACATCCAGCTCGGTGTGCTGATCCCGTGGCTCGAGTCGCGTCTCGCGAAGGTCCGCGACGCTCCGTCGGTGCGTGGAGCAAATCGGACGTTCGTGCCACCATCCGCGGATGGCCCGGCCGGACAGTCGTGATTCATTCGAACCCGACGAGCGCGAGAGCGCTTACGAGCTGCTGCAGCGCGGCCACGACCTCCTGATTCAGCGCCACTTCGCCCAGGCCGCGGTGGTCCTCGAGCGGGCGGACCGGGAGGAGCCAGGCAAGCAGTCGATCCTCGAGGCGCTCGGTCGGGCGTACTACAACTCCGGCCAGCATGACCGCTCCCGGGCGACGTTCGCGGAGCTGCTCGAGCTCGACCCGTCGGCCCATTACGCCCACTTCGCCCTCGGCCAGAGCCTCAAGCAACTCGGCCGGCCCGACGAGGCCCGGACCCACCTGCGGCTGGCGGTCGCGCTCAGCCCGGCGTCGAAGATCTACGCCTCCGCCCTGGCTCGCCTTGGATCGAAGCCCGAGTTGCCCGGCTGACCGACCCGCCTGATCGTCACGCGTTCACGAGGAGGCGGTGGACTGCCGGCCGACCGGCGGCGATCCCGCGCCCGATCGACGGGTTGCCGACGTCGATCCAGGGCCCACCGTCGGCAGCCGTGATCCGGGCGCCGGCCTCGATGGCGATGAGCCCGGCCGCGGCGACGTCTACGGCCTGGAGCCCACGGACCTGGAGGACGCCGTCGAGCCGCCCTGTCGCAAGCGCCGTCAGGCTCCAGGCGGTGCTGCCCGGGACCCGGATCGCCCGGACGTCCGGACGGATCGCCCGGATCCGGGCGTCGGCAACGGAGTCATCCTCGGCGCCCGGGTCGGCGGCGATCACAGCGTCCGCGCGGCGGCGCAATCGGCGTGTGGCGAGCGGCTCACGGCCCGGATGACGCCACGCCCCGCCGCCCCGGATCGCCGCGAACGTCGCGTCGCGGAGCGGATCGCGGATCACTCCGAGCACGACCGTCGAGCCGACCGCGAGGGCGACGCTGACGCACCAGATCGGCAGACCCGAGGCGTAGTTGATCGTCCCGTCGAGCGGATCGACAAGCCACGTCCGGCCCGATTCGCGGCCGTGCCGTGATCTGGAACTACCGGTCTCCTCGCCGAGCCGTCGATCCTCGGGGAATGAGCTCGCGAGCCGGGCCATGATCAGCTCCTCGCTCGCGAGGTCGAGACCGGTGACGACGTCGTGGCGTCCTTTGCGACGCTCGGTCGACGGCCGTCCGAAGGCATCGAGCAGGAGGGCGCCGGCCTCCTCGGCGGCAGCGATCGCGACATGGAGCTCGGCGCCAAATCCGGCCTCGACACTGGCCGCTTCGGACCGGCTGACGGCGCCTCTCGAGCCGTGGGCGCGGGCCGTCATCGGGGCCGCGGCGCGCCGCTATGATGGCCGCGAGCAGCCACAGGTCGACCGTTCAATAACACGCCTCACAGGGTAGCGAGTGGGCTCGGACCGTGGCGGCTCGAGGTGGAGCGTGACCTGATGTCCCGTCGCCAGCCCGATCGCCCCGACGCCCCGGACGCTCGATGAGCGCTGTCGCTCCCGTCCGACTCCGACGACGCCTGACCCCCGGAACACGCCGGAACCTTGTCGCCGGGCTTCTCTTCATCTCGCCGTGGCTCGTCGGCTTCGTCGCCTTCTACCTGTACCCGGCCCTGGCGTCGCTGTACTACAGCTTCACCGACTTCAAGATCCTCGAAGCGCCGCGCTGGATCGGCCTCGACAACTACGCCCGGCTCGGCTCCGATCCACTGTTCTGGAAGTCCCTCGGCAACACCCTCTACCTCGCGGTCTTCGGGTTGCCGCTGTCCGTGCTCTCGGCCCTCGCGATCGCGCTCCTCCTGAACGTCAAGGGGATCCGCGGGATCTCGATCTTCCGGACGATCTTCTACCTGCCGGTGGTGGTCCCCACGGTCGCCGTGGCGATTCTCTGGATCTGGCTGCTGAACCCGCAGTACGGGCTGGTCAACCAGATCCTCGGGTTCGTGGGCCTGCCTCAGCCGAAGTGGTTCTTCGACGCGGACTGGACGAAGCCCGGGATCATCCTGATGACGGTCTGGGGCGTGGGCGACGTCGTGGTGATCTACCTCGGGGCGCTCCAGGGCGTGTCGCGCGACCTCTACGATGCGGCAGACGTCGATGGAGCTGGCCGCTTCGGCAAGATTCGTCACGTCACGATCCCGATGATCAGCCCGGCCATCCTCTTCAACCTGATCACCGGCGCAATCGCGATCTTCCAGTACTTCACCCAGGCCTACGTGATCAGTGAGGGGACGACGAGCCGCGGGAGCGGGGCGATCGGCGGACTTCAGAACTCGCTGCTGTTCTATGGCCTCCACCTCTACAACAACGCGTTCCGCTACTTCCGACTGGGCTATGCCTCGGCCCTTGCCTGGATCCTCCTCCTCGTCATCCTCGCCTTCACGGTCCTGATGCTCTGGGCATCCCGGCGTCGGGTCTATTACGCGAGCGATCGGTGACGGCGGCGGTGGCTCGCGAGGCGGGTCGCTCGCGGAAGCGCCGTCCCGACGCCTGGAAGATCGGCGCCTACGCCGCCCTGCTTGGCCTCGGGGCGGTGTATCTGCTGCCACTGCTGTGGATGATCGCGACGTCGCTGAAGACCGGCCCGCAGGCGATCACCAGCCCGCCGACCCTCGTCCCGTCGCCGTTCGTCTGGGAGAATTATCCGAGGGCCCTGAGCGAGATCAACTTCCCGCAGGCGCTCAGGAACAGCCTCTTGTACGCCGTGCCGGCGGTCGTCGGCTCGGTCCTGTCGTGCAGCGTCGTGGCCTATGGCTTCGCCCGGATCAACTGGCCCGGCCGCGACGTCCTCTTCGTCATCCTCCTGGCGACGATGATGCTGCCGGGCCAGGTGACGTTCATCCCGCTTTATGTGATCTACGCCAAGCTCGGTTGGGTCGGGACGTTCCTGCCGCTCGTCGTGCCGACGTTCCTCGGCAATCCCTTCTTCATCTTCCTGCTCCGCCAGTTCTTCCGGGGGATCCCCGAGGAGCTCTCGAGCGCCGCCCGGATCGACGGCGCGAGCGAGCGCCAGATCCTGCTCCGGATCATCCTGCCGCTGTCCGTGCCGGCCCTGATCACGGTCGCCCTGTTCACGTTCATCGACAAATGGGGGGACTTCTTCGGCCCGATCATCTACCTCAACAACCCCGACCTGTACCCGCTGTCGGTGGCGATCCAGACGTTCCAGTCGTCTCACAAGACCGACTGGCCGCTGTCGATGGCGGCCTCGGTCGTCATCTCCGCGCCGCTCGTCGTCCTCTACTTCCTGGCGCAGCGGAAGTTCATCGAAGGCATCACGCTCACCGGGATCAAAGGCTGAAAGGAGGCCGACCGATCGGTCATCGTCAGTTCGCGCGACGAGCCCGCCGAGGCCCCGTCGGTTGACAGGAAGGTCACGAGGAGGAGCGCACTCATGAAGCTCAGGAGACCGGCGACGATCGTCGCCCTCATCGGATTGATCGCGACCGCCTGCGGCACGCCGCCGGCGAGCCCCTCCGCGTCGAGCGGGAGCGGGACGTCGGCCGCGCCGTCAACTGCCTCGAGCCAGGCGCCCGCCACCGTCAGCAACATCGTCCTGCGCTACTGCTGGTCGGGCCAGGGCGAGGTGGCGGCGATGGAGTCGATCATCCAGGACTGGAACAAAGCCAACCCGGCGATCCAGGTCCGTGGGATCAGCGGCTCGATCAACCCCGAGCAGATCGCAGCGGCGGTCGCCGGTGGTGCGCCGCCGGACATGGTCATCACCTGCAACAACCTGCCGATCCCGGGCTTCGCCCACGACAACGTGATCCTTCCGATGGACGATCTGCTGAAGAAGATCGGGGCCGACACGAGCGACATCCTCCCGGCCTCGCTGGCATGGATGACGTACCAGGGCAAGCTCTACGGGCTGCCATTCCTCCAGGACACCTGGGGCTTTTTCTGGAATACCGATGCGTTCACGGAGGTCGGGCTCGATCCCACCAAGCCGCCCAAGACGCTGACCGAGCTCTGGGACATGGCCAAGAGGCTGACCAAGTACAACCCTGACGGAAGCATGGCCCGGGCCGGCTTCATCCCCGACTATCCCGGCAAGAACCTCACCGAGCTTGCCGGTCTGTTCGGATGCAGCTACTACGACGACGCCGCCAAGAAGGTGACGATCAACAGTCCCGAATGCATCGCGTTCTTCAACTGGTACAAGAAGTGGCATGACGAGTACGACAAGAAGGGCGTATTGACGAACCTGATCGCCGGCAAGGGGTCCGAGGACGAGGACCTGCTGTACACCGGCAAGGTTGCGATGGGCCTGTTCGGCGAGTGGGTCCCGGGTGCCGCCTACGCGCCGAACTTCGCGCCGAACCTGAAGTACGAGACGGCGCCCTTCCCGACGGACGTCGCCGGCATGTACGGGGCGGGCTTCGTGAACGGCAACGCGTTCTTCGTCCCGAAGGGCTCGAAGGACCCCGAGGCGGCGACGAAGTTCGGGATGTACCTGATGACGGCCGACCCATCGCGGAAGATGGCCCTCCAGAACGCCAGCGTTCCGCAGCTGAAGTCGCTCACGACGGATCCGGCACTCACCGCGATCCCGCACTTCAAGACATTCCTGGACATCGCCAACTTCCCGAAGACCTGGACCAACCCGATGATCCAGCAGTGGTCCGAGCTTCACGACGGCCTCGACTCTGCTCTCGACAGCGTCCTGACCGGCAGCGTGACGGCGGACAAGGCCCTGGGCGACCTGGCCGCGACCATCCAGAAGGAGATCGATACCAACGGCCCGTGATCACGGATCGCGTGAATGAGCTTCGAGGCCTCGGCGTCGCCGGGGCCTCGAAGATTCAGCGCTTGATCGGCGCCCGTGCCCGGGATCGAGCCGCCCGGGCCCGGGCCACGAGCAGATCCGGCTGATCGGCATAGAGCCCGTCGATCCCGAGGCCGACGAGCTTGTTGACCACAGCTTCGGTCTGGGCGTCCCAGCCGAACGCCCGCAGGCCGGCCGCGTGAGTGGCCGCCACGAGGGCCGGCGTCCAGTCGGTCCAGTGCAGATTGAGCCCGTCGGCCGGCAGGCGGGCCAGGGAGGCGAGGAGGGCAGCGATGCCGGCCCGGCCGCCCGTGACCCGCCGCGGCCGGGTCGAGCAGACGAGGCGCAACTCGGTGGATTCGGCGCGCAGCTCGGCCAGCAGGCCGAGGTCATCGTGACAGGCCCAGAGGCGCGCTGCGGCGTTCGCGGCCTGCGCCACCGCGAGCATCGGCAACGCAACCGCCGGATGCTCGATGTCGAGCGACAGCTCGAACGCGGCTCCGAGGGTCACGTACAGGTCTTGAAGGCGCGGCACGCCGAATGGCGCCAGCTCTTGAGCGGTTCGCCGGGTCACGTCGATCCGTCGATCGATGAGCCGGATCGTCCGGTCGTGGTGAAGGACCGGGACCGCATCTGCGCTCAACCAGACGTCGGACTCGATCCCGCTCGCGCCCTGCTCGAGTGCAAGCGCAAACGCCGCCAGCGTGTTCTCGGGTCGATAGCCCGACGCTCCACGATGGGCGAACAGGATCGGCTCCCGGCCGTTCACGAGCGTGCCACGTCGCGTGCCATCATCATCATGCCGCGGCCTCCGGCCCGGTTCCGACCAGGACGCCCCGGCGGGAGGTTCGGCTGACGATGGACTGGAGCGGGACCGGGCTCGGCCTGCGGATCGGCGGGCATCGTGGAGCGGCTGCGGAGGCACCGGAGAACACGTTTGCCGGGTTCACGCTGGCAGCTGCCGCCGGGGTCGACTACCTCGAGCTCGACGTCCAGCTGTCTGCCGACGGCGTCGCCGTCATCTTCCACGACGAGGATCTGAATCGGACGTCCGACGGCAGCGGGCCTCTCGCGGCGCAGACGGTCGCCGCGCTCCAGGCTCTCGACGCCGGCCGCTGGTTCGGCCCAACGTTCACTGGCGAGCGGATTCCGACCCTCGATTCGTTCCTGGCCTGGCTCGCCCGGTCTCCCGGGCTCGGCGCGACGATCGAAGCGAAGGGCGCCGGAACCGGGGTGCCGGTCGCCCGGGCCATCCTCGCGAGTCCTGCCCGAGACGACTGCTCGATCTGCTCCTTCTCGTCCGACGAGCTCCGAGCCGCGGCGGCGGTCGGTCCGTCGATCCCGCGGATGCTGATCGTCGATCGCGACGACCGCAGCACCGACCCGATCGACGCTGCCCGGCAGGCATCCGCGACCGCGATCAATGTCCCCTTCGACTGGTTGACGGTCGCTGAGGCTCGGCGCCTTCACGCTGCCGGGCTTGTCGTTGCGGGCGGAACCGTCGACAACGCGAGCGGGATCGGCGCCTGCCAGGAGCTCGGCATCGACGCCGTCGACACGAACCGGCCGACGGTCACCGTTCCTGCCCGGGATTCGAATCGCGCTCAGATCACCGACCAGCAAGGCGACTCCTCGACCGGGTCGCATCAGGCGGCCGGGACGTGATCATCGCGACCTCCGTCGGCGCCGGCTGGTCGCGACGGTACGGCTCCGGTCGATCGGCTGTCAATCGATGACCGAGGCGGTAGTGGGTCAGTTTGATTCGAGAAGTTGGCAGATTTCCTCGACCGTCCAGCAATGGTCGGACAGGCCAGCCGCCATCGCCGGGGTCACGTTCCGGCCGAGCGTCTTGTGAGGCCGAGCGAAGTTGTAGTACATGAAGTG
>JBBRSJ010000025.1:0-39249 GCA_038245515.1 Candidatus Limnocylindrales bacterium | reverse complement strand
GGTTAGCTGGTCACGCGCCGATCGGATCGCGAGCGCCTCAAAGACCGCCGAGGCCTCCCCGAGATGGAAGTCGAGCGACGCCTTAATGAGGATCGTGGTCGCAAACGCGACTTCACGCATCAACTGCGTTGATCCAGTCCGCGCGAAATGTTCGGCCATAGGCAGTGCCTGCGCAAGCTCGCCAGAGAGAATTCTCGATGCGATCAAGTTCAGGACGACGACGTCGTTGTCTGGCTCGAGCGCCGCGGCTGCCGATGCATGCGCCTCGACCGCGGCAACGTCGCCTTCGACACTGGCCTGCCGCGAAGCGATGACCTCGAGGGCGGCCGATCGAGTCCCCTCGGCCAGGATCCGGGCGAACTCGGCGGCCACCGAGAAGGCGCCGGACGCCACGATCGTCTCGAGGTGCCGTTCGAGCACACCCTGGAGCTCGGCCCGTCGCAGCGCCGCTGAGTAGTGGTGAGCCGCCGTGCGCCAGTCGGTCGGCTCTGCCCAGCGCGCCACCGTGACGTGGAGCTCGTCGACGCCAGTCGAGCCGACCTCGCGGCGGAGCCGATCCTCGAGGAATTCGCGGACGAGCGGGTGGTACCTCTGTTCGGCGGATCGGCGCCGGGGGCGCCGACCCAACAGGCCAAGGCGTTCGGCCTCGGTGACCATGGACTGGACTTCGGTCGCGCCCAGCCCCGTCGCCACCTGGGCGAGCTCGGGGGTGACTCGCTGGAGGATCGACGTCCGCATCAGGAACTGCTGCTGGACGACGGGAAGGTCGCCGACAACCTCCTCGGCCAGGTAGTCGTGCAGTTCGTCGCGGGCGCCGGACAGGCCGCGGACGAATGACCGGGTCTCGGCCGGGGTGCGCTCGCGGAGAGCCGCCTGGACCAGGGTGAGCGACGCCGCCCAACCCTCGGTCCGCTTCGCCAGGTCGGAGAGGACGTCCGGATCGAGCGGGCGGCGATACGTCTCGCGAAACAGCTGCTCCATCTCAGAGTCGGAGAAGCGGAGGTCCGAGATCCCGAGCTCGGCCAGCTCGCCGAGCGTGCGCAGCTTCGCGACCGGTACCGATGGCGCGCGACGGCTGGCGAACACGACCGAGAGCCGCTCCGGCCCGCGGACGACGATCTCGCGCGCGATCTGACGAATGTCCGGCGATTCGTCCGCAACGTGGAAGTCGTCGAGGATCAGGGCGGCGCCGTCGGCCGCGATCGTCGGCAGTTCTTCGAGGAACGTCTCGATCGCGTCCTCGCGGGTTGGTCCGCCCGGTTCGAGCGAGCGCAGGATCGCCGCGGTCCGAGGCGCGAACTCCGCGTCGAACTCGCGGCCGGCGGCGACCAGATGGGCGAGGAATCCGACCCAGTCGCGGTCCTCTTCGTCGAGCCGATACCAGATCGTGCGCAGGCGGGTCCGCCGCGAGAAGTCGGCAAGGAGGGTCGTCTTGCCATACCCGGAGTCCGCGATCACGAACACGACCCGGCTGTGGATCTTGACATCGAGCCAGTCCAGCAGCCGCGTCCGAGCCAACGTCTCATCGCGCAGCGCTGGCGCCTGGATCTTTCCGGGCTGGATCGGATAGGTCACGCCGCCCCTCGGCTCGGCGCGGACGCGGTTGGGCCCCGCAGTCACCGCGCGCCCCGGGCCGACCGCGATCGGCGCACGCGTGGGCGTCCTCCCTCGTGGACCGAGCGTGACCGGATCGGGCGGCGCGAACGATACGGATGCCGATTGGCGGCTGTCAACGAGGCGGAGCGTGGGCTGGTCCGTCATGGAGGGCATGGTGGCGACCAGTCCTCACCGCCGGCTTATCTGCGATCACATGCGAGGTTCACCGCTGCGTTCCGCCATGGCCGGCGCAGGCGAGCTGGAGTCAGTCCCCCTCGTCGACCAGCAAGGGACGCAGCGCGAGCGAGTACAGCGTGCCGTCGGGCGCCCTGATCGCCATGCTCTGGAGCCCGCCCTCCATGCCGGTCAGATTCAGGGCCGCCACTTCGTTCGGCGACATCGTCCTGTGGGGAAGCATCGCCCCGCCCGAGCCATCAGTCGGGCCCGGCCGGAAGTCCGCAGCCTTCAGGCCTGGCCATGGCCAGGCGATCGGCCGGACGAGCGGGTCCGCGTCGCGCGGCGTCAGGAGCCCGCGGTAGCGCGCAGGGAGGTACGGATCGGACGGGATGGAACCGCCCTGGTCGTAATCCTGGAGTCGCTCGGCGAGCTTGACGAATGCCTGGCGCGCCACTGAATCCGGGCCCGGCCGGGTCTCTTCGTTGAGGGCGTTGATCGTGACCGTCTTGGCGACCCCGCCGGCCCGGATCGTGAAGATCGTGTCGGGCGCGTCGGCGATGTCGGTGGCCGAGTACGTGGCGCGAGCGACGCCAAGGCCGCTCCGTCCGAGCGCGAACGAGATGAGGTCCTGGATCTGGTCCTCGTCAAGCGTGCGGGTTCGCCACGGGGGAAGCTTGACGACCCCATCGGGCCCGGGTTGCGGAACAGTCGCGAGGCGGGGCTTGAATACGATCACGCCATTCCCGAAGAGCGTGAAGTCCGGTGACTGATTGGCGAGGAAGTCGATCGGGACGAAGCCGCCGCCCTGCTCGATCCGAAGGACGACATCGGTGGCGCCCGTCGGATGGTCGATGTTGCCCACGGTGGGGCTCGAGGGACTCGCACCCGGAGCGGCCGATGAGCCGGCGCTGCCGGACGGTGGACGGGAGGTTGGCGGCCCGGGCGTCGCGCCGTTGCAGGCCGTGATCGCCGCGCAGGCCAGGAGCAGGAGGTGAGCGCTCGATCGCAGCGTGTGAAGGCGCTGGGTCGGGTTCGACACGGCGCGCCGACGCGATTGGCCCGGCCCCGGTTCCCGTGCGGGAGAGGGTCGGTGCCAGCCCGCACCGCAGCATGTCGGCGTGCGTCTAGCCATGTCCGCACTCCGCTTCCGTGAGAGGATCCGCCGAATCGTGCGAATCTCGAGGAGAAACGAGCGAAGAACGACGAGTCTCACCTCGATTTGGCCCTTGACGTGCCCTCTATTGTGCCCTTCATGGGTTCCGGGACCGAGCCCGGCTCGACCCGTCGGTGCGCACCCTCCTGTCGGCACCGACGGCTAGACCGCTCGGCACAGGGGGCGGAGACGCAAGACCGGGGCGGCCGCGCCGAATCAGGAGGAACGGGCAACGTGTTCCAGGACCGGATTCTCTCTTGCCGCGATTGCGCGGGAGAGTTCACGTTCTCGAGTGGCGAGCAGTCCTTCTTCTCGAGCAAGGGCCTGCTCAACGACCCCCAGCGATGTCCGTCGTGTCGGGCCGTCGCCAAACGTGCCCGGACCGTCGGCGGTCCGCGCGAGTTCCATGCCGCGATCTGCGGCAGTTGCGGCGGCCAGGCGATGGTCCCGTTCGCCCCGCGGAACGACCGGCCGGTGTACTGCAGCGCCTGCTATGACAAAGTCCGTGCAGGCAGTCAGGCGGTCGCGTCGGTCTGACGCGCCCGACGCCACGACGGCTGCGCGGTCACCGCGCGCAGCAAGGAGACCGGCCTTCGAGGGCCGGTCTCGCCGTGTCCAGGGCGAGACCGGGGCTAGACTGCGGCGACCCACTCGCAGGAGGACATCGATCCCATGGGCGTCATCATCATCCGGGAGATGGTCGGCCGAAGCCCGAACTCATGGAGCGACGCGGCTCGCCGGGCGGTCGAGACAGCCTCGAAGACGGTCCGGAACATCCAGACGGTCGAAGTCGTGAAGTCGACCGCGGTGGTCCGCGACGGCGAGATCGCCGAGTACCGGGTTGAGGTCAAGATCGGCTTCGAATACGAGGGCTAACGCTCAGACCGCGTTCGCGAACCGCTCGCCGGCGTAGGAAACGAACCTGGTCTGGCTCTTCTTGAACCACAGGTCGACGTTGCCGGTCGGGCCGTTGCGATGCTTGGCGAGCTTGAGATGGATCACCTCGCCATCACTGTCGCTGTCGTCGGCCGGCCGCTCCTTATCCCGGTAGAGGAACATCACCAGATCGGCGTCCTGCTCGATCGCGCCAGATTCCCGAAGATCAGACAGTCGTGGCTCGTTCTCGTTCCGCATCTCCGGCTGGCGGCTCAGCTGAGACAGCGCGATCACAGGCACGCTGAGCTCCCTGGCCAGGGCCTTCAGTCCGCGCGAGATCTCGGAGACTTCCTGAACTCGGTTGGCGTCGCGACTCGTTGTTCCGGCCTGCATGAGCTGGAGGTAGTCGACGATCACGAGGTCAAGACCGGCCTCCGCGTGCAGCCGGCGCGCCTTCGTCCGGAGCTCCATGGCGCTGATGCTCGGCGTATCGTCGATGAAGATCGCCGCCTCCGACAGGGCATTCATTGCCGGCGCGATCCGGGCGAAGTCCATCTCCTCGAGGAAACCGGTCCGGAGCCGCTGGCTGTCGATGTTGGCGACGCTCGAGAGCAGGCGAAGGACGAGCTGTTCCTTGCTCATCTCGAGGCTGAACACGCCGACGACCTTCTTCTCCTTGACTGCCGCGTGTTCGGCGATGTTCAAGGCAAAGCTCGTCTTGCCGACGCTCGGCCGGGCGGCAAGGATCACCAGGTCGCTCTTCTGGAGACCGGTCGTGAGGGCATCGAGGTCCGTGAACCCGGTTCGAACGCCGCTGATCTCGCCACGGTGGGCGTGGAGGTAATCGAGGCGGTCGTAGGCCTGGTGGAGCAGCGAGTTCAGCTGCTGGAACCCGGAATCGACCCGCTTCTGGCTGACCGCGAAGAGTTCGGCTTCGGCCCGGTCGATCGACTCCTGGATCTCGGGCGAGTCCTCGTAGCCGATCCCGGCGATCCGGCCGGCCGCTCCGATCAGGTTTCGGAGGACCGCCTTGCGCTCCACGATCCGGGCGTACTGGACTGCATGAACCGCGGTCGGCGTGGAGTTCGACAGGCTCGAGAGATAGGCGCGACCGCCGACACCCTCGAGCTCGCTGTTCCGCTCGAGCGCCTCGGAGACCGTGACGATGTCGATCGGCTCGCGCCGCTCGAACAGCTCGAGCACCGCCTCGAAGATCTTGCCGTTCGCCTGCCGGTAGAAGTCCGCGGGCCGCAGGAACTCGGCGACCTCGACGACCGCGTCACGGTCAATGAGGATCGCGCCGAGGACCGATTGCTCGGCCTCGAGACTCTGGGGCGGCAGTCGATCGATCACGGGCACCTCGAACGGTAGCGGCGGGCTGTGTCACCTCCAGTGTCGCGGCCCGGTCCGGTTCGACGGTAGGGAGTTGTCCCCCAAGTCCGTCCACAAACGGCTCCATCGCCGCCGCGAGTGTGGAAACCCTGTGGACGCGCGCTCGGGCGACCCACTCGATCCGAAGGTCGCCGGTGAATGCCCCGGAGTCCGCCGATCGCATCGCGCCTCAGTCGAGGCGGCGGATGACCCCGATCAGCTTCCCCTGGATCCGGACGTCGTCGTAGAACTGGGCCGGATACGCGGGGTTGGCTGGCTGGAGACGGATCTTGTCCTTCTCCTTGAAGAAGCGCTTCAGGGTGACCGCGTTCTCCTCGACCTGGGCGACCACGATGTCCCCGTTGCGCGCCGTGTTCTGCGGCCGGATGAGGACGAAGTCGCCATCGGCGATGTGGGCCTCGATCATCGAATCGCCGCGGACCTTCAGGACGTAGGCATCCCCCGATGGCGCGAGCATGTCCGGGATTCCGATCGTCTCGGAGGCGTCCGCATACGCCTCGATCGGACCGCCCGCCGCGATCTCACCGATGACAGGGAGGACGTGTGCCTCCATCGTCACCGCCTGGGGCACGAGCTCCGCTGCCAACCCCAGGCGCATTGCCGCGAACGGGGTCAGGCGAATCGCGCGCGACTGGGCAGCGCCGCGCTCGAGGTAGCCGTCCCGCTCGAGGATCTGGAGGTGGTGATGGACGGCGGACGTGGACGCCAGCCCGACCGCCTTCGCGATCTCGCGGACCGACGGCGGGAATCCCCTAGTACGCAGCGTCGCTGCGATGTAGTCCAGGATCCTGACCTTGCGGTCCGCATCGTGCTTGGTCACCGGCGCCTCCTTGTCAGGGCATCATACCGAACGGGCGTTCGATGTCAAGGCGGGCACGCGCGGGCCGGGCCTGACAAGAACCGTCGGATTGCCGACCGCCTCAGATTCGTGTGACCAATTCCGGGCTGGGGACGACCGACGAGGTCGAATCTCGGAGGGGAGGCTGAACCGGCGCGGGCTGATAGACTCCCGATCCCCGGGACCGGCCGCGCGTGCGCGCGACGACGCCGACGCCGGAGGGAAGGGATCTGGATGGCGAGCGAACCGAACGGCAAGGACCACAAGGGGCGGCGATCAAGCACGCTCGGGCGCGCGCTCGGGCTCATGGCGTTCATGCCACTCGCCAGTCGCGCGCCGATCTATGCCCGATTGATGCTCGCCCTGATCATGGACGAGCGGACACCGGCGACCCGCAAGGTGCTCCTCGCGGGGGCCGCGGGCTATCTGCTCGTCGGACGCGACCTGATCCCCGACGACATCCCGGTCCTCGGCCAGCTCGACGATCTCGTGGTCGTCGTGCTTGCCGTCGACCTGTTCCTCGATGGCGTTCCTGAGGAGATCCTCGACGAGAAACTCGCCGAGCTCGACATCGATCGGGCCGCCTTCGACCAGGACATCGCCCGGATCCGGCGGTTGACCCCCGGTCCGGTCCGCAAGACGATCCGGCGGATCCCCGAGCTGCTCGGCCAGGCCGGCGCCGCCATTCAGCAGTCCGGTGTGGGCCCGCGGGTCCGCGAATGGATCAACAGGGAGGAACGAACCGCGTGAAGGTCATCCTGACCAAGGACGTCGACAAGCTCGGCAAGAGCGGCGAGATGAAGCAGGTGGCCGACGGTTACGCCACGAACTTCCTGATCCCGAACGGCGTTGCGGTGCCCGCCGCCGGCGGCGCCTACCGCGCCTGGCAGCACGACATCGCCAGCCGCGAGGACAAGCGCGTCCGCGAGCGCGCGGATGCCGAGATCGCGGCCACTCGGATCGCCTCGACCACGCTCACGATGGGCGTGAAGGTCGGCGAGGGGGGCAAGCTCTACGGCTCGATCACGTCGAAGGACATCGCCGACGCGCTCGCGCGGCGCGGGATCGAGGTCGATCGCCACAAGATCGATCTCGAGGAGCCGCTGAAGTCGCTCGGGACCTACAAGGTCGCGATCAAGGTCTACGGCGGTCTATCGCCCGAGGTCACGATCGTCGTCGAGCCCAAGGGGTAGGTTCGGCGGGCGGGCGGGGTCCGCAGCGAGGCGCGGCAGGGCGCCAGCGCGCCGGTGTCGGCGCCGACGCCCGTCTCGCGACATTCCGCCAAATGCTCCCAGGGCGATCGTTCGTCCAGGCGGCGGCGCTCGCTCCGATTGGAGTTAGCTGCGGGCGGCTGATTCTCGCGCGATTTCGGCTGGACGCGGTCGAATCGGGCGCCTAATGCTCGGGTGCCGCGGGCTGATCCGAGAAGGGACTCGGCCTGAGTTCGCCCTCTCGCAGTCTCATTTTTTGCGAACGTGATGAGCATGTGCACCTGACGACGCGAGACCCGGGGGCGCGTCCGCCGGCCGTCGAGCTCAGCGACCGACGGCGGCCGGGGCCGGGACGCTGACGTCGACCGTGATCAGCGCTGGAGCGGAGCCGAGCGCCGCGTACGAGCCGACCACGTCGTCGACGACATCGACGAGCAGCGTCCAGCGCCCGGGAGCCGTCGGAAGCTCGATCTGGGCCTGGAGGACGACCGTCGCGCCGACCCGGAGCGGCACCGTTCCGAGCACGACCGACTGCGGCGCCGGAACCATCTCGGCCGCGGCCCGCGGATCGGCCGGCGTCGGGATCCAGGTCGCGACGACCCGTGTATGCGGTTCCACGATCGACTCGGTGGAGGGCATTCCGCCGGCCAGCTTCGCGGTCCACGGGATCGTACCCCGGTTGGTGACGACGACCGCGAACCCGACCGTGGCGCCGGCCTCCGCCACCAGGCGGGTCGGAGCCGAGTACTCGGCCCAGCGCTCGCCGGGGACGTACACGATCCGCGGCGCGGCCGCCGCGACGGTGTGCCCGAACCGGCGTTCGGTGAGCGTCGCGCTGACCCGATAGGCGCCGGGCGCGGTCGGCGTCGGGATGCCGAGGAGGAGCCGGCCCTTCGTCACGCTGACGCGCGGCGCGGCGAGCGGCGCCGCAGCCGGCGAGGTCGATGAGGCGGCCGGCGCGGCAACCACGATCGGATCGCCTGGCCGGCGGTCGGCCCCGGACACCGGCTCGATCGTTGGATGGATGTCGAGGCCGGGCGCCTTCCAGCCCCTCGTTGCCTTCGTGATCTGCCACTCGACTCGGATCGCGGTGCTGTCCGCGGCGACGGTCGGAGGCGCGAGCCGGATCCCGGCGAACGGCGCGGGCTTCGCGGTCGGCGTCGTCGCGGCAAAGACGGCGCCGCCGCTCTGCCAGACGAACTTCCGGAGCGTGCGGGCGCTGATCCACTCGCCGGTCCAGCCGGCGAGCGCGAGCGGGTCCATCAGGCGCACGCGGCCGGTCCGGGGGTCGTAGCGGTCGAGGTACATCGCGTGGTTGTCCTTCTCGCCGGTGTTCCGCCAGAACTTCGGGTCCCACCGGGCGAATCGACGGGGCAGGGCCGAGTAGTCGCCGAGGACGACCGCGCCCGCGCCGCTCGCGAGACGGTTGAGGAGGGTTTGCCATGTCATCCGGTCGCCGCCGTCGGGGGAGTAACGAAGGACGAACCCGAGCTTGTCGAACGCCGTCCGGACGTTTCCGAAATTCGAGCCGCCGCGATGGTCGCCGGACAGCCGGCGGAGCTGCTGCCGGGTGACGGTGACGCTGCCGTTCGACCACTTGTCGAGGAGCATCGCGGACGATGCCCAGAGGCAGTCTTCGACGGCCCCACCGTCGACCTCGGTCACGAACGCCGGCCGGTAAGCGGGCAGCGGACGCGGCGGTTCGAGGGCGCTCGCGGGCGCGGGCAAAGTCGCCAGCAACAGCGTTGCCGCCAGGGCGAGTGAGGCCAGGGCGGGCGAAGCGGGATTGCGACGGATCGTGGGGCGGGGCATGACCGGGGCTCGAATGGGGTGGAATTCTGAGGATCCGGGTCGACCGGTGAGCGCGGTCGGTCCGGGGTGCATGTCCAGCCTCGCGCTCTGCGCGCCGGCAGGCCATGGACCGGAGGTCAGGCGCAGCAGTCCAGGGGTACCGGCGGCCCGGGTGCGATCATCCGAGGGTGACCCAGCCCACCCCGCCTGCCCGGCCCTCCCCGGACCGGACGATCCTCCACGTCGACCTCGACGCCTTCTTCGCCGCCGTCGAGCAGCGCGATCGGCCGGAGCTGCGCGGCAAGCCGGTGATCGTCGGCGGCGGCGGCCCGAACGACCGCGGCGTCGTCTCGACGGCCAGCTACGAGGCACGGGTGTTCGGTGTCCACTCGGCGATGTCGTTGCGCGAGGCGGGCCGGCGCTGTCCCCACGGGATCTTCGTGCCGGTCGACGGGGCGAAGTACCAGGCTGCCAGCAAGGACGTGATGGCGGTCCTCCGCCGGTTCACGCCGCTCGTCGAGCCGATCTCGATCGACGAGGCGTTCCTGGACGTGACGGGATCGCTCGTCCTGTTCGGCGATGGCGAGACCATCGGGCGCCGGATCAAGGCCGAGGTCAAGTCGGCGGTCGACCTGACGATCTCGGTCGGGGTCGCCACGACGAAGCTCGTCGCGAAGATCGCGTCGGACCTGCGCAAGCCGGACGGGCTCGTGGTCGTCGAGCCGGGTGACGAGGCGACGTTCCTCGCGCCACTGGCGATCGGCCGGCTGTGGGGCGTCGGCGAGAAGTCTGCCGCGGTCCTCCGCGAGTACGGCGTCCGGACGATCGGCGACCTGGCGGCGCTCCCCGACGACCTCCTCGTCCGGCGGTTCGGCAAGCACGGCGCGTCGCTCGCGCTCCGGGCGCGCGGGCTCGACGACGATCCGGTCGGCGACCGCGACGCCGCGAAGTCGATCGGGCACGAGCACACATTCGACGTCGACACGTCGGATCGCGAGGTGATCGAGCGGACCCTTCTCGCGATGAGCGAGGGCGTCGCCGGACGGCTTCGCGACAGCGGCGTCCGGGCCTCGACGATCGCGGTGAAGATCCGCGACACGACCTTCCGGACGATCACCCGGCAGCGGACCCTGCCCGATCCGACCGATATGACCGATCCGATCTTTCGGACTGCGCTCGAGCTCGCCCGGCCCGAGGTCCGCGGGCTCCGGATCCGGCTCCTCGGCGTCACGGCGTCGGGTCTCGGCGAGCGCGAGCAGCTGGCCCTGTTCGCGGCCGACGATCCACGACGACGCAGGGTGACCGAGGCCGCCGACGCCGTCCGGCACCGGTTCGGCGAGCGGGCGATCACCCGGGCGCGGCTCGTCGGCTCGCGGCTGCCGGCGCCGTTCGAGCGCGACCCGATGACGCCAGTCGATCCGCGCTCGCTCGACGACCCCGCAGGCAACCCGGACGCTCGGGCGACTGCGGATGGCGACGAGGATCGTGACAGCCTAGATGTCACGGATCCCGGCGAGGATCGCTTCGACGGGTCTTGACATCGAACGCCTGTTCGATGCAGGATCACGCCAGAACAGAACAGACGTTCCAGTCGCCGAGGTGCCCCGACGACGAACGCAGCCCAAGCGATCCGCCGCTAAGGAGCCTGGAATGGCAATGATCAGAGTCGAGCCCGTGGAGGTCCACGTCCGGACCGGGTGGTTCGACGGCAGCCCACGAGAGATCACCTGGGGAGACGAGCGTCTTCCCGTCACCCGCCTCGCCGCGGTACGCGAGGAAGCCGCCGCGTTCCCGGTCATCACCGGGCCGCGGACGATGTTCGAGGTCGAGACCGCTCGCGCCCGGTTCGCCCTCACTTATCAGCATCGCTCCCGTCGCTGGACGATCACCGCCCTGGACGAGGAACGGCGCGCGGCCTGAGGCCCTGGGGGGTCCAACGGCCGCGACCCGAGCAGGTGGCCCACCTGCCCGTGGAGTCGGAGACGGGGCGGGTACGCCGGTACCGTGCTCGCCCCGTGACCGACTTTCCTGTGGGTGAGCGAGGCCCAAGACCGAGCCCCACGAGGCCCTTGGCCCCTAGGTACCGCGCTCGCTCGTCACTGACCTGGCTAGAGGATCGGCGCCGGCAGCCAGTCACCGTCCGGCCTCCTCCGGCGCGACCTACAATCGCGGGCATGGATGACCACGCCGCCGGATCCTCGTTCCGCAACCTGACGCTCGGTCAGTTCGTCGACGGCTTGGCGTCTGCCGAGCCGGTGCCCGGTGGCGGCAGCGCCTCGGCGGTGGCCGCGTCGCTCGGAGCGGCGCTCGTCACGATGGTGGCCGCCCTGTCGGAGGGGCGCGAGAAGTACGCCGCCCACGCCGCCCTCCACGAGCGCAGCCAGATGACCGGGCACCGGCTTGCGGCGCAGTTCGTCGATCTCGCCGACGAGGACGCCCAGGCCTATGCCGGGTTCGCCGCCGCGATGAAAATGCCGCGGGACAGCGACGCTGAAAAGGTGGCCCGCAAGCAGGCGATCGGTCTCGCCGCTCGGCGCTCCGCCGAGGTCCCGCTCCGTACCGTCGAGGCCTGCCTCGAGCTCGTCGCGGCCGCCGAAAGCCTGGTCGGCCGGAGCAATGTCAACGCTTCGAGCGACCTCGATGTCGCCACGCTCCTCGGCGAGGCTGCGGCCCGCGGCGCGGCGGCCAACGTGCTGATCAACCTGCCGTCGGTCGACGACCAGTCGTTCTCCGGCGAGGCGACCGCGCACGTGATGGCCCTTCTCTCCAGCGTCGAGGAGATCGTCGCCACCGTCCACGCCGGCGTCCGGAGTGGCGAGCCCCGCCCACCATTGGACCAGACGCCGGGATGAGGGCCTGACCGGGTGCCCCGCGGCGGTGCTCGACTGCTCCTGGGCGGTCCGATCGCCAGCGAGATCCGCCAGGCGTTGAGCGAGGACGTCGCCGCCTATCTCGAGCGCCACGGTCGCAAGCCGGTCCTCGCGATCGTCATCGTCGGTCGCGACGCGCCGTCGATGGTGTATCTCGGCCAGATCCTGCGTAGCTGCGAGAAGGTCGGGATCGAGGGCCGCCTGGTCGAGGTCGATGGCGAGGCGTCCGAGGGGAGCGTCGTCGAGTCGATCCGGGCATTGAACGCGGATCCGACCGTCAACGGGATCATCGTCCAGATGCCGTTGCCGCCGACGATCCGGCTGCGGAGCGTGATCGACGCGATCGATCCGGCGCGCGACATCGATGGGATCCATCCCCTGAACGCCGGCCTGCTCCGGCTCGGCTACGACGGCTTCCTGCCCGCGACCGCCCATGCGGCCGTCGAGATCCTGCGCCGCTCGGGGATCGAGATCGAGGGCAGGCGCGCCGTGATCGTCGGCCGCTCGGCCGTGGTCGGGATGCCTGCGGCGTTTCTCCTCGTCCGCGAGAACGCGACCGTCACGGTCTGTCACTCGCGGACCCGCGATCTCGCCCGTCACGTGAAGGACGCCGAGATTCTCGTTGTCGCGGCCGGTCATCCCGGCCTGATCCAGGGGTCCATGGTCCGGCGCGGCGCGGTCGTCGTCGACGTCGGCATCAACGTCGTCGACGGCTCGATCGTCGGCGACGTCGATTTCGAATCCGTCCGCGCGATCGCGTCGGCGATCACGCCCGTCCCGGGTGGGGTCGGTCCGCTGACCAACGCGCTCCTCCTGGCCCATCTGATGCGGGCCGCGCGCGCCCAGGAGGAGGCCGCGGCGGACCTTGGGGGTGGGGCCGAAGGCCAGGAAGTCAATGTCGTTCCATCCCGCGCGCCGGGCGACTCGCCGACCCGCGCCCCTGCCACCGTGTCCGGCGACGCCGTCGTCGCCGCCCGAGGAGTCCGATGAGCTTTCCGTCCGATCTCGAGATCGCCCGCTCCGTCACGCCCCGCCCGATCATGGACGTCGCCCACGACCTCGGCCTCCACGACGACGAAATCGAGCCGTACGGCCATACCAAGGCCAAGGTGACGATGGCCGCGATCGAGCGCCTCGAGACAGAGCGGCCGCGCGGCAAGTACGTCGTCGTCACCGCGATCACCCCGACGCCGCTCGGCGAGGGCAAGTCGACGACGACGGTCGGGCTGGCCCAGGGGCTGAACCGGATCGGCAGGAAGGCCGCGGTCTGCATCCGGCAGCCGTCGCTCGGACCGGTGTTCGGGATCAAGGGCGGCGCCGCCGGCGGCGGCTACAGCCAGGTCATCCCAATGTCCGACTTCAACCTCCACCTGACCGGCGACGTCCACGCGATCGGTGCGGCTCACAACCTTGGTGCCGCGTTCCTCGACAACCACCTCCATCACGGCAACGCCCTCGGGATCGACCCGTTCAGCATCCTCTGGCCGCGGGTCATGGACATCAGCGACCGGGCGGTCCGCCGGATCGTCATCGGCCTCGGCGGCCGGGAGAACGGCGTCCCGCGCGAGACCGAGTTCGTGATCACGGTCGCGTCGGAGGTCATGGCGGTCCTCGCCCTCGCCCACGACATCCACGATCTCCGGGCGCGCCTGGGCCGGATGGTCATGGCCACCCGGAAGGACGGCTCGGCGGTCACCGCCGAGGACCTCAAGGTCGCCGGCGCGATGACCGCGCTCCTCACCGATGCGATCAAGCCCAACCTGCTCCAGACCCTCGAAGGCGGTCCGGCGTTCGTCCACTGCGGGCCGTTCGCGAACATCGCCCACGGCAACAACTCGATCATCGCCGACCGACTGGCCCTCGCCACGAACGAGATCGTGTGCACCGAGGCGGGCTTCGGGGCCGACATGGGCGCGGAGAAGTTCTTCGACATCAAGTGCCGAGCGTCCGGCCTCGCTCCGGACGCGGCGGTCGTCGTCGCCACGGTCCGGGCGCTCAAGATGCACGGCGGCGTCGGCAAGATCGTGGCCGGCAAGCCGCTCGACGCGGCCCTCCTCGAAGAGAACATCGAGGCCGTCCGGGCCGGCGCCGCGAACCTCGCCAAGCAGATCGAGAACGTCCGGATCTTCGGTGTTCCGGTCGTCGTCGCGATCAATTCATTTCCGACCGACACAACGGCCGAGGTCGAGGCGATCCGCCAGGTCGCGCTGGCGGCCGGCGCCCGCGACGCGGTCGTCGCCACGCACTTCGTGGAGGGCGGCGATGGCGCAGCGTCCCTCGCCGAGGCCGTCTGGGCGGCCGCCTCGAGCGGCGAGGCGAACTTCAAGCTGCTCTACCCCGACGATGCCCCGCTCGCGGAGAAGATCGAGACGATCGTCACGAAGATCTACGGCGCCGACGGATTCGAGCTCGCGCCGGCTGCGAAGAAGGCCCTCAAGCTGTATGAAGACCTGGGGATGGGCCACCTCCCGGTCTGCATGGCGAAAACCCAGTACTCGATCAGCCACGACGCCAACCTCAAGGGTCGGCCGAGCGGCTTCACGGTGCCGATCCGGGACATCCGGCTGTCGGCGGGCGCCGGGTTCATTACGCCCCTCGTCGGCGAGATGCGGACGATGCCGGGGCTGCCGTCGAAGCCCGGCGGAGAGAGCATCGACATCGACGCGGACGGCAACATCGTCGGGCTGTTCTAGGTTCCGCGACAGGCCGTCCCGCCGGAACGGCGAAGGCCGGGTCGCGGGCGACCCGGCCTGAAGTGGCAATCCGCGGCTCGAGTCATGGCTCGAAGCGGCCCGCGAGCCTATTTCGTGACGGTCAGCGTCCCCTTGATCCCGAGGCTCTCGTGGCCCGGCAGCGAGCAGAAGAGGACGTAGGAGCCGGCCGGAAGGTCGACCCCGAGCGTCTCGGTGCCGCCGGTCTTGAGGTCCTTCGTGGCGGCGACGACCTTGCCTGATGCATCCCGGATCGAGACGTTGTGGATGGTCGGTCCGGCGTTCGTCACGGCCAGCGACACCGGGCCCTGGACGGTGACGTCCTTCGGGTCGAGGGCGAAGTCCCTGACGGTGATCGGGGTGCTGTCGGCCGAGGCCGACGCCGCCGGGCCGGTTTGGGACGGGCCGGTTGCCGAGGAGGCGCCGGGCGTCTGGGTCGCGGCGCCGGATCCGCAGGCGGCCAGGGCGGCGACGAGGAGGCCGGTCGCGGCCAGGGTCCTGATGAGTCTCATGTGGGGCGTCCTTCGAACGTGGAGCGGCGGGTGGGTGGCGAACCACCCACCCGCCGCGGGTCTTGCGCCGAGCGGCCGAGCCGATCAGCTGAACTTGGCGGGAAGCTTGGCGACGATCGCCTTGGCAAGCGGGTCGCCGATCATCTCCATGTGCTGGCCGGCCGTCCGGTCGGCTGCGGCCGCGGCGGTCCAGTCCTTCTTGGCCTGGGCGTCGACGATCGCCTTCGTCGTCAGAACGTGCTCCTTGACGAGACTGGTGACGGCGTCGACCGGGAGGTCCGTCGCGCCGGCAAGGAAGGCCGAGAACTGGGGCAGGTAGACGGTGGTCAGGTCCTTGACGGCCTTGTCCTGCATCGCCTGGTCCTTCTTCGCGACACCGGTGGTGTAGTCGACGAAGAAGCCGTTGTGGGCGCTCCAGATCTGGTTGAACTGATCTGCGGCCGGCTGGCCATAGAGGCTGCCGAGGGCTGCCCCGATGTCGGTCCCGTTCGTGTTGAGGGCGTCACCGGCGGCGGCAAACTCATCGGCTCGGCCGGCGAGCGCGGCGTCCGTCGCGTCAGACGCGAGGTAGAGGTGCTCCTGGAGGAGCTCGTTGAGCGCGACGCGGAAGTCGACGCCCTTGTTCTTCGCGTCGCCGGCGACCTTGTCCGGGAACTTGGCAGCGATGGCGGGAGCGATCGCGTCGCCGATCATCTGCATGTGGCCGTACGCGGTGTGGAGGGCGGCATAGGCTGCCTTCCAGTCACCCTTCGCCTGGGCGTCGACGATGGCCTTGGTCTGGAGGACGTGCTGGGTGGTCAGGTCGGTGACCGCGGCCTTGTCCAGGCCGGTCGCGCCGCTGATGAAGTCGGCGAACTGCGGGACGTAGATCGTGGTCAGGTCCTTGACGGCCTTGTCCTGCATCGCCTGGTCCTTCTTCGCCACACCGGTGGTGTAGTCGACGAAGAAGCCGTTGTGGGCGCTCCAGATCTGGTTGAACTGGTCGGCGGCCGGCTGGCCGTAGACCGAGCCGATCATCGCGCCGATGTCGGTGCCGTTCTTGTTGAGCAGGTCGCCATACGCGGCAAACTCGGCCGTGCGTCCGCCGAGGGCGGCCTCGGTCGCCTTCGCGGCGAAGACGATGTGCTCGCCGAGGGCGAGATCGAGCTTGGTCCGGAGGTCGGCGGCCGCGCTGTCGGTCATGACGCCGGCGGTGGCCGAACCACTGGGTGCCGACGACATGGCGTCGCTCGGGGCCTCTGACATCGCGGCGCTCGGCGCCTGGCTTGGCGCGGTGCTGGCCGGAGTCTGGGTCGCGCCTGGGCTGCTGCAGGCAGCGAAGACCACGGCGGCGGCGGCCGTGAGGATGATGGGACGGAACTTCACGAAGGTTCTCCTGTCGCTGAGCTGCTCAGCGTCTGCGCGATCACCGGCCAACCTCTCGAGGCGGCCTTGGCAGGGGTGGCAATCGACAAAGGTTCGGGCGACAGGCCGAACTGGATCACTCGCCCTGCTGACCGCGCGGCATGGGAGGGGCCGGCTCAGCTGCGCAGTGGCCCGTCCCCGGGACCGCCGCCGCGGCGGATCAGCAGCTCGGGCGCGGCCGCAGGGTCAGGCGCTGACGGGCGCCGACAGGCTGACCGTGAGCACGAGGCACGCGACGACGAGCAATCCGGCGGCGGCACCGAGCAGGAGCGCTCCCCAGGCCATGACGTCGACCGGGCCAAGCGTCTCGCCGGCGTCGGCGTGGATGTCGTGGGCACCGTGGCGGTTGGCCGCGGCGGGGTCGGCGACGGCGTGAGCGAGCTCGTCGGGGCCGGGCTCGTGGGTCGTGTTGGTCTGGCTCATCGCGGCTGCGGCACCTCCGGGGCGCATTCTCGCACGTAGACTTCCGCGGTGACCCAGCGGATTGTCGTGCCGCCGATCGACGACGGCCTCGTTGCGAGCCTCCGCGGCCTCGACCACGATGGGCGGCTCCTGTTCCTGACGCGCGTCCTGCGCATGTTCGGGTACGGGTTCCTCGCAGTCGTCCTGGTGCTCTATCTCGCCGGCATCGGGCTCGACGGCTTCACGATCGGGGCGATCCTGACCCTGACCCTGATCGGCGACACGCTCGTCTCGCTGTGGCTGACGACGAGCGCCGACCGGATCGGCCGGCGGCGGGTCCTCGTCGCGGGCTCGCTGCTGATGACCTTCGCCGGGGTCGTGTTCGCGATCACGAGCGCGGTGCCGCTGCTGGTCCTGGCCGCAACGATCGGTGTGATCAGCCCCACCGGCAACGAGGTCGGACCGTTCCTCGCGGTCGAGCAAGCCGCCCTGAGTCAGTCGATCCCGGACGCCCGCCGCACGCCGACCTTCGCCTGGTACAACCTTGTGGGCTACCTCGCGACGGCCGTCGGGGCGCTCGCGGCCGGCCTCCTGAGCCAGGCGCTCCTCGGCGCGGGGTTCGCGGCCGTCGACGCGTACCGGGCGATCGTCGTCGGGTACGCCGTCGTCGGGCTGGCGATGGCGATCGTGTTCTGGCGGGTCGGTGCCGCGATCGAAGCGCCGGGGCCGCCACCGGCCGGCGCTGGGATCGCCCGCCGCTTCGGGCTCGGCGATCGCTCGCGCGGGATCGTCGGGCGGCTCTCGGCCCTGTTCGCGCTCGACGCCTTCGGTGGCGGGTTCATTCCGCAGAGCCTGATGGCGTACTGGTTCCACGTCCGGTATGGCGTCGAGCCCGTGCTCCTCGGCGGGATCTTCTTCGGTGCCAACCTGCTCGCGGCGCTGTCGTCGCTGTCCGCGTCCCGGATCGCCGCCCGGATCGGGCTGGTCAACACCATGGTGTTCACCCACCTGCCGTCGAACGTGCTGCTGATCCTGATCCCGCTGATGCCGAACCTGTGGCTAGCGATCGCGATCCTGCTGCTTCGCTTCAGCCTCAGTCAGATGGACGTCCCGACGCGCCAGTCGTACGTCCTGGCGGTCGTCGAGCCTGGCGAGCGATCGGCGGCTGCGGGAGTCACCGGCATCGCCCGGACGACGGGCGCCGCCTTGTCGCCGATCCTGTCGGCGCCGCTCGTCGGGAGTGCCGGGCTGGCATCGATCCCGTTCTTCCTCGCGGGCGGCCTCAAGATCGCCTACGACCTGCTGCTCTACAGGGCGTTCACGACCGGGCGCGCGCCCGACGAGCGAGCCGGGCCCGGCTGACCAGCGACCGCCCCCTCCGACCCGAGACCTACGCAGTTGGTCGGCGGAGGCAGGGCCTGCCGAGTCGCCACCAGACGAACAGGACGATAAGGACGACAAAGCCGACCGCGATCAGCAGGTCGAACGGCTGGAGGGCGTGGCGGATGTCGACCCAGTGGGCGCCCAGGACCGTCCCCGCATAGACGAGCAGGGTCGACCAGATGAAGGCCCCGGCCGTCGAATAGGCGACGAACTTCCCAAGCGGCATCCGGGCCACGCCGGCGGGGAAGGAGATGAACGTCCGGACGATCGGCAGGAGCCGGCTGAAGAACGCGGTGGCTGCGCCGTACTTGTCGAAGAAGCGCTCCGCGAGCTCGATCTCGTGGTGCCGGATCAACAGGTACCGGCCGTAGCGCTCGAGGAACGGCCGGCCGCCCCACGCCCCGATCGCGTACGCGATCAGCGAGCCGATCGTGTTGCCGAGGGTTGCCACGATCACCACGATCCAGAAGTTCCACGGCGAGTGCGTCAGGGGTTCGACAAGGTGCTGGTCGGACACGAGGAACCCGGCGTACGGCAGGATCAGCTCCGAGGGGAGCGGGACCATCGCCGACTCGACCGCCATCGCGATCAGCACGCCGAGATACCCGACCGCGAGGTACAGGTTGTTCAGGAACGGGATGACGATCTGGTCGATGAACGCGAGCACGGAAGCCTCGAGTGATCAGGCGCGGCGGGGGGAACGGGGCGAGAATAGCCGACTATCCTGCCTCTCGTGACCGAACCCAGGCCCTCCGAACCCACCGATCCCGTCGTCCTGACTGGCGCCGACCTGACGATCGCCGACGTCGAGGCAGTCGCACGACACGGGCGGGGGGCCACCCTCGACGACGCCGCGAGAGCGCGGATGCAGGAGTCGCGCGACCTGATCGAGCGACTCGTCGCCCGCGGCGAGGTCGTGTACGGGGTGACGACCGGGTTCGGCGCCCTCGCGACCCGGTTCGTCGCGCCGGCCGATGCCGAGCGGCTCCAGGAGAACCTCCTGATGAGCCACGCTGCCGGGGTCGGCGCGCCGCTCGACACCGAGATCGTCCGGGCGATGCTCCTTCTCCGCGCGAACACGCTCGCTCTCGGACATAGCGGCTGCCGTCCGGCGCTCGTCGATCGACTCCTCGACTTCCTCCGCCTCGGCGTCCACCCGGTGGTGCCGGCCCAGGGCTCGGTCGGGGCGTCGGGGGATCTCGCTCCGCTCGCGCACCTGGCCCTGCCGCTGATCGGCCGCGGCCGGGTCGAGCTCCACGGCCACGTGGTGCCGGGCCTCGTCGCGCTGCGCGAGGTCGGCCTCGAGCCGCTCACGCTCCAGGCCAAGGAAGGGCTCGCGCTCCTCAACGGGACCCAGCTGATGACCGCGATCGGGGCGCTCCTGCTCGCGGACGCGGACCGGCTCGGGGCAACGGCCAGCGTCGCGGCGGCGGTTTCGGTCGAGGCGCTCCTCGGTACCGACGTTGCCTTCGCGGCCGCCTACCAGCTCGCCCGGCCCCACCCGGGCCAGATCGCGGTCGCCGCCGAGCTCCGCCATCTCCTCCGCGACTCGGCCGTCCAGACCGGCCACCATGGCAACGCTCACAAGGTCCAGGACCCGTATTCCGTGCGCTGCGTCCCGCAGGTCCACGGTGCCGTCCGCGATGCCCTCGACTACCTCCGCCGGGTGCTCGACATCGAGATGAACAGCGCGACCGACAACCCGCTCGTATTCCCGGAAGGCGGCGTCGCGGCCGAGGACGCCCTGGCGACTGGTGGTGGGCGGGTGATCAGCGGCGGCAACTTCCACGGCGAGCCCGTGGCGCTCGCGCTGGACTTCGCCAAGATCGCGATCAGCGAGCTGGGGTCGATCAGCGAGCGCCGAACTTCACTCCTGCTCGATCCCCGGCTGAACGGCGGGCTGCCCGCGTTCCTCGCCGCGGCCAGCGGGCTCGACTCGGGCCTGATGATCGTTCAGTACACGGCGGCCGCCCTCGCGTCGGAGAACAAGGTCCTCGCCCATCCCGCCTCGGTCGACTCGATCCCGACGAGTGCGAACCAGGAGGACCACGTGTCGATGGGCCCGATCGCCGCGCGTCACGCGAGGACGGTCCTCGAGCACGTCGAGCGGATCGTCGCGATCGAGCTGCTCGTCGGCGCCGAGGCCCTCGATCAGCGGCTGGCACTGCTGGCCGACAGCGCCGCGACGAGCCCCCAACCGGGCATGGGTGTAGCGACGGCCCGCGAGCGGATCCGCGCCCTCGTGGCGCCGCTCGACGGCGACCGGGAACCGGGGCCGGACCTCGCCGCGCTGACCCGGCTCGTCCACGACGGCGGGCTCGTCGACCTCGTCGGGAACGCCGGCGATCATGCCGCGGAACGCCACCCTTGACCGAGATCCGGATCGTCGACGTGACGGACGAGCCTGTGTTCCGGCTGATCCCGCCGTGCGCAGATCCCGGCTTCGACCACCGCTCGTGCGATTACTGGGAGGACGCCGACCGTGGCTCGAAGGCGGCCCGCCTCGCCTGGCTGGAGGCGACCCCGGCGACGCCTTCCGGCCGACCGGCGCTCGCGGACAATCCCTTCGCGCCGGCCCGGGACCAGCCGCCCTTCAACCCGTTCGCCCGCCCGGACGTGGCGGGCCGGCCGGTCTTCGACCCGTTCGCCGACGACGATGATCCCGACGAGCCGATCGACAACCCGTTCGCCCCGCACCCGCCTTCCCGCCCGACTGTCGGGTCGGATGTGCCCCGCAAGCTCCGCCTCCTCGGGCGCGGTCTCGCGGTCTTCGGCAGCTACGCCAAGGTGCTGCTCGTCGACGAGGTTGCGGTCGCGTACGCCCAGTTCGGGCCCCTCTCGGCCTACCCCCGTGCCCAGCGCCTCCGCGAGCTGTACCCGCAGCTCCCGGATGCGCCGCTGCCGGCGGTGATCACCTGCATCGCGACCACGGCCGCGGCCCGGGGAGCCGGCCACGCGACGCGCCTGGTGAGCGTCATCGCCGACGATCTCGCGGCTCGCGGGTTCGCGGCGGTCGAGGCCTATCCGGAGCGCCACACGCGGCCCGACGCGACGAGCGCCGCGACGCCCGAGTTCTGGCTTGCGGCCGGCTTCCGGCTGGCGGTCGACGACGAGCGCTTCCCGGTCGTGCGCCGCGACCTCGGCTGACCGGGCCGCAGGGTGATAGGGTCCGCCGGTCGGCCTCGACGCCTCGGTCGTGCCGGGCTCGGCCACGCACCAGAAGGGGATCCGGCATGGCGATGATCCAGGCCCTGGGGAACGTCAGCAAGGTCCGGGGCGCGCTCATCTTCGTCGAGGACCCCGAAGCGGAGCTGGCGTTCTACCGCGACGTCATCGGTCTCCGTCTTCTGTACCGGACCAGGACCTTCATCCGGTTCGATGCGACGCAGGGGACGAGCCTGTCGCTGATCTCCGGCGGGACTGCCTCGGCCGAGCCGAAGGACTATCGGCTGGGCGGCGTCGTGCCAGAGCTGATCGTCGACAACCTGACGCTGGCGGTCGGCCGGCTCGAGACCGCCGGCGTCCGCCATGAGGACGTCATCCGGACCGCATACGGCTCGTTCTGCTTCCTCTGGGATCCGGAAGGCAACCCGCTCCAGTTCTACGAGTCGGCCTTCACCAGGCCCGACGCGGACCCGGAGCGGTTGCCGGCTTGAAGCGAGCCTTCGGCCTCGCCGCCGCCGCCATCCTCGCGGTCGCATGCGGGACGACGGCACCGACGCTCTCGTCGACCGTGCCGTCGAGCTCGCCCGTGGGCGCGAGCCCGTCCCTCATCTCGCCGAGCTCGACACCCAGCGGCTCACCCCTCGCCGCGAGCATCCCACCGACCGGAATCAAGCCCGACCCGTCGCTCCTCGACCTCGTCCCGGCGTCCGCGGCCGGCGCCACCCTGACCTACGACGCCCAGACGACGGCCTCGGTCGCGGCGGACCCGAGCCTCGAACACGACGTGAGCCACCTCGCGATCGGGCTGGCCCGGCCGAGCGGAGCCGCGCCCGACGACCAGAACCTCGCGAGCGTCGGCGTGGCCCGGCTGCGGGACCCCGCGACCGCCACGGCCGATTGGTTCCGCAACTGGCGGGACACGTATGACACGGCCGCCTGTGCCCAGGCCGGAGGCGTGGTGCGCCACGCCCAGACCCAGGTCAGCGGATTGACCGCATTTGTCGGGTCGTGCGCGAACGGTGTCTTCACGTATCACGTCCTCGTCGCCGGTGGCGCGATCGTCGTGTCGATCACCTCGCTCGGCCCGGACGATCTCGGCCGGAAGATCGTGCAGAAGCTGCGCTCGTGAACGGTGCGCTCGCTACGATCGCGCCATGACCAGCGGTCCACGACCTGTCCGGGCACCCCGCGGCAGCGAGCTGACCTGCCGCGGCTGGCAGCAGGAGGCCGCCCTCCGGATGCTGATGAACAACCTCGACCCGGAGGTGGCCGAGAACCCCGACGCGCTTGTCGTCTACGGCGGGACCGGTCGTGCGGCGCGTAGCTGGGACGCCTTCGATGCGATCGTCCGCGAGCTTCGCGCCCTCGCCGACGACGAGACGCTCCTCGTCCAGTCCGGCAAGCCGGTCGCCGTGTTCCGGACGCATGAATGGGCGCCGCGGGTCCTGATCGCGAACTCGAACATGGTCGGCAAGTGGGCGACCTGGGACGTCTTCCGCGACCTCGAGGCGAAGGGCCTGATGATGTACGGCCAGATGACCGCCGGGTCGTGGATCTACATCGGGACGCAGGGGATCCTGCAGGGGACCTACGAGACGTTCGCGGAGCTGGCTCGGCAGCATTTCGGCGGATCGCTGGCCGGCCGGATCGTGCTGACGGCCGGGCTCGGCGGGATGGGCGGCGCCCAGCCGCTGGCGGTAACGATGAACGATGGGGTCTGCCTCGCGATCGAGGTCGACGAGACCCGCGCCCGGCGGCGCCTCGACATCGGCTACGTCGACCGGCTGTCGGCCGACCCCACAGAGGCGCTCGGATGGGCGCGCGACGCGGCCGCCGCCGGTCGGGCCGAGTCGATCGCGCTGATCGGGAACGCGGCGGAGATCGAGCCCGCGTGGGCCCGCGCCGGCGAGCGCTTCGACGTGGTCACCGACCAGACCTCCGCCCATGACGCGCTCGTCGGCTACGTCCCGGCCGAGATCTCGCTCGGGGACGCCGCGATCCTGCGTCGCACCCAGCCCGACGAATACGTCCGCCGCTCGCTGGCCGCGATGGCCGACCATGTCCGGGCCATGCTCGCGTTCAGGTCCGCCGGGGCCGTCGTCTTCGACTACGGCAACAACCTTCGCGCCCAGGCCCAGGCCGGCGGTGTCGCGAACGCGTTCGACTACCCGGGCTTCGTCCCGGCCTTCATCCGGCCTCAGTTCTGCGAGGGCCGCGGGCCGTTCCGCTGGGTGGCCCTGTCGGGCGATCCGGCCGACATCGCCCGGACCGACGAGGCGATCCTCGAGCTCTTCCCCGCGGATCAGGGGCTCCGGCGCTGGCTGGCGATGGCCAAGGAGAAGGTCCCGTTCCAGGGCCTGCCCGCCCGGATCTGCTGGCTCGGCTACGGCGAGCGGGCGAAGGCCGGCCTGCGTTTCAATGAGCTGGTCGCGCGAGGCGAGGTCAGCGCCCCGATCGTCATCGGCCGGGACCACCTCGACGCAGGCTCGGTCGCCTCACCGAACCGCGAGACCGAGGCGATGGCCGATGGCAGCGACGCAGTCGCCGACTGGCCGCTCCTCAACGCCCTCGTCAACACCGCGGCGGGCGCGACCTGGGTCTCGATCCATCACGGCGGCGGGGTCGGGATCGGCTACTCCCAGCATGCGGGGATGGTCGTCGTCGCCGACGGCACGGAGCTCGCTCGGCAAAAGCTCGAGCGGGTGCTCACGACCGATCCCGGCATGGGCGTCGTCCGGCACGTCGATGCGGGCTACGAGCGGGCGATCGATGTCGCCCGCGAGCGCGGCGTCCGGATCCCGATGCGCGACGGCGGAGCGACGGGCTGATTTCCGCGTGGGGCCGCGGTCCTGCGTCAGCCCGCAGGGGCGACCTCGCCGGGCTCCTCGGTCGGAATCGTCTGGATCGTCCGGACCCTGGAGAACAGGACGGGCAGGAACGTGAACACGTTCAGAATCGCCGAGATCCACATGGTGTTCCGGATGCCGACGAGCTCGGACAGGCCGGCCCCGATCAGCGAGCCGATCGGGATCGTGCCCCACACGAGGAACCGCATCGTCGCGTTCATCCGGCCGAGGAAGTGCTCCGGCGTGATCGCCTGGCGGAGGCTGACCTGCGCCACGTTGTAGACGACATTGAGGACGCCGCTGAGGAAGAAGCTGGTCGACAGGAACCAGAATGCGACGTCCGCCGATGCCAGCGGGAGCAGCAGGTTGACCGGGCCGAAGGTCGCCGCCGCGATGACGATGGTCCGGCCGACCCCGAGCCGTGCCTGGACGCGACTCGCGACCAGCGCACCGAGGAGGACGCCGGCGCCGCCGATGCCGCCGATGGTGCCGACCACCGCCGGCGTCAGCTGCAGCGTTCGGTACGCGTAGACCGGGAAGATCGCGAACCCGATGTTCCCGACCAGGTTCGATGTCGCGGTGGTCGCGGCGATGTTGCCGAGGTACTCGTGGTGGAGGATGAACCGGAGCCCGTCCACGATCTGGCTGCGCATCCCGCCGCCGTCCCGGACCGGGTCGCTCCCGGGGGCGGTCTCGCCGGGAGCCGCGCTTTCGGCAACGATCGCAGCCGCGCTGGCCGGCGCGGTCGGCGCCTCCACGACCGAGCCCGTCGACGGACGATCGACCGCCTCGCCGGGCGGCGTCCCGACCGCCGCGCCAGGCGCCGCGCCGCCGTTCCCGAGGCGCTCGCGGATCGAAAGGATCAGCGCCGCTGAACCCACGTAGCTCGCCGCATCGATGAGAATCGCCACCGGCGCGGTCAGGAGCGCGACGATCCCGCCGCCGAACGGCTGGCCGAGGATCTGCGCCGAGGACTGGCTGATCTGGAGCTTGGAGTTGCCCTCGATGAGCTCGTCGCGTTCGAGGATCGTCGGCAGGTAGGACTGGTCGGCGACGTCGAAGAAGACCGTCATCACGCCGTTCACGAACCCGACGAGGTACAGCTGCACGATGGTCAGACCGCCGAACGCATACGCGATCGGGATCGAGACGAGCATCGCCGCCCGGCCGAGGTCGCCGAGGACGAGGATCCGCTTCTTCGGGAAGCGGTCGACCCATACGCCGGCGGGCAGCGTGAACAGCAGGAACGGCAGGAACTCGACGGTGGTCAGCAGGCCGACCTCGCCCGGCGATGCCTTCAGGAGCACCGCCGCGATGAACGGGATCGCGATCTGGCTGACCTGGGTCCCGAACAAGGAGACCGTGGCCGCGGTCCACAGTCTGCGGTAGTTCGGGTGGTGGAACAGGCTGCGACGCGGGGCGGTCGACGCGGCCAAGCGGCACCTCTGGAGTCGGGGCGATGGGCTGGCAGGGTGTTAGCTTACGGTCTAACACGAGTTAGTCAATCCCCGCAATGGCACGGAACCGCCGCCGTGGGGATCAGCGGTCCGCCCAACCGTGGCACGATGGATGCGATGCCCGCTCTGCCCGACGCCCTGGCCGACCGCCTCGTCGAATCCGTCCCGAACGTCTCGGAGGGCCGCCGGCTCGACGTCGTGGAGCGGCTCGCGACGGCGATCACCTCGGTTCCCGGCGTTCACCTCCTGGACCGGACGAGCGACGCCAGCCACAACCGATCGGTGTTCACCCTGGCCGGGCCGGGCGGCGCCGTCAGCGACGCTCTCGAGCAGCTCGTCGCGACGGCGGTCCGCGAGATCGATATGGACGAGCACTGGGGCGAGCACCCGCGGATCGGCGCGGTCGACGTGATCCCGTTCGTGCCGCTCGCCGACACGACGATGGATGAGGCCATCGCGATGGCCTGGGCGTTTGGTGCCCGGATTGCCGAGCGGTTCGACCTGCCGGTATACCTCTATGCCCAGGCCGCGCGGCGGGGCGACCGGGTCAAGCTCGCTGACGTCCGCCGCGGCCAGTACGAGGGACTCAAGCTCGAGATCGGCCAGAACGGGCGCGAGCCGGATCTCGGCCCGGCCCGGATGCATCCGTCGGCGGGCGCCGTGGCGGTCGGCGCCCGACCGTTCCTGATCGCCTACAACATCAACCTCGACAGCGCCGACGTCGACTTCGCCAAGCGGATCGCGCGGCGCGTCCGCGAGTCCGGCGGCGGCCTGTCGAAGCTCCAGGCAAACGGCTTCTTCATCGACGAGCTCCAGAGGGCGCAGGTCTCGATGAACGTGCTCGACTTCCGGGTCACGCCGCTGTGGCGCGTCTGGGAGACGGTCCGGGCTGAAGCAGCCGAGGACGGGATCGAGCTGTTCGAGTCGGAGCTCATCGGGCTGGCCCCGCTGGCGGCCTTCCTCGACGTCGCCGATCACGTCGAGGCTCCGCCGGACGGGCCGGTCGAGGAGCGCCTCGCTGCGGCGGCCACGTTCCTCCGGCTGCGCGACTTCAGCCCGCTCCAGGCGCTCGAGCTCCGGCTCGCGGCGGCACGGTCCGGCGCCGCGCGATGACGGTCGCCTGCCCGACGCCTCGATCGGCAACCCGGTTGCCGCTCGGACGCCTCCGTCGATGACCCTGCGCGTCCTCGACGGGGGTCGTCGCGATGAGCACGAACCGGGCCTGCTGGTGGTCGGCGCGAGCGAGATCGTGACCCTCGCCGGCGGCCCGCGGGGAGGCAGCGCCCAGGCGGACGTCGGCCGTCGATCCGCGGCGGACGAAGGCGGCCCGGGCGGTCCGAACGCGCCGGTGCTCGCCGCGTGGGAGGGCCGGATCCTGGCGGTCGGCGGGCTCGCCGACCTCACCCGCCTGCTCGATGCCGAGGGCTATCCGCTGGCACGCTTCGTGCGCCTCGATGCCGCAGGCGGCACGCTGACTCCGGGGCTCGTCGATCCTCACACGCACCTGTTGTTCGGCGGCAGTCGCGAGGGCGAGCTCGAGCTCCGCCAGCGGGGAGCGGGCTACCTCGAGATCCTGGCCGCCGGCGGCGGGATCCTCTCGACGGTGGCCGCGACGCGCACCGCCTCGGCCGAGGAGCTCGCCACGCACGGCCGACGCTGGCTCGACGAGATGCTCGGGCACGGGGTGACCACGGTCGAGGCAAAGTCGGGCTACGGCCTCGATCTCGCGACCGAGCTCCGACTTCTCGAGGTCGCGTTCCGGCTCGGGAAGGAGGGCCCGCTCGACATCGTCCCGACCTGGCTCGGCGCCCACGCCGTCCCGCCCGAGTTCCGTGGCCGGCCCGATGGCACGGAGGCCTACGTCCGCCACCTGCTCGACGAACAGCTCCCAGGCGTCGCGGCGCAGGGACGCGCGGTCGCGGCCGACGTCTTCTGCGAGACCGGCGTCTTCAGCGCCGAACAATCGCGGCGGATCCTCACCTCGGCCGCCGGGTACGGCCTCCGACCGCGGTTGCACGCCGACGAGCTGGCACCGAGCGGCGGCGCAGAGCTCGCCGCGGAGATCGGGGCGACAAGCGCAGACCATCTCGCGACCCCGTCCGAGGCCGGGATCGACGCCATGGCCGCCGCGGCCGCGGATGGGCGGCCCGTCGTCGCGACCCTGCTGCCCGCGACGACCTGGTTCCTGATGAAGGACCACCACGCCCCGGCCCGGACGTTCATCGAGCGTGGCGTGCCGGTCGCGATCGGGACCGACTTCAACCCGGGCACGTCGCCCACCCCGAGCCTGCCCCTCGCGATGACCGCGGCGTGCCTGAATCTCGGGATGTCGCCTGACGAGGTGATGACCGCCGTGACGATCAACGCGGCCCACGCCCTCGGCTGCGCCGACGACATCGGCTCCCTCGAGGGGGGCAAGCAGGCCGACCTCGTGGTGTGGTCCGTGCCGACATCGCGCCAGATCCCGTACTGGCCGGCCGCGGACCTGGTCCGGACGGTCGTCAAGCGCGGGCGGGTGGTGTTCGACCGGGCCTGATCGCGGCCTCTGCCGGCAGCCGCGCGGCGTCGGAACGGCGGGTCGCGGACTAGATCTTGCCGCGCGACTCCAGGAGGACGGTCGTCGTCTCCATCGGCAGGCCCGAGATCGTCACCGACAGCTTCGGCTGGATCGACGGCGCGCCGCCCATCTCATGGAAGAACTTGGCCAGGGTGTCCGCGGTATCCGGGTCGTCCTCGTCGAGCGGCATCGCGACGACGATCTTCGGGTCGAGCTGAGCGACGAGCTCGGCGACCTTCTGCGGCGACAGCGCCCCACCGACCGGAACACAGGCGATGTCGACCGGGCCGATGTCGGCGAGCTTCTCCTCGGTCAGAAGGTGGCCGATCTCGCCGAGATGGATCGTGTGCAGCCCGTCGAGCTCGACGACGAAGGCGACCTGCTTGCCGCGGTCGGCTCCCTTGGCGTCGTCGCGGTAGGTCCGGACGCCGGTCAGCAGGACGTGCCTGACTTCGTACTCGCCCGGCCCGTCGAGGACGAACGCGCTATCGAGCGACGACGGGAGGAGGGTCGAGCCGTCGCGCGAGCGTGTGCCCTTGGCCTTTGGCAGCGGCCGATCGTCAGGGTGGGAGTAGGTGACGATCTCGCCGGTGATGCCCCGTCCAGTCGGGCCGACGATCGTCTGATAGGGATCGGACACGACGACCGCGTCCTTGCCGCGAAGGCGGATGCACGTCCGCCCGTACCAGGTCAGTTCCATGGGATCGATTCTTGCACACGCCGCTCGCCCGCGAATCAACACGTCGATCTCTGCGCCGCCGGCAGCCCTGGACCCGCGCTCGAAAGACGGCAGGCCCCCGTTCGCGCGCGGGATCCCCGGATATTGCGCCCCTCAGGCGCCGGCCGCTGACAGCACGTGGTCATCCCACGGACCGTGAGTCGGGCGAGGGCCGCGGCGATCTCGCGCAACAGGCGAGGCTCGCCCATGTGGAAGAAGTCTCGGACCGAGGTCACGGTGGCGTCACTCGCCGGACAAGGAAAGACCGGGAGCGCCTGCCCAATCGGCGCTCCCGGTCGGAGGGAGGGAGGATGGAACCCTGAGGGTTCGGTCCGAAGCGAACGCTAGACGAGGCGCGTTCAACGACAACCGGGAAAGCCATTAAGAAAGCGACATGGAACCCCGTACGGCTGGCCCATCGTCCGCCGGCAGTGACCCGTGCCACAATCCCGGCGATGTCTCACGACCGCCGGGATGCCGTTCGCGGCCGACCTCGTCACCGCCGCTCGGCGTCCCTCGTCCTGGCGGTCGCGCTCCTCGTGTCCGCCTGCGGCTCGGCCGGGCCGACCGCCTCCCCCGGCGTTTCGCCGATTGCCTCCGCCGCGTCGGGGACCGCTTCGACCGGACCGTCCGCCAGCCCGGTCACGACGACGCCCAGCGATGCCGCGGCCATCTACGCCACGATCGAGAACCAGGTGATGGCGATCCGCGGCCTCACGCAGAAATCGCCCGTCCAGCCGACGGTCCTCGACGACGCCGGCATCAAGAAGCTGGTCTCCGACTCCTTCGCGAAGGACAACCCGAAGGAGGTGATGGACGCGAACGAGCGGATCCTCAAGGCCTTCGGGCTGCTCCCAGCCGACGCGAACCTGACCCAGCTCTACGTCAGCCTGCTCGGCAGCCAGGTCGCCGGCCTGTACAACCCCGACAACAAGAAGCTCTATGTCGTCTCGAAGTCGGGCGCTCTCGGGGCGATCGAGAAGACGACCTTCTCGCACGAGTTCACCCACGCCCTCCAGGACCAGAACTTCAACCTGAGCACGCTCAAGCTCGACGAGATCGGGCAGGGTGATCGCTCGTTCGGCCGGCTCGCACTGGTGGAAGGCGACGCGACCCTGTCGATGAGCCTCTGGCAAATCCAGAACCTCAGCCAGGCCGAGCTCGGCCAGCTGCTGACCGCCGGGAGCGACGACGCCTCGACGAAGATCCTGCTCGGGATGCCTGCGATCCTCCGCGAGGCGCTCCTCTTTCCATACACCTGGGGCCTGTCATTCGTGCAGGGTCTCCAGACGTCCGGAGGCTGGTCCGCAGTGAACGCCGCATTCGCCAAGCCGCCGGCTTCAAGCGAGCAGATCCTCCACCCTGAGAAGTTCGCCAGCGGCGAGCAGCCAATCCCCGTCGCCCTCCCCACGGATCTGGCGACGAAGCTCGGCAGCGGCTGGAAGGTCGCCCTGGAGGACACGTTCGGCGAGTTCCAGATCGCGACCTGGCTGCGAAGCGACACCGCTCTCGGAGCCGCCAAGGCCAACGACGCGGCCGCCGGCTGGGGCGGGGACCGGATCGCGCTCGTCGAGGGGCCAGGCGGTGCGTGGAGCGTGATCCTCAAGACGGCCTGGGACACCCCGGCCGACGCGACGGCGTTCGAGGCAGCGGCCAAACCGACGGTCGCGGGCCTGGCTTCCCCGGGGTCGGTGCTGCCGGGTGCCGGGGGCAGTGAGCGCTGGGTGCTGATCGCATCGGATGCCGCGACCCTGACCCGGGTCTCGGGCGTCCTCGGCCTCGCCGGCTGACCGACCGGTCCTCCGCTGCCCATCGACAGGCGCCTCGGCCGCCGCCTACATCGATTCGGGCGCCGAGATCCCCAGCAGGCTGAGCGCATTGGCGAGGGTGATCCGCGCGGCAGCCACGAGGGCGAGGCGCCCCGCCGACCGCGCAGGCTCCTCGGCATCGACGACCCGGGCGTCGCGGTAGAACGCGTGGAACTGCGTCGCGAGCTCGGTCGCGTAGGCCGTCACGCCGTGGGTCTCCTCAGATCGGGCCGCGTCCTCGACGACCTCGGGGAACCGGGCGACCGCCCGGGCCAGGGCGCCCTCGGGCCCGCCGACGAGGATCCCGTCGACGCCGGCCGCCGGAGCGAGACCGACGTCGGTCGCCTTGCGCAGGATGGACGCGATCCGGGCATGGGCATACTGGACGTAGTAGACGGGGTTCTCGGCGGACTGCTTCTTGGCGAGCTCGATGTCGAAGTCGATCCCGGTCGTCGCAGCGCGTGAGGCGAAGAACCAACGGGCCGCGTCGACGCCGACCTCGGCGAGGAGCTCGTCGAGCGTGATGAACTCGCCGGCCCGCTTGCTCATCGAGACTTCCTGCCCGTCGCGAATGAAGCGGACCCACGAGTAGAGCAGGACCTGGACGGACTCGGCGTCGTAGCCCATCGCCGTCGCGGCGTTGCGCAGCCGGGCCACCGTTCCGTGATGATCGGCGCCCCAGATGTAGATGAGGTGGTCGAAACCCCGGCTGAACTTCTCGGTCACGTACCCGATGTCGGCCGCGAAGTAGGTCGGCCGGCCGTCAGAGCGGATGATCACCCGGTCCTTGTCGTCGCCGAAGGCCGTAGATCGGAACCACAGGGCTCCGTCCTGCTCGTAGACGTGACCGCCTGTCCGCAACCGCTCGATCGCCCGCTCGACCCAGCCTTCGGCGTGAAGCGAGTCCTCGCTCTTCCAGACGTCGAAATGAACGCCCAGCCGTTCGAGGCTTGCCTCGATCCCCTCACGCACTCGGGTCGCCGCCCAACGGCCCGCAACCGCCGCCGGATCCGCGCCGGATTTCTCTGCTGCCGCGAGGACATCCGGCGGCAGCTCCCGCGCAAGCTCCTCGACATATGCCCCGTGGTAGCCGTCCTCGGGCACGGGCTCGCCTCGGCCTAGAGCGACGACCGACGCGCCGAGCTTGTCGATCTGGCCGCCCGAGTCATTGAAGTAATACTCGCGCGTGACCGTCTGGCCGCCGACCTCGAGCACCCGGCAGAGGAGGTCGCCGACGAACGCGCCGCGGGCGTTGCCGATCGTGAGCGGGCCGGTTGGGTTGGCCGAGACGAACTCGACGTCGACCTTCCGCGGCCGGACGGCGGGCACCCGGCCCCAGGCGGACGGATCCGCGAGGACCGAACCGACGATCTCGGCCAGCGCCTCGTCGGTGAGGCGGAGGTTGAGGAATCCCGGCGGCGCCAGCTCGACCGACGCGATCGGCGAGCGGACTGCGGGATCCGCCGCGTCGGCCGCGACCGCGGCGGCCAGAGCTTCGGCGATTTCGAGCGGCGCCTTGCGATAGGGCCGGGCCAGCTTCATCGCAAGATTGGTGGCGAAATCCCCGAACTCGGCGTTCGCGGGCCGCTCGATCTCCACCGCCGGCAGGCCGTCCGCCACGCTCGGCAGGGACCGGCTCGCCACGGCCTGTCGCCAGGCTCGGTCGACCGCGTCGCGGACCTGCGTCCGTAGGGGCGGGACCCTCGTCGGCTGGCTTGGGGTGGTCACGGTCTGGGCGTCTCCGGGGTTGTCGGAGGGGCGCGCCAAGGGGGGCGCGATGGGCTTCGATCTGGGTCGCCCATGGTAGCGCGGGACCCCCGCCGCCAAAGGTCCTGGGCCCTCGTTGCGCATCTGCACCGGAATGCCGATTCGGCGCTGATGTCAAACGGTGGACATTGCTGAGATTAGGACTAGTCATTTGTAGTTGGGACCAGTACCTTTTCCGATCCGTTCAGCCGTACATTGACCGCCGTTCCCACAGGGGATCTGCGTCGAGGGCCCGGAAGTACCGGGCCCAGGATGGCAAGAGCGGGTGACCGAGGTCCCGTATGGGGCCACCGGGGGATCCATCTCACTCGCGAGGGTCTTATCTATCGTGGTTGGTTTTTCGGGGACCGGGAGGAACAGTCACATGGCGTCTCGGGGAATGTGGCACTTCATGAGCGCTCGGACGCGGCGGGGACTTGCCCTGTCGTGGTCGGCGCTCTTCGTGCTTTCACTGCTATTGCAGTACCTCACCTTCGCTGCGGCGCCATCGGCGCTGGCGGCCAATGCAACCGGGAACCAGCGCCTCGGCGGGTTCGAAGTCGACGGAGACCTGTACTCCGGCACGATGACCCCGAAGGGCGACGACTGGGCACAGGGCGCGACGGGCCGGGGCCTGCTGACCGCCCCCACGATCGTCGATCCCATCGGCAGCGCCGACACCAGCAACTTCTCGGGCGGCTCCAAGGAGAACGACGCCCCGTCCACGTGGGACGGCGGAACCGGCACCGCTTCGCCCAAGGACGACATGGGCAACATCTATGTCGGATCCCAGCTCGATCCGGTCCCGCCCGGCCCGAATAGCCACCTCTGGACGTTCGTGGGTATCGAGCGGGACTCCAACAGCGGCACGACGTTCTTCGACTTCGAGTTCAACCAGAAGCCGAATGTCACGAACGAGCATCACATCTCCGTCCCGAACCGCACGGCTGGCGACATCCTCGTCGTCGCCCAGCAGCAGGGCACCGGGTCGTTCGACATCAGTGCGACGATCCAGAAGTGGACCGGCTCTGCGTGGGGAGCCGCGATCGCGGCGCCCGCGGGCGCGTTCTTCGGCCTGGCGAACGACAAGGCGATCCCGGTCGGCCCCTGGACCGACCACATCGCAAGCGGCGGCCTGATCCCGGTTCGCCAGTTCGCCGAGATGGCGTTCGACCTCACCGCGTTCAACGTCGTTCTCACCTGCCCTAGCCAGGGCTTCGGCGAGGTCAACGTCCGGACCCGGTCGTCCATCAGCGCGAGCGCGGCCCTCAAGGACTACGCGTCCGCTCCGGTCGATATCCCGCCGAACTGCGCGACCCTGTCGTGGCAGAAGCAGGACGACGCCGGTCATGCCCTCGGCGGCGCGACCTTCACCGTTAGTCCGAACCCTTTCACGGGCACCCTCCCGGCCAAGGACTTCGCCGACTACATCTCCACAAGCGCGCAGTCCGATCCGACCAAGGACCAGGACGGGGCGGCGGGCGGCTTCAAGCTGATCGATGTCGTCCCCGGGACATACACGGTTACGGAGAAGTCGGCGCCGGCGGGCTACATCCTCGATTCGACCTCCAAGACGATCACCCTGACCGTCTTCCAGGACGGCTCGATCTCGTATGTGTGGAAGAACCCGAAGAAGGCGTCGCCGACGCTCACGACCTCGCTCAACGGCGGGACCGACAGCAACGGCATCTCCACGTTGACGCTCAATCTCGGCGACTCGGCAACCACGACGACGTTCACCGACAGCGCGACGTTCGCGAGCATGAATCCGAACCACCCGCCGACGGGCGATGTGACGTACACGCTGTACGGCCCGACCTGTGCGACCCCAATCGCCCATAGCACCGTCACGATCGGCGCGAATGGGATCGTTCCGGACTCTGCACCATTCACGGTGGGCTTCGGCTCGTTCCGGGTCATCGCGACCTACGCCGGCGACACCTACAACGACGCAGCGTCGAACGCCTGCGGCGAAGAGGTCGTCAACGTCGTCAAGCCGAACATCGTCGTCAGCAAGACGGTCGACAAGACCCAGGCGATGCCCGGTGATGTCCTCCACTACACCATCACGATCAAGAACGACGGCCAGGGCAACGCCACGGGCGTGACCCTGTCCGACGACCTCTCGTCGATCCTCGCCCACGCGACGTACGACGGGAACGTCAGCGCCACGTCCGGGGTCGCGAGCTACTCGGCTCCGACCATCAGCTGGACCGGCAATATCGCGGCCGGCGTCACGGTCAGCGTGACGTTCTCGGCCACGGTCGACAGCGTGTTCAACGACCCGGGCACCTTCCACCTGCTCAACACCGTCGTCGTCGTCGGCCGCGGGTCGAACTGCGCCGCGCAGTCGACCGACCCCAAGTGCGACACGGACACCACGGTCCCGGCCGCCCCGACGCTGACCGCCGAGAAGACGGTCAAGGTCGACGGCAGCAACCAGGCGTTCAGCCACAGCAACACGGCCAATCCGGGTGACACGCTCGACTACAAGATCCACGTCACGAACACCGGGACGGCCAACGCGAACGACCAGACGATCACGGACGTCCTGTCCGCCGAGCTGGTCGCCAACAGCAACCCCTTCAGCACCGCGACCTGCTCGCCCGCCTGCACCTACGACGCAGGCACCCGGACGATCACGTGGGCGCACGTCGACCTCAAGGTCGGCACACCGGTCGACCTCACGTTCCGGGTGACCCTCAAGGGCACCTTCCCCGTGGGCCAGACGAGCCTCGGCAACGTCGTCGTCCTGACGAACAGCAACTGCGGCCAGGGTTCCGTCGACGCCAAGTGCTCGACGACCACCGTCGTCACCGCCGCCCCGATCCTCAACGCCGTGAAGACCGTCAAGGTCCACGGCAGCAACCAGCCGTTCAGCCACAGCAACACCGCCAGCACGGGCGATACGCTCGACTACAAGATCACCGTCTCGAACACGGGCAACGCCAATGCCGCGAACCAGACGATCACGGACGTCCTGTCCGCCGAGCTGGTCGCGAACAGCGCCGCCTTCGACATCTCCACCTGCGCCCCGGCCTGCACCTACGACGCAGGCACCCGGACGATCACGTGGACCGGCGTGAACATCAATTCCGGCGCCACTGTCGACCTGACCTTCTCGGTCACCCTCAACGCGACGTTCCCCGCGGGCACGACGCACCTGACCAACGTGGTCGTCGAGGCCAATAGCCAGAACTGCCCGACGGCAACGTCGACCAACCCGGACTGCAAGACGGACACGACCGTCGATGCCGCGCCGGTGCTCGGCTTCCAGAAGCAGGTCTCCACGACCGTCGACGGACCGTGGTCGAACAGCAATACCGCCAACCCGGGCGACACCCTGTTCTACAAGATCACGATCTCGAACACGGGCGATGCCAATGCGCTCAACCAGACCGTTACGGACGTCCTGTCCGCCGCCCTGGTCGCCAACAGCAACGCCTTCGACATCACCACTTGCTCGCCCGCCTGCACCTACGACGCAGGCACCCGGACGATCACCTGGACCGGCGTCAATATCAACGTCGGCACCCCGGTCACCCTGACCTTCAACCTTCACCTGAAGAGCATCTTCCCGGCCGGCCAGACCAGCCTCGGCAACACCGTTGTCTGCCCGCCCGTGAACGAGGCCCCGAACCCCGCCTGCACGACCACGACAATCGTTGAGGCCGCACCGATCCTCAATCTCGTCAAGGAAGTCAGCGTCAATGACGGCGCCTACAGCCACAGCGGCTCGGCCAACCCCGGCGACACGCTGACCTATCGCCTGACGATCACCAATACCGGCGACGCGGCCGCGACGGGCGAGTCCGTCACGGACAACCTGTCCGGTGTCCTGGCTCACGCCTCTTGGAACAATGACGCAACGGCCTCGTCCGGCTCGGCGAGCTTCGCCAATCCGAACCTGACCTGGAGCGGAATCACGATCGCTGCCGGGTCGTCCGCCACGCTGACCTTCAGCGTGACGCTCGCGACCAGCGGCTGGGTCGCCGGGACCACCGACCTGCCGAACGCGGCGGTCGAAGCCACCAGCGAGAACTGCCCGACGGCCACTTCGGCCAACCCGGACTGCTCGACCGACACGACGGTCACCACCGGCACGGATCTCGGGATCACCAAGTCCGTCGAGCCGAGCTCGATCGGCGGCGGTGAGACCTCCTCCGTCTCGTACACGATCGTCGTCAGCAACCACGGGACCGGTGCCACGACGGGCAACGTGCTCGTCACCGACAACGACTTCCCCGCCTTCTACACGATCAGCGGCGTCACCTGCGCCCCGACCAACGGGACCTGCGATGCCGCCCATCTCACGGGTGCCGGGATCGATCTCGGCAGCCTTGCGGCCGGCGCCTCGGTGACCATCACCGTGGCCGGCGATGCCGCTCCGAACAACACCAGTGACCTCGGCGACCACACGAACACCGCGTTCGCGTGCGAGCAGTTCGTCGAGGGCCAGGCCGTCTGCGTCCACGCACCGGCCGTCCTCACGGTCGTCCTGACCCCGCATCCCGCAATCCATGTCGTGAAGTCCGCCAGCACGAACAGCCTGCCCTTCCCGGGTGGGTCGGTGACCTACACCTACGCGGTCACGAACACGGGCAACGTGCCCCTGTCGAACGTGACGCTGACGGACGACAAGTGCGACGCCGTGGCCTTCCTCGGCGGCGACACGAATTCCGACAACAAGCTCGACCTGACCGAGACGTGGTCGTACTCGTGCACGATGTCGATCACAGAGACGACGACCAACATCGCCACCGCGACCGGCCAGTTCGGCGAGACGACCGTGTCCGACCAGGACACGCAGACCGTCGTCGTCGGATCGCCCAGCACCCTGACGATCGACAAGGCCGTCGCGGGCAACACGGGCGGCGTCTTCACTGACCCGGCCAACCCGGCCAACCCGCTCAACGGCACGCCGATCGCCAAGGTCGGCGACACCCTGACCTACACCCTGAGCTACAGCGGCTCGGGACCGCTCGACAACGCGTTCATCACGGACGTCCTGCCCGCAGGCGTGGCGTACGTGGCGGATAGCGCAAGCAATGACAGCCACTTCACCTTCACCAGCGCCACCGTCGATGCGGCCACCGGCCGCACCCTCCTTCGCTGGGACTCCGCGGTCCTCCTGAACCCGAGCACCGATGAGACCAACACGGTCACGGGCTCGGTCACTTACAAGGTCACCGTTCTCAAGATCGCCGAGACGATCGGCATCCTGACGAACACCGCGACCATCGATTCCGACCAGACCCTTCCGGACACGGCCCAGGTGAGCGTTGGTGTCCTGCCGCCGCCGGAAGCCCTCACCCCGCCTCCGACCGACACCATCGTCCCGCTGACGGGCACGAGCAACCCGGGCTTCGCCCTGATGCTCGTCCTGCTCGGCGTGGCCGGCCTCGCTCTCGGCATCGGGTTCATCACCCCGACGCCGGCTCGGGTCCGCCGACGGGAGCGCCTCGGCTAGCCGAGACACCACCGGTTCGTCGCCGGCCGACCGGGTGACCGATCACCCGTCCGGCCGGCGAACGGATCGCCGTCGAAACCAAACCTGGGTCCCCGAGACCCGGACGAGGCGTCCCTTGCCTAAGGGACGCCTCGTTCGTTTTGTCCCCAAGGATTCCGCCTCCGTCGACGCGCATCGCCGAGCCGGAGCCTGACGTTCGTCCTGGGACCTCGGGGCGTGGATCGTTGATTGTCGGCAACACTGATTGCCCGGCGTGGTCGGTCCGGTGGGGTCGAGACCGGATTTGCAATGCCGATAGTCCTAGACGGTACTGGGCGTCGTGCTGCACGATTGCGAAGCCGCGTAGGCAACGGCGTCCCCACCGGGACCTTCAGACCTCCTCGCTCACGAGCCACTTGGGGACCACATGAACCTCTTCAACCTCACTCGCCCGACGCCGCGTCGCGGCTCGACCATCCGCAAAGCGGGCTGGCTGGCAGCCGCCGCGATGCTCGCCATCGGAGCATTCGCGCCATCGGCAGCGATGGCCGCCGGGCCCGGCAACAACGGCCTGGACGCGACCGGCAATGGCACGACGTCCAACGCCACGGTCGGTGGAAGCTTGTCGACTGCTGGCGGCAGCGCGACCCTCGCGACCAACGCCGTCATGTTCTGCTCGTCGAATAACGTCGGCCACATCGACGGGACGTTCACGCTGACGAAGACGCTCGACGTCGGCTCGACGATCACCCTCTACATGGTGCCGAACAACGGCTCCAACGCGAATCCAGCCGCGAACGTGACCAAGAACGAGGTCACGATCACATTGAGCGCAGCCAACAACACGGCAGGCTCGGTGATCAACTACAGCCTCGTCGTGACGGCTCCGTTCACGGTCAGCTCGGGCGGCATCCTCGTCGTGTTCGCAGTCAACGCGGACAACACGACCGCGATCTCCTCGAGCAAGACGAACTCGCTGAACTGCACCGAGTCGCCGACGCCGACCCCGACCCCCACGCCGACCCCCACGCCGACGCCGACCCCCACGCCGACGCCGACCCCGACCCCCACGCCGACCCCCACGCCGACGCCGACCCCCACGCCGACGCCGACCCCCACGCCGACGCCGACCCCCACGCCGACGCCGACCCCCACGCCGACGCCGACCCCCACGCCGACGCCGACCC
>JBBRSJ010000024.1:0-39374 GCA_038245515.1 Candidatus Limnocylindrales bacterium | reverse complement strand
CAGCCGGTGGGAGCGTGATGGAGGCCTTGGCTCGGCACGTCCAGGCCCAGATCGACCTCCGGGCCATTCCCACTTCCGCGTTTCGGTCGTCAGCCGGCTGGGCTCCCAGTTCGGCGACGATTACCGACGCACACACCTAGGCTGCGCCTCCTCGGAGGGCGCCAGGCGCACGTTTCTCGCCACGGTGAATAGAACGGGCCGGCGCGACGGCTCGGCGCGATCCGAAGTGCGCCCGCGGTGGCCAGTCGCCCTCGCCCGCCCCTGACGACGCCGGTGCCCGGGAGAAGACGCGCCCGAAACCGGTTGCAGCCCGCGATCCTGTTCGCTCCAGCGGGAAAGCCACGCAACTGGCTCGGCGACTCGGCACGACGAGACCGCGACGGACCCTTCGCTAGCGGTCGACCGGCAGGTCCAGTCGATTGCCCCACTCGGCCCAGCCGCCGTCATAGACCGCGACGTCATCGTGGCCGAGCAGCGTCAGGGCGAATGCGAGCTTGGCAGCCGCGATCCCCGACCCGTCGTAGCAGACCATCCGCCGGCCACGCGCGACGTTCGCCTTGAAGAGCAGCTCGCGCAGCTCGTCGCCCGACTTGAAAAGCTGGCTCCCGGGCTGAGTCATCGCTCCAACCGGCACGTTGACGGCGCCCGGGATGTGGCCGAGACGCTTCGTGTTGCCCTCGAAGCCGCGGTACTCGGCTGGAGCACGGGCGTCGAGCAGCGTGACATCCGGCGACGACAGGAGGGCCCGGACGTCGCTCGTCGTGAGGCGCATTCGCGGCTCGGCCCGCGGCGTGAAGTGGGCGAGTGGCGGGGGGCTGGTGGCGCTCGATGTCGGCCGGCCCTCCTCGGTCCAGGCCGGGTAGCCGCCATCGAGGACGCGGACCGACCCGAGGCCGTAGACCCTCAGGCTCCACCACGTCCTCGCCGCGAACAGGCTGACGGTGTCGTCGTAGACGACCACTGTCGCGCCGTCACCGACGCCCGCCAGGCCGAGCGTTCGCGCGACCTGCTCCGGGCCGGCCAGAAGGAGCGTGTCGCCGCCCTCGGACGGGTCGGTGAGCTCGGCGCGCCAGTCGACGTGGACCGCGCCGGGAACGTGCCCCGCGGCCCACACGGCGTGGCCGCTGCCGTCGGGTCGCCACCGGACGTCGAGGATCCGGACGTCCGGTCGGCCGACCTGATCGGTCAACCACTCGGTCGACGCCAGCAGTTCGGGACGGGCAAGTCCGCTCGACGTCCGGGTTCGCCGGAGACGGCGACCGGAGATGGGAGTCATCGTCGATATCATAGGGGCGTGGTCGCTCCCTTCCTGCCCGAGGCCGAGAAGCTGGCGGCCATCCGTGGGGCGCTGCCGGCGCTGGCTGCGGGGATTTACCTGAACACCGGCTTGGTCGGCCCGCTGCCGACTGAGACGGCCGCCGCGATGGCCGAGATCCAGGACCGCGAGCTCCGGGTCGGACGGGCGCACCCAGACGACTGGCCGGCGTTCATGGAACGGATGGACGAGGCCCGCGCCTCCGTCGCAGCGGTGATCGGCGCCGACGTCGACGAGATCGCGATCGTCCATTCGACCTCGCAGGCGATGAACGCAGCGATCTGGTCGGTCAACCTCCAGTCAGGCGACCGGATCGTCACCACCCAGGCTGAGCACGCCGGCGGACTCGGACCCGTCCATGTCGCGGCTGGCCGCGCCGGCGCCGACGTGACCGTCGTCGATGTCGGGCTCGGTGGGGACGACGCAGCGACGCTCGCTGCCTTCGACGTGGCGATCACCCCGCGGACCCGGATCGTTGCCCTGTCCCACGTCCTGTGGACCAGCGGCGCGCGGTTGCCGGTCCAACAGATTGCCGAAATCGCCCATCGCCGCGGTGCCCGCGTCGTCGTCGATGGCGCTCAGGCCGCCGGCGCGATCCCGGTCTCGGTCCGCGACCTCGGCGCCGACTTCTATGCGCTGCCCGGCCAGAAATGGCTCCTTGGGCCCGAGGGAACCGGCGCGCTCTGGTGCGACCCGGCGATCGTCGCCGCGAGCCGCCCGTCAAACGCGAGCTGGTTCACCTTCGAGCGGGTCTCGCCGACAGAGGCCCTCGTCTGGGGGAACGCCCGCCGATTCGACGATTCCGGCCACTATCGGCCCGGCGTCACCGGTCTGGCACGGAGCTGTGGCTGGCTCTCGATGTACATCGGGCTGCCGTGGATCCACGAGCGCGGTCAAGCGATGGCCCGATCGGCGGCCGAGCGACTTGCCGCGATCGTGGGAGTGACCGTTCTCACGCCGCTCGATCGCATGGCCACCCTCGTCACGTTCCGGATCGCGGGCTGGACGCCGGACGAGGCGCTGGCCGAGCTCGGCTCCAGGATCTTCGCGATCGCCCGGACGGTCCCCGACCTGGATGCGCTTCGGATCAGCGTCGGGTTCTTCACGACTGCTGAGGAGATCGAGCGGGTCGCGACGACCGTCGAGCTGCTCGCTGCTCACACGTCCGCCACCCTTCCGCCGCGGCCGCGGCTGGCGATGCTCGGACTGGACGGGTGACGACCCGGTGAGCGAGCCGGCGCCGATCCGGCGGCCGGAGGTCCGCCCGCGCTCGTGGCTCGAGGTCCGCTGGCGCCAGTTCCGCCATGCGCCCCGGCCGGTTGTCCGGGCGGTGCTCTCGAGCCTCGTCGTCGCCATCGTGCTCGGCCTCGGCTATCTCGTCTACGACATCGCGATCCGGCGCGGCGCACACCTCCCGGGCGGCGACCTCCGGACGCTCTATCTCGCCCTCGACGTCCTCGTCGTCCTGGCCTCAGGGAGCCTCGTGACCTGGCTGGTCGTGCCCCAGCCGCGGGGGAGCGGCAGCGCGACGACCCGCTCGGTGTGGAGCGCCGCCCTCGGCTTCTTCGCCGCCGTGCCCGTCTGCTACCTCGTCCTCGTCGTGATCGTCCAGATCCTCGAGCCACTCATCGGCTGAGCGCCGAACGTGGGCCATTCGTCCGGGCCCGGTCGCAGCGGGTGTGCGCGGCGGCACCACTTCCCTCGTCGCGACGGTGTTATTGGAATGGCTCTTTCGTACCATTCCGCGGTACTCTGCGCCCGATATCATCCATCGGTCGGGTATCCGGCCAAACCGCGCGAGGATTCAATTCGTGGCGATCGACGAGCAGCACGTCGCCCTGCCGAAGCTGTACGGCGCTCCCGCCTACGCGCGACCGGCTCCGGTCGTCGAGGTGGCGCCGCGCCCATTCGATCCGGACGACCTGCCGATCAACGCAATCCAGACCGACGAGGAGCGCGAGCTCGCGGCCAACCTCCCGGCGCGCGAGTATGTCGCCGGCGGCACGATCCGCCGCGACCAGAGAGCCGTCCACAACGACGCCGACCCGACCCTCCATCCACGCACCCTGAGCCTGCGGGCGCTCGCCGGGCGGATCCTGGGCCAGGTCGACAACTAGCGCGCTCCACGCCGCCAGGCCACGCGGGCCTTCGGATCCGGCCGGGAGGGCCTGACTTCGTGGTTCGCCTCGTGGCCGATCGGAGGGAGTAGGATCGGCGGCACGGGGGAGTAGCTCAATCGGTCAGAGCGGCGGGCTTATATCCCGCTGGTTCCAGGTTCGAGTCCTGGCTCCCCTACCAATTCCCGCGTCCTCGGCGCCTCGCCTCCGGTCACGCCCGTGACGGAACCGCGCCGGCCCTACGCGATGCGGCGGATCAACTCGACGAGGTCCGCCCGGCGGTCCGGGTTCAATGCCCGCGCCGGGGGCAGCGACGCCAGCCAGGCCGCGATCTGCTCCGGGTCGAGCACCGCGCAGGCGGGCGTGCGCGTGACGGTCGGGTCCGTGGTAATGACGGCGGAAAAGACCTTGACGACGTAGTCGCGCTCGGTCGAAGCGACCCAGCGCTTCACACGCTCGGCATCGCGCGCGGATCGCTCCAGCGGGTTCTCCCACGGGGCCCAGCGTCCGTCCGGCCGTCGCAGCTCCCAGCTGACGCCTGTGTGGCGGGTCGCGCGCGGCGGCGGCAGCTCGAGCAGGATTGCCAGCCCGTACGGGCCGAGGACGAGGTTCCGGACGACCCGACCATCGGGCAGGCGCACGTCCGCGGCGCAGACGTACTCGTCGCCCATTGCCGCTGCCGCGCGGTTCACCGCCCGGACCTGCGGCCGCGCCGTCAGCGCGCGGGCGACCCGTCCGAGTCGCAGCGCGCCCACGATCGCGAACGAGGCCGGCGCGACGAGCGCGAAGCCCCAGATCGCTCCACCGAGCGCGACCTGCCCCGGTCCGGCCCGCGTCGGCGTCCGCGAGAGGTCCGTGAGGACGGGAGTCGCGAAGGCCAGCCATGCGAGGAACAGCCCGCCGAGCAGCAGGATGGCGCCGACGGCCGTTCCGACGAAGACCGCTCCGAGTGGTGGTCGCATCGACCGGGACGAGCTGATGACCTGCACGTCGCCATCCTCGCGGGCGCGGCGGGCGTGGGGTATGACCACTTCGGGTCACGTCCGGCGAGGCGTCCGACCCATCGACCGGCCCGGACCGCACCGCACTCCACGATCGCGGTGACGAACGACACCGCCAGCCGGGAAGGGTCCCCCGGCGCGGGGGCCTTCCGGTGGGACACCCGTACCATTGCGGCTGGTTCGCGGCCCGACCATGGTTGGCTCAGCACGGGTGCTCATGCCCGAGCGGAGGTCTGGCATCAGTTTGTCGAACCACGGCCGAATGAAGCTCAAGCGACCGGCGGCGACGCCGCTCGTCGCGCTGTGCGCTGCGGTGCTCATCATCTTCGCGCTCGTCGCGCCGGTGCTCGCAGTCGAGGGCCCGACGAAGCTCTTCAACCCCGTCGTGACGCCACGGGCGGGAAGCCCGACGACCACGATCGTCTTCACCGTCATGTATCGCAATCGCGAGGGCTCCGCTCCGGACCACGTCTCGGTCTTGATCGACGGAGTCGCCCACCGGATGGCGAGCGACGGCGGCACCACCTGGAAGACCGGCGTCCAGCATCGTTGGTCGACGACCCTCCCGGCCGGAACGCACGCCATCGCCTTCGAGGCATCCGACACGCGCAGGTTCAGCTCTTCGATCATCAACGGGGGCTCGGTCACGATCACCGTCCCGCCCGCTCCGACGCCGACGCCGACGCCGGCCCCGACGCCGAAGCCAACGCCGAGGCCGACGCCAGCACCGACGCCAGCGCCGACCCCCAAGCCGACCCCGGCCCCGACGGCCACCCCGCGACCGACGTCGACGCCGCGGCCCATCGCGACTCCGACGCCCGGCCCTGACGCGACGCCAACGGCCGCGCCGACTCCGCACGCGACGCCGACACCCAACCCGACAACCGGACCGACGGCCACGCCGGCCGCGACGCCGATCCCCGGCGCCGGCACGGGCGGCACCGGCTCCGGCGGCTCTGGCTCCGGCGGCACCGGCCCCGGCGGCACCGGCACCGGCACCGGCAGCGGCGGCGCGGGCGGCACCGGAGTCCAGCCCGGCGACACCACGAACGGTGGCGCCGTCGGCAACCCATGGAGCGACGGCTCGGGCGACGGCTCGGGTCGCGCGGCCGGCTCGATCGGACCGGGTGGAAATGGCCTGGCCGGAGCAGGGATCGTCGACCGCGCGACGGCCGAAGGCTCCGCCGGCACCGTCAATGGATCTCCGGGTTCGACCGGGTCGGACCCGACGGGTGGCGGTGACGGTCGCGGCTTCGTCACCGGCGGCCCCGGCTGGGGCTCTCTCGCGAGCGTCCTCAAGACCCTCGGCATCGACCATCCACCGACGATCGCGCTCTTGCCGATGCTCGTCGGGACCAGCACGGCCATGGCGATGGCCTTCGCCTTCGCGATCTTCGGCAAGAAGCGCCGCGATGAGCAGCCGCCGGCGCCCGACGAGGTCCTCAAGGCCAACGCCGCCCGCGGCCACGACACCACGCCCGGCAGCGAGGTCGTCAACGGCGTCGTCAATGGCGTCGTCCGGGCGGCGACGATCCCGGCCCCGCTCGACATCGAGGCGAGCATGCCGCGCTGGCGTCGGCCGTCGCTCATCGAGGCGCGCAAGGCGGACCCGGCCCGGACGGCCACGGCGACCCACCAGACCCAGAGCTTTGAGCATGGCGTGGCGCGGGTCGTCGAGGGCCGCGAGCGGCGGATCATCAAGTACGCCGTCGTCCGGCTCCTCGATGCACCGGACGAGCTCCGATCGGCGGAGATCGGCCAGCTCGACCAGGGCGACGAGGTCCAGCTCCTCGAGCGATCCGGATCCTACTGGCTGGTCCTGTGCCCGGACGGGCGGCAGGGCTGGCTCCACCGGATGACGCTCGGCGAGATCGTGACGGACGGCCCGCGAGACGGCTTCGGCCGCGAGATCGACGATGACGTGCTCGGGGCCTTCCTGGCCTCTCGCGCCCGGGCCTGACCCGACCGTTCGGGCGGTCAACCGCGACCAAATCTGGCCCGGCGCGCGTCCAGTGGGACGCGGTGCACTCCGCCGCGTTCGCCATCGACGGCGCGCGATGCTCCAGGCCGGACGCGACTGCCACCGTGACCAGCGACGTCGGCACGAGCACGAGGTGCGCGTCCGCCGATCGGGCACCTGCTCAGGATCGGCGTGGGGTCAACCGATCGATCGCCTCCGGACGCGACCATGCGGCGCCTAGAATGGAACTCATGCCCGCGACGATGAACAGCGCGCGGTTCGTGGGGCGCGACGCGGGTTTCGTCCGACTCGCGGCGGCCCTCGAGCTGGCCGCCGATGGCGAGGCGACGACCGTCCTGCTCGAGGGACCCGGAGGCGTCGGGGTCACCCGGTTCGTCGACGAGCTCGCCCGGCGGGTGACCAGCCTCGGCGAGCCGTTCACGATCGTTCGCGGTCGCTCGTATCGACCCGCTGCTGACGAGCCGTATGGCGCGATCATCCGAGCGCTCCGGCCGATCTTCCAGGCCGCCGACGATGTCGAGCTGGCCGCCCTCGCTGGGCCTGCGGCCGAGGACATCGTCCGGCTCTTCCCCGAGGTCGTCAGCCGGCTGACGAACGCCGGCGCGCTGCCGGATCGGCCGACCCGAACCGCACTCCAGCGCCGCCAGGGTCGGGTCCTCGAAGGCCTCCTCGGCGTCGTCGGCCGGCTCGCGGAGCGACGGCCCGTCCTCCTCGTGCTCGAAGACCTTCACGATGCGGACGCCGGCACTCGGGAGTTCGTCGCGTTCACCAGCCGGATCCGCCGAACGCAGCGCGTCTGCCAGGTGGCGACGTGGCAGCCCGACGAGGTCACCCGCGACCATCCCCTCGCCCGGACGATTGCGGACCTCATGCTGACGCCCGACCGTGGCCCGACCCGGATCCAGATCCCGCCGCTCGAGCGAGCCGAGCTCGCCGAGCTGGTCCAGGCGATCGAGGGCGAGCGGCCGACCGCGTCCGCGCTCGTCCTCGTCGCGGACCGGTCGCGCGGCCTGCCGCTCGTCGCTGAGGAGCTCCTGGCGGCACGACGGGAGCTCTCGGACACGGCATTGACCGGTTCGTTCGCTGACATCGTCATCGCCCGCCTCGCCCGTCTCGGACCCGAGTGCCGGCGCGTGATCCGACTGATCGCCCTGGCCGGGCGCCCCGTCGACCGCGACGAGCTCGCGGAGACCGCGGCGGCGTTCGAGCTGACCGCCGATCGACTGCCGCCGCGGTCCTCGACCCTGCCGCGGCATGGCGAGGGCGCGCTCGATCCGGACCTTGCCGCGGGCCTCGACGAAGCGCTCGCGGCGGGCGTCCTCGTCGACGAGGCCGAGGGCATCGCCTTCCGTCACGAGCACATCCGGCGCGCGGCCGCGGCTGACCTGCTGCCGCGGTTGCGCCATCGCCATCATCTCGCCCTGGCGGCGGGGACCGTCGCGCATCCGAGCGAGTCGGCGAGCCACTGGCTGGCCGCTCACGTGCCCGACCGGGCGTTCGCGGCGGCCGTCGATGCCGCCGGACGCGCAGAGGCCGCGCACGCGCCGGAGGATGCGCTCGAAGCCCTGGAGCTGGCCCTCGCCCTGGTCGATCCGGCGGCTGCAGGGACGGACGGGGAATCGCTCGACCCGAATCCGGCCGAGTCGCGGCGGCCGGCCGAGTCGGCGTCGCCGGGCCTGTCGGCGCCGCGGGCCCGCTCGACCGGATGGCGCAAAGCTGGCCGCTCGACCGGCCCGGGCTCCGCTCCCGCGGATCGAGCGGAGGCGATCCGGGCCGTCGCCACGCCGCTCCAGCTGCGGGCCGCCGAGTCCGCGTTCGCGGCGGGCCGACCGGCTCGCGCCGTCGCCTATGTCGAAGCGATTCTCGGGTCGTTCGACGAGCGGCGCGATCGAGTTCCGCTGGGCCTGCTCCACGAGCGACTCGGCCGCTATCGTCGGGCGGCAGGGGATCGGACCGGGGCCCTCGTCGCATTCGAGCGGGCGGTGGAGCTCATCCCAGACGACGCCAGCCTCGAGCGAGCGACCGTGCTGGCCGCGCTGGCGCAGGCGACGATGATCGACGGTTCCTTCGAACGGGCCGAGGTCCTCGCCCGTGAGGCGATGCGGATCGCATCGACCGCGGGTGACGACGGCGAGGCAATCGTCCTCCACGCGATGACGACCCTCGGCGTCGCGCTTGGCTGGGGCGACGAGCCGGAGGCGGGGGTGGCGCTGCTTGAGGAGGCACGGTCCCTCGCCGAGCGGGCCGGCGATGCGGACGAGCTGTTCCGCGTCTACGCCAACCTCACGACCGTGCTCGACCTGGTCGGACGCCGGCCTGAGGCGGTCGAGATCGCGTATGCCGGCATCGAGGCCAGCCGCCGCGCCGGGCTCGAGGCGGTGTATGGCAACTTCCTCCGCGCCAACGCCTCGGATTCGCTGTACCTCCTCGGACGCTGGCAGGAATCGAGCGCGATCAGCGCAACCGCGCTCGAGTGGAGCCCCGCCGGGGTCGCGTTCGCCCGCCCGATCGACAGCCTCGCGGTGGTCGAGATCGAGACGCGAGCCGGCGAGGCCGCCGGGCGCCGACTCGGCCAGATGCTCGTCGAGCTCGAGACTGTCAGCGACGCCCAGCACGCCGTCCCGATCTACCGGGCCGCGGCGTCGCTCGCGCTGTGGCAGGGCGACCACGTCGACGCTGCCCGCGCCGCCGGCCGAGGCTGGGACCTGATCAAGGCGACCGGCGACTGGAGCCTGCTCGCGAAGATGGCCGCGACCGTGGCCGAGGTGGATTCGATGGCGGTCGCCGATGCTGGCGTCCGGCGCGACCTGGCGGCCCTCGCGACGATCCGCGGCCGGGCCCGTGACGTGGTCCGCGCCGCCCGGACGTCGATCGAGCGCTCCGGCGTCGGCCCGACGATCGGGTCGCGCCGCGAGGCGGACGCCTGGCTCGCGCTGGCCACCGCTCACCAGCACCGGCTCGAGGGCACGGACGATCCCGCGGCCTGGGCCCGGCTCGCGACGTCCTGGGAAAAGCTCGCCAACCCGTACGAGGTCGCCAAGGCGCGTTGGCGCGAGGCCGAGGCGATCCTCGCCAGCGGCGAGGGACGGGCCGGGCGCGGCCGAGCCCGGCCGGCTCTCGAGGAGGCGGCCCGGATCGGCCTGAGCCTCGCTGCCCGACCGCTCTTGCGCGAGGTCCGCGAGCTTGCCGGCCGGGCGATGATCCGGCTCCCGACCGAGGTCGACGAGCTGCTCGACACACCCGAGCGGATCCCGATCGGGACCGCGCTCGGGATCAGCCACGAGGACGGCGGGTCCCTGATCGCTGTGGGTCCGGGATCCGAGGGACAGGTAGCGGTCGCGGCCAACGGGCATGGCAACGGCTCGGCGCCGCCGTCCGCTCCGAGCGCGAGTTCCGGCGACTCGGCGGTCGTCCGAGGGGTCGTGGGCGAGGCACCGACGGCGAAGCGGGACACCTTCGGCCTGTCGCCGCGCGAGAAGGAGGTGCTCGCCCTGATCGCGGAAGGCCGGACCAACCGCGAGATCGGCGAGCGCCTGTTCATCAGCCAGAAGACGGTCGGAGTCCACGTCGGCAACATCCTTGCGAAGCTCGGCGTGTCGGGCCGGGTGGAGGCGGCTGCCGTCGCGATCCGGCTCGAGCTGACCGAGCCTGCCCCGGCAGGTTCGGCGTCCGGGCGGTAGATTCGGGGTCCGACGCGACTTCCCTTCGCGTCCTTCGGGCGAGCCCGCCCGGCAACCCAGTCTGACACCCGAGGTCACCCGACGACATGCGCCGCCTGCCTGCCCTCCTGCTGACGATCTTCGCCGTCGCCGCCCTTGCCGCCTGCTCGTCTGGTGCGGCGCCGGGCTGGACGTTCGCCCCGGCTCCTTCTGCCACGGCCGCCGCCTCAGGCCTTGCCTCGGGTGCCGCCTCCGGATCGCCAGCGTCGTCCGAGGCCGCGTCCGTCGCACCGTCGTTCGGGCCCTCCGAGAGCGCGGTCGAATCGGGTGGGACCGGTGCTGGCCTGACCGTGAAGGCGCCCGTCGGAGCCGCGACCGGAGGCTTCGATCCGACGACGCTGGAGACGGCGGCGAACACGCCGTTCAGCCTGACCTTCGACAACGAGGACAATACGGCCCCGCATAATCTGGCGCTCTTCCAGCCGGACGGCACGACCAAGGTCGCGGTCCAGGGCGACACCGCGTTCTTTACCGGACCCGGCAGCCGGGTGTACCAGGTGCCCGCCCTGCCGTCGGGCCTCTACACCTACAAGTGCGAGGTCCATCCCACGACGATGCACGGGACCCTTACCGTCAAGTAGTGAGTCGCGGCCCGGCCGGGGGTCCGCGAGCCAGTCCGAACCGGTCCGTCGCGAGGGCGCGCCCATGGACGTTCGCGAGCAGATCTGCTACTCGGATGCGTATGCCCGGGCGGTCGAGGCCCGGGTTGTCGAGGTCGTCGATGGCGGTACCGGCGAGGCGCCCCTGATCGTCCTCGACCGGACGGTGTTCTATCCGGGCGGCGGCGGCCAGCCGGCAGATCGCGGCGTGCTCCTGCGGACCGCCGACGGCCGGACCTGGACGGTCCGGGCAGCGCGCAAGTCCGGCGGCGACATTGCGCACGAGCTGGAGCCCGGGCCCGACGGTCCGCCGGCCCGCGGCGACGTGCTCACGGTCGACCTCGACTGGGCCCGCCGCTACGCGCTCATGCGGACCCATACTGCGCTCCATGCCTTGTGCGGCGTCGTCTGGCGCGACTACGGCGCCCTCGTGACCGGCGGCAACATGGAGCCGGGCAGCGGGCGAATGGACTTCGAGTTCGAGCGGATGAGCGGCGATCTCGTCGACGCGATCGAGGCGACCGTCAACGCCGAGCTCGCCCACAAGCGCGACGTTCGGGTCGACGTCCTGCCGCGCGATCAGGCATTCGCGATCCCGGACCTGATCCGGACGAAGATCAACCTCCTGCCGCCCGGCATCGAAGCGATCCGGACGATCGAGATCGTCGGGCTCGACCTCCAGGCCGACGGCGGCACCCACGTGTCGAACACGTCCGAGGTTGGCTCGATCAGGGTGACCGGCTACGAGAGCAAGGGCCGGATCAACAAGCGGATCCGACTCGAGCTGGTCGACCCAGACGTCTGAGGGCGCCGCCGAGAAGCGGGCGCCGGGCGGACACACGGACGCCGGCCGAGCAGCCTGCGCCCCTGCGGGGCCTGACCGCCGGGACACCGCGGGCCGGACCGCGTCTGGGGCTCAATCGCCGCTGGTCGCCACGATCCCGAACGAGAGCGGGATCCGGCCTCGATCCTCGGGCCGGAGATCGCGATGGCCGGCCCACCAGTCGACCGGATACTCGACGAGGCGCTCAAGGCGGAGGCCGGCCCCGACCAGCGCCGTCACGATCTCGCCGAGGGTCCACGCTCGGGCGAACTTCCAGCTCTGATCGTCCTCGCCGATCGACAGCCGGTCGATGTACTCGGGCGCCCAACCCCGGGACGCCTCCGCGCCGCCGAAATAGTCGTAGTCGGTCGCGATGAGGTTGCCCCCGGCATCGGCGTCGAACAGCCACTCGGCCGGGTGACCGTCGAAGATCACGAGACGCCCGTCGGGCGCGAGGAGGCGGCGGATGACGGCCGCCCAGGCGGTGAGGTCGTGGAGCCAGATCAGCGACCCGCGCCCGGTATAGACGAGGTCGGCGGTTCCGTCGAGCTCGTGGGGGGTATCGAGGACGTCCGCTTCGATCCAGCGAGCCGGCGCGCCCGTCGCCGCGGACAGGCGGGCTGCCAGGGCGACCATCCGCGGACTGATGTCGACGCCGATCACCTCCGCGGCGCCCGCGTTCCACAGTGACAGGGTGTCGCGGCCGGCGGCGCATTGGAGGTGGATCGCGCGGCGGGTTCCCGCGCCGTCGGATCCGACGCGGAGGTCGCCGAGCAGGTCGTGCTCGACGCCGAACAGGTTCGAGCCGCCGGATCGGATCAGCGCGACGGCCTCGTCGAACCAGCCCTCGTAGCGCTCGGCGGCCTCGTCCCAGGCGGCCCGGTTCGCGACATGCATGGCCCGCGGGTCGGCGGCTTCCGTCGGCGTGGCCGGACGCACGTTCGGGGTGGTGTGATCGGGGTCGGGCATCCGGTCGAGTCTAGCCCTGGCTACCATCCACGAATGACCGACTCGCTTCCGCCCACGACCACCCCTGCGCTCGAGGCCGTCGCCGCCTCTGGTGTTCCGCACCGCGTCGTCCGGACCGAGCGAGCGTCCTCGGCCGCGGAATCGGCCAGGTTCCAGGGGATCGAGACCCAGCAGCTGCTCCGGACCATCGTCGTGAGGCGCGGCGAGGACGACTACCTCTTCGTCCTGGTCCCGGCCGGGCGGCGGTTCGACTGGCCGAAGCTGCGCGAGCTGCTCGGCGTCCGCCGGATGACCCTGCCGGACGCCGACGAGGCGCGGCTGGTGACCGGCTACGAGCGCTATACGATCACCCCGTTCGGGTCGAGCCGGGCGTGGCCGGTGATCGCCGACGCGGCAATCGTCGAGGAGCCGGTCGTGTCGATCGGCGGCGGCGGCTTCGGGATCAACCTCCATCTCGCCCCGACCGACCTCGTCCGGGCGCTTGCGGCGACTGTCGCCGACGTCAGCCAGCCCGAGGAGGGCTCCTAGCCGATGCCGCAAATCGATCTCGCTCTCCAGGCGGACCTGGCGGTCCGGATGCTGATCGCGGCCGTCCTCGGCGCCGCGGTCGGTCTCGAGCGGGAGATCCACGAGCACCCGGCCGGAATGCGGACGCATCTCCTCGTCTCGCTCGGTAGCGCGATCTTCACGGTCCTCTCGATCTACGGCTTCGCCGGCGTCCGGGAGGGCGCGGTCAACCCGGTCGTCGACCCGACCCGGATCGCGGCCCAGGTCGTGTCCGGGATCGGCTTCCTCGGTGCGGGTGCGATCCTCAAGTACGGCACCTCGATCCGCGGCCTCACGACCGCGGCGAGCCTCTGGACGACGGCCGCGATCGGCATGGCCGCCGGCGCCGGCGAATGGCTGATCGCCGGAGTCGGGACGTTCATCGTCGTGTTCTCGCTCTGGCCGCTGAACGCATTCGTCGGTCGCCTCCACCGGCCCGGCATTCACGCGATCAAGCTGCGCCTGGAAGTCGGCCGGCTCGAGGCGCTCGGCGACGTGTCGCGGCTCCTCGCTGACCGCCGGGTCGAGATGGCCGGGATCAACAGCCAGCGGATCGGCAAGGGCCGCTACGAGGTCGAGCTGGAGCTGCGTCTCCCGACCGCGGTCCGCGCCCACGACGTCATCGGGGCGATCACGGCGATCCCCGACGTCGACCTGATCGAGTCGACCGGCCCATCGGAGTAGCCCGCCGGGGCCGTTCGGTTTCGGACTGCCGGCCGCGGGTGAGCACGAACGCGTGCCGTGCGTGCACAGCCCGCAGTCGATGTGGCAGCATGACCGGCGATTGTGCAGCGCTTCCTCGGCCCGCTCTTCAGCAGCCCCATGCTCCGCCGCGTCGGCTGGCATCTGGCGCGCGTCCGCGGCGCGATCGATCGTCGGTTCTTCGCCCAGCTCCTCGGCGGGGCCTTCGTCCTGGTCCTGGTCGCGGCGGCCCTGATCACGCTCGTCGAAAAGCCGCTGACGTTCGGCTCGCTCGGCGCGTCGGTCAACTGGGGGATCCAGACGATCCTGGGCCAGGGCGATTCGTCGTACGTCACGACCCCGGTCGGCTGGGTCGTCGGGTGGTTCTTCAGCCTCTTCGGCGTCGCGATCATCGGGACGCTGACCGGAGCGCTCGTCGCGCTCGTCATCGACTTCCTGCTCAAGGAGGGCCAGGGATTGGGCGCATCGGGGTATCGCGACCACATCGTCGTCTGCGGCTGGAACGCCACCGCCCGCGACCTCATCGACGAGCTCCGCGGCGACGACTACCAGCGCAAGGTCGTCGTGCTGCACAAGGCCGACAAGAACCCGGCCGGCCACGGCGTCTACTTCGTCTCGGGCGATCCGTCGGAGCCCGGCGACCTGACCCGGGCCGGCATCGAGGAGGCGGCGGCTGCGGTCATCTTCCCGGTCGACGACTCGAACGAGGCGGACATGGCGTCGATCCTGACGATCATGGCGATCAAGGCGATTGCGCCCACGGTCCGGACGGTGGTCGAGGTCAACAACCCGCGTCATGGCGATCACTTCCGGCGGGCGAAGGCCGACGAGATCCTCGTCACCTCGACGCTCGCCTCCCATCTGCTCGCGCGCTCCGCTCTATATCCCGGCCTGACCGAGATCGTCATCGACATCGTGTCCGGCGGGGCCGGCTCGGAGCTGTACCGGGTCGCCCTGCCCGACGCCTACGTGGGGCTGACCATCGACGAGCTGTCGGCGCGGCTCCGCTCGGACCATCGAGCCACGTTGCTCTCGGTCAACCGCGGCGGGCGGGCGTTCGTGAACCCGCCGGCCGACTTCCGCCTGGCGGTCGGCGATGACGCAGTGGTGGTCGCCGAGACACTCGGCCAGCTGGCCCCGCTCGAGTTGCGGGACGCTCGGTCGGCGGTGCTCGAGGCCGCGGACTCGGACGTACCGATCGCGGCACAGCGCGCCGGCGCGTGACCTCCGCCCCTGGTCGCGCCCGTCAGTCGGAGAGGCCGAACGGTGGGTAGCGGCCCGTCAGCAGCACGGCGTACGCGGAGACCCGCATCGTGTAGAGGTAGTAGCCGCCGACGAAGCCGACGATCACGTCCGCCTGGTGGGCGTTGACGAGGACCGGGATCCAGCTGACGAGAATGAGCAGCCCCATCACGATGCCGAGCACCAACAGGACGATGAAGTGGGGGATGAGCAGGATCCAGCGGACGAACATCCCGACGAACGGGATCCCCCAGAGCCGGTTCTGCAGCTCGCTCTCGTCAAACGTGAGCGTGATCGGGTGATCGCCGCCGAGTCCGAACGGCGGGTAGCGCCCGGTGATCAACAAGACGTACAGGCCGACCCGCAGAGTGAGGCGCTGGTAACCGCCGAGGATCGTATAGCCCCAGCCGGCCATCCGACCGGTCAGCAGAATCGGGATCCAGCTCACGAGCATGACCAACCCCACGGCGATCGCGACGAAGAACAGGATCACGAGCTGCGGGATCACGAGGATCCCCCGGACCCAGATGCCGAGGAACGGAATTCCCCAAAGCCGGTTCTGGCCCTCGTCCCTGGGCACGGTCACCTGGACCGGGTAATCGGCCATGAATGCGCTCCCTTTCCTCCGCGCCCACGTGACGCTGGCGCCGGACGGAGTCTGGCGATCGGCCCGAGTTACAGGGCCTTGACCGCCGCCGTCAGCGCCGCCAGGCCGTCCTTGGCATCGGCGAAGAGCATGCCGGTCTTCTCGTTCGTGTAGAGCTCGTTGTCGATGCCGGCGTAGCCCTTGCCCATCGAGCGCTTGATGACGACGATCGACTTCGCCTGATCGACGTCGAGGATCGGCATTCCCGACACCGGCGAGCCGGGCCGCCGAGCGGCCGGATTCGTGACGTCATTGGCGCCGATGACGAGGGCGACATCGGCCCGCGCGAACTCGGGGTTGATGTCGTCCATCTCCTTGAGCTGGGGGTAGGGCACGTTGGCCTCCGCCAGCAGGACGTTCATGTGGCCCGGCATCCGGCCTGCGACCGGATGGATGGCGTACTTGACGTCGACGCCGCGCTCCTCGAGGAGCTCGGCCAGCTCGCGCACGGCGTGCTGGGCCTGGGCAACGGCGAGCCCGTAGCCCGGCACGATGATCACGTGCTGGGCATAGGCGAGCTGGATCGCCACGTCGTCGGCGCCGATCGAGCGAACCGCGCCGCCGGGTCCGGCCACGGCGCCCGCCGCGTCGTCGCCGCCACCGAAGCCGCCGATCATGATGTTCAGCACCGAGCGGTTCATCGCGTCGGCCATGAGCTTGGTCAGGATCGCGCCGGACGCGCCGACGAGAGCGCCCGCGATGATCAGGACCGGGTTGTTGATCACGAACCCGGCCATCGCGACCGCAGTTCCGGTGAACGAGTTCAGCAGCGAGATCACGACCGGCATGTCGGCGCCGCCGATCGGCAGAGTCATCGTGACGCCGAACGTGAGCGCCGCCGCGAGGATGATCAGCATCAGGAGCAGGTTCGGCGTCCCGGTGACGAACAGGATCAGAGCCGAGACCACCGTGACGGCCGCGAGGGCGATCGTGACGAGCTGGCCGCCTGGGACCTGGATCGGCTTGCCGGGGATCAGGCCCTGAAGCTTGCCCGAGGCGATGATCGAGCCAGTGAAGGTGATCGAGCCGATGATGATGTCGAGGACGATGAAGACGTTCGTGTCGATCCGGACGGCGGCGCCGGCATCGACCAGGTGCAGGTAGTCGTCGATCGCGATCAGGGCGGCTGCGCCGCCGCCGACCGCGTTGAACAGCGACACCAGCTGAGGCATCGCGGTCATCTTCACGGTCCGCGCGGTGTAGAGGCCGAGCCCACCGCCGAGCGCGATGCCGACGACGATGATGATCCAGGCGACGCCGGCGATCGGCTCGCCGTTGGTCTGGCGGACGAGGATCAGGATCGCGGTCGCCGCGATCGCGATCGCCATGCCGCCCGCCGACACGAGGTTGCCGTTGCGCGCGGTCGCGGGCGAGTTCATCCGCGACAGGCCGATGACGAACCCGACCGCACCGACGAGCCAGGCGATCCGGACGAGGATCTCGACGATCTCGAGAGTGGTCACGAGGCGGCCTCCGCGTCGTCGCCAGCCGGCTTTGGCACGACGACCACCTTCTTGCGGAACATCTGGAGCATCCGGTCCGTGACGACATAGCCGCCGACGACGTTCATCGTCGCGAATGCCACGGCGATGAGCGACAGCAGCTGGCTGATCGGCGTGGTCGCCCCGGCCGCGATCAGCATCGCCCCGACGAGGACGATCCCATGGATCGAGTTGGCCCCCGACATCAACGGGGTGTGGAGGGTCGCGGGAACCTTGCTGATGACGGCGATCCCGACGAGGATCGCGAGCAGGAACACCGTCAGGAGATCGATCAGTCCCTGGATCTCGTCGAAGCTCATGCTTGGCCTCCGCCGGGGTTCGTGGGAGCGGGCGGCGACGGCGGCGAAGCCGGGGCGGCCGGCGGAGGCGTCGGCTTCGCGGGCGCGGCGGCCGCGGCTGGGGCTGCCGGCTCGAGCAGCTTCATCACGGACTCGGCGATGACCGCGCCGTCCTTCGTGATGACCGTCGCCTTCGTGACCTCGTCCTCAAAGTCGAGGTTCAGGCTGCCGTCCTTGACCATCCCCAGCAGGAGGGCCGAAATGTTCCGGGCGTAGAAGGCCGAAGCGCCGGCCGGCATCGTGGCCGGCAGGTTGTCGGGGGAGATGATCGTGACGCCGTTGGGGGTCGCGATCGTCTGGCCGGCGACCGACAGCTCGCAGTTGCCGCCCAGCGTGGACGCGGCCATGTCGACGATGACCGAGCCCGGCTTCATCCGGCCGACCGCATCGGCGGTCACGAGGACCGGCGGCTTGCGGCCCGGGACCTGGGCGGTCGTGATCACGATGTCCATCCCGCCGATCGCATCGTTCAGCTCGGCTTGCTGGGCCGACCGCTCCTCGGCGGTCAGCTCGCGGGCGTAGCCGCCGGAGCCAGTTGCGTCGATCGTCGTCTTGAGCTTGAGGAACTGGGCGCCGAGGCTCTCGGCCTGCTCGCGGGTCTCAGGCCGGACGTCGTAGGCCTTGACGACCGCGCCGAGGCGGCGTGCCGTGCCGATTGCCTGGAGCCCGGCTACGCCGATCCCGAGGATCAGCACGTTGGCCGGCTTGGCGGTGCCCGCGGCCGTCGTCAGGAGCGGGAAGTAGCGGCCGTACTCGTTGGCGGCGATCAGCACCGCCTTGTATCCGCCGACGTTCGCCTGCGAGCTGAGGGCGTCCATCGTCTGGGCCCGGCTGAGGGTCCGCGGGATCGCGTCGAGGCTGATCGCGATGACGCCCTGGGCGGCGAGGGCGGCGGCCGTCTTCGGGTCGATCAAGGGTTGGAGCAGTCCGAGGACCGCTTGGCCCTGGTGCATGACCTTGACCTCGGAGTCCGACGGCTTCTGGACGCGCAGGACGACGTCCGACTGGCCGTACAGGTCGGCGGTCGAAACGATCGAGGCGCCGGCCTCGGCGTAGGCCGAGTCGGGGATGGCGGCGCCCTTGCCGGCATCGGTTTCGACGAGGATCTCGAGCCCGGCCGCGGTCAGCTTGCCGAGTGATTCGGGTACCAGGGCGACGCGCCGCTCGCCGGGCGCAGACTCCTTGGCGACGCCGACCTTCATGGGCACCACCTGATGTTGTCGATCGATGACGGGGTTCGCATGGGACGGGGGAAGGATACCGATCGTCGCGTGCGCGCGTGGGCAGCCTCAGGTTGGGGTTCGGTGGCGGGCAGCATCAGACGTGCCGAGCCGCGGCCGAGGCCGCATGACGGAGCGTCGACGCCATCGGGAGTGCGCGGCAGATTCGGAACCGCTCAGTCGTGCGGCTCGCCGTGACGGGTCAGACGGACGACCAGCATCGAGGCCGGCTCGTCGCCGATCGCCTCGGCGTCGTGCGGGATCAGGCCGTCCCAGCGGAGGTAGTCGCCGGGCCCGAGCTCCGTCACGTTGATCCCCTGGGTCATCCGGAACCGGCCGGCAGTGACGAGATGGTGCTCGTCACCGGAGTGGGTGTGGACGCCGGTCGAATGGCCGGGCTCGACGGAGATCTCGACGATCGAGATGTCGCTCGAGCCCCGGCCGTCGACGCGGCTTGCCCGCCCGCCGGGGACCTCGCGCCAGCGGCGGTCTGCCGCGAGCGAGACCTCCGGCGCGCGCGTCTCGTCAACGAGGAACCACGCGATCGGGACGTCGAGGGCGCCAGCCAGCGCCGACAGGCAGGCCAGCGACGGCGACGCCTTGTCGTTCTCGATCTGCGACAGGTAGCCGACGTTGAGCCCGGCCGCGTCGGCGACGCGGGCCAGGGTCAGGCCACGTTCCGCCCGCCACCGCCGGACCTGGTGGCCGACGGCGGGAGGCCGTCGGCCACCGCCCTCGACTCCGGTTGGTTCGCCAACCATGTTTTGCTCTCCACAAACAGATGTTGACAACAGCTCTCGATCGCCCTAGGGTTGTGCTACCAACAAATATCGCTTGACAACAGCCAACACGTCAAGCGGATCGCAGCAGATCCCGGAGGATCCAACCCATGAAGGTCGCCATCATCGGTTCCGGGAGCGTCGGTCGCGCGCTCGCCTCGTCGCTGACCCGCGCTGGGCACGACGTCACGATCACCGCCGAGCATCAGGCGCACGCCGCCGAGGCCGCCAGCCAGACAGGCGCCACCGCCGGCACCAGCAACAGCGCGGCCGCGACGAGGGCGGATGTCGTCGTCCTCGCCGTCCCTGCCCAGACGATCGGCCAGATCGCGGACGACATGGGCACGAGCCTCGACGGCAAGGTGGTCGTCGACGTCTCGAACCGCCCGACCCCGCGGCCGGATGGCTCGGCCACCTCGATCGCCGAGGAGCTCCAGGTGCGAATCCCGCGCGCCCACGTCATCAAGGCGTTCAACACCGCGTTCGCGTCGCGCCAGGCGAACGCGTCGGTCGGCGGCATCTCGCCCGACGGCTTCGTCGCCGGCGACGATGCGACAGCCAAGCAGACCGTCCTCGATGTCGTCGAGTCGGTCGGCTTCCGCCCGGTCGACGCCGGCTCGCTTGCCAGCGCCCGAACCCTCGAGGGCATGGCCTGGCTGAACATCACCCGCAACATGGCGGGCGGCACATGGCAGGATGCGTGGGTCCTCGTCGGGCCCGAGACGGCCGCCTCGGCCAACGCCGACGGCCGCAAATGAGCCTCGGAATCGGAGCCGGAGCAGCCCTTCCATGAGCATTCCCGTCGCACGCCTCAACCACGCCGTCCTGTTCGTGCGAGATGCCGAGCGGGCCGCCGAGTTCTACACCCGCCTCTTCGGCTTCGAGGTCGTCGCCCGGGAGATGGGCGGACAGGCGATCTTCCTGCGCAGCCCGCTCGAGGAGAACCATCACGACCTCGGACTCTTCTCGGTCGGGCCGGATGCCCAGCGGGCGCCGCGCGGATCGGTCGGGCTGTACCACCTCGCCTGGGAGGTCCCGACGATCGAGGACCTCGCAGCGGCCAGCGACGCTCTCTCGGCGGCCGGTGCGCTTGGCGGCGCCAGCGACCACGGCGTCTCGAAGTCGCTCTACGGGCACGATCCCGACGGCAACGAGTTCGAGATTATGTGGCGGGTGCCGCGCGAGGCGTGGGCCGAGGACGAGAAGCGCGGCGTCATTCGCCCGCTCGACCTCGATCGCGAGATCGAGCGCTTCGGCGGCAAGGCATCGGCGGCGACGCCGACCAGCTGACGCAGCGCTGCCGGCTTCCGATCAGCGTGTCCGCCTGGGGTGAACTCTGACCGGCCGCGCCGGTGTATGACTGGTAAACGAACGTCAGACCCGAGCGGGAGAACGTACCGGACGTGGCCTACGGCTCCGGCCTGCCCCGAGCTGTCGTGCAGCGCAGCCTCGCCGACTGGCCGGTGGTCCTGGCGGCGTGGCTCCTGCTCGTGTGTGCGACCGCGCTCGTTGCGACGGGCGTCATCTACGGCGACGCGGTCGCCGTCGGCGGGCTCCACCGCAGCCTCCTGGCCGCGCCGCCCGAACGCCGGGCGATGGAGGTCGACCTCCTCACCGACCGGGCGGCGATCGACGCCCTCGAGATCGCGATCCGACCCGAGATGGAGCGGGCGATGGCCGCGTCGGGCGGCGATGTGGTCCGCCTCCTCCGCTCGCGGACCTACACCGAGGCGGCGTCGGCCGCCGCAGCCCCGGATCAGACGCTGTTCGTGAGCATCGCAGGGATCGAGGATCGGGCCCGGCTCGTCGCGGGCAGCTGGGCGCAGGCCGGCCACGACCCGATCCAGGCCACCGTCTCGGACGCGGCAGCGACGCGCATGGGCCTCACGGCCGGGACCACGATGGACCTCGTCAACCGCCTCGATCCGACCGTTCGCATCTCGGTCACGATCGTCGGGATCTTCGCGATGGATCCCGCTGATGCGATGTACGGCGGCGACCCGCTCCTGACGACCGGCGCGGCGACCAGCGGCTCGTCGACCACGCGCGGCCCGCTCGTCATCCGCGAAGCGGACCTGGTCGAGCTCGACCCGGGCCAGGCCCGCATCGAGGTCGTCTGGCTGGGCCTGCCCGACCTCGCTCGCCTGCCTCTCGACGGGATCGCCCCGCTGGCAAGCGGCGCCGCGGGCCTCGCCGGCCGGTTGGCCTCCATGGTCCCATCGGCGACCAGCCCCCGGATCTCGACCGGCCTGCCCGATCTCCTCGAACGGGTCGGCCGGTCGGTCTTCGTGAGCCGGAGCGGCCTGATCCTCCTGACGATCCAGCTCGCGGCCCTGGCCGCGTATGCCGTCGTGCTCGTCGCCGCGTTGCTCGTGGAGCGACGCCGCGGCGAGGCGGCCCTGCTCCGGTCGCGCGGCGCGAGCAGCGTCCATCTCCTCCTCATGGCCGTCGTCGAAGCCGCGATCCTCGCCGTGTCGGCCGCAGCCCTCGCACCATTCCTGGCGCTTGGCGTGGTAGCACTGCTCGACGCCATCGGCCCGACCGCCGGCCTCGGCCTCGCGGGATCGGCCACGATCGGCATTGCGGCGATCGTCGCGACGACCATCAGTTCGCTCGGATGTGTCGTCGCCCTGGCGCTCCCGACGGTCGCCGCGTCGGCTTCCCCGGCTCTGGCCCGGTCGGGTGAGGCCCGCTCGGCGCGGACGAGCCTGGCCGAACGGCTCGGGCTCGATCTCGCTCTGGTCGTGGTCGCTGGTGTCGCACTCTGGCAGCTCCGGCTCTACGGGGCGCCCCTGACCCGCGATCCGAGTGGAACGCTCGCGATCGATCCGCTCCTCGTCGCCGCACCGGCGATGGGCCTCGTCGGCGGGGCGGTGCTGGCCCTCCGGATCGTGCCGCGCATCGCCGACCTTGGCGAACAGGTCCTCGTCCACGGCCGCGGGCTGGTCGGCGCGATCAGCGGCCGGCAGCTCGCTCGACGGCCGCTCCGGTACACCCGGGCAGCGCTTCTCCTCGTGCTCGCGTCGGCCCTGGGCACGCTGGCCGCCGCCCACGCGGAAACGTGGACCCGGTCGCAGGCCGTGCAGGCCGCATACCGGGCCGCGGCCGATGTCCGGGCCGTCGGCGACGACTTCGCCGGACTCCCGATCTGGGCCGGTGGTCCGCTTGCCCGGGCCATTCCCGGAGTCACCGCGGCCGTGCCCGTCGAAGCGCGGTCGCTCGAGGTCGGCCGCACGGTCCCGAAGGGAACCCTCGCCGCGACGGACGCCGTGGCGCTGGCCCGGCTCCTGGGCTCGACCGACCGGGCAGACGGCGGCGACGCGCGGGTCCTCGACCTGCTCGCGGAGGCGCCCACTCCGGCCGTCGTCGAGTTGCCCGGCGACCCGCTCCGGATCGCGGTCACGATCGATGGGGCCTTCGAGGTGGATCCCGGGGTTGGCCGCGCGCGGCCAGACGGCGCCGCGCTGCCGCAGGCCGACGCCGCCGTCACGATCTCGGCGACCTTGCGCGACGGCGACGGCCGGCTGTTCCAGACATCGGCCGGAACCGGCGCGGCCGACGCGCTCGGAGCTCGGATCGTCCTTGCGGTCGACACGCTGGCGGACGGCCTCAGCCCGAGCGGCCCGATCAGCCTCGCCGCGCTCGACATCGGGCTCGCGGCGGGTGAAGGCGTCGCGATCTCCGGGACGATCGCGATCACCGGCCTGGCGGCGAGCGACGCCGCGTCGGGCGAGGCGGGTTGGACGAGTCTCAACGTTCCGGCTGGCCTCGGCGGCTGGGCGTGGTCGACGACGGACCCCTCCCAGGCCCGGGTGGCCTACGACCCTTCGGCCGGCCACCCGGCACGGATCGACATCGTCTCCACGCGTCCGATCGAACCGTCGGGGACCCGCACGTTCCGGCTGTACGCCGTTGCGCCTGCGACGGTCCTTTCGGCCGTTGCCTCGACGACCTTCCTCGAGCAAACGAACGCCAGGGTCGGCGATGAGATCGGGATCACGTCGGACGCCCAGCCGCTCCGGGTCCGCCTCGTCGGTTCCACGCCGCTGTTCGCGCCGTTCGATCCGGCGACGCCATTCCTCATCGTCGATATCGCCTCGCTGGACCTGGTGCGATATCTCGAGACGGGCCGGATTCGGGCGGCCGACGAGTGGTGGATGACCGTCCAGCCCGGCACCGAGGCGAGTGTGGTGGCAGCGCTCCGGCGACCCGACGCCGGCACCAGCAGCGTCATCGGCCGCAACGAGCTGAGCCGGGCCCTTGCGACGGATCCGGTCCCGCTCGGCCTCATCGGGATGCTCGGCCTCGGCGGGCTGGCCGCGGTGATCTTTGGCGGGATCGGGTTCCTCGTGAACTCGACCGTCTCGACCAGCGAGCGTGTCGGCGAGTTTTCGCTGATGCGGGCCCTCGGCCTGTCGACAGCCCAGCTGGGCCTCTGGGTTTCGATCGAGAACGTGTTCCTGCTCGGGGTCGGCCTGGTCGCCGGGACGGCCCTCGGTCTCCTCCTGGCCGTGCTCGTCCTGCCGTTCGCCTCGATGACCCAGACCGGGCAGGCTCCGATACCGGCGGCCGAGATCCTCGTTCCGTGGCTCGCCATCGTGCCGATCGTCCTCGGCGCGATCGGGCTCCTGGCGGTGTCCCTCGCCATTGCTCGCCGCCAGCTTCCAGACGGCCGCGTGACGAGCGTCCTCCGCGGACGGCCAAGTTGACCCGATGACGTCGCTGACGCTCGCGATCCGCCGGCTCCGCGCCGACTGCGCTCCCGCCATCGCGTCGGGCCTGCTGATCCTGCTCACCGCGACCGTTTTCGGCGCCGCTCCGCGGCTCCTCGACCGGCTCGGCAACGATGCCCTCCATGGGGCCGTCGCGGGGGCGTCGGCGTTCGCCCGGAACATCAGCCTCAGCGAGGTCCAGGGATTGCCGCCCGATCCGGCCGATCCGTTGAGGGCCGTCGAGGCCGAGGGCGACCGGATCGACGGATCGATCCCGGCCGGGGTGCGCGACCTGATCGTCACTCGGCACGTCGTCGTCGACAGCGTCCGCTACCTGGCCCAGGGCGTGAAGAAGGATCCGACGACGATCCGGTTCCGGATCCAGCCCGGCGCGGGCGAGCGGCTGCGGTACGTCGCAGGGTCGGCCCCGTCGCCGGTTCAGCGCACGATGGCGGTGTCGCGCGAGGTCGCGGCCACCCTGAACGCACCGGGCGGGTCAGGGATCCCGGACGTGGTGCCACTGCTCGAGACCGCAATCGCGGCGGATGCGCTGCACATCAGTGGGCTGGCGGTCGGCGACACGCTCTTCCTTGCCACCGACCTCGCGGATCCGCTGGCCGGCGGCCAGCGCGGGTTCGTCGCCGCCCGGATCAGCGGCGCCGTCGAGGCGATCGATCCGGCGGATCCGTTCTGGTACGACGACCTGACCCTCAGCCATGTCACCGTCCGGGCGACGGGCCCGGAATCGCGGACCCTCGACCTCGCGGGCTACCTGCCGTCAGAGGCCTATGCGGCGTTGGCCGATGCCGCGACCAGGAACCTCGTGCCGGTCCGCTACACCTGGCGTCACGACGTCGACCCGAGCCGGCTGATGGCGAACAGCCTCGCGGCGACGACCCAGGACCTGCGCCGCCTCGAAACCACGTTTCCGCAGGCCCAGTTGCGCAACGCGGCCGCCGCCGATCCGACCCTCCGGAGCGGGCTCCTGCCGCTCCTGGTCGCACACGCCGCCCGGTGGGCGTCGGCCTCGGCGATCCTCGCCGTCGTTGCCGTCGGACCGGCGGCCGTCGCGCTCGTCGCGTTGGTGCTGATCGCCACTCTCCACGCTCGCCGCCGGCGACCGGCGATCGCGCTCGTCCGCGGTCGGGGCGCATCGCTGGGCCAGGTCGTCCCGACGATCCTCCTCGAAGGGCTCCTGATCGCGATTCCGGCGTTCGGCGTGGCGGTCCTGGTCGCGGGACTCCTCCTCCCGGACGGCGACCCGGTCGCGACCGTCGCCGGTGCAGCCGTTGCCGCCGGGGCGGCCGTCCTCCTCCTCGTCGCCGTCGCCCTGCCGGGGACCGCGGCGGCCGCGCGGTCCGCCCACGAAGACGACCCGTCGCCGCGGACCGCCGGGATCCGCCGCCTCGTGCTCGACCTGCTCGTCACCGTCGGGGCCGCGGCCGGTGCCTTCCTGCTTCGAGAGCGCGGCCTCCATGCGACGGGCGCCACGGGCACGCTCGTCGAAGCGGACCCCTTGATCGTCGCGGTGCCGGCCCTCGGCGGGATCGCCGCCGGGCTGATGGCAGCGCGCGCTCTCGCGGTCCCGCTCCGGATCCTGGGGCGGGTCGCGGCACGCGGGCGCGGCCTCGTCCTGCTCCTGGCGGTGCGCCGGGCGATCGACGGCGGAATGACCACTGCCGTGCTGGTCGTGCTGCTCGCGGCCGCCTCGATCGGGGCGTTCGCGTCGGCCGCGACCGTCCACCTCGATCGCTCCCGGTCTGCCGCCTCGTGGCAGGAGATTGGAGCGCCTTATCGCGTCACGAGCCCGGTCGGTGGCGTCCCGACGAGCATCGATGCCGGGCGGCTCCCGGGCGTGACCGGGTCGGCGACCCTGGCCCAGAGCCGCGCTGCGGTTCGCGGCCGGAACGTCCCGTTCGAGTTCGCCGCAATCGACCTCGCCGAGTACGCTCGGCTCCTTGGGGGCACCCCGGCGGACCTCGCATTGCCGCCCGAGATGCTCGATCCCGTGCCGGCCGATGGTGTCGTCCCGATCCTGATCTCGGACGAGCTGGCCGCGCACGACGGAGGCCCCTGGCTCGGCCAGCAGCTCGAGATCCTCGTCAACGGGTTCCCGTTCCCGGTCCGTCCGATCGTCGCGCGCGCCTCATTCCCGACGCTCCAGACCGGCACGCTGTTCGGCGTCGCATCGCGCCAGCAGCTGCTCGCCATCCATCCCGACGCCCGCCTGACGCCGACCGTCCTGTTCCTCGACGGACCGGCCGAACCGGCCGGCGCGGACGCGATCCGGCAGGCCGTCGCGGCGGTTGCGCCCGGTGCGACGGTGGCGAGCCGCGCGGCGTTCGAGGACGGGTTGCGGTCATCGCCTGTCGGTGCAGCCCTGGGCCTCGGAATCACGCTGGCGTCTGGATTAGCGGCGCTCTATGCCGCGATCGCCGTGATCGTCGCCCTCTCTCTCGCGGGGGCCGCCCGCGAGACCGAGGTCACCCAGCTCCGGATGATCGGCATGTCGCGCCGCGACGGCGCCGAAATCGCGATCCTCGAGCACGGCCCGACCGTGGCCTTCGCGATCGTCGCCGGCATCGCCCTCGGGTTCGGCATGTTCGCGCTGATCCGGCCGGGGCTCGGCCTCGATACGCTGGTCGGATCGACTGTCGCAGTCCCGCTGACGCCGGACTTGCGCCAGCTCCTGGGCATCGCCGGGGGCGTGCTGGGCGTCGCGGCGGTTGCCATCGGCCTGGCGGCCTGGATGCAGTGGCGCGGCGGCCTCGTCGGGACGGCCCGACGCGGAAGTGCAGGATGAGCGCGATGGGGCCAACGAGCGCGGCGGGCGACCGCGGCCAGGGGCCGCGGCGGGCGGTCGCTACAGACGGCCGCGATGGATTGACGACCGCGAGAAGGAGTCGAATGGCGAGCTGGGATGAGCCGGCGACGGAGGTCGAGATCGAGGACCTACCGACGGGTCGACGGGGGCAGACGACCGCCGCCGTCGGGCCGGGGCCGCGCCGCTCGAACCTCGTGTCCGGTGACCGCCGCCAGATCGTCTGCGAAGGCCTCGTCCGGATCTACAAGGTCGCCGAGCTCGAGGTCGTCGCCCTCCAGGGCCTCGATCTCGTCGTCGACGTCGGCGAGATGATCGCGATCGTCGGGGCGTCCGGCAGCGGCAAGTCGACTCTGTTGAACATCCTCGGCGGTCTTGACGCGCCGTCGGCCGGGCGGGCGGTCGTCGCGGGCCACAACCTGGGCCAGATGGGCCGGCGCGAGCGGACCCGTTACCGGCGCCGTGTGGCGGGGATCATCTGGCAGCAGACCTCGCGCAACCTCCTGCCGTACCTGACGGCCCGGGAGAACGTCGAGCTGCCGATGGCGCTCGATGGCCGCCGGGATCGCACGGCGCGGGCCCGCCACCTCCTCGAGCTGGTCGGACTGGGCGAACGGCTCGACCATCGTCCCGAGCGCCTGTCCGGCGGGGAGCAGCAGCGGGTCGCGATCGCGATCGGCCTCGCCAACGAGCCCGAGGTGCTGTTCGCGGACGAGCCAACCGGCGAGCTGGACACCGCGACCTCGAGCGAGATCTTCGGCCTCCTGCGCAACGCCAACGAGACCCTCGGGACGACGATCGTCATCGTCACCCACGATCCGCTGGTGTCCGAGCAGGTGCAGCGGACGGTCGCGATCCGCGATGGGCGGACCTCGACCGAGACCGTCCGCCGGATCGAACTGTCGGCGACCGGCGAGCACACCGTCGTCAGCGAGGAGTTCGCCGTGCTCGACCGGGCGGGGCGGCTGCAGCTCCCGAAGGCGATGGTGGCGGCGCTCGGCCTGCGCGAGCGCGTCCGGCTGCGGCTCGAGGACGACCATGTCGAGCTCTGGCCGGACTCCGGGCCGCTCGTCCGCCCGGCTCGGCCGGACGAGCCCGGGCGATGACGGCCACCGACCCAGCCGACCCATCGGTCGCCCGAGCTCCCGCCGGGCCGCTCCTGCGGGCAATCGACCTCGTCCGCGACTACCCGTCGGGCGACTCGGTCATCCACGCCCTGCGCGGGATCTCGCTCGCCGCCGAGCCCGGCGAGCTCGTCGCCGTGCGCGGCCGCTCGGGCAGCGGCAAGACCACGTTCCTGAACATCCTCGGCGGGCTCGACCAGCCGACCTCGGGCCGGGTGATCATCGACGGCCACGAGGTCTCGTCGATGTCGGAGGACGAGCTCGTCGACGTCCGGCGGCGGTCGGTCGCATTCATCTTCCAGTCGTTCGGGCTCGTGCCGATCCTGTCGGCCGCGGAGAACGTCGAGATCCCGCTCCGGCTCGTCAAGGCGGAGGCTCGCGGGCGGGATGCGCGCGTGCGGGAGCTTCTGGAGTTGGTCGGATTGGGGGGCCGGGCCAAGCACCGTCCGTTCGAGCTGTCCGGCGGCGAGCAGCAGCGGGTCGCGATCGCGCGGGCACTCGCGAACCGGCCGCGGATCCTGCTCGCCGACGAGCCGACCGGCCAGCTCGACTCCGAGACCGGCCACGTGATCATGGCGCTGCTCAAGGACGTCGTCCGCACCGAGGGCGTCGCCGCGATCGTCGCGACGCACGACCCGATCATGCTCGACGTGGCCGACAGGGTCGTCGAGCTCCGCGACGGTGAACTGTTCGCGCTCCCGCTCCGAGCTTGACCACCGCGCGGTCGCCGCGAGATGCGCGGTCTTCTCCCCCCAGCGAACAGGATTCGGCCGAATCGGGCCGTTCGGGCGTTCAGTTCCGGATTCGCGGTCCCCGGTCCGACCCGGATGAGCCGTTCTCGCTCGGGCATCCGGTCCCGGTCCGAGCCGACCGGCCCCCGAGCCAAATCCAGTTCACTCCATTCCAAAGAGAGTCGGTCGGGCCTCACCGAAGCCACGGCCGGCCGCATCTGCTCGATCTCAGCGCGACTCTTCAACTCAATCAGACGATCACCTCACGCTCATCGCCCGCGAACCTCAGCCCGACACGCCGCCCGCGGCGGCCACGATCACGAGCGTGACGATGTAGACGTGGGCCAGAGCGCCCCACACGATCGACCGCGTCCGCCACGTCAGCCAGCCGTAGACGGCGCCGCCGGCGAACGTCGAGAGGAGCTCCGCCTCGGGCTTGGTCAGATGGGTCAACGTGAACGGGAACAGCGCGATGCAGAGCGCGATCGGCCCGAACAGCCTCGCCAGGCACAGCATCAGGAAGCCGCGGAACAGGAACTCGGCCGAGACCAGGTCGAGGATGTTCGTGACCAACAGCGACGGCAGCGGCTCGGCAGACGGCGCGTAGTACGCCCGGAAATCGGGCGCGCCGGACAGGACGAGCACGATCGGGGTCATCACGGCGCACCCGGCGACTGCCAGCGAGAGTCCCCACCGCCAGTCGCCCAGCGTGAGGCCGTAGCGAGCCGGTCGGTCGCGGAAGCCGACCAGCACGATCAGCAACGGCACCGCGAGGAAGAGCAGGAGGCGGCTCAACGCCTGGAGTCGTTCCGCGCCCGGCGAGTGGTCGTAGCGCACCAGCTCGTCGGGAATGAGCGTCCGCTGGAAGTCGAAGATGACGATCAGGATGACCGCGACGACCACGATCGTCGCCCGCACCGGCGGCTCGAGTCCAGCCAGGCGGAACGTTCGCAGGTCGCGTTCGTCCGGCGGGTATGACGGCATCGTGAACATCCGGCCGAGGAACCGGCGGACGGCGACCACGCTCCGTCTACGCCCCGGCGAGCGCGCCGAGGTGCTCGGTCAGGCGGAGGTTCTCGCGGTAGTCGATCGGGACCTCGACGAGCGAGGGGCCGTTGACGTCGAGCGCCCGGCGCAACGTCGGCAGCAGGTCGGCGGCCGAGCTCGGCCGGAACCCGGCGATCCCGAACGAGCGGGCGTAGTCGACGAAGTCGGGGTTGCCGAACTCGACGCCGAACGGCCGCCCGAACTCGTTGCGCTGCTTCCAGTCAATCAACCCGTAGCCGTCGTCGCGCCAGACGACGACCGTGACGTTCGCGCCGATCCGCTTCGCGGTCTCGAGCTCCTGGCTGTTCATCAGGAAGCCCCCGTCGCCGCACAGCGCGACGACCTTGCGCTCGGGATGGACAAGCTTTGCGGCGATGGCTCCGGGCAGCGAGATCCCCATCGCTGCGAAGCCGTTCGAGATGATGACCGTGTTCGGCTCGTACGCCTGGTAGAGCCGGGCGACCCAGACCTTGTGGGCACCGACGTCGGACACGACGATGTCCTCGGGCCCGAGCGCCTCCCGAAGATCGGCGATCGCCCGCTGGGGGGTGATCGGGAGGGCATCGTCGTTGGCGCTGAGGCTCCCCGCCAGCTCCTCCAGGAGGGCGGTTCGGAGGTCTGAATGGACGAGGGTCTCGCGCGCCGCGTGCCGCTCCCCGGCGTTCCGGCCACTGATTCCACGCGGCAGGACCGCGGCGAGGAGCCGTCGGAGCGATCCCTCGATGTCGCCGATCAGCTCGACGTCGGGCTCGTAATGGGCATCGACCTCGGCCGGCTGCGTGTCGATGTGGATGATCTGCTTCCGGCCGTCCGGGTTCCAGCCGGCCGGCGCGTATTCGACGAGGTCGTAGCCGACGCAGATCACGAGATCGGCCCGGTCGAACCCCGCCAGGACGTGGTCGCGGGCCTGGAGCCCGACCGCCATCAGGGACAGGTGCGATCGGTCGTCCATCGCGCCTTTGCCCATGAACGTGGCCGCGACCGGAATATGGAGTCCGCGGGCAAAGGCGCGGAGCTCGGGCGAGGCCTTCCGGCGGAGCACTCCATTGCCGGCGAGGACGAGCGGTCGTTGCGAGGTCGCGATCAGGTCGGCCGCATGGGCAATTGCCTCGTCGGTCGGCTCGGGGAAGTAGGCCTTGCCCGGTCGCAGCGGCCGGGCGGCGTCGTCGACGGGTGCCGCCGCGACGTTCTCGGGCAGCTCGATGTGGGTCGGGCCCGGCTTGGCGAGCATCGCAACTCGAAACGCTTTCCGGACGATCTCCGGGATCGCCTCGACGCGCTCGACTCGGGTGTTCCACTTCGTCACCGGCTCGATCATCCGGACGATGTCGACGACCTGGTGGGCTTCCTTGTGGAGCTTGTCGGAGCTGGCCTGACCCGTGATCGCGACCATCGGCGCGCGGTCCAGGAAGGCGTCGGCGACACCGGTGATCAGGTTGGTCGCGCCGGGGCCGAGGGTCGCCATGGCGACCGACGCCTTGCCGGTCAGCCTGCCGTAGACGTCGGCCATGAACGCGGCGCCCTGCTCGTGGCGGGTCGTTACATGGCGCGGGATCGGGGTGCGGCCGTCGTCCCGGGCGGTGGAGGCGATGGCCCCGAGCGCGTCGAGCACGTCCATCGTCTCCTCGCCCGGAACGGAGAAGACATACTCGCAGCCCTCGGCGGCGAGACACTCCACGAGGAGCTGGGCCGCGGTCCGCTTGGTCACGCCCGCGAGCGTAGCAGCCAAGCGGCCGAAGCCCTCGCCCGGGCCGGTGCCGCGAGTCCAGCCAGACTCAGAATCGGGGCCCAACGCGCTCAGAACCTCAGAAATCCGTCGACTCCGGGGCGTGTCCCTGCAGGCTGACCCCCGTTCCGAGTCTCCCGGGACTCAGGCGCCCTGGGCCGGCCGGCGAGCAAGGAACAGGAATCAGGTCCGGACGAGCGGCTCGTCGACCATGTGCTCGGCGACGAACCAGACCTGCATCTCGTGGCGGCGCAGGACGTCGCCCATGAGCAGGTCATTGCTGCCCATGTCGCCGGACTGGTCGGTCTTGTCGATCGCGGCGCGGATCTTCTCGATGACCGTCTCGTGCGCGTCGAGCAATCGCGAGAGCACCACGGAGACCTCCTCGGCTCCGTCGGGCGGGCGCGGGATCGACGTGAGCTCCGCCGCGTGACGCGGATCGCCGACGCTCACCCCGCCGAGCATCTGGACCCGCTCCGCGAGCGCATCGACGAGCTCGACCTGCTCCTCGTAGTGCTTGTCGAAGAGGAGATGAAGTTGGTAGAACGTCGGCCCGGCCACGTTCCAGTGTGACTTCTTATAGAGCGCCGAGAGGATCATCGAATCCGCGAGAATCTCATTGAGCAGCTGGCAGCTCTCCGTGCGGGCCTCGGCGGACAGGGCAATCGGGAGCAGCCTGACCGTCCCGAAGCGCTGGAGCTCGGGCGCGGTCTGGCCGAGACGCGGCTGTGGTGACGGCTTTGTCCTCGCGGAGCCGCGGCCGTTCGAGCTGGAACGGCGGGTGGTCGTGGCCATGGCAATACCTCCTGAAACGGATGACGACCGTACTCTGCACCGCCGATGCCAGCGCCGACGTGACGACGGACCGGAACCGGCTTGCAGCGGCATGGAGATCGGTGGTCCCGCTCAAACGGCCCCGGATCCGTCGAGGTGGATCTCGTGGACGGCGATGCGGAACGTGTCATAGCGGTCGGAGATCGTGAGCCAGAACGGGCCGTCGAGCGGTAGCCCATCGGGCGCCCCCGACCAGGTCGAGACGAACGCGATCTCGACGTGCGCGCCGAGAACGCGGCGTCCGACGTAGGCCTCGAGCGCCTCGGTCGGGAGGTCCGGGACGCGCTTTCGCAGCTCCTGCTGGATGTCGGCATCGAGACCGCTCGCGACCGACCCGGCGGTCAGCCGGAGCATCCGCGACGTGCCAGGGTGGCGCCGAGCGGCATCGGCGTCGACCTCGTAGTAGTCAACTCCGGCCAAGGTCTCGCCGTGACTCTTCGCGTCGAGCGTTCGGACCGCTCCGAGATTGCCGCCATAGGCGGCCAGGGCTGCTTCGAACGAGGACCACAGGGTCACCGCCGCCAGGTCGTGGCCGCCGTCGGGCGTCTGCCGCGCGGCGACGAAGAACCGGTCGAGCCCGGCGGTCCGGCGGGCGACGGGGACGAAGTCTCGCGCATAGGACTCGATCACGGCGTCGAGCCGGCCCGCAGGCACGCGTCCGCTGACGACACGAAGGATCACGGCAGCCTCATCTCGATCGATCGCGCCGATCCCCACGGTCGGCGTTGCCGTCTCGATCGGCCCTGATCGATGCCCCTCAAGATCCGCGCCCTATCCGCGCCTTGCCGCGAGATCTGGCCCGCCCGGAGGGATTCGAACCCCCGACCTACTGATCCGAAGTCAGTCGCTCTGATCCACTGAGCTACGGGCGGAAGGTCGCGATGATACCGCGCCGATCCGTCCCGTCCACGCGGCGCGGGTCCGATCGATTGCATCCGGTTGCGGGCCGGTCGAGCGGGTGATACAGATTCGCGGTGCCCCGAAAGCAACACGCCCGGCCCCTGCCTGTCCAACCCACGTCGGCGCCCGCATCGCGTTTCCTGCCGCCGCAGCCGCTCGCGGATCGGGATCGGGGGCGCGGCCTGGTTGGACGGCTCGGGCCGCGTGGGGTGATCGCGATCGCGACCGGCGCAATGCTCGTGGTGGCGATCCCGATCACGTTCGCGGCGCTCGGGCCGGCCGCCGCGCCGCTCCGACCGCTAACCGGCGTTGTCGCCGGCGCGGTCGCAGGCTCGCACACACAGGCGCCGGCGCCCAGCGCAGGCGGCCCGGCGCTCGTCGGCCCTGCCTCCGTGACGCAGCGGGGAACCGACCCCGATGGCCCGCATGCCGTGTACGGGGTCGCGCCGACCATCGCCTCGCTCGTCGGTTACCAGTGGCCGATCAGCAAGGGCTGGATCTCCCTGCCGTTCAAGGCGATCCCCGGTGGGACCCGGATCTGGGAGGGCAAGCTTTTCCACGACGGTGTCGACATGGCGTCCTTCTGCGGCGCGTCGGTCGGGGCAGCCCACGCCGGGGTCGTCCTCGCGGTCGGGCGCCATTTCGACGACCAGGTCGGCTGGATCGGCGACCTCAGGCCGTACTTCCACCTCCTCGACGTCCGCCACATGTGGATCGACCTGCCGAACGTGGTGGTCATCGACGACGGCAACGGTTATCGCTCGATCTATGCCCATTTCCATGACGTCACGGTCACGGTCGGGCAGGTGGTCAAGGCCGGCCAGCCGATCGGCCACGAGGGCGCGACCGGCCACGCGTCCGGCTGTCATGTCCACTACGGCCTGTTCAGTCCGTTCGAGACGAAGACGATGGGGGTCCGCGCCGACCTTCTCCGCCAGCTTCGGCTGCCGAAGTACGAGATCGCCCGGATCGACCCGCTCCTGGTCCTGCCCGGCGGCGAAGTTGCCCGCCGGACGGGGAACATCCCCAAGGCAATCGCGGCCGCGAAGGCCACGGCGGCAGTCGCGCACTGACGCGAGAACCGTCAGTCGGTTCGCCGGTAGCGGCGCGCGATCAGCGCGTATGCCGGCAGGCGGCCAAGCGAGCGGGCGAGCGACAGCGACGAGCCGTCGCGCGCCTCGACCGCCAGCAACGAGTCGGTGGCGGTCGCATCGGCCGGGCGGGCGTCGACGACCGCGAGATCGATCGCGACGCGGCCCGGCTCCTCGGGACCGAGACTGGCGATTGCCTCGTCCGGGCGCGCGCCGGCCTCGTACTCGACCCGAAGCTCGGCCTCGGATCGCCAGCGCGGGCGTCGGAGCAGGACGGCGCGCCAGACGTCCGCCAGCGCCGCGGTCACGTGCCCGTCGCCCGCGACCGGGGTTTCCGACAGCTCCAGGCCGCGTGTCCAGCGGGCGGCCTCGTGGAGGAGCGAGTACTCGTCCAGGTCGGCGTAGGCGGAGAGCGCGTCGGCAGGGGACCGATCGCCGAAGATCGCCCGGATCGACGGCCCGAAGACCTCGGCCAGATCGAGGTCGATCGCCCGGACCGTCCGGTGGAAGTAGACCTGCTGATACAGGAAGAGGCGCGAGGTCAGGAACATCTCGAGCGCCCCGAGCCCCGGCTCGTAGAGGGTCAGCCCGCGCTCGCCGATGAAGATGTAGCGCCGCAGCCGCTCCACGTCGACGTCGACCGCCACGCCGGTCATCCACGCGTCGCGCCGGACGTAGTCGAGGTTGTCGACGGTGAACACGCCCGACAGCAGTGGCTGGAGCCAGCGGACCCAGGTCGGCATCGCGGGGTCGGCGAGGGCCGGTTTCGAGACGATGAACGACAGCCACCGCGGGTCGATCGACTCGCCGGCCGCGAACGCGTCGCGCTCGGGCACGCTACCCGGCGCCCGGCGCAGGCCACCGATCAGGTCGCCGAGCTCGCGCTCGATGATCAGCTGTGACAGGTCCTCGTGGGTCAGCGCCTTGCCGGCCGGTCGCCGCACGTCCGGCGGCGCGCCGAACCCCGACAGCACGTGGTCGTCGAAGAAATGGGCGAACGGCCCGTGGCCGACATCGTGGAGCAGGCCCGCCATCCGAAGCGTCTCGACGACCAGCCCTTCGCTCGGCGCCGGCTCCCCGCGCCGCGCCAGCTCCGCCCGAAGCGACGGATACAGCTGGCGTGCCCAAAGTCCCGCCTCGTGCATGACGCCGAGGCCATGGGTGAAGCGCGAATGCTCCGCTGTCGGGAAGACCCAGCGTGCGCTCTGGAGCTGACTGATCCGGCGGAGGCGCTGGAGCCAGGCGGTGTCGAGCAGGTCCTCCTCGGCCGCGGCCTCCTCGGGCAGGCCGGCGGCCGCGGATTCGTCCGGGGAGAGACGCTTCGTGAGCTCGACGTAGCCGTGGATCGGGTCGCTGATCAAGTTGACCGCGCTGAACGGGTGACGCGGCATCAGACCGGAGTCCCGGGCGCCGAGCGGTATCGGGCGGCGGCCCGAGCGTGCGTCGCCGCGACGTCCTCGCGCAGGGCGACCGGCTCGAGCACCTCCACGTCATCGCCCCACGACAGGATCCAGAGCCGGATCTCGATCGGCCCGGCCACCGTCGCTCGCCACGTCAGAGAACCATCGGCGTCCTCCGCGACGCGCTCCGTCGGGTGCCAGCGCGCCTCCCGGACGCGGCTGGCGACCTTGGCCGCAAAACGCAAAACGACTTCGACCGGCTCCTGGTCCGCGATGATGTCCCAGGCCCGCTCGAACATCCCGTCGATCTCGGCGTCTGGCGGGGCGAACCCGTCGGGTGTGAGCGACACGTCGCGGATCCGCTCGATCTTGAACGTCCGCATCGCGTCCTTCGTCTCGTCCCAGCCGATCAGGTAGAGGGCGTGTGTCTGGAGCGACGGCTCGATCAGGTACGGCCTGACGCGTGCCGAGCGGGGCGCGGCCTCGGGCGCGTATGGCGCGGGGGCGTAGTCGAGCGCAACCACCCGGCGCTCGGCCCAGGCCTGTGTCAGCAGCCGGACGTGGCGGTTGAAGGCGTCGTCGGTCGGTCGCCGCGAGAGGTCGTCGAGCGTCCGGTCGACATGCTCGCGGAGTGCGGCCGGCAGGATGCCGGCGAGCTTCTCGAACGCCGATGCGAGATCGGGGTCGTACTTGTCGGCATAGCGAACCATGAGCCGCGCCGACAGGACGACCGCCATCGCCTCGCTCCGGGTCAGCTTGAGGGGCGGGAGGAACGCGTCGGCCTCGATGCCCCAGCGGCCGGCTTCGGACCAGAGCGGCATCCCGAGCTCGCCCTCGATCGACTTGAGGTCGCGGTACACGGTTCGCACCGACGAATCCACGCGGCGCGCGATCTCGGCCGGCTTCATCCCGTCCGGGTGGGCGTTGAGCAGGGCGAGGATCCGGGTCATCCGGGCCAGCCGGTCGCGCTTGCTCGAGACTCGCTCCTCGTCCATCGAGCCCATCATCGCCTACGGCGCCGGCGGCGTGATCTCGACCGGCACCCCGCGATCCGTTGCGGTCAGGTCGACCCGGATCGTGGCCTGCAGCGCTCCGGTCTGGATGTCGGCCGCGTCGCCGTTGACGCTGCCCGCGATCCGCCCGATCTGGCCGTCGAGGAACACCCAGTAGTCGAGCTGGCCGCGCCAGTGGGCGAGGCTTGCATCGCCGACGAGCCAGCTCACCTGCGGGAAGGCCGCCCGGAATGTCGGACCGTCGACGAGGATCCGGCACTGCCGCGCTCGGGCGCCCTCGATCACGCCGACGCCGAGCGAGGAGGCCGCAGTCCGAGCCTCCGACGACAGGCTGGTGCGGAACGCCGTCAGGTCGAGCGCCGCGTCGCCGAGCTCTGCCGGCGTGGATCGTCGCCAGCCCGCGAACGGCTCGCGCAGCCAGGCATCGGGTCCGATCCGTGCGATGCCGTGGAGGCCGAGTTCGCGCGTCGTCGCGACATACGCGAGCCAGCGGACATCCGAGTTGTTCCGTTCGCCCGCCAGGTCGATCGTCCCCATCGGCTGCCCGTCGAGCGTGCCGTCGAGGTGGACGGCGAGGCGGGCCGACGGTCCGATGCCCATCGAGCCATCGCACGCCGGCGGATCGCGCTCCACGTCGGTGGGCCCGAATCGCGACGAGGTCGCGACGCGGTCGCGCAGGGCGATCTCGTTGGCCGTCGCGACCGCGCCGAACACGAGCCCGGACCCGGCCGCGAGAACGCTCGCCAGGACGAGGCCGCGGACGAGGCGCCGCCGCCGCATCGCATCCTCGCCGAGCCGCCGCCGGGCGATCCCGAACGCCGTGAACAGGCACGTCCCGATGAGCCCGAGCACCCACGGATACGCGGCTTCGACCGACGGCAGGAGTGTCTGGACGCCGCGCCCACCGAGCTGGCCGGCGACGTCCGCGATCGACGGAACCAGCACGAGCAGGGAGCCGGCAGCGAGCCACAGCATCGCCGCGAACGCCCGATCGCCGTGAGCCACGGGCGGCCAGACGGCGCCGCCGAGGGCCACGACCGCGGGCACGAGCGCGGCGATCCCGACGGCGACGTCGATCGGACCACCCGGGCGGTAAGCGATCAGGACGAGGGCGGCCGCGACAACCCAGCACCCCACGAGGGCGAGCGCGATCAGGCGCAGCTCGAAGGTCCGGACTCGCACGGCGGGCAGTCTACCCGGGTGGCGTTCGTCGATCGCCGCAGCGGGTCGCCGCAAGTACCGGGGGCGATAGGACCGAAGGGTCATCGTCCCAGGCCGAATCTCGGTCGAACATCCTATTAACCACACCGGAGCCACCCGGACGTCGGACACGATGGTCCGGTGGGTGCTGCGGGAACGTACCAACAGGGGAACCGACGAAAGGTCGGCCAGAAGGACAGGACGGAACGGTGCACCATGGCAGGTCAGGCGCGTCGCGGAACTACGGATCGGGTTCGATCTTCTCGCGCCGACTCGTCGTGGCCGGCCATCGCAACGGCCTCCGTGGACGAGTCTGGGTCGGCCATCGCCACCACGACCTCGGCGACCAGCCCCCATCCGATCCCGGAGCTGCCCACCAAAGCGACCTACCGCAGTCTGATCATCCGGGGGCTGGCGCCTGACGAGGCGGCGAACCTGACCGCCTGGATGGCGGGCATCAATGTCGCCGAGGCGCGCTGGACACTGCGCCAGGTCAACCAGCTGCTCTTCCTTCGCCAGATGAACCGCTCGGGCCAGTTCGAGGAGCCGGGCGACCGCCTCCACTGACATTGGCACGCACACCGGGCCCGCGGCCCATGACAACCGAATACTCCGTCGCGGTGACGTACCTCCTCCCGCCACCGCGGCACTCCTCAACCCGAAGCGGCGCCTAGCCTCCGACACGGATAAGGATGATACCGGCGAGCCTCCTCCCGCCGGTCCCAATCCCCAACGTCGGGCTAGGGGCCGCTTCGGCGTTTCCGGGGTTAGGCGTGGACCGCTAAGGATGCGTGAGGTGCGGGCCGAACACCTCAAAGGCGACGCGCGCCAGTGCGACGAGCACGAGGGCGAGCGCCACCACGAGCACGATCCGGCGAGCGGTCACGGCTTGCCGCTTCTGTTTCGTCTCGGCATGGCTTCGAGGTCGTCCATCTGGCGAGTCTAGCCGCCGACCCGGATCGAAAACAGTGGGCTCGACATCGACCACGCGCCGGCGATCGTAACAAGGAAGATCAGGCAGACCGCCGCGATCAGGGCGTCGCGGCGGCGTTGCTTCCAGTACGGCCCGGCCAAGAGTGCAAGCGAGACGACGACGGCAACCCATCGCGTCCACTCGTGTCCATCCAGCAACGACATTGCGTATTCCGGTGAAAGCGATCAGTCAGTCCGGAGTTTTCGATCACCCCCGGTCGGAGGCCGCGAAGCGGCCGACGCGCGGGCTCGGGTCACTCCCTGACGATCACCTCCTCTCGATGTGCTGCGGCTAGTCTGACAT
>JBBRSJ010000023.1:0-46682 GCA_038245515.1 Candidatus Limnocylindrales bacterium | reverse complement strand
TGGGACCGAGACTCGAGGCCCTCTAAATGCGAACGGGTGTAAAGGTTCGGATAAGGGCTCAGGCACGCCGAGTTTCGAGGGTTCCGGGCTCAATCGAGCACGAATTCGGCCAGCAGGTGAGAGTTGGTACCGCATACCGGATTCGAACCGGTGATCTCCGCCTTGAGAGGGCGGTGTCCTGGGCCTCTAGACGAATGCGGCTCCGAGGCGGCGACGGGTTGTGCCGCGGCCGGATCGGGATGATAGCAACCGACCGGGATCGCCGCCACCTCGGCTCAGAGGCGGTGGACCTCGAGAAAGCCGCGGATCGCGTCCGCCACCTGCTGGTGACCTTGCTCGCCGACGACGAGGCCGAAGTGGGAGTGCGCCCCGAATGGCTCATACTCGGCGCCGAGCCAGTCTGCGACGCGCTCAGCCGTCGGCTCCGGCACGAACCGGTCGAGCCCCGCGCCGATGACGAGGCGCGGAATCTCCGCGAGCGGCCGCGGGTCCACCGGGATCCCCGCCAGCACCGCGCGCCGCGCGTGGCCGCTCTCATGCGGCTTCTGGCCGAGAAGGTGCTGGATCCGGAGGATGTCGGGCAGGGTCAGGTCACGATGGTCGCGCTGGAGCCGCTCCGGAAGGGTCGACCAGCCGATCTGCGACTGGCCGTACACGTCCGGGATGTCCCGCAGCTCGTGCGGAGCGGCAGGCTCGCGGACTGCCGCCGGCGGCTCCGGCGCGAGCAGGACCAGCCCGCCGATCGGCGTCTGCTCGGCCGCCTTGAGCGCCAGCAGCCCGCCCAGCCCGTGGCCGATCGCGACAGTCGTCGGACCGAGCCGCTGGAGCACCGCCACCACGTCCTCGACATACGAATCGAAGGTCAGCTCGGTCGGGTCGACCGTCCGCGACCAGAAGTGGTTCTGGAGGTTGAGCGCGTGGCCCTCCCAGCCGCGTGACGCGAAGTAGCCGAGGTAGCGCTCCCAGATCCACGAGCCGGCCAGCTCGCCGTGGATGAACAGGAGGGGCTTGCGGCGCGACCGCCGTTCGGGCAGCCACGATTCGACGTAGATGCCGCGGTCGTGGAGCTCGATCTCGTCCTTCCGGATCGGCCGCCCATTGGCGGACGGGACCTGGGCCCGGGCGAGGATCGCGTCGGGAGTCGATTCGGTCATCGGCGGACCACGCCGATCGAGGAGGTCATCGCTGTGTTCACCATTCGTGGGGGTTGATCACGAGGCCCGTCAGGGCTTTCGGGTGGAAGTACGTCGATTTCTGGGGCATCAGGTCGCCCTCGGCGGCCACGGCGGCGATCGACGCGACCGGCGTCGGATCGAGCAGGAAGGCCGCATCGACCCCGTCACGCTCCGTGTCGACTGCGGCGATCGCCTCGTCGACCGACTTCGTGAACCAGACCCGCCCGCCGGCTGCGAAGGCCGCGGGGCCGATCCCGACGAGGTGCTCGAGAGCGGCGCCGAGAAGGACGACATCGAGACCGTGGAGGGCCGGGCCGCCGGGCGGCAGCAGCGCCGCGAACGCCGTTCGGCGAGCGGTCAGCAGCGCGCCGCCGTTGCGGGTCCAGAGTCCGAACCGGCCCTCCCCGCCGCGCACGTCGGATCGCCCGCCGAAGGCGGCTCGCAGCTCGTCCGGGTTCGCGGGCACGACCGTGAAGAGCTCGCCGAGCCGGGTGCGCAGCGCCGCCACGCCGTCGACGCCGAGGCCGGCCACGAGGCGATGGGTCGGCAGGACCGTGAGCGGCTCGGCGGTCGTTTCGAGGAACAGCATCAGCAGGTAGTCGAACGGCGGATCCTCCTCGCATGAGCGGCTCATCCGCCGCTCATCGCGATACCGCAGCGCCGTCTCGTATCGATGGTGGCCATCGGCGATCGTGACCGGGCCCGCCGCGGCGATGCCGATGAGGTCCTCGACCGACGCGTTGTCGGCTCCATCGGCCTCCACGATCCACATCCGGTGGCGCACGCCGTCGTCGTCGACGACCTCGGCCGCCGCCGGTCGCCTCGCGAGCGCGGCAAGGATCGCGGCGGCACGCCCGCTGGCATCGTCATACAGGCCGACGACCGGGCTCGTGTTGACGCCCGTGGCACGGAGGAGCCGATAGCGGTCCTCGCGCGGCGCCGCGAGGGTGCGCTCGTGGGGCAGGACGCCGGACCCGGGCTCGAGCGGCTCGAGCCGGAGCCGGGCGAAGAACCCGCGCTGGGTCCGCTCGACGTCGGTGCCCGGGACGCGGTACGTCTGCTCGTAGACGTAGATCGCGGGCCGTGGATCCTTGTGGAAGGTCCCGTCCGAGCGCCACGCCGCGAGCGTTCGGGCGGCCCGCCGGTAGCGGTCGTCCTCGGCGTCGCCCGCGTCGTCTGCCGGGGCGTCGAGACGGACGACATTCTTCCGATGGCGCGCGAGCAGTCGCGCCCGGTCCGCCGCCGACAGGACGTCGTACGGCGGGGCAACGACCGCCGCGAGGTCGCCGATCTCGTCGGTGGAGTAGCGGAGGGCGCGGAACGGACGGATCTGAGGCACGGGCTCCTCGGGATCGACGGGATCGACGGGCCATGGGCGATCCGGGTGACCGCCGTTCGCGGGTGACGCCGCGATGGCCGTCTCCGAACGGCATCGTACGATAGCGGCGCCCGATCCGCCGTCACCGATCGGGTCGGGCGGGTCGCGCCGTGGGTGTTCGACAGCCCGCGATCTCGGTCGTCGCTCGCCGCGAGGCGCCCACGCTTCGGCATCGACCGCCAGCGCGGTCTCGCCGAGGCCCGGCCGCAAGGACCCGTCGATGGCGCCAACGCCGCGGACGATCCGGTGTAGGCTCGATCCGATGTCCCCCGACCGCCCCTCCCGGCTTCGCCACGGCCTGATCTCGCTCGGATTGGCGCTCGGCCTTGCGGTCGTGGTCATCGGTTGCAGCACGATCTCGCGCACGCCGCCGGTCCCGACGCCGGCCGACTTTCCGGGGATCGCGGCGCTGCTCAGCCAGCACGGGATCCGCGTCGACAAGATCGTGTCCGGCGATGCCGGCTGCCCTGACGTGGACCTCGGCCGGACCGCGATCGGATTCGACGCGTCGGGACTCGACCAGGCGGCCTCCGTCCGCGTCTACGTCTACATCTTCCGCGACCGGGCGACCTACCTGCGGCTCCGCACGTCGATCGACAAGTGCGCGGCGACGTTCGTCACGGACCCCGCGACCTTCGAGTCGGTCGAGACCTCGCCGTACGTCGTGGCTGGGCAGGGACCGTGGGCGCAGACCTTCAAGGACACGATCCGGGCTGCGCTCGCGGAGGCCGCCGGAACCGGCAACTGACCCGCTCCGCACTGCACTGGCCGCCTCCCGTCCGCACCCCATCGCCCGCCGGCACCATCGTCCCACGCGGTCCCGGACGACCGACCCAGCGAGCTCGGCGAACCTCCGGCCGATGCTCGGGCCATGGCTTCCCGACGTCCCCGGCCACGCCGGCTGCTGCTTCCGACCATCCTCGCGGCTGTCCTCGTCGCCGAGATCACGGGCATCGCGCTTGCCCGCTCCCTCGCCCCGACTGTCCCGACGGAGGCGCCCAGCCGGGTCGCCGTAGGGGGAGCCGCCTCGCTTGCCGGCGACCGCGCGATCGACTCGAGCCGATCCCTCGGCGTGGCCATCTCTCAGCAGGTCCGCCTCCGGCCGAGCGTCATCGTTGCCACTCCGCCGGCCGTGGCACCGACCAGCCCGGTCCATGCAACGAGCGCGTCGATCGCTCCCCGGCCGAAGGCCGCGACCGTGTCCGTCCGACCGAAGGCGTCGACCCGGGCTCCTTCAAGCGCGAGCTACCACGGCGCGAACCTTGTCTGGATCCCGTCGCTCGGGATCACCAAGGCGGTCCAGTCGTTCCCGTGCTCGCGAAGCCGGCCGCCGGACGCGGGCGTCTATCGCTGGGGCTGCGCCGGCACCAACAACGTCTACCTGCTCGGGCACGCCTGGAGCACGTTCAAGCCGCTCCACGACGCGTACGTCGGCGGCCGCCTGCGGACGGGCATGAAGGTCGTCTACGCCGACAGTGGCGGTCGCGTCCACACCTACATCGTGATCTGGTGGAAGGTCGTCGCGCCGACGACCGCCGCGTCGTGGGCATGGGCCGCCCAGAGCCGCCCGAGCATGACTCTCCAGACCTGCGTCGGCTCGAACAGCCAGAACCGGCTGATGGTCCGTCTCATCCAGGTCAGTTGACTGACCGGCCCGACTGTGCCGAACGGATCGCGCGCGTCGGGTGCTCGTCAGACGATCCCCGCTGTAGGGCACCGACTCCCCATTTCGCAGCTCACATGAAGGGTGAGTCGCCCGGAGCTCGACCGCGCCCATACCGTTAAGAGGCATCCGGACGAGCCGGACGCCCATCTGGCGGAAGAGACGTGGATGCCGAGCTGATCGGGCGGGCGCAACACGGCGACGAAGAGGCCTTCGCGAGCCTCGCCGTCATCGTGGGCGACCGCCTCCACGCAGTGGCGCACAGGATCCTGCGCGACACCGACCTTGCCGAGGATGCGACGCAGCAGGCGCTGCTCGCCATCTGGCGAGACCTTCCGCAGCTCCGCGACCCGGCGCGCTTTGACGCCTGGTCATCCCGGCTCCTCGTGCGCGCCTGCTACGCCGAGGCCCGCCGGACACGGCAATGGGCGCCGAACCTCCATATCCTGCCGATCGATGCGCCGGATCCGGAGGACCTGAGCTCGGTCCTCGATCGGGACCAGCTCGAGCGCGGATTCCGCCGCCTTTCCATCGACCATCGGGCCGTGGTGGTCCTCCACCACTACCTCGACCTGCCGCTCGACGAGGTCGCCGACGTGCTCGGCATCCCCGCCGGGACGGTTCGATCCAGACTGCATCGCGCGATGCGCGGTCTGCGCGACTATGCCGGGACGTCGGCGGCTAGCCGCACCGCGCTCCAGGCGATTGTGGACTCGATCCAGATCCAGCCCTGAGCCAGCACGGGTCGGGCGGCTTCGGCCGCTCGATCCGGCACATCCCCGCACCAGCCGAGCGCCTACCCGACGCGCAGATCCAGGAGCCTGCGGGCGATCACGAGCCGCTGGACCTGGCTCGTCCCCTCCCCGATCTCGGTCAACTTGGCGTCGCGCAGATACCGCTCGACCTTGTACTCGGTGATGTAGCCGTAGCCACCGTGGACCTGGATCGCGGCGTTGGTGACGCGGCTGCTGACCTCCGACGCGAAGAGCTTGGCCTGGGCGCCCGCCACCGTGTAATCACGATGCTGGTCTTTGAGCCAAGCGGCACGGTAGACGAGAGCCCGGGCGGCCTCGATCTCGGTCGCCATGTCGGCGATCAGGAAGGCGACACCCTGGAACGTCCCGATCGGCCGACCGAACTGCTCGCGCTCCCTGCTATAGGCGGCCGCCGCCTCATACGCCCCCTGGGCAAGGCCGAGCGCCATTGCGGCAATCGAGATCCGTCCGCCGTCGAGAACTTTCAGGAACGTCCGGAAGCCCTCGCCCTGCGCGCCGAGGAGATTTGCCGCCGGGATCCGGCAGGCGGCGAAGATCAGCTCGCCGGTCGCGGATGCGTGGAGGCCCATCTTGTCCTCGAGCCGGCCGACCGAGAAGCCGGGCGTGTCGGCCGGCAGGATGAACGCACTGATCTCGGCGTCGCCCGACGGCTTGTCGCCGGTCCGGGCCGTGATGATGTAGGTCCCAGCCTGCCCCGCATTCGTGATGAACCGCTTGCCGCCGTCGATGACCCAGGTCCCGCCGTTCGGGCCGTCCTCGTGACGGGCGGTCGTCCGGGTGCCGCCGGCATCAGAGCCGGCGCCCGGCTCGGTGAGGCCATACGCGCCGATGACTGCGCCGCTCGCGAGCGGCCGCAGGAACCGCTCCTTCTGCTCGGCCGTGCCGGCGATCATCAGCGGCCCGCAGCCGAGCGAGGTGTGGGCGGCAACGATGATCCCGAGCGAGCCCCAGACCCGGCTGATCTCCTCGACCGCGACCGCGTAGGCGAGGGTGTCCATCCCCGCCCCGCCGTCCTCCTCGGCGACCGGGATCCCGAGCCAGCCCATCTCGCCGAGGCGACGGACGATGTCCACCGGGAACCGGTGGGCCTTCTCGTGCTCGTCGATCACGGGCGCGACCTCGGTTTCCATGAAGTCGCGGATCGTCGAGCGAAGGAGCGCGTGCTCTGGCGACAGGTCGAGGTCCATCGGGCGAGGGTAACAGGGGCTCCGGCGACACGTCCCGCGGGCCTGGACGGTCTCGGACGCGCCCCAAGGGCTCCGGTGCTAGCCTTCGGCGATGGACCCGGCTCCCGAGCGCGCAGCCACGGTCAGCGCCTCCGCCTCGCCGTCGCAGGTCGCCGGCGCGACGCCGCGGGCCCTGCGCCGCGAGATCCTGGTGCGGCTCCGGCGGGAGGGTCCCGCGTCGCCCGATCAGCTCGCCGCACTGATCGGCGCCAGCCGGACCGGCGTCCTCCAGCAGCTTCGCGCGCTCGAAGAGACTGGCTTCGTCAGCCGCCAGACCATGCGTCATGGCGTCGGCCGGCCGCGCCACCTGTACGACGTCACGCCCGAGGCCCAGGAGCTCTTCCCCTCGAACTACGACGGGCTGGCGGCGGGGCTGCTCGCGGCGATCGGCGCCGTCGGCGGCGACAGCCTGATCGAGCAGGTGTTCCAGGCCAGACGCCGCCAGGTCGGTGCCCGCGTCCGGCGCGAGCTCGACGAGCGGGTCGCTGCCGACGCTCCCTTTCTCGACCGGGTCCGGGCGCTCGCGGTGCTCCAGGACGAGCAGGGCTACCTCGCCGACGCGACGCTCGACGCCGACGGCACCATCCACCTCCGGGAGCACAACTGCGCGATCCTGGATGTCGCGCGTGGGCAGCGCTCGGCGTGCTCAGCCGAGCTCGACCTGTTCGTCGAGGTCCTCGGCGCCGACGTGGTCCGCGAGACGCACATCGCGAGCGGCGACCGCTGCTGCTCCTATCGGATCAAGGAGCGGGCAATCTGAGCCGACACGGCCGTCGCGGGTCCGAAGTCAGGCCTCTTCGCGCTCGACCGCGATCCGACTGGCCGGCTCCAGCGGGGAAGCCGGCACGTCCGAGACGTTCGGCACGAACGACGCCTGGAGCGACGTCGCGGCCGCGCGCTCCTGGTCCTCGACGCTGAGGATCCCGTACCGGCCGAGCGACGCCATCTCATCGCGGATGTAGGTCTTCAGCATCTCGGGGCCGTCGGTGTTGATCGTGAACCGGACCTCGTTGCGACGGAAGGTGTCGAAGATCCAGCGGAACTCGTCCCAGCCCGACACGACACGGGTGTTCAGGTTGGAGCTCGGGCAGATCTCGAGGACGATCCCCCGGTCGCGGATCATCGCCATAGCCCGCGGATCGTAGGCGGCCTTGACTCCATGGCCGATCCGGTCGGGCTCGAGCAGCTCGACGACCCGGGCGACCTCGTCGACCGGCCCTGCTTCGCCGGTGTGGACGGTCAGCCCGAGCCCGAACTGGCGAGCGCGACGGAAGAGCCGGCGGTAGTCGGCGACGCGGAACGTGGCCGACTCGGGGCCTGCGATGTCGACCCCGACCACGCCCCGGTCGCGCCACGCGATCGCCTTCTCGACGATGATCTCGTTGAGCTCGAACGGGAAGGCCCGATCGAGGCAGAAGATCAGGCCCGGCTTGACCGGGTACTCGAGGCTCGCCCGATCCATCCCGCGGGTCGCAGCGGCGATGATGTGGTCGAGATCCTGCTCGCCGCCGCGGTTGCGCTTCATCGGGTTGAAGCGGAGCTCGGTCGTCGTCACGTTGTTCTTGCGGTAGGCGCCCCCGACGACCTCGTACACCGCCCGCTCGACCGCCAGCGGGGAGCTCTGGATCAGCTCCGTCCAGTGGAAGAGCTGGAGGTAGCCGTCGAAGCTCCGGTTGCGCTTCTCGGACACGGTGATCGTGTCGCGGAACTCCCAGTAGTCGCGCGTCGGGAGCTTGATCCCCTGGGCGTGGGCGATGCTCCACATGATCGCCGGCGTCACTGCGCCACCGAGGTGGCAGTGGAGCTCGGCGAGCGGGACCTTGCGGGAGAGCTGGCGGACCATCCTGCTCAGGATAACCGAGGCGGCCGACCACTCGAGGGATTCGGATCTCATGCTTCAGGGCGCACCCAGCGTCAGCCGACGCAGATGGGCTCCCACAAGCGGCCGGGGCCGGACGCGGTCGTCACGTCGATGACCAGGTCGTAGGCACGCGGGGACAAACCGCCCGGCGGGAAGGCGACGATCGTCAGGCGCGGGATCGCCTCGGCCGCGAAGCCGATCGGGATTGGCGTGCCGCCCAGCGTGTCGCCGAACACGACCCGAACTCGCCGGATGACTGTGCCCGGGGGTGCCACGAGGCCGACGAGCTCCTCGGTCGCGCCGATCCGCGACCCGCCGCAGGTTTGATCGCGGGTCGCCGGACGGCCGAGGTAGACCAGCGGCTGGCCGGCCTGGCCGTTCGGCTGGTCGAGCATCGCTGCCCAGCCACGCACCCGGCCGAGGGGCGAGCCGGGTGGCAACGCCGGCGTCGACGGGACGATCTCGAATTGCCACGTCGCCGACGATTGCGCGCCGGGTTCCGTCCGCCACGTCCCGATGAGCTGGTAAAGGCCGGCCGAAAAGACCGGCTGGTCGATCGGGCGAACGACGATGGCCTGCCGGCCGCCGGGCAATGCCGCGATGACCTCGCTCGAGGTCCGCACGCCGACCGTGGCCGATCCAGGGACGACGAGCGCGGAAAGCGGGACCGCGCCAGCGGGGAGCTGGAGCCCGATCGCGCTGACGTCGCGTGACGAGATCCGACCGATCGACGACAGCGGAACTCCTCCGCCCGCGATGTCGAGCCACGCCGTGGGCTCGTCGACCGGCGGCTCGTGCGGCCCGGGGCTGGTGTCGGCGACGATCGGCGTGACAAGACCGTCGGCGATGGAGAACGGTCCCGGATCGATCCTCGCGAGGCTCACGTCAAGCGGCGGCCCGATCGCGGGCTGGCCGTCCCGCGCCGGGGACGGCGCCGAGGTGGGGATCGTTGTCAACAGTCGGACGATCCGCGGACCGAGCAGGACGTCGATCCGATACATGCCCGCTGGCCACGTCCCGAGAGCCGTCGCATCGGCCGGGTCAGGCAGCCAGAGCCAGGTCGCGGGCAGTGGGCCCGGGATCGGGATCGGGACGATCCGCTCGGCGACCGAGCCCTGGTCGAGCCGCCAGAACCGGAGGTCGAGCGGAAGGGCGCCGTCCGGTGCCGTGACCCCGAGCGCGATGACTGTGTCGGTCGGGCCGCTGATCGGAGGGGCCGCGTCGAGCGTCAATGAGGCGCCCGAGTTGACGTCGCTCGGAAGCCAGCGTTCGACGACCGGGCCTCCGGCCGGCGCCGCAGCCTCCGAAAGCACGACCGCCCGCACTCCCCAGGCGCGATGCTCGCCGGTCGCCGCCACCAGGGCCGCGTCGGACGGGAACGGCACGATGGGGGTCGGGAGCGCAGCGCGCGCGGAAGCCGAGCCCGCTGATGCGACGGCGGCCGCCGACGATGCGGGCAAGTCGGATGGCCCTGCGACCTGTCGCTGGCCGTTGGCCTCCCACGGCTTCATCACAGCGAGGACGAGGAAACCGACGAGGACCGTGGCGACGACCGCAGCTTCGACCCGCGGGCGGCGGCGCCTGTCGATCGCCATCGGCCGGACCTCGAGCGACGTCGCCCGCTCTCCAGCGGGCGTTCCCGCGTCGACCGGCCGCCCGGCCTCGGTTGGCACGTGCGTGCCGTCAGTCAGCTGGCGGCGGGAACGATGCGGCCGTCGGCGTCGATCGTCGCCTGGCGGCGGCGGAGCGCCTTGAGCTCCGCGCCCGGCACCTGGTCGCGGGCGTGATAGCTCGAGCGGACGAGCGGCGCCGCCTCGACGTGCTTGAACCCGAGCGCGAGCGCCTCGTGCTTCATGTCGCCGAATTCGTCGGGGTGGTAGTAGCGCTCGAGCGGCAGGTGCTTCTCGGACGGTCGGAGGTACTGGCCGACGGTGAGGATGTCGACGTCCGCGTCACGCAGCGCCTCGAACGCCTCGTGGAGCTCCTCACGCGTCTCGCCGAGCCCGACCATGAGCGAGCTCTTCGTGTGGACCGGGTGGCCAATCTCGACCGCCATCTCCTTCGCTCGACGCAGGACGTAGAGCGAGCGGTCCCAGCGAGCCCGCTTGCGGACGGGCTTCTGGAGCCGGCGTACGGTCTCGAGGTTGTGGTTGAGGATGTCGGGGCGGGCGCCCATGACGGTCCGGAGCCGATCGTCGGAGCCGTCGAAGTCCGGGATCAGGACCTCGATCCCCATTCCCGGGCTCGTCTCACGCATGGCCTGGATCGTCTCGGCGAAGATTCGCGAGCCGCCGTCGGGCAGGTCGTCGCGGGCGACGCTCGTGACGACGACGTGCTCGAGGTGCATTGCCCCGACCGCCTCCGCGACCCGCCGCGGCTCGTCGTCATCGAACCAGGTCGGTCGCCCGGTCTTGACGGCGCAGAAGCCGCAGGCCCGGGTGCACGTGTCGCCGAGGATCATGATCGTCGCCGTCCGCTGGTCCCAGCACTCCCCGATGTTCGGGCAGTGGGCCTCCTCGCAGACCGTGTTGAGGTTCAGCCCGCGGAGGAGGCCCTTGAGGTCGTGGTAGTTGTCGCCCGACGGCATCCGCGCCTTGATCCAGTCGGGGTGGCGGCGGATCGGTGTGACCGAGCCGCCCATCGCGATCGTCTCGGGCGCGGGCGTGGCGTGGTTGGCGCCTGGCGCGCCAGCGTCGCTCGGCGGCGTGAACATCGGGAGCTCGCGTGCCATCGCGGTTGAGTCTAGTCAGGCCGCGCTGAACGTGTCGCGCAGACCCGTCTCGATGTCTCGCGCGGTGAAGCCCAACTCCGCTTCCGCCTTGGCCGATGAGGCGAGGTATGTGACCCCGGCCGACGCGGACACGACCTCACTGAGATTGGGCTGGCCGATCAGGCGGCCGAGCGGGGCGATCGCCCGGAGGACGGCGTCCGGGATTCGGAGGCTGGGCGATGCGTGGCCACCGAGGCGGGCGGCGATCGCGATCGCCTCCGCGAGGGTCGTCCGCGGGCCGCTCAGAATGTAGGCCTCGCCGACCCGCCCGCGATCGATCGCCCCGACGATGCCGGCGGCCAGGTCGTCGGCGTGGACAAGGCCGATGGCGACGTCATCGACGGCTCGGTATCGGAGCCTGCCGGCATGGGCAAGCTGGAGCTGCCCGCCGAACCCAGAGCGATCGCCCGGGCCGTAGACCTGGCTTGGCATGACGATCACGATCGGTGATCGGGCCGCCATCCGCTGGAACGCCACCTCGTGGGCGCCGTATTTCGTCTCGTCGTACCAGCTCAGAAACCCGTCGCCGAGGTCGCGCCGGTACGTCTCGTCGACGACGCGGCCGCGGGTGTCGCCGAAGACGTTGACCGTCGAGACGTACAGGATTCGGTGCGTCGCCGCGGCCTCGGCGGCGTCGAAGATGCGCGTGGCGGTACCGACGTTGGCGTCCCACATCGCCCCGCGCTCGGACTCCGGGATGCCGATCCGGTAGCTCCCGGCGGCATGGATCACTGCGTCGGCGCCGCGAAGCTGCTCGGTCAGGGCAGCCACGTCGGCAAGGTCCGATTCGACAAGATCGGCACCGAGCTCCGCGAGAACGCCGGCGCGGCGCGGGTCCCGAACCAGTGCGACGACCTCGTCGCCGCGTTCCCGGAGCCGCGCGACGACCGCTCGACCGACGAGCCCGGCGGCGCCCGTGACGACGATGCGCACGGGCTAGTAGATGACCGTGTCCGGTCCGACGCTCTCGAGCCAGGCCTTGATGTCGCGCAGGAGGGCCGCGCCGCCGGCGCCGTCATTGGCTCGGTGGTCGACTCCGAGGACCATGTTCATGACCGGCCGGATCGCGATCATGTCTCCGTCGGGCGTCGAGATGACGACCGGACGCTTCGTGATCGCCTCCATCGTCACGATCCCGACTTCCGGGACATTCAGGATCGGCATCACGAGGTTCGTGCCGAGATAGCCGGTGTTGTCGACCGTGAACGTCCCGCCACCGAAGTCGTCGAGCCGGAGCTTGTTTGCCTTGGCTCGACCGGCGACATCGGCGATGGCGACGTTCAGGCCGTGAATCGAGAGCTGGTCCGCGTCGCGGATGACCGGGACGATCAGGCCGTCATCGACCGCGACCGCGACTCCGATGTTGACCTTGCGCTTGGCCATGAGGCCCTGCTCGGTCCAGTGGGCGTTGAAGGTCGGCGTCTTCTTGAGCGCGACGGCGGCCGCCTTGACCACGAACGGGACAAAGCTCAGGCCGATGCCTTCCTTGGCCAGATACTCGCGCTTCGCCTTCTCGCGGAATGCGACGAGACGGGTCGCGTCGATCTCCATCTGGACGTAGGCGTGAGGCGCCTGGAGCGACCGGGTCATCTGCGCCGCAATGCCCTTGCGCATCTGGGTCAGCGGGACGAGAACCTCGTCTGCGCCCGCCGGGAACTCGATCGTGGGCGACGCCTTCGTGGCCGCGGCCGGGGCGGAGGCAGGCGCGATCGTCGCCGGTGCGGGCGCCGCTGGCGCAGCCGGTGCCGCGGCCGGCGCAGGAGCGGTGGCGCCCGATCCGTTGCTGCTCGGCGAAGCCCGGGTCGCGGCAGGTGCTGGGGCCGGAACAGCGCCACCGACCGCCTGACCACCGACGGACGTCCCCGTCCGCTGCGACTCGACGTAGTTCGTGACGTCCTCGCGGGTGATCCGCGCGCCTCCTCCCGTGCCGACGATCTGGGCGGCAGTCAGGCCATGCTCGCGGAGCAGGCGTCGGACGGCCGGCGTCATCCGGGCGTCGGGATTGCCGGGGGCATCAGCCGGATTGGCCGCGGCGGCCGTCGGTGCCGGGGCGGCGCTGGCGGCCGTGCGCTCAGGACGCTCGTCGGAACCGGCCGGACCGTCGGCGGGCGTGAAGGCCGGGCGAGCCGATTCGGGGACGGCGGCGACGGGAGCTGCAGCCGGTTCCGGGGTCGGCACGGCCTGCGCTTCGGCGGCGGCGGGGGCGCCGTTGTCGGGAGCGGCCGCAGCGGCGGCGGTCGGCTTGGCGTCGGATGTCCCGCCCGCCGCGGCCTCGTCGGCTGTCTCGATCTCGGCGATCTCCGCGTTGTTCGGGACCGTCTCGCCTTCCTGGACCAGGATGGTCTTGAGGACGCCCGCGAACGGCGATGGCACCTCGGCGTTCACCTTGTCGGTGATGACCTCGAGGAGGGGCTCGTACTTGTCGACCGTGTCGCCGGGCTGCTTGAGCCACTTGCCGATCGTCCCCTCGGCGACGCTCTCGCCGAGCTGGGGCATCGTCACCTTGGCCACTGTGTCGTTCCTCCGGGTCGCCAGGCGGAGTGCGCCCGCCATCGCGTATTCGGACATCAGTGTCGCGCATCGCGCGCGGACGCGCCTCCCCCTGGGCGCTGTCGACGCCATGGCGACACGCGAGGCCGGGCTCGGTCGCGCCTAGTACGCCGCGAGCTTGCGGATGCCGGCGACGATCTTCTCGGGATTCACCATGAACCAGTCCTCGAGGACGTGGTTGTAGGGAACGCCCGGAACGTCCGGGCCCGCGATCCGCGTCACAGGGCCGTCGAGGTAGTCGAACGCCTCCTCGGCGACGGTCGCCGCGACCTCCGCTCCGTAGCCGCCAAACCGATTGTCCTCGTATACGACGAGGCACTTGCCGGTCTTCCGAACCGAATCGAGCACGGTCTCCTTGTCGAGCGGGCGGAGCGTCCGGAGGTCGACGACCTCGACGCTGATCCCGTCCTCGGCGACCCGGTCGGCAGCCTCGAGCGCGTAGTGGGCCATCAACCCGTAGGCGATCACCGTGACCTGCGATCCGGGGTGAGTCACCTGGGCCTTGCCGAGCGGGACCGTGTACTCGCCATCGGGGACGTCGCCGCGGACGGAGCGGTACATCTTCTTGTGCTCGAAGAAGAGGACCGGGTCATCGTCGCGGATGCAGCTCCGGAGGAGGCCTTTCGCGTCGTACGGGGTCGACGGGATCACCACCTTGAGCCCCGGGACATGGGTGTAGAACGCCTCGACCGATTGCGAATGGTAGAGCGCGCCGTGGACACCGCCGCCGTACGGGGCGCGGACGACCATCGGCGCGGAGTAGCCGTTGTTCGAGCGGTAGCGAAGACGGGCGGCCTCCGACACGAGCTGGTTGAACGCGGGATGGATGAAGTCGGCGAACTGGATCTCCGCGATCGGTCGAAGCCCGCCGATGGCCGCCCCGATCGAGGTTCCGATGATCTGGCTCTCGGTCAGGGGCGTGTCGATGACGCGGTCGTCGCCGAACTCGGCCCAGAGCCCGTCGGTCGCCAGGAACACGCCGCCCTTCTTGCCGACGTCCTCGCCGAGCAGGATCACGTTCTCGTCTCGCGTCATCTCCTCGCGGATGCCGTCGCGGATCGCCTCGATGAAGGTCTTGATGGCCATCAGTGGCCGGCCTCTGCAGGCGCGCCATCGGCCGCCACGGGCACGCCGTCGGCAGGCGAAGGGTCGACGGCGTCGGCAACGGGCGCCACATCGTCATCCCCGAAGCCCCACGGCGGCGGGGTCTCGGATGGCCAGTCCTCGGCGTAGACCCACTTCATCGCGGTCGACGGATCGGGGTCCGGTTGGGCCTCCGCGAACTCGGTCGCATCGTGGACCGCGGCCTTGATCGCGGCGCCGATCCGCTCCTCCGCCTCGGACGTCAGGATCCCGGCCTTGACGAGCTGGGCCCGGAACTTCGGCACCGGATCGAGCGACTTGTCGGCGAGGAGCTCCTCCGCGGAGCGGTATTTCGTCTGCTGGTCGTCGCTCGAGTGGCCGGTCAGGCGGGTGACCTTGCACTCGATCAGGCTGGGCCCTTCGCCGGCCCGCGCGCGGGCGATCGCGGTCCGGGCGGCCGCGTAGCAGGCGAGCACGTCCGAGCCGTCGACGGTCACGCCCGGGATCCCGTAGCCGGCCGCGCGCAGGGCGACCGACGAGCCCGCCACCTGGCGGGCGAGCGGCACCGAGATCGCGTAGCCGTTGTTCTCGACGACGAAGACGAACGGCAGCTTGTGGATCGCCGCGAAGTTCAGGCCCTCGTGGACGTCGCCCTGGTTGGACGAGCCTTCGCCCATCATCGTGAGCGCCACCTGGCCGGTCTTCCGGATCTTGGCGGCCAGCGCAAGGCCGACCGCGTGAAGCAGCTGAGTGGCGACCGGCGACGATACCGACACGATGTTGTGCTCGTGCGAGCCATAGTGACCCGGCATCTGGCGACCACCGGACGACGGGTCCGAGGCGGTCGCGTACTGGGCGGTCATGATGTCGCGCGGGCTCATCCCAAAGGTCAGGCAGGTCGCGATCGAGCGATAGAACGGAGCGACCCAGTCCTTGCCCTTCTCGAGCGCCCACGCGACGCCGACCTGTGCTCCCTCGTGACCCTGGCCGCTGATCACGAACGGAATCCGGCCAGCCCGGTTGAGGATCCACATCCGCTCGTCGACGGCCCGCGCCAGGGCGACGAGCCGGTACATCTCCAGGAGGTCCTCGGTGGTCAGGCCGAGGTCGGCGCCGAGCGGTCCTTTCGAGCTCGCGGCGAGCGGCTTCTTCGACGCCGAAGCGGCCGGCTTCTTCGAGCCGGAGGCGGCCGAGCGCTCGGAAACCGCCATCAGAAGTTGATCGAGCGGCCGTCGACCGCCATCGCGGCCTCGCCGAGGATCTCCGAGAGCGTCGGGTGGGCGTGCGTCGCGCCACCGATCTCCCAGGGCGCCGCCTCGAGCTCGAATGCGACCGATGCCTCGGCGATCAGGTCCGTCGCGTGCGGCCCGATGAGGTGGATCCCGAGCGTCTCGTCGGTCTCCTTGTCGGCGATGACCTTCGCGAAACCCTCGTACTCGCCGCCGATCAGGGCCTTGGCGATCGCCTGGAACGGGACCTTGCCGATCTTGAGCGGCCGCCCTCGCTCCTCGGCCTGCTGTTGGGTCAGCCCGATCGAAGCGATCTCGGGTCGGCAGTAGGTCGCCCGCGGCTGCTTCACGTAGTCGACCGGGTGGACGTCCTTGTCGCCGGCGATGATGTGGGCCGCGACGATCCCCTCGTGGGCCGCGGTGTGGGCGAGCATCAGCCCGCCGACGATGTCGCCGATCGCGTAGACGTGCTGCTCCTTCGTCCGCATCCGGCCGTCGACCTTGACGAACCCCTTGTCGAGCCCGACCTTCGTCGTCTCGAGCCCGATGTCCTCGACGTTTGTGGCGCGCCCGGCCGCGACGAGGAGCTGCTCGGCTCGGAGCTCCTGGGGCTCCTTGCCCTCCGGCCCGACCACCAGGCAGATACCGTCCTTGGTGATCTCGACCTTCGTCGAGTCGAAGCGAGCGCTCGCCATCACGGTGATGCCACGCCGGGTGAAGCTTCGCTCGAGGGCCTGGCTGACCTCGCGGTCCTCGAGGGGCACGATCTGGGGGAAGTATTCGAGGAGCGTGACCTTCGTCCCGAGGTCGTGGTACATCGAGGCGAACTCGCAGCCGACGGCGCCTGCACCGACGATCACGAGGTCCTTCGGGATCGCGGTCGAGCGGAGGACGTCGTCACTGGTCACGATCCGCTCGCCGTCGGGTGTCAGGCCGGGCAGGCTCCTCACCCGCGAGCCGGTCGCGAGGATGATGTCGGTCGCCTGGAGGACGCGGTCGCCGCCGCCGCCGGGCGTCCCGTCGTCGCCGGGCTGGCTGACGCGGACGTTGTTCGGACCTTCGAGCCGGCCGCGGCCGGGGATCCAGGTCACCTTGTTCTTGTCGACGAGGGTCTTGAGCCCCGTCCACATCCGCTTCACGACCTGGTCCTTGCGCGCGGCCATCTGGACGTAGTCGATGCCAGGCTCGCTCGTGAGCGTCAGGCCGTAGTCCTTGGCGTGCCGAACACGCTCGACAAAGCCGGCAGATTCGAGGAGCGCCTTGGTCGGGATGCAGCCGCGATGGAGGCACGTACCGCCGATCTTGTCCTCGTCGACGAGGGCGACCTTGAGCCCGAGCTGGGCCGCCCGGAATGCCGCGGTGTAGCCGCCGGTGCCCGCACCGAGCACGACGAGATCGAAGTCATTGGAAGAGCCGACGGCCATGGAGTCAGTGCGCCTCGCGTGCCACGGCCCGGCGCCCGCAAGAGGGCCGGCTGGGCGGTTGGATCATGTGCCACGATGGTACGCGGGCCCTCGCCGAGCCCGCAACCGATGGTCGCCCGGCCCTCGGTCGGGCCGGTGCTAGACTCGCGGCCAAATCGGCCCGTTGCTGCAACCCAGGGAGCGAATGGACGGCGCGACCCTCCTGCTCGATCTGGCGCTCATCGCCGGCGCTTACCTCTGCGGATCGATCCCGATGGGCGTCCTCGTCGCCCGGCTGACCGGCGGCATCGACCCGCGTACGGTCGGGTCGGGGCGGACCGGAGGGACCAACGCGCTGCGGGCGCTCGGCCGGCGGCGCGCTATGGTCGTGGTCGGCGGCGACGTCCTCAAGGGGTCCGTGCCAGTCCTCGTCGCACGGGCGGTCGGCGCCGGGGCGGCAGTCGAGGCGGCGTGCGCCCTGGTCGCGGTGGCCGGCGCGATCTGGTCCGTGTTCAGCGGGTTCCGGAGCGGACGCGGCGTCGGGACCGGGGTCGGGACGATGCTGGTCATCCAGCCGGTCGCGGTGCTGCTGGCCGTGCCGGTCTTCGTCCTGGCAATCCTCATCACTCGCTACGTGTCGCTCGGATCGCTCCTCGGGTCGGCCGCGATCGCGGTCGTCATGGCGGCGATGTGGGCGATCGCGAACGGGCCGATCTCTGGCGCCTATCCGCTGTACGCGGTCGCCGGCGCGGCGCTGGTCTGGCTGGCTCATGCCGACAACATCGAGCGGCTGCTCCACGGGACGGAGCGCAAGTTCGACCTCGGATTGCTGAGCGGCCGCGGGAGCGGGGGCGGGGCGGCGGAGCATTGAGGCCGCGGCGGTTTTTGGCGCGGGATCCGGTTCAGGGGCCGCCAGATACCACTCGCCCTGGTGCGAGTCAGCGATTCGCAGCTGAAGTCTGGTCAGTCACCACGCCCGGTGGTGCCTGACCGATTCAACGTCGAATTCGAGCCCGATCGAGCCCACCGCGACTGACTTCGACCACGGCGGATGGTGAATGGCAGAAGTCCACACCCAGCGAGCGAGCTGAATGCCGGCGGGGGCCCGGTTCGCCCGGGAATCGAACGACCCGGGTCGGCTGACAACCCGGGTCGGGAACTCGCGGAAGGTTCGGCGGACCTGCTGATCAGGTCCGCGCCGAGAGGACTAGTTAATAGCTGCTGCCACCGCGCTGGCTGCGGAAGCAGTCGGAGCAGTAGACGGGCTTCCCGCTGGTCGGGCGGAACGGGACCTGGGCGTCCTTGCCGCAGGACGAGCATGTTGCAGTGAACATCTCGCGGGGACCGCGGTCGCGACCATAGCCGCCACCACCGCCACCGGAGCTGTATCCCCCACCACCACCACCACCGCCGCCGCCGCCGCTGCTGTAGCCGCCACCGGCCGAGTAGCCGCCACCGGCGCCGTAGCTGCCGTAGCTGCTGCCCGACCCGGTGCCGCCACCCGCGTTGCGGGCAGCCTTGCGGCTGGCGCGACACGAGGGGCAACGGCGCGGCTCGGTGAACCCGCGCTGTGCGTAGAAGTCCTGCTCACTCGCAGTGAACACGAACTCTTGGCCGCAATCGGCGCAGGTCAGATTCTTGTCGTTGTACACGAAACGAAAACTCCTCTCGGTAGCCGTGCGATCCCTCCGGGTTTCTCGCGTCAGCCGTGAGAGGAGTCCGAGTCGTCGTCGAGCTACGTATGAACTTGCCGTGAGCGCTGCCACGGCCTTACCGCGCGGGAGTCTAGACGACTATCGACGGACTTGTACAGGGGTATTTTCGCCGATCGGGACCGATTCCGCCAGCGCCCCGATCCCGCGTCCCCGTTCGGGAGGTCAGTCAGCGGCCGCCCAGCCACGCGATCGGGCCACCGCCCGGACCCAGGCTCGACGCCCGGCATCACGACCGGCGGTGTCCGTGGCAGGCTCGAACCGACGCTCGACCTGTCGGAGAGCGCCGATCGCGGCCGGATCCGGCCACAGCCCGACCGCGAGCCCGGCGAGGGCCGCCGCCCCGAACGCGGTCGTCTCGCGGACGAGCGGCCGCTCCAGCGACCGACCGAGCTGGTCGGCGACGAGGCCGCAGACGAGATCGCCCGCTCCCCCACCGTCGACGCGCAGGCCGCGCAGAGGCGTGCCGAGGTCGGCGTCCATCGCCTCGACGACATCGCGGACCTGGTAGGCGATCGCGTCGAGCGTCGCCCGGGCGATCTCAGCGGCGCCCGTCCCCCGGGTCAGCCCGAAGATCGCGCCGCGGGCGTCCGAATCCCAGTAGGGCGCGCCGAGCCCGACGAAGGCCGGCACGACGACTACCCCGCCGCTGTCGGCGACGCTGCCTGCCAGGCGCTCGATGTCTGCCGAGTCGCGGATCAGACCGAGGCCGTCGCGCAGCCACTGGATGGCCGCTCCGGTCACGAATACGGAGCCCTCCAGCGCGTACACGAGCGGCGCGCCGGGGCCGAGCCGCCAAGCCACCGTGGTCAGGAGGCCGTGGCTCGACGGGACTGCGCTCGTCGCGGTGTTGACGAGGAGAAACGCCCCGGTCCCGAGCGTCACCTTGGCCTCGCCGGGCTCGAAGCACGCCTGGCCGAATGTCGCCGCCTGCTGATCGCCGGCCGCGGCGGCGATCGGGATCGCCCGGCCGAAGACCCCGGGTTCGGTCTCGCCGTAGACCTCGGCGTTGCTCCGAACCTCTGGCAGGAGGCCCGCCGGAACCTCCATGAGACGCGCCAGTTCCGGGTCCCAGGCGCCGCCATGGATGTCGAGGAGGAGCGTGCGCGAGGCGTTCGAGACGTCCGTCACGTGGGCCCGCCCGCCAGTCAGCCGCCAGATCAGGAATGATTCCACCGTGCCGGCGGCAAGCACGCCGCGCTCCGCCCGGCCACGCAGCGCCGGATCCTCGACCAGGATCTGGCGGATCTTCGGGCCGCTGAAGTAGGCGTCGATCGGCAGCCCGGTCCGGTCGCGGACGAACGCCTCGTGGCCGGCCGCCCGGAGCGATTCGCAGAACGGCGCCGTCACCCGGCTCTGCCAGACGATCGCGTCGGCGACGGCCCGGCCGGTTGCGCGATCCCAGACCACCACCGTCTCGCGCTGATTCGCGATGCCGATCGCGGCAACCCGCTCGTGGCCACCGATCGCGGCGATCACCTCGCGAGCGGTCGCGACCTGGGCCTCCCAGATCGCCTCAGGATCGTGGCGGACGTCGCCGGGCGCCGGGTAGCGCTGCTCGAACTCGCGCTGGGCAACGGCAAGGACCGAGCCGTCGCGCTCGAACGCGATCGTGCGCGCGCTGGTCGTTCCCTCGTCGAACGCGAGGACGACCGAGCGATCCGAGGTCACGGAACGGCGAACTCGCGCCGGGCGCCGGCAAGGAACGCGTCGACCTCGTTCGCCTGGCGGGAGGCGTCCCAGCCCAGCTCGGCGCCGAGGATCGCGGCGACGCGCGGCGCAATCCCCGCCGCACGGTCCGGCAGCTCATGGACGATTCGCATCCGCCTCGCGAGGACGTCGTCGATCGACAGAGCGAGCTCGTGGCGGCCGGCCCATGCGACCTCGGCCTCGAGATGATCCTCGCCGTCGACCAGCCGGCGGAGCAGCCCGAGCTCCCGGCCGAGCGCGACGACCGCCGGCGCCTCGGTCCCATGACGGGCGACAAGGCGGGCCGCGACCGCCGGCTCCAACCCGGTCTCCGAGGCGAGCCCGGCCGCGATCCGGTCGAGCTCCGGGCGGTCCGTGGCGCCGACCAGGCGCCGCGTCGTCGTCCGGGTCGGCCGGGCGGCCGCCTGCTCGCCGAGAACGCCAAGGGCGGCGTCGACGGTCTGCTCGGCCATCATCCGGTACGTCGTGTACTTGCCGCCGCTGACCCGCACCAGGCCATTGCGCTCCACCACGATCCGGTGCTCACGGGAGGCGGTGACCGTCGAGCCGCTCGACGGGGCGATCAGCGGCCGGAGACCGGCGTACGTCCCGACGACGTCGTCGCGCGAGAGGTCGACGTCGAGGACGTGATTGACCGCCGCCAAGAGCTCGTTGACCTCGTCCTTCCCCGCCGTCGGGCGGTCGATCGGGCCGTCGTAGGGCGCGTCCGTGGTGCCGATCAGCCAGAAATGGGGCCATGGCACGAGGAACACGACCTTGCCGGGGACCCGGATCGTCAGCCCGACGCTGCTCGGGATCCTCGCCCGCGGGACGACGAGGTGGGCGCCGCGACTGGGCAGGAGCCGGGTCGAGCCTCCCGAGAGCGGCGCGTCCGGATCGGCGTCCCAGACGCCGGTGGCATCGATGACGACGCGCGCCCGAATCTCGAGGTCCTCGCCGCTCGGGCCGTCGCACACCCGCGCGCCGACTACGCGTCCGCCCTCCTCGATGAGCGAATCGGCTCGCACGCGGGTTACGACCGCGGCACCCTCCTCGCGCGCGGTGCGTGCGACCGCGAGCGTGTAGCGCGCATCGTCCTCGACCCCGTCGTGGAACAGGAGCCCGCCACGCAGCCGATGACGCCGGATCGCGGGCGCCATCTCGACCACCTGCGGAACCGACAGGTGGTGATGCCAGCCGCCGTCCTTGCGAGCGCCGAGCACGTCGTACAGGGTCATGCCGGACTGGTAGAAGACGCGGGTTACGACGGGCAGGCCGAACAGCGGGAACAGGAGCGGCTCGATCGTGACGAGGTGCGGCGCGAGATGGAGGATCCGCGACCGCTCGCTCAGCGCCTCGCGGACGAGCCCGAAGCGATATTGCTCGAGGTAGCGCAGGCCGCCGTGGATCAGCCGCGACGAGCGCGACGAGGTGCCCACGGCGATGTCGTCGCGCTCGACCAGCCCGACGCGCAGGCCGCGGGTCGCCGCGTCGAGCGCCGCTCCGGAGCCGACGATCCCGCCGCCGACGACGAGGACGTCGAGCGGGCCATCGGCCAGGGCGGCAAGGGACCTGCGCCGCTCCTCGAGCGGCGCCGCCGTCATCGGGCCGGCCCGCGTCGCGGGTCGATCATCGGCCGAGCCCGCGTGGCCTGGTGATCCGCCACAGGACCGAGGCGGTGCCCACGATCAGGACGAGAATCAGCAGCGGGGTGCGCAGGACGAGGTCCCGGCCATCCCCCGGCAGCAGGAACGTCGCCACACCGGCGAGCAGGACGGCGACGACGACCAGCTCGCCGACGAGCAGGGCCTCGCGGACCCCGGGACTGCGCCTGGCGCCGGAAGCGCGACGACCCGGCATTGACGGACCGCCCGAACGACCCGCCTCGCGGTCGACCGGCGGTTCGGTCGCCTCGCCGAGGGCAGGCTGCTCAGCCACGGTCGGCCGCGGTGGGAATCCCGATCGGGGCGACGAGGACGCGGCCTGCGAGCGCCTTGCCGTTGCGCGTCGCGAGCCCGGTCTTGGGGCGGTGGAACGTGATCGTCAGGTCTGCCCGCACCGCGGGGTCGGACGGATCGCCGCTGGTCAGGTCGACCGCGGTCGGGCCGTCGACCGCGAGGACCGGGACCAGCTCGGCGCGAGCCCGGTTGATCAGCTCGACCGCCGAGCGGATCGGCTCGCGGAGCGCGCCTCGGACCCCGGTGCCGAGCAGCGCATCGACGATCACCGCAGCCTTCTCGATCCCGTTTCCGAGCATCGCGACGTCACGAGCGACCGGCACGTGGACGATCGTGATCCGCTCGTCGCGGACGATCCGGTCCCAGTTGCGGGCCGCGTCCGGCGTCGAAGGCCGAGCTCCCGCGGCGACGAGCGCGACGACGACCTTCGCCCCTGCATCCGCGAGACGTCGGGCGGCCACGAGACCGTCGCCGCCGTTGTTGCCGGGGCCCGCAAGAATGACGATCGGGCCGCGGCCCCACCGCTCCGTGTCGAGGGCGAGGGCCCGTGCGGCCGCGGCCACCGCAGTTCCGGCGTGCTCCATCAGCCGTTCGCCGGGGACCCCGAGCGCCTGTGCCCGGCGGTCCGCGCCGATCATCGCCTCGGCCGTGATCGGCGGTCGGGCGGCCGCGTCCGTCCAACGGCGGCGCAGGTCGCGCAGGTCGAGATCGAACAGCTCGGGGTCGTCCGCGGGCAACGGCGGCCCTGAGGCCGGGCCGACTCGTGCCGAACCCGCGGGTCGACGCTGGGACGGGATGGAGGGGGTCATGACGAGCCAAGCGTATCCGCAATGGGCAGCCTGGCGCGATCGGGCTGCCGCGGGTCCAGCTCGACGACCCCATCGCGGGCGAGCGCGAGGAGCGTCGTCCGCACGGCAGCGGCGTCGTGGCTTCCGATCGGCGTTTCGATCGTCACCCAGGCCGAGCCGTCCGCAAACCGAAGCCGGTCGACGATCCGGCCACGCAGCCAGCGGGTCGTGGCCGTGAACGGGATTGCGCGCTCGGGCGCGGGCAGGCCCGTGGACAAGCCCATGGATGCGCTCGCGCGCGTGGGCGCGCGCGTGGGCGCGCGCGTGGGGTCCGCGGGAACCGCCGCCGCATCGTCACGCGTGGAATCCTCGGCGGCGCGGCGGCACCACGGCACGAGCGGGCACTTGGGGCAGCGCGGGACGCGCGGACGACACAGCGTGGCCCCGACGTCCATCACGGCGTGAGTCCACTCCGCCGGCCGATTCGGATCGACGGCGCGGTCCGCGACAGCCTGCATCCAGGAAGCCGGTCGGTCCGCGGTGTCGCCGCCGGCGAGGACCCGCCCGAGCACGCGCCGGACATTGGTGTCGACCGCCCCGACCGGCAGCTCGAAGGCGATCGATGCGACGGCCCGGGCCGTGTACGGACCGATCCCCGGCAGGCGCTCCAGAGCGGCGACGTCGGCGGGGACCCGGCCGCCGTGGTCGGCGACGATCGCCTGGGCCGCTCGGCGGAGATTGAGCGCCCGCCGGTCGTAGCCCATGCCCCGCCACGCGCGGAGCACGTCGGCCGGCGATGCTCCGGCGAGAGCGCCGACGGTCGGGAACCGCTCGACGAACCGGGTCCACGCCGGGACGACCCGCGAGATCTGCGTCTGCTGGGCCATCACCTCGGAGACGAGGATCAGGTACGGGTCGCGCGTGGCCCGGAACGCGAGGGACCGGCCGCCGACGTCATACCAGGCGAGAACGGCGGCGCGGGCGGCGGCAGGCAGGATCGGAACGTCCGTCGCGGCGGCCGCGACACGGTCCGCGCGGCGCGATCGAGCCATCATCCCGAGCGTACCATCGGCCGATGTCCCAATCCGAGACCACGAGGACGATCACCGCGCGGCCGATCCGCATCGGTGCCGCCTACTGGATCCAGCACACGGATTGGCCGTCGTTGCGCAGCGCGATCGAGGCGGCCGAACAGGCCGGCGCCGACGATGTCTGGGTCGACGACCACCTCCTGAACGACGAGGGCGACCCGGATGGCCCGAAGCTGGAGGGCTGGTCCACCCTGGCCGCCGTGGCCGTCGTCACGACCCGTGCCCGCCTGGGGCTCATGGTTGCTGCGAACACGTTCCGCAACCCCGGGCTCACCGCGAAGCTGGCGACGACGGTCGACAACATCAGCGGCGGTCGAGCGGTCCTCGGGATCGGCGCGGGCTGGTTCGAGGACGAGCACCGCGCGTTCGGGATCGACTTCGGCTCGGGGTTCGGCGAGCGTCTCGATCGGCTTGCGGAATCGGTCGAGATCATCCGGCGCCTGCTCGACGGCGAGCGGGTCGACCACGACGGCCGGTTCTATCAAATGAACGGCGCACTCGCGGCGCCGCGTCCCATCCAGCCGCATCTGCCGATCCTCATCGGCGGATCCGGACCCCAGAAAACGCTCCGGATCATTGCCCGGCATGCGGACCTGTGGAATGCCTACGGCACGCCGGACAGCCTGGGCAGGAGCGACGCGATCCTGAAGGAGCGCTGCCTCGAGGTCGGGCGCGACGAATCGGAGATCGAGCGAACGGTCAACCTCAACGTCGTCGTCCGGGCGACCCGCGCCGAAGCCGAGCGCGACTGGGCCTCCTACGCCGGGGCGCACCTGCCTCGGGAGGGCGACGGCCAGCTTCTCGTCGGTGGCTCGGTCGAGGAGGTCGCCGAGACGCTGGCTGAGTACGCTCGCGTCGGATTCCGACACCCGATCCTCATCTTCCGCACGCCGTGGGACTTCGAGACCATCTCTGCTCTCGGAGCCATCCGTGAGGCCGTCGCCGCGATGGCCTGATCCGCACGGAATCCCGACGGCCGGCCCTGACGAGCCGGCCGTCTCCCGCGTCGCGCGTCAGATCTTCAGCATCACGTGCTTGACGACCGTGTAGTCCTCGACCGCGTACATCGACTGATCCTTGCCGTAGCCCGACTCCTTGAACCCGCCGTGGGGCATCTCGGACACGAGCATGAAGTGGTCGTTGATCCAGACGGTGCCGAACTGGATCGCCTTGGCGACCCGCATCCCGCGGCCCGCGTCGGACGTCCAGACGGACGCCGCCAGGCCGAACCGGACGTCGTTCGCCCACTTGATCGCCTGCTCCTCATCGGAGAAGCGCTGGACGGTCACGACCGGGCCGAAGACCTCGTCCTGGACGATCTCGCTCTTCTGGTCGGGACCGGCGATCACCGTCGGCTCGTAGAAGGCCCCGGGCCGCTTCGGCCGGTTGCCGCCGGTCACGATCTCGACGCCGCCGGCGGCGCGGGCCCGATCGACCATGCCCTCGACCTTGTCGGCCTGGGCTTGGGCGATGAGCGAGCCCATCTCGATGTCGTCGCCCTCCGCCGGGTCGCCCCACTTGATCGACTTGACCTGGTCGGACAGTTCCGCCACGAAGCGGTCGTAGATCTTCGGCCCGGTGATGATCCGGGTCGCCGCGGTGCAGTCCTGGCCGGCGTTCCAGTAGCCCCAGAGCTTGATCGCCTCGGCCACCGCGTCGAGATCGGCGTCGTCGAAGACGATGACCGGGGCCTTGCCACCGAGCTCCAGGTGGAGTCGCTTGACCTTTTCGGCCGCGACGCGGGCGATGTGCTTGCCGGTGTCGGTGTCGCCGGTGACCGAGACCATCCCGACCTTGGGGTGGCCGACCAGCGCGTCGCCGATGTCGCCGCCGGTGCCCGTGATCACGTTGAGCACGCCCGGGGAAAGGATGTCTGCTGCGAGCTCGGCCAGGACGAGCGCGGTCAGCGGCGTACGGCCCGACGGCTTGAGGACGACCGTGTTCCCGGCCGCCAGCGCGGGGCCGATCTTCCAGCCCGCCATCATGATCGGGTAGTTCCACGGCGCAATCGACGCGACGACCCCGACCGGCTCGCGCCGGATCATCGAGGTGTGGCCGGCCATGTACTCGTTGGCGGCCTTGCCTTCGAGCAGACGCGCCGCGCCGGCGAAGAAGCGGAGGTTGTCGACGACGACCGGGACCTCGTCGATCGCGGCCCCGACCGGCTTGCCGGCGTTCTGGCTCTCGAGCCTGCCGATCTCCTCGCCCCGCGCCTCGAGCGCGTCGGCGAGCTTGAGCAAGGCGTTCGAGCGTTCGGCCGGGGTCGCGCTGCCCCACGCCGGGAACGCCTTGTCGGCCGCCTGGACCGCCCGATCGACGTCCTCGGCGGAGCTCTTCGGGACCTTCGCGATCACCTGGTCGTTGGCCGGATTGATGACGTCGAGGGTTTCGCCGGAGACCGCGTCCGCCCACTCGCCGCCGATGAACTGCTGATACGTCTTGACCCGCTCGAGCGTGTCGGTCATGGGGAGTTCCTCCTGTTCAGCGCAGCACTGCACGGTGTGCGGCCTCCGCGATCGTCATCTGGCTGAGTCCTACGTTACGCCCCATCTGCCGCCCGTTCCGGCAGGCGCGCCCCGCGGGACGCTCGCGACCACGGAATGGTCGCCCGCTCGGCGACGACGACCACCCCGTAGAGCCCGACGCTGAGCAGCGCCGTCAGCAGGATCGCCGCGAACACGAGGTCGGTCCGGAACGAGCGCTGGCTCAGCTGCATCCAGATCCCGAGCCCCTCGGTCGCGCCGACGTACTCGCCGATGACCGCGGCAACCACCCCGTAGGTCGCGGAAATCCGGAGGCCCGTGAAGAACGCCGGCAGGCCCGATGGCCAGCGCACCTTGCGGAAGGTCTGGCCGGCCGACGCCCCGAGCGAGCGCATCAGGTCGGCGGCCTCGGCGGTCGTCGAGGCGAAGCCGTCGAGCAGCGAGATCGTGATCGGGAAGAATGTGACGAGCACGACCACGAGGACCTTCGGCAGCAGCCCGAACCCGAACCAGACGACGACGAGCGGTGCGATGGCGACGATCGGGACCGTCTGTGAGCCGACGAGGAGCGGCTCGACGGCGCGCCGGGCCCAGGGCACCCGATCGAGGAGGACCGCGACGAGCGTGGCGGCGACGATCGAGATCGAAAAGCCGACGACGGTCTCGAGGATCGTCGGGATGGCGTTGCGGATCGCCTCGGCGCGGAACTCCCAGAGCGCGAGGACGACCTGCGACGGGGCCGGCAGGACGAACGGGCTGACGCTCGAGGTCCGCGCATACAGCTCCCAGGCGCCGAGCAGCAGCGTGACGAGGACGATCGGCGGGCCGAATCGCCGCGCCGCCCCGACATCCGGCCGCTCGGCGCCCGGCGTCACGGCAGGAAGTCGCTCGTGAACAGCGCGGCATAGGCGGGCGCTGTTGCGAGGGGCTTGCCGGCGCCGTCGACGAGCAGGCCCTGATCGAACAGGAACTTCGAGTAGCCGGTCCAGCGCTCGAGCGTCTGGGTCCCGAACTTGCCACTGGCGTCGACGAGATAGTCGCCGCTCGCGAGGAACTCCTGGGAGGCCTTGGGGAGCGCTGCATTGGCGTCGAACACGCCGGGGTTCTCGGACACGAGCATCGCGGCGGCCTGATCGGGGTGATCGGCGGAGTACTGGAACCCCTTGACGGTGGCCGCGACGAACCGGCGGGCCGCGTCGGGGTCCTTCGTGAGCCACTGACGGTCGCACGCGAGCACGACCTGGTAGAACTGCGGGAATCCGTAGTCCGCGAACTGGAAGTAGCGGAGCGCGATCCCGCGCTGCTGCGCCTCGACGCCCTCCCAGGCTGTGAACGGGATCGTGAAGTCGACCTGCTTGGTGTACAGGGCCTCGTACGCGGCGGCGTCGAGCGTCGCGACCTTGAAGTCACCCTTCCCGCCGTCGGCCTTGATGATGGCCTTCATCGTCGGCACCTCGTTCGGGTAGCCGAAGCCGCCGTACGTCTTGCCGTCGAGGTCGCGCGGCCGCTGGATCGGCCCGCTCGCGAGGACACCGATCGCCGAAGCCGTCTTCTGGAAGATGGCCGCGACGCTGACGATGTCGGCGCCGGCGGCCACCGCGAATGTCATCGAGTCCTGGAAACTGATCCCGCACTCGGCCTGGTGAGCAGCGAGGAGCGTCTCGGGGGTGGCGGTCGCGTACGGCAGGATCTGAAGGTCGATCGCGGCTTCGCGGTACCAGCCCTGGTGACGCGCGACGAAGAATCCTGTGTGGTCCGTGTTCGGCGTCCAGTCGAGGGCGAGGCGAACGGTGGCGCTGACCGGTGACGGCGTCACGGTTGCCACCGACGGCGACGTCGAGGGGCTCGTCGTGGCCGACCCCGATGGGACGGGCGATTGCTCAGGTCCGGGGCCGCAGGCGGCGACGACGACGATAGCGGCGATCAGGAGACGAACGGGCTTCACGAGACACGACCTCTGGGCGATTCAGAACGATGCCGCCCCGGGGAACAACCGGGACGGCAGCATCGAGTCTCATGGGCCTGCTTCCTTCGCTGGTATGAGCCAGATCAGGTTCGGCGGGTCTGTGGCCTTGCCACACTCTCAGCGCTCGTGCGCTCCCCGGAGGCGGTATTCAGTTGCCGCCGAGTCTAGCACCGGGCCGGTCCGCGCCCCTCCGGACGTTCCGGGCTCAGCCGGTTGCGAGCGTCGCGCGCAGCCAGCCGACGACCTCGGCGATCACGACCGGACCTTCCGGCTCGTTGTGGGTCTCGTGGCGGAGCTCCGGCCACGTCCGACGGACGACCCCCGGGATCCCCGCGAGCATGGCGCTCGCGGCGGTCGGGACGAGCCGGTCCGCCTCGCCGTGGTAGACGAATGTCGGGATGGTGAGGCGGACGAGCGCGTCCCGGACGCGAGCCTGCTCGGCGAGCGCCTCCGCCCCGAATCGCATCGTCGTGACGTGCTGGTTGAGCGGATCCGCGAGGTACGCCTGGCCCACCGCGGGATCGCGCGACAGCAGCCCACCTTCGAAGTCGTTCTTCAGGGTCGCGCTGGGAGCCACCGCACCGAGGACCCGGGCCAGCGCCTGCTTCCAGCCGGGGATGCTCGAGTCAAGCGCCGGGGCGCTCACGACCAATGCGTCGGGCAACGGCCGCGGCGGATCGGCGACCGCGTAGCCGAGCGCGATCAGGCCACCGAGCGAATGCCCGAACAGCGCCACCGGCCGCCCGGCCGCAGCGACCCGCACCGCGGCGAGCCGGTCCTCGACGTCGTCGTGGTTCCGGGACCAGCGATCCACCCAGGCCCGCCGCCCACCCGAGCCGCCGAATCCGCGCTGGTCGTACCCGTGGACGTCCAGGCCGGCGTCGGCCAGCTGCCGCCCGACCGCCTCATAGCGACCCGAGTGCTCGGCGATCCCGTGGACGAGCAGGACCGATGCCCACGAATCGCCGCGCGCGGTCCAGTGCCGGATGAGCAGGTCCGTGCCGTCTCGGGCGGCGACGCGGCCGATCGTCGATGCCTGACCGGACATCGGGATCGGCTTCGCGGGATCAACGGGCTCGGCGGGATCGGCAGGCCCAGCGGATTCGACGGGTTCGGCGGGTGTCGTCACGGCACCCATCGTAGGCCCGCCGACCGCTACCCTGCGGGACATGTCGAAGTGGACCGAGATCGGGACCCGCGTGTTCGTCCGGCGCTACCCGTTCTACGACCAGAACATCGGGGCGATCCTCGGCGATGACGGGGTCCTCATCGTCGACACCCGGATCTCGCATCGCCAGGCCGACGAGATTCTCGCCGACCTGCGCGAGCTGACCGCGCTGCCCGTGCGGGCGGTCGTCAACACCCACGGGCACAACGACCACGCTTTCGGCAATCACCGCTTCCGGCCCGCACCGATCTGGGGCCATGAGCGCTGCGCCCGGATGGTGCGCGAGACCGGCGCCGCGCAGATCGCGGCCATCGTCGAGGCGATGCCGGCCCTGGCCGACGAGCTGGCCGAGGTCGTCCTCGACCCGCCCGACCGAACGTTCGACGGCGACTCGGCTGTCGTCGATTTCGACGCCGGAGGCCGCCGGATCGAGCTTCGCCACCTCGGCCGCGGCCACACCGACAATGACGTCGTCGTCCTCGTGCCGGACGCCAAGCTGATGTTCGCAGGCGACCTGGTCGAGAACGGCGCGCCGCCGTACTTCGGAGACGGCTACCCGCTCGACTGGCCGGCGACGCTCGAGCGCCTGGTCGAGCTCGTGGACGGCGCGGTCGTGCCCGGCCACGGCGACGTGGGCGAGCGGAGCTTCGCCGTCCGCTCGATGGTCGAGATCCGGACGATCGCCGAGCTGGCGGCCCTCGTCCATCACGGATCGATCGACCTCGACGCGGCAGTCCTGCGGACCGCATACCCCGCGGACGCAGCTCGAGAGCCGCTGGAGCGCGCCCTCGCGCAGTTCCGCGGCGAGCTCGACTGAGCCTCTTCCGGAAGAGCACCGGTAACCGCTACTCGGCGACCTTCACCACCCAGCGGCCGCGCGCGGCGCCGACGAGGATCGCGTCCAGCGCGCCGTCGAGATCGGCCAGCGCCACCTCGGTCACGCCGCTGTCGTCGTCCAGGCCATTCGGTCGGAGATCCGTGGCGATCCGCTCCCAGAGCGCCCGTCGCTCGTCGATCGGCATGTTCGCCGAGTCCATCCCGAGGAGCGCGACGCCGCGCAGGATGAACGGCAGGACCGTCGTGTCGAGCTTCGCGCCGCTTGCGTTGCCCGAGGAGGCCACCGCCGCGCCCGGTCGGAGAGTTCGCAGGACATAGGGCAGGGTCGCCGCGCCGACGGTGTCGACCGCCCCTGCCCAGCGGGCCGACTCCAGTGGCCGCGGGCTCTCTGCGGTGCATTCCGCGCGCGGGACGAAGCCGACGGCGCCGAGCGCACGCAGGCGTCGCTCCTCCTCGGGCTTGCCGGTCGCTGCCCAGACCTCGTGGCCGCGCCCGGCCAGGATCGCCACGGCCACGCTCCCGACGCCGCCGCTCGCGCCGGTGACGACCACCGGCCCCTCCCCCGCGCGAAGGCCGTGCTGCTCCAGGGCGGCGACGGACATCGCCGCGGTGAAGCCGGCCGTGCCGATCGCCATCGACTGGCGCGCGGTCAGGCCGGTCGGCAGGGGAACGACGTAATCGGCCGGCAGCCGGGTGAACGCGCCATAGCCGCCGTGGCGCGCGACGCCGAGGTCGTAGCCGTGGGCCAGCACCGACGCGCCGACCGCAAACGCCGGATCCGACGACTCGCGCACCTCGCCCGCGAGGTCGACCCCGGGGATCAGCGGGCTGATCCGGGCGACCTTCCCGTCAGCCGTCGTCGCGAGGGCGTCCTTGTAGTTGACGCTTGACCAGTCGACCCGAACCTCGACCTCGCCCTCCGGGAGGTCAGCCCCGTCGAACTCGCGAACGCCGCGCTCGACCCGCTCATCGAGCTTCTCGGCCACGTAGGCGCGGAACGTCGCAGGAATGGCGCTCATCGCAGGACTCTAGCGCCCAAGGCCGGCGGTCTGGGCGGAGGTTGCGAATTGGTCGCGATGGTTGACGGATCTCCAGCGAATCGGCGAGCATCGGCGAGCGATGACCGAGACCCGAGCTTCCTGGAACATGTGTATGCGCTGGCGGCCCCGCCGTGCGGAGGATGGGGTCTGAGGTCTCGCGCATGCCGGAGATGACGGAGCGGGACCACAGACGAGGTCCCGGGGCCGCGGTTCCTGAAGGCAGGAGCCGCGGTTTTTTGTTTCCTCCGACCGACACGACGGGTCACCGCCAGATCCCCCAACCGGCCCTTCCCAGGGGCGCCCGGGCATCCCGATCCGGAACGCGGCGGCGCCGAAATACCCAGACCTCGTGATGTCAGGGCGCCGTTGTTAGGGCGACCTTGAACCCACCACGAACAAGGAGAGCGATTCAGATGGACGATCTCGATCCCACCACCTTCCGCCCGGAGACGCGGGCCCTCCACGCCGGCCAAAAGCCGGATCCCGCGACGAACGCGCGGGCCGTCCCGATCTATGCGACGACGAGCTATGTCTTCAACGACGCAGACCATGCCGCGCGGCTGTTCGGGCTCAAGGAGTTCGGGAATATCTACACCCGGATCATGAACCCGACCAACGACGTCTTCGAGCAGCGCGTCGCCGCCCTCGAGGGCGGCGTCGCGGCCCTCGCGGTCGCAAGCGGCCAGGCCGCCGAGACGCTCTCGATCCTGAACCTCGCCCGGGCGGGCGACAACATCGTGTCGTCGTCCTCGCTCTACGGCGGGACGTACAACCTCTTCACCCACACCCTGCCGAAGATCGGGATCACCACGACCTACGTCGACGGCAGCGATCCGTCGGCCTTCGGCCGGGCGATCAACGAGAAGACGAAGGCTGTCTTCCTCGAGCTGATCGGCAACCCCCGGCTCGACGTCCACGACCTCGCGTCCATCGCCGACGTGGCCCACGCCCGCGGCGTGCCGGTCATCGTCGACAACACCTTCGCGCCGCTCATCGCCCAGCCGATCAGGCACGGCGCGGACATCGTGATCCACTCGGCGACGAAGTGGATCGGCGGTCACGGGACCGCGATCGGCGGCGTGGTCGTCGACGCTGGCACGTTCGACTGGGCGGCCAGCGAGCGCTTCAAGGAGGACTTCGTCGATCCGGATCCGTCGTACCACGGGATCAGCTACACGGCGGCGTTCGGCAACCTCGCCTTCATCCTGAAGCTCCGCGTCCAGGGCCTGCGCGACATCGGCGCCGCGCTCAGCCCGTTCAACTCGTTCCTCTTCCTCCAGGGCCTCGAGACGCTGCCGCTCCGGATCCGGCGCCACAGCGAAAACGCTCTGGCGGTCGCGAAGTGGCTCGAGAAGCGGGACGGCGTGACCTGGGTCAGCTACCCGGGCCTCGAGTCGGCGCCGACCCACAAGCAGGCGGTCAAGTACCTCAAGGGCGGCTTCGGCGGGATCGTCACGTTCGGCGTCCGGGGCGGCGTCGATGCGGGCCGGAAGCTCATCGACAACGTCCAGATCTTCTCGCTCCTGGCCAACGTCGGCGACGCCAAGTCGCTGATCATCCATCCGTCCTCGACGACCCATTCGCAGCTCGAGCCGGCGGAGCAGGAGTCGACCGGCGTCACCCCGGACCTCATCCGGTTGTCGGTCGGGCTCGAGCACGTCGACGACCTGATCTCCGACCTCGACCGGGCGCTCTCGATCGCCCTAGAAGGGGCGGCGACTGCCGACGGCACCCTGGTGGGGGCCGCTGGATGACCCGGACCGCCGAGGGCGTCGACGCGACGCCCTCGGCCACCCAGCCGTCGTTCGGATCGGGCCGTCTCGTGTCGACGGGGCTCGGGTCGTTCGTCCTCGACGACGGGACCCGGCTCCCGGAGCTCGTCGTGGCCTGGCGCCACGACGGGCCCGGGCCGGCGGACGCGCCGCAGGTCGTCGTCGTCCATGCCCTGACGGGTTCGGCGGACGCGGCCGGCGACTGGTGGGAGCCGCTGATCGGCCCCCGCCGGGCGCTCGACACGCGCGACGTCGGCGTGCTCGGCGCGAACCTTCTGGGCGGCCGCTACGGGACGACCGGTCCCGCCTCGGTCGATCCGCGGACGGGTCGCGCGCGGGGCGCCGCGTTCCCGGCGGTCTCGACCCGCGACCAGGCCAGGGCCCACTGGGCCCTCCTCGACGCGCTCGGGATCGATGACATCGCGCTTGTCGTCGGTGGCTCGCTCGGCGGGATGGTAGCGCTAGAAATCGCGTTGACCCGGCCGGAGGCCGTCCGGCACGTCATGCCGATCGCGGCGCCGGCGGCAACGGGGCCAATGGCGATCGCATGGAACCGGATCCAGGTCGAGCTCATCGAACGCCTCGGCGACGATGGCCTCGCCATCGCCCGCCAGCTCGCGATGACGACGTACCGGAGCGAGGCGGACTTCGACGAGCGATTCGGGCGGTCGGTCGAGCCCGACGGCCGGCCGGCCGTCGTCAGCTACCTCGACCACCAGGGCGCGAAGCTCGTCGACCGGTTCGACGGCGACACCTACCGCATCCTGGCCGGCGCGATGGACCGCCACGATGCCGGCGCCGGCCGGGGCGGGCTGGACGCGGCATTCGCTCTTCTCGCCAACGCCGATGTCGGGTTGACCGGCGTCGGGATCGTCGACGACATCCTCTACGGCCCGCGCCAGGTGCGCGCGCTGGTCGCGGCGGCCGGGCGGGCGGGGGTCGCGGCACAGTACCGCGAGATCCGCTCGACGAAGGGTCACGACGCGTTTCTCGTCGAGTGGGACCAGCTCGGGACGATCCTCGGCGAAGCCCTCGGCCGGGCGCGGTGCTCTGGCAGGCGGATCGGGCAATCGTCATCGAGGTGACCGAGCACGAGGCGGTCGGCGACTACGAGCTCGTCCGCGAGGCGATCCGGCCCCACGGCGCGGATATTCGCCTGGCCGTCGACGATGCCGGCGCCGGCGTGGCCAACTTCGGTCACATCATCGAGCTCCAGCCCGACTTCGTGAAGCTCGACCTCAGCCTCGTCCGGAGGGTCAACGCCAACCTCGGCCGGCAGGCGCTGGTCGTTGCGATGAACCACTTCGCGCGAACCGCCGGTTGCCGCCTGATCGCCGAAGGCGTGGAAACCGAGGCCGAGGCAGCGACCCTGCTGGCGCTCGGGGTCGAGTACGCCCAGAGCTACCTGTTCGCCCGGCCCGCGCCCAGCGCCGCCTTTGCCGTCGGCCCGGCGCCGATCGGCCCGACCTGAGCGGTCCGGCCGGTCCGGGCCGCCTCAGTCGAACCAGACCGGGCTCGTGAGCGCCACCACCTCGCTGGCGGCATCGACGAGCTGGGCCCGGAGGTAGGTCGTCCCGGGTGGAACCGCCACCGTTGTCGACCACTCGCCCGGCCTGCTGGCCTCCGCCGCGATCGGCCCCGCCGCGCCGATGACAAGGAGAGCGGTCCCGGGCGCGTCACGGACGGTGACCGCGAGCTGGTCGCCGTCGGGATCGAGGTAGAGCTGGGGTCCGGCCGGAGAAGCAGACACGAACGTCCGCCCGGCCCGCATCGCGCCCAGGATCGCGGCCGCGTCGGCATCGGGGCCGGCCTCGACCCAGGTCGTCGGCGTGCCGGGCGACGGGCCGTGACGGAGATCCGCGTCGTCCGAGCGCAGGACATGGGTGTCGCTGCCGCCGACGGCGATCAGCCGCTCCCCCGCGCGGAGGCGCGACTCCCAGAAGGCGAGCGCGGTCGAGTTCAGCCCGCCCCAGGCTCCGTTCCAGACCTCGACGGCGTGGAAGCCGCGCGCCGTCGAGTATTCCCAGGGCGGCCCGAACGGCTTCGGGTGATTGACGCTGACCAGGGCACCCGCTGCCGCGGCCGCACGCATCGCGGATTCGACGGCGGATTCCTCGGGCTCGCGGAACTCCCACCAGCGGTCCGTGCCCCAGGCGTTCCAGTGGCCGCCATAGGTCGTGACCTCGACGCCCGGCACGACGATCGGCAGGATCCCCCCACCGGGCCCGTACTCGGCGTGATGGGCGACGTTGTTGTGATCGGTGACGCCGAGGAAGTCAAGACCCGCCTCCGCCGCGGCATGGAGCATGTCCGACGGCCACGAGTCACCGTCCGAGTAGCGGGTGTGGCAATGGAGGTCGCCCCGAAGCCATCCTTCGTGGGCCGCCGGCAGGGCAGGCCGGACCGGGTCGCCCGTCCGGGCGAGGTCCCGCTCGAACGGTCGAAGCCCGGGGTCCAGGCGGATCTCGACGCGGTAGTCGCAGCCGCGCGGACCGACCTTGTACGGGCCGAGCAGCACGTTCCAGGTCCCGGACGGGATCGGTCCGGCGGCGTAGGGCGGCGTCGCCCATTCCTCGTCGACGACGAATGCGTCCTGGTGGCTGCCGCTCCAACCCCGGAAGCCGAGGCTGCCGGTCTCCGTCCCGCGCGGGTCGAATAACCCGATGTCGAGGGTGTTTCCGCCGCCGACGAGGGGATCGGAATCGATCCGGTCGCTGTACGTATAGGCGAGCGCGAGCTGGCGGCAGCCTGGCGGGACGGAAAACGGAACCAGGCTGTACCGCATCCGATCGGCCGCCCCGAAGCGACCCTCCAGGACGATGTCCGGCGCGCCAGGGAACGGCGGCGCGGACCCGCTCAATGGATGGCGAGACCGCTCGAGCGGTCGAAGAGGCGGACGGCGGCCGGGTCCGCGCGGAGCCCGATCGTGCTCCCGGGCTCCGGCCGGACGTCGGGCGCGGCGCGGATCTTGAGAGCCTGCGACCCGACCCGGACGTCGACGATGACCTCGCTGCCGAGCGGTTCCACCGCGACTACCTCGGCAGCCTGGCCGCCATCCTGGCCGGCCGGCACGATCGCGATCCCCTCCGGCCGCAGTCCGACCGTCAGTTGCTCGGACGATGACGACGAAGCCGTCGCCGGGCGCGGCGCCGGGATCCGCCAGCCGCTCTCGGCGATGACCGAATCCCCGTCGCGGGTGGCCTCGAGCAGGTTCATCGGCGGGCTGCCGATGAACTCCGCGACGAACAGGTTGGCGGGGTGGTCGTAGACCTCGTCGGGCGTCCCGATCTGCTGGAGCTCGCCCGCGCTCAGTACCGCGATCCGGTTCGCCAGGCTCATCGCCTCGGCCTGGTCGTGCGTGACGAAGACCATCGTCGTCCCGAGCTCGCGCTGGAGCGTCTTTAGCTCCGTCCGGGTGTGGACGCGGAGCTTGGCGTCGAGGTTCGAGAGCGGCTCGTCCATAAGGAAGACGCGCGGCTCGCGAACGATCGCCCGGGCCAGCGCGACCCGCTGCTGCTCACCGCCCGACAGCTGGCCCGGACGGCGCGGCAACAGGTGGCCGATCCCGAGCATCTCGGCGACGCGCTGGACCTTCGCCTCCTGGTCGGCCTTCGACAGGTTGCGGACCTTGAGCGGATAGCCGATGTTGTCGTGCGCCGAAAGGTGCGGGTAGAGGGCATAGCTCTGGAAGACCAGGGCGACGTCGCGATCCTTGGGCTCGAGCCCCACGACGCTCTTCCCGCCGATCCGGATGTCCCCGCCATCGGGCTCCTCGAGCCCGGCCAGCATCCGCAGCGCGGTCGTCTTGCCACAGCCGGATGGCCCGAGCAGGACGAGCAGCTCGTGGTCGCGGATGTCCAAAGACAGGCCCTTGACCGCTGCCGCCGTCTGCGAGGCGAACTGCTTCCAGACCTCGTCGAACTCGACGTTCGCCACCTACAGGCCTCTCGTGCTGCTCATCAGGCCGCGGACCATGAGCCGGCGCGCGGCGAAGAAGACGACCATGACGGGCAGGAGGTAGATCACGGCCATCGCCGCGATCACGCCGTATTGGACCTCCACGTAGCCGCCCTGGTTGCGCATCGCCTCGTAGAACGCGAGCGGCACCGTCTTCAGGCTGTCCTGGTCGATCAGGATCACGACCATCAGGACCTCTGCCCAGGCGCTCAGGAACGCGAGCCCGGCTGCGATCCCCAGGCCCGGCCGGGCGAGCGGCAGGACGATCTCGATGAGGGCGCGGATCCGGGAGCGGCCATCGAGCCAGGCTGCCTCCTCGAGATGACGCGGGATCGAGTCGAAGAAGCCCTTCATCAGCCAGATCAGGAACGGCAGCTCGATCGCGGCGTGGATCAGGATCAGGCCGAGGTAGCTGTTGCGCAGGCCGAGCTGGCGAGCCAGACCGTAGATCGGGACCATCGTCGCCGAGATCGGCATTGTCTGGAGGAGGAGCACGGCGTACGTGATCCAGTCCTTCCGGCGCAGGTCGAGGCGCGACAGCGAGTAGCCCGCCAGGGACACCGTGACCACGACCAGGATCATCGTCGAGACCGCGACAAAGACACTGTTGACGAGGACCCGCCCGAAGTCGTGCTCGGTGAAGATCCGGACGAAGTTCATGATCGTCGGCTCGACCGGGAACTGGATGTAGGCCGTCGCCTTCGCGTCGAACGCGGCGCTCAGGAGCCAGACGAACGGAACGAGGAAGAACGCGCAGACGACCACGAACGTCATGTGGACGAGGATCCACTCGACGGGACCCGCCTTCGCTTTCGGTCGCGGCGGCGGGGCGGTCGCCCGGGCGGCGAGCCGCTCGGTCGCGAGCTGGTCGGCGCCGCCGACGGCTGTCAGCTCGGCGGTCATGCCCGCGCCCTGGACCAGCGCAGGAACACGATCGCGAACGCGAGGTTGAGGGCGAGCATGACCACGGCGATTGTCGAGCCGTAGCCGACGGCGTGGTTCTGGAACGCCTCGTGGAAGGCGTACAGGGCGATCACCTCGGTCTGGAACGCGGGACCGCCGTTGGTGAGGGTCTGGATGAGGATGAACGTGCCGAACGTCGCCATCGTGACCGACAGGAGCGTGAGGGCGGCGATCGGCCGGAGGATCGGCAGGGTGTGATCCCAGAAGCGCCGGACGGCGCCCGCACCGTCGACCCGGGCCGCCTCGTAGATGTCGCTCGGAATCGTCCGCAGCGCGCCGAGGAAGATGAGCATCGTGAATGCGGTGCCGCGCCAGGTGTTGGCGATGATCACGGCCAGCATCGGCCCCTGCCCGAGCCAGTTGACCGGTTGCGCTCCGAGGACGTGAAGCCCGGTGTTGAGCGAGCCGTTATAGAAGTCGAACATCGCGACCCACAGGAAGCCCGCGATGATCGTCGGGTTGACCCACGCGAGCAGGACCGCCGCGTAGACGAAATTCGACGCGAGGAAGCCTCGCCGCTGGGCGTGATCGAGCAGGAGCGCCAGGAGCAATCCGAGCACGAACTGGCCGATGATCGCCGAGCCGATGACGAAGATCACCGAGTTGAGGATGACCCGCCCGAAGTCCGGGTCGCCGAAGAGGCGGACGTAGTTGTCGAGCCCCACGAACCGCGGGTTGGCGGCGTCGATGCCGACCAGCGCGCGGTTCGTGAAGCTCGATCCGAGGGCCCACAGCGCGGGTCCGACGAAGAACAGCGCGAGCAGGAACGCGGCGGGGCTGAGCCCGGCCAGGTACAGCCGGTTGCGGGCCAGCCTGCCCCGCCGCGCGACTGCCACTAGAGCGAGGTGACCTTGTCGGCGCCGAGCGCCTGGGTCAGGTCGTCGGTGTAACGCTTCGCCGCGTCGTCCGGGCTCAGCTCACCGGCGGCCACGCGGGCGGTCGCCTTCTGGATCGCCTCGATGACCTTCGAATAGCCCGGGTCGGGGGCGGTGAACTTGGCCTTTGCCAGGGCGGCCGTCGAGTCGACGAGGTACTTGCTCGACTTGAACTCGGCCACGTCGGCCGCGTCCTTGCGCGCCACCGGATGGGGATCTTCGGCGTTGAGCTTGCCGACGATGTCGGCCGTGTTCATCGCCTTGATGAACTCCCAGGCGCCCTGCTTGTTGGCGCTGCGCGAGCTGATGTACCAGCACGTCCCGGGGCCGCCGATCGTGAACGACGGGCCGCCGGTCTCGGTCGGATGGAGGACGTAGCCGATATTCGTCTCGGTGGCCGCCTTGTTCGTGGTCGCCCAGCCGCCGTAGACCCAGCCGCCCTCGAACAGCAGCGCGAGCTGGCCGTTGCCGAGCTTCTCGCGCATGGCCGTCCACGGCTTCGTCGAGGTCAGGATCTCCTTCGGGCTCAGGCCGTCGTACGCCTTCTGGTAGTAGGCCATGACCTTGCGTGTTGCCGGGCTGTCGCCGATCCACTTGCCGCTCGAGTCCTGGAGCTCGCCCCCGAAGGCCCACAGGAGCGGGACGAAGGCGTGGTCTGCCGTGCCGCTCGAGCCGGCCGGCCCGGCGTACAGGGCGTACGGCAGGACGTTGGTCTCGTTGGCGGCCTTGACCGCGTTGGCCGCGTCGAGGATGCCCTGGACGTTGGCGGGCTGCCAATCGGCGGCCAGCCCGGCCTTCTGGAGATCGTCCTTTCGGTAGTAGAGCCAGCGCATATCGAGGCCGTACGGGATGGCCCAGACGCTGCCCTTGTACGTGACGCCGCTCTTGACGGCGTCCGGGTACTGGGCCCAGTCGGGCCACTGGCTGACGTAGTTGTCCAGGGGCTCGATGTAGCTGGCGTCGGCCAGTTCGCCGATCGAGCTGCCGCCGACATGGAAGACGTCCGGTCCGGTGCCGCTGTCGAGGGCGAGCAGGAGCTTCGTGTAGAAGTCGTCGTCGCCGATCTTCTGGAGGTCGATTTTCACGTCGGCCGCGGAGTACTGCGCCTTCACCGCGGCCGCTGCCTGCTCGACGTACTTGGGCTTGAGGCCGGCCTCGTCGGGGTACGAGACGTTGATCGTGCCCGAGATGGCGCTGCCGCTCGGCGGCGTGCCGCCGCTCGGCGACGCGCCACCGCTGCCGGCGGGCGGCGTGGTCGCGGTGGACGGCGCCGGGCTGCCGACGGCGGCGGGGTTGCAGGCGGCGACGACGGCCGTCGCCGCGGTCAATTGCAGGAAGCGTCGGCGCGAGACGACCTGTCGGACGAACTCATCCATCTTGAACATCCTCCTCTGGCGGGAGCGGTCCCCGCGGCTTGTGGCGCGAATCCCTGGCTTGCTCCGCGAACGGCACCCTGACCATCACATCGTGGCCTTCGCTCTTCGATCGGGCGGCGGTTGACTCCTTATTCACGGTCCTCCGGAATTGAGGTCAGGGACGGTGTCGCGAGCGGCGGCGCCGGCGAGGTATTCCGCCCTGGAGAGGCCTTTCTGACGGGATGCCGGCACGGCAAGCGAGTGCGACGCGTAGCTCGCGGCCGTTGCCAGGCTGTCCTCGAACGCTCGGCCCGAGAGATCGGACCAGATGAAGGCCGCCGCGAAGAGATCGCCGGCACCGACGGTGTCGATCGCTTCGACGGCAACCGCCGCGGCCTCGACAATGCGACCATCGGGCAGGGCCGCTACGGCTCCCAGGGCGCCGCGGGTCACGATGACCATGCAGCCGCGGGTAGCGAGCAGGCGGGCGGCGTCGACGGCGTCGGCCCGACGGGCGAGGTTGCAGGCCTCACGCTCATTGAGGATCAGCGCTCGGAGATCGGGCCAGCGCTCGTCGGCGCGCTCGACGAGGATCGCGATCTGGGGATCGCCGACGACGCCGTAGAGCCATGGCCCGGTCGGCATGCCCCCGGGGATGGGCAGGTTGGTGACGACCGCCCGCGGCGCGAGCTCGGCGACCGCCGCCGTGTCGATCGGCGCGACCGGATGGACCGTGACGAAGGCGCGCTCGCCGTCGACCGGAAGTGCGACCGACACCGGCGTCGTCGGCGTTGGCCGGCCGATCCACGGGACGCCGGATTCGGCCATCAGCTCCTGGAGGAACCGACCGGCGGTGTCCGTTCCCACGGGGGCGCACACGACCGCGTCAAGCCCGAGCTGGCGCAGGGCGAACGCGACATTGGCCATCGCACCGGGCACGATCGCGAGCTCGCTGGCGAGCGCCTCCTCCCCGGCTCCCGGGATCATCGGAAGCCCGCGGAAGATCAGGTCGAGAAATGGCGATCCGGCGCAGACGACGTCGACGGTCATCGCATGGCCTCGGCGAGGGCCGGCTGTCGATCGAGGTGCCGGGCGAGGATCCGGCCGGCGACGTCGGACGAGCGGACGAGTGGGTGCATGGCGAGGGCGCGCACGGCCAACGTCCGCGAACCGGACAGGGCGGCATCGATCGCGGCGCGCTCCGCGGCGCGGACCGCGAGGATCAACGCCTCGGCCGCCATCGGGACCGCCCCGATCGCCACCGGCACGACGCCGCCCCGGCTGATGACGCACGGCACCTCGACCACCGCCGCCCCGTCGAGGAACGGCAGGCTCGAGCGGTTGGCGACGTTGAGGATCATCACGGCCTGGCCGTCCGCGTTCATGGCGTCGACGAGATCCAGCGAGAGGCGACCGTAGCCGCCGGTCTCGCGAACGGCGACGACCCCGCGCATCTCGTCGTCGCGCCCGCTCCAGGCCTCCTCCATGTAACTCCCCTCGCGTTCGGCGAGGCTCGTCTCCCAGGCGCGGAGGGCTTCTGCAGGCGTGCCGGCGCCCGCGTAGAACGCATCCTGCTGGCGCTGCAGGAACTCCGCCCGGACCCGGCCTGCCTGCATCCCGGCCAGCGCCTCCGGCGCGAAGTCGTAGTAGTACAGGTACTCGTTAGGGATCATGCCGACCGAGCGAAGCCAATCGGTGCCGAAGAGGCGGCCCTCCTCGAAGCTCGACAGCCGTCGATCGTCGGCGAGGAGCTCGGGCAGGATGTCGCGTCCGTGGTCCAGCACGCCGCGCAGCCACCCGAGGTGGTTGATTCCGAAATAGTCGAACCAGAGCGCGTCGGGATCGCGATCGAGGGCCCCGGCCACCCGCCGGCAGAGAGCCTGCGGCGCATCGCAGATGCCGATCACGCGGTCGCCGAGGACGCGCCTGGCCGCCTCGGTGACCAGGCCGACCGGGTTCGTGAAGTTGATGAAGATCGCGTCGGGCGCCCGGCGCGCGACGACTTCGGCGATCCGGGTCACGACAGGCACTGTCCGGAGGGCGAACGTGATCCCGCCGGCGCCGGTCGTCTCCTGGCCGATCACGCCTTCGGCAAGAGCCGCCGTCTCGTCGAGCAGCCGACCCGGGATCCCGCCCACCCGGACCGCGCAGTAGACGACGTCCGCGCCGTCGACCGCCTCCTCGAGCGAGGTCGTCGTCGTGACCGCGATCCGGCGACCGAGTCGCTCGTCGATGCCGGCCAGGACGGCCCCGATCCGGTCCAGTCGAGCCTGATCGACGTCATACAATACGACCGCGTCGTAGCGGGTCCGCGTGCTCCCCTCGGCCAACGCTCGGTAGATGGCCGGGGTCCGGAATCCGCCACCACCGAGCAGGGCGAGCTTCATGTCACGAGTGAACCAAAAGTGAACCAGTCTTGTCAACCCGGCCCTCGTGGGACCCGGCGGGCGGACGCCCGCGGGAGCGACCTCGCCTACGTCCGGGTCATGCGCAGGCTCGAGGCCGACATCGCGACGGGACGGCTCACGCCCGGCGAACGCCTCGCGCCCGAGCGCCAGCTCGGCGAGCGGCTCGAGGTCGCCAGGAACACGCTCCGCCGGGCCCTGGCCGACCTCGCCGCCCGCGGCCTGATCGAGGCGCGCGATCGGTCGGGCTGGTTCGTCAACGGTCGGGCGGTCACGATCGAGACGATCAGCGGACCACAGGGCCTCACCGAGTGGGCGGCGATCCACGGCCTGACCGTCTCGTCAGAGGTCTGCAGCGCCCTCGTCCGGCCGGCCCAGGAGGCCGAGGCGCGAACCCTGCGCGTGCCGGTCGGCAGCGATATCTTCGAACTCGAGCGGGTCCGGATCGTCGAGGGCGCGCCGCTTTCGCTCGACCTCTCGATCCTCGCCCCGTCACTCATCCCGTCGCTCGTCGGGGAGGACTTCTCCGCCCGCTCGCTCTACCAGACGATCCGCGAGCGCGGGGGCGTCGAGGCGTCACGGGCGGAGTGCCTTCTCCGGGCGGTCACGACGGACGCGCGAACCGCCACGCTCCTCGGGCTGATCGAGGGCGACCCGCTGCTCGAGCTGTCGGAGACGGTGTTCGATCAGTACGGGGAGCCGTTCGAGTATGGCCGGCACCTGAACCGGGGCGATCGTTATGCGTTCCGGACGACCGTTGTCGCGGGCGGCGTCTGGGAGGGTCCCCACCGCTGACGCCCGGGCCCTGACGACCCCGGAGCCACCGGGCTGCGATTCGGTCGATGACCGATCCAGCTCACCTTCGACGGCCCAGGTCCGGGCCGGGATTCAGCGCTCGGCCGAGTACGGTCGGGTATCATCCCCTCCGCTCCACTGGCGAGTGGCCAAGCGGTAAGGCGCCTGACTCTGGATCAGGAGATCGAAGGTTCGAATCCTTCCTCGCCAGCCAACACCACAACATCTGGTAGCAACGGTCTGATCAGACCACCAGATCCTGTGGTGCGAGCACGGAATCGCCGACCAGCGTGGAGGCATTCCGATGACTCGTGGTCACCTGACTCGTTCCCCGTCCGGTCACCTGACTCGGCGGACCGGTCGGTTACCTGACTCGCCGTCAGGTTCGACGTTCACCCTCGCCGATGGCCTGGCCGACTTCCTCGTGTCGGGTCGGGCGCGAGGTCTGTCGCCCAAGACGCTCGACTGGTACGCGATGATCGGCGAGCGGTTCGCCGCCTTCCGGACCAACCGCGACGCGGACCCGGCGCTGAGCGCGGTGAGCGTCGCCGAGGCGCGGGCGTTCGTCGTCTCGCTCCAGGAGGCCGGGCTCTCGCCATCGTCGGTCGCGGGCTTCGTTCGCGGTCTCCGGGCGTTCTCGTCCTGGTGCGCCGCGGAGGGCCTGGTCGCCGAGGATCCGCTCCGCCGGCTGCCCCGCCCGCGGGTGCCGTCGCGGCTCATCGCGACGCTCGGGCCGGTCGAGCTCGAGCGACTCCTGGCGGTCGCCTCGCGCCGTGATCGGCTGATCATCGCGCTGCTCCTCGACACCGGGCTGCGCCTGTCCGAGCTGGCCGGACTGCGAACGGGGGATCTGCTCCCCGACGGCTACCTCCGGGTCCGGGGCAAGGGCGGCAAGGAGCGACTCGTCCCGCTCGGTACCGTGACCGAGGCCCGGCTGCCGGACTACATCGCCCATAGCCGCCCGCGCCCGATCGGACGCGACGTCGATCACGTCTTCCTGGCCCGCGACGGGCGGCCGCTCACCTCGGCTGCGATCCAGCACGCCCTTCGCCGGCTCGGCGGACGGGCCGGGCTCGATGGCGTGCGGACGAACCCCCACACGTTCCGCCACACGTTCGCCAAGCTCTATCTGCTCAACGGTGGCGACCTGTTCAGCCTCCAGAAGATCCTCGGCCACACGACCCTCGACATGGTTCGCCGCTACGTCAACCTCGACACCGACGAAGTCAAGCGCCAGCACGCGCAGGCCTCACCGGTCGACCGGCTGGCGATCGTCTCGCGGGCCTTCGCTCGGGCGTGACACGTGGCGGCCTCGCCGGGCGAACGCCGCCGAGCCGGGCGAGATGATCGCCCGGTGAAAAGCGCCTGTGCGCAGCGCGGAGATCGGCATCGAGCAAGGTGACGTAGCGCTGGGTCACCTCGAGCGAGTGCGGGCTGTGGCCGAGCAGCCGGGCGAGCGTCAGCAGGTCGCCGCCGAGCAGCAGGTAGCGGGTCGCGAAGGTGTGCCGGAACGTATGGGGCGAGCAGCGGACGCCGCTGATCCCGGCTCGCGCACCGAGGCCACGGATGCCCTTGTAGACGGCGGTCGAGCTCAGTGGCCGACCGTCGTCATCGAGGAAGACTGCGCCACGCGCCGGCCCACCCCGGCGCTCGAGATAGCGGCGGAGCGCGAAGAGCGCGGCCGAACCGATCGGAACGAGGCGCTCCTTCCCGCCCTTGCCAACGACCCGGCTGGTGCCCACCTCAAGATCGACCCGCTCGAGCGTCAATCCTGTGAGCTCGCTCAGGCGGAGGCCGGTGTCGAGCAGGACCCAGAGGACGGCCGTCCAGCGGCGGGCCCGGAGGCTGTCGCCTTCGGCGACTCGAAGAAGCGCATCGAGCTGACCGTCGCTGAACACGGGGAAGAGACGACGATCATCGCGCGGGACCTCCAGCGAGGCGAGCGGGTCGCGGGAGAGGTAGCCCTCTCGACGCAGCCAACCCGCGAAGACCTTGAGCGCTTTGAGGTGACCTCGCACCGTTGCCCGGCTCAGTGGCTGTCCACGTCGGCGCGTTCTGCCCCCGGATTTCGCGGGCTCGGACAGTGAAACCGCGTATCGCCGACCGAGGTCGACCGTCAGATCGGCCAGCCGTGGCCCACGACCGAGCTCGCTGGTGGCGAACTGCACGAAGGCATCCAGGATGTCGGCGTACCAGCCCACAGTCGTCTCCCGACGCCCGCCCGCGGCGAGCGCGAACCGGAAGTCGGTGGTCGCGCGTGCGAGCGGCAGGTCAGCCCCGCCAGGGCGCCGGGACGTCGCCATGGGCTCTATCGCCTCGGCGTTAGTTCGGTTAGTTCCGCCCGTCGACGGATATACGAACCGAACAGGGACAGGGCGAAGTCGTATGTTCCTCGGGTAGGACGGTAGACGAGACCCAGGTCTGTCAGGCGGCGCAGGACGGCGTCGACGTTTGGTAGGTCGGTGAGCGCGCGGCGCAGCCACAGCGCGCTGGCTCGTCCGCCTACCTGGCCGAACTTCATGACGCCTCGCCCGCTAGGCCTCGGTCGAGACCCGGATGACCCGAAACGAGGGCAGCCCGGCGAGGCACTCCTCGTTCATCGGAAGCCGCGGGAACGCGTCGGGTACGCCGATCCGCCGGCGTGTCGTGCGTCGGGGCACGGCACCGTCCTTTCCACTTCGCGTACCTCACGGACAGGTCGACAGGCTGCTCAT
>JBBRSJ010000022.1:0-48958 GCA_038245515.1 Candidatus Limnocylindrales bacterium | reverse complement strand
TCCGCCCGACGAACAGACCGCCGGAGTCGTCGTCGTGAAGGTGACCGCGAGGCCGGATGAGGCCGTCGCACTGACGGTCACCGGGCCCTGATCGAAGGTCTTGTTCGCCAGCGCTCCGAACGTGATCGTTTGAGCGCTCTTGACAGTGACCGTTGGCTGCGGCGAAATGGTTGCAAACGTGCCGGCAGCACCATCGTTGTCAGCATTTGTGGATGTCGTGAACGTGTGGATCCCCGTGACAGCGGGGGCGGTTACCCCGGCGCCCGCGCCATAGGTGAACTGGAAGGTATGGCCGGTCGAACAGCCACTGCTTCCCGTACCGATGACGAAGGTGATGGCCGTACCCGAGATTGCTCGGCTCACGACTCCGCAGTTGCCGCCCGAACCATCAGAGACAAATCCGGCGGAACCGCCGACCGGACTGGGAAGCGTCCATCCCGCAGGGATGACAACTCTGACGGCGCCGCCGTTCATGTTTCCGCTACCGCCGCCAGTAAACGTGAACGCGAAGACGTTCCCCGTGCTGCTTGCACCGACGGACGTCGGGGCAACCGTCATGGAGCCTTGCCCGTCTACGATGGCCGCACCAACATACGGCCCAACGAACGGTCCCCCACTCCCGATCGGCGCCGCCCCCGCAGGCTGGACCTCGGCGGTCCCCGCATCAGCCAGGGCGCGCGCCAGATTCAGCCGCCCGTTGCCAGTCTGGTCGACGGTACCCGCCGCATCGGCCGAGCGGGCCAGCCGACCTACGATCGCGCCCGCGGACAGGGACGGATCCACGGCCCGCAGGAGAGCCGCGGCGCCCGCGACCTCGGCCGCAGACGCGGACGTGCCGGTAGCGGAAGTGGTGCCGCCGCCCGGGGCCGTCGTGACGATGTTGACCCCGGGGGCGGCAAGGAACGTGTCCGCGCCGTAATTCGACGACGCGTCCAACGTATCGAACTGATCGGTATTGGAGACGCCGACGACGCCGCGGTCGCCCGCGGGGAACGCCAGCGTGGACGAGCCGTCGTTGCCGGTCGCGGCGACGACGACAACGCCCTTGGACCAGGCGTAGTCAACGGCGGCCTGGAGGGCGGACGAATAGCCCGAGGCCGAGAACGCGAGAAGAGCCACGTCGGCGCCGTGATCGGCCGCCCAGGCGAGGCCCGCGATGATGTCGCTGTCGCGGCCGAAGCCGTTCGAGCCCAGGACCGTGACCGGCATGACCTTGACGCCGGCGTATCCGACGCCGGCGATCCCGACGCCGTTGTTGGTCCGAGCGGCGACGATGCCGGCCATCGCGGTGCCGTGGCCATTGGCGTCGGTGTCCCACGCGGACCCAGCGACGAATGAGGCGCCCGAGACGATGTTCCCGGCGAGGTCGACATGAGTGGCATCGACGCCGGTGTCGAGGACCGCGACGATCGAGGTGCCGGTCGGCGAGATCGAGCCGTAGACCTGGTCCCAGCCGATCTTCGCGAGCGACCACTGGTCGACATACGAGGGGTCATCCGGGGTGGCTTCCGCGGCGCGGCTGCGATCGAGCTCGACGGAGGCGACGGTTGCGTCCGCGCGCAGGGCCGCAACGGCCGCGTCCGACGCCTGGATTGCGTGCATCCGGAGGACGGCGATCGAATCGACGTCGGTGGCGCCGGCGGTGGCAAGGGCATCCGCCTGGGCGGTGGCGGAGGTGCCGGCGACGAACGTGACGATGTACGGCGCGACAGGGACGGGAGCGGACGGGGCGGGCGCGTCGGAGGGGGCGACGCTCGGGATGGGCGTGTCGGTCGGCGCGGGTGTCGGAGCGTCCGTCGGAGCCGAAGCCGGAGCGTCAGTCGGCGCCGGAATCGGGGCGTCAGCCGGAGCGGGCGTGTCGGTCGGGGCAGGCGTCGGGGCGTCCGTTGGATTCGGAGTCGGGTCGGTCGATGGCTGGGCCGACGGATCGGCCGATGGCTGGGCCGACGGATCGGTCGAGGGCGCCGGGCTCGCGGACGCGGGCGGCGGCGTCGGCGATGCGGCCATCGTGCCCACCGGGGCGATCATCGAGAACAGCAGGAAGACGATCTCCAGGCTGATCAGGAATTTGCGGACACGACGAAGACGCCGCGACGCGGCCTTGGTCCCGACCATCGATCCCCACTCCCCTGCCCGGCCTGAAACAACGCCCTCGTTTCAGCTCGGTGCGCGCGCTCTGTGGGCGGAATGACCGCCCGGACAATGACTTCCGGCCATACGACCGGACAAGAAGTACGGTCCCATACGGGACGACGCGACGGTACCAGTCGGATATGACCGGAACTAGTCCCAACGTCACACGGCCCCAACATCCGGTGCGATCTGACACCGGGCGTGAGTCCCGGGTCACACGCTCCCCAAGCCTGGCCACGGCAGGAGGTCCGGTCCGGGGTCGACCTTCTCCGACCTCCGCATCTCGGCCGCGCGGCGACCCGTGTCGGACCTCGTCGGGCCCGTTGATCGGCAGTGCAGCGGAGCCCGCCAGACTGATCCGATGGAGCTACACCCGGCCGTCGCCGAGCGGCTCGGCCGGCTCGCGCCCGACCAGCGAGCTGCGGCGACGGCGCCGCCCGGGCCGATCCTGTGCGTGGCTCCGGCAGGCAGCGGCAAGACGACGACGCTCGTCGCGCGGATCGCCTGGCTGCTGGACGCGGGCGCGGCAGACCCTGGAGCCGTCGCGGCGATCACGTTCAACCGGCGAGCGGCGGTCGAGCTCGGGGAACGGCTCGCGGACGCCCTCGCCCCGCTCGGGCTGGAGCCGGACGCGGTGCGAGTCCGGACATTCCACGCGCTCGGGCTGGAGATCCTGCGCGACGCCGGTCACGCGGTCGAGCTCGTCGACCGGATGGCGGTCCTGCGTCGGGTCGCTCCCGAGGTCGGGCCGGCGGGCTGGCGGAAGCTCGATACCGCGTTCTCGCGGCTCAAGCTGGATCTCTGGGTCACGGCCGACGAGGTCTCTGCGGATCCCGAGCCCGGGCCGGTGGCGCGGGCCTTCCTCGCCTACGAGGCCGAGCTCGCCGACGAGGGCAGCCTGGATTTTGACGACCTCGTCGCTCGGAGCCTTCGCCTGCTCGAGGGCGACGCGCGGGTTCGGGCGCGGTGGCGCAGGCGATGTGCCCACCTCCTGGTCGACGAGGCCCAGGATCTCGATCGCGCCCAGCTCCGGATGGCGCTCCTCCTCGCGGCGCCGGAGAACCGGATCTTCCTCGTCGGCGATGACGACCAGTCGATCTACGGCTGGCGGCTGGCCGACGTCCGGCGCGTCCTCGCCCTCGCCGAGGATCTGCCCGGCCTTCGCCGCGTCGATCTGATCGTGAATTACCGCTGCCCGGCGACGGTGGTCCAGCGCGCCGTTCGGCTCGTCGAGCACAACGTCGAGCGATTCGCGAAGACGATCGAGTCGCGACTGGAGGCACCCGGGCCGATCGTCCTCGCCGCCGACGCGGCCGACGAGGCAGTCCGGATCGGACGGGTGTTCAGCGCCTGGCCGGCCGACGACGGCACCCGGGCCGTCCTTGCCCGGACGAACCGGGAGCTGCTCCCGGCGATCGCGGTCGCGCTCGAAATCAGGATCCCGTTCCGTCCGCCGCCGATCGAGCTGCTGGTCGGCTCGCCCGACGTCGATGCCTGCCTGGACGCGGCGGACGCGGCCGATCCCCGCCTTCCCCTCCTTGCGCGGCTCGAGTCGGTCCGGGCGGCGTGGGCGGACCGGCCCGTCGATCCCGCTGCCGATCCCGATGCGGTCCGTCCCGCCGACGTCGCCGCTGCAGTGCTTGCGTGGGCGGTGCCGTTCGGCTCAGTGGCCGCTCTGCGCGAGGCCGTCGTCTCGCGGCGGGCCGCGCTCGGCGAGCTGTGCCGGGAGGACGCCGCCCTGACGTTCGCCACGGCCCATGCGACGAAGGGTCTCGAGTTCGATCACGTAGCGGTGACCGGGATGGAACGCCATCGCTTCCCGAGTGCGCGCTCCCTCGCTGATGCGCCCGACGCGGCCCGCGCGCTCGAGGAGGAGCGCCGGCTGGCGTATGTCGCGTGGACCCGCGCCCGACGCTCCCTTACGCTCGTCTACGACCCGGCCGCGCCATCGTCATTCCTGCTCGAGGCCTTCAGCGCGACCGAGCTCGGACTCGGCCAGGAATGAGCAACTGTCATTTGAGCCGTCGCCTGCGGGCGGCGGCCGGTCGCTGCGGCGCTACGGCGCTACGGTGACGACCGTGAACATGCCTGCCTTGAAGTGGCCGGGAATGTTGCAGACGAAGAGATAGGTGCCGGGCTGGGTGAGATCGACAGTTCGCGTCTGTGTCTTCCCGGGATCGATGTTGTCGCCATCGCTGACGAGGGTGATGCCCGGGCCGTCCTCGATGATGTGGTCGTTCGAATCGACCGGGTAGGCGGCAGGGGCGAGGTCGCTCTTGAAGATCAGCAGCTCGTGCTGGATGGTCCCGAAGTTCGCGGCCTCGAGGTTGATGGTGCCGGCCGTGATCGTTGAAGGCACGGCGACGTGCCACTCTGCCAACGCCGCCGGGATGTACGCCTGTTGCGCGGTGGGCAGCGTCACGGTGACGACCCTGAACATGCCGGCCTTGAAGTGGCCCGGAATGTTGCAGACGACGAGATAGGTGCCGGGCTGGGTGAGATCGACGGTTCGCGCCTGTGTCTTCCCGGGGTCAATCTTGTCGCCACGGCTGACGAGGGTGATGCCCGGGCCGTCCTCGATGATGTTGCCCTTGCTATCGGCCGGGTAGGCGGATGGGGCGAGGTCGCTCTTGAAGACGAGCGTCTCGTGCTGGATGGTCCCGATGTTGGTGATCGAAAAGTTCGCCTGACCAGCCAACATCGACGTTGGGAGTCCGACGCTCCACTCGCTGAGATAGATCGCGGTCCCCGCGGCGGGAATCCCGATCGGCCCGCCGCTCGATCCGGGGGTCGGTCCCACGGTTGGCTGCCCACCCGAGGCGGCCGGTATCGAGGCCGAGGGCGCGACGGAGGCGGATGGGGCCGGCGCCGACGCGGTCGCTTCGGAGCCGGACGGAGCGGCCGGGCCGCCTCCCGAGGCGGCAGCAGTCGCCCCCGAGGCAGGCGGCGCGTAGGTGTAGGGCGGATTCGCCGATGCTGGAACACAACCGGCAGCAAGGATCCCCGAGATGAGCAGCACCCTGGCAAGACCGGATCGACGCACTGAGGCTCCTTTGACGCCGATGTCGGCGCGCATGCTGGACCTGGGGGCGACGAGGTCCTTGAACGGCCACCTTAGTGTCGACAGCCCGGGGACAGTCTGCCATGTACCTGTCCAAGCCGGATGTCAGCCGCTCATGGCGCGCGAGACTCGACGACCGGCGGCGGGCTCCGCAGCCCGGCAACCACGTCGGACCAGAGAACTAGGCCGGCTTTGGCACGTCCGTGACGAGCGGCTCGGGCGCCGCCGCGGGCGGCCGCCGCATCAAGGACAGAAGGAAGCGCAGGAACACGAGCCCGCCGGTCACGGCGAACAGCCCGATGCTGCCCCACAGGATCGGCCGGGCGACATCGAGGTTCGCGGTGCTGATCAGCGCGCTCGACAGCCCTGAGAAGGCCGCCTGATCAGCGGACTCCATGCCGTAGATCTGGGGGACGATGTACAGGATCGAGGCGACGACGAGCATGCCGCTCACGAGGCGGAACACGGCAGGGTCGTCGTCCATGTCGCGGACCAGCTTGACCACCAGGGCCCAGAAGAGGACGAGAGTCGCGATCGGCGCCGTGATCGGCAGGCCGTCGCCCTTCAGATAGAGGTTCGGGTACAGGAAGATCATGCTCAGCCCGAGCGTCACGACCAGGAGCGCGTCGCGGATCAGCACGTACGACAGCCACCACACGTCGCCACCGAACCGGAGCGTCAGGCTCTGCAGGAACCGGACGACGTACGGCCGCGCGAAGTGCATCACGAGCGTGAACGACCATAGGATCGGGAGCACCGCCGCGATCGAGAGGACCATCCATGCGGCCCCGCCGGACGTCAGCGCGGTTGCGAGGTCGTCGGCGTTGAGCGGGGTCATCGGTCGGTCTCCAGCTTGGCCGGCCGCGGTCGACCGGCGGTTGTCCCCCGGAGGTTGTACGCGACGGCGATGAGGGCCATGACCCCGACGGCCGCGGCGGACAGGTAGCACAACGGCAGGGCAAGGTCGAGGTTCTTCGAGGTCACGAGGAAGGGCATGATCACGTCGAACCGCTGCCCCGTGAGGAGCGTCGCCTGGACGCCGAGGATGTACGGGCCGATGTAGAGGACCGCGCCGAGGCCGAGCAGCACTGCCTGCCAGCGGAACCAGCGCTGGTCGGCGTCATTGCCGGTCGTGAGCTTGATCAGCATCACCGCGAACGCGCAGACGGCGGCCAGGCTGCCGGTGATCGGCAGGTCCTTGCCGGCAACGACGTCCGGGTAGAAGAAGATGAAGCTGCCGAGGAAGACCTGGACGACGAGGATGTCCCGGAGCCCGACGTAGATGATCCACCACAGGTCCGCGCCGAGGCGCAAGGTGAACTTCTCGGTGCTCCGGACCATGAATGGTCGGGCGATGTGGAGGCCGAGAGCCGCGATCCAGAGGACCACCAGCGCCGCCCCGATCGTGCCTTCGACGAAGGACTCTCCGGCGGCGAACAGCCCCGAAACCTGGTCTGGTGTCATCGTGCTCCTCCTGGCATTGCGGATGATGCTGCGGCAGTCGGCCGATCGGACGGCGGCCGCTCGAGGTGGGCCGGAATCGGCGCGTCGTGCGGCCCGCGCCCCGCGGCGACGGTCACGGACGGGCAGCCGTAGACCGCATCGCAGCGGAAGCAGCGGCCGGCCTCGCTCCGGGCCGACGCCTCGTCGAACCCGACCTGGTCGGCCGCGAACGATCCCGGAGTGAACATCGGCAGCGGCGGATGGGCACGCGGCTTCGGGGCAAGATCGACGTGCAGCTGGAGCTCGGGTGGCGTCGCGTACCGGACGGTGGCAAAGATCTCCGCCTCGCCGTCGGCGGCTCCCGCGAGGTATTCATGGATGGAGCCGGCTGCCCGACGGCCCGAGGCGACGGCATCGATGATCGTCTTCGGCCCGGAGACGACGTCGCCGCCGGCGAAGATCCCGGCCCGGCCGGTGGCCAACGTCTGCGGGTCGGCGACGATCCCCGCCCAGCCGCTGACCTCGATCCCGGCGCCTTCCGGCAGGATCGACGGATCGGGCTCTTCGCCGATCGCAACGAGGACAGTCGTGCCCGGCAGGTCCTCCTGCGAGCCGTCGATCGCGGCCCACACGGCGCGCCCGTCCTCCACCTCGTCGGTGGCCCGGTGGGCCTGGCAGCGCAGGGCGACGGTCTGGCCGTCGCGGCCGATGACCTCGATCGGCGCCAACCCCGTGCGAATCGTGATTCCTTCGCGCTCGGCGGCCTCGATCTCTTCCACCTGGGCGGGCATCTCGCTCCGTCCGCGGCGGTAGACGACCGTCACCGACGAGGACCCGCTCCGGAGCGCCGATCGGGCCGCATCCATCGCGGTGCTCCCGCCGCCGACGACGATCGTGGCGCCGGCCAGGCGCGGCGACTCGCCCAGGTTGACCCGCTTCAGGAACAGCGTGGCCGGCTGGACCCCGGCGAGATCGTCGCCGGGAACGCCGAGATGCCGGCTCTTCGAGGCACCCGTCGCGAGGAAGACGGCCCGATAGCCCTGCGTCTCCAGGTCGCCGAGGGTGAAGTCGCGACCCATCGCGGTATCGAGCTTGAGCTCGACACCGAGACCGACGATCCGGGCGACCTCGTCCGCGATCGCCTCGCGTGGGAGGCGGTACTCGGGGATCCCGATTGCCATCATCCCGCCGGGTACCGGCATTGCCTCGAAGACGGTGACGCCGTAGCCGAGCCTCGCGAGGTAGTAGGCGCAGGACATCCCACCGGGTCCCCCGCCGACGATGGCCACGCGCTCGGGCCGGCGGATCGCCGGTGGCGGTACGGCCGGCAGAGAGCCGTGCTCGACCGCAAAGCGCTTGAGGGTCCGGATGGCGATCGGCTCGTCGAGGGTTCCCCGGCGGCAGGCTGCCTCGCACGGTGCCGTGCAGATCCAGCCGCAGACCGATGGGAACGGGTTGACCTCGGCGGCGACCGCATATGCCTCGTCGTACCGGCCCTGTGCGACGAGTCCGACGTATCGACCGGCGTCCGTGCCGGCCGGGCATGCGGTCTGGCACGGCGCTTTCGGCGATGCCGGACCCTCGGTGACCATCGAGCGCCAAACCTGCCCGGACTCCGGTCGCTCGGCCGTCCGCCAGTTGAACAGGTTGCCCCACGGCGACGGGTGGTTCGGCTTGAGGGCCTCCGTCGTGACCATGGACAGTGGGAGCCAGCCGGGCTCTGTCGACGGACGGTTGATCGGGCCCTGGCGCGGCGCCAGCGGCGTCTCGACGCCGGGCTCGGCAGCCAGGGTCATGACCTCGGTCGGGCACTCGCGGATGCAGATGCCGCAGCCGATGCACTCACCGACCTGGATCGGGTGTTCCATCATCCACGGCAGTGGCATCGCCCGGCCCAGGCCGGACTCGACACCGGGCCTGTCCGGCCGCGTCATGTCGAGCGCCTCGACGGGGCAGACGTCCATGCAGACGCCGCAGTTGATGCAGCCCCCGTGGTCGATCGAGATCCGATAGCCCATGAGACGCCTCGGCCTGGGAAGGTGGGTCCGTCGAGCATCGGCGGTGAGACGAGGTCCGACCACGCCCGAACGAGCGGGTGCCGCCCCATTCGATGGGATAGGCGCTCGCGGGCCTAGTGGCCCGGGTCGTCGGGGCCACTCGGCCCTCGCGGCGGCTGGGCCGCCCGGCCGGGCCGCGCCGCGCGCCGCGCCACGCGCCGCGCCGGACGAGCCTCCATCAGTCGGCCTCGATCAGGCCCTCGCGCACCGCCCGGGCCGCGAGCTCGGTGCGGCTCTCGGCGTGGACCTTCGCCAGGATGTTCTTCAGGTGGTACTTCGCGGTGTTCTCGGTAATGCCGAGGCGCGCCGCGATCTCCTTGTTCCGCAACCCGCCCGTGACGAGTTTGAGCACCTCGACCTCGCGGTCGGTCAGCCGATCGGGTCCGGCGACGGATGCGGCTGGGCGGGCCAGCTCGGCGATGATCCGGGCCGCCGTCGACGGGGAGATCGCCGCCTCCCCGCGGGCCACGGCCTCGATCATCGACCGGAGCTGGGCGGACTCCAGGTTCTTCAGCAGGTAGCCGCGTGCGCCGGCCTTGATCGCCCGGAACAGGTCGTCCTCCTCCTCGCTGACGGTCAGGATCACGATGGACACGTCGGGCTGGGCCTGGGCGATGCGACGGGTCGCCTCGAGCCCATCCATGCCCGGCATCTTGACGTCCATGAGGACAAGGTCTGGCTGGAGGCCGGCCACGAGCTCAACCGACTCGGCCCCATCGGACGCGAGGCCGACCACGTCATGGCCCCACGCCCGGAGCAGCGACGACAGGCCGTCACGGAACAGGGCGTGATCGTCGGCAAGCACGATCCGCATCAGCCCGGGTCCCCGACCGGGGCGATCGGCTGAGCGCGCACCGGCGGCGCCGGCAGTGGGACCAGGAGGCGAACCCGGGTCCCGGGAGCGCCACTGACGGCCTGCCAGGTCACCGAGCCGCCGATCGACCCGGCTCGCTCGCGAAGGGCCACCAGCCCGAAATGGGGCCACGAGCCAGCCGGTTGGTCGCCATCGTCGAAGCCCCGCCCGTCGTCGTCGATCGTGACCTCGAGCCCGTCCTCATCGGTCGCGATCCGGAGCATCGCGCGGCCGGCGGCGGCGTGCTTTCGGACGTTCGTCAGCGCCTCCTGGACGATCCGGAACACCTGCGCCTCGACCTCGGGCGGGAAGTCGGTCGTCCGGGCCGCCGCCGATGCCTTCACGCTGACGGCGAGCTTCGAGGCGTCGGCGAAGCGCCCGGCGTAGGCCTCGATCGCGCCGACGAGTCCCGTTCCCGGCTCGATCGGGCTGCGCAGGCCAAGAATCGCCTCGCGGATGTCGACATATACCGAGCGTGATGCGGCCGCCAGCTCACCGAGCTGATCTCTGGCCTCCTGGACACGGCCGGCGTCCAGCAGGGTCTCGACCGCCTGCGATTTCGTGTTGACGTAGCCGAGGACCTGGGCCAGGCCGTCGTGCATCTCGCGTGCAATCCGCTCCCGCTCGGCGACGACGGCGAGCTCGCGGAGGCGGGCCTCCAGCCGTCCGTTCTCGAGCGCGATGGCCGCCTGATTGGCGAAGAGCGAGAGCGTCTCCACGTCATTGACGTCGAACCCGCGCGTTTCCCGGCATGCGACGAGGAGGGTTCCGATCGTGCGCCCGCCGCGCTGGAGTGGCGCCGCCAGCTGAACCGCGCAGTAGTCCGCGGGCACGAATCGGAGCGGGCCTGGCCCGGGTCCGTGGCCGTCGTGGTCGATCACGCCCGGCGGGCCGCTCGACGCGCGCAGCCGGCCGTCGCCGTCGGCGCCGGTGACGAGGAGGAGCGCAACGTCGACCGAGAGCAGCAGCCGGGCCTGCTCGACGACCGCCGTCAGCACGTCGTCGAGGCCGCCCACGGCCGTCGTCGCGACACTGACGCGATGCAGGGCTCGCGCAGCGGCCGTGCGTCGGGTGAGCTCGGCGCTCCGTTGTTCGAGCTCGATCTCAAGCGATCGCAGCCGCTTGCTCGCGAACCGCCAGTAGAGGACGGAGAGGAGACCGGCCACGAAGGCCACGACGACGGCGTCCGCCGGGAACGGCAGGACGGGATCCAGGACCGTGTCGCTCAGCAGCTCGACCGCCCCGACGACGATGATCGGGAGCAGGATCGGCGACCACGAGTGTCGATAGAACACAGGGCACCAGCGGAGCGGACCATGGCACACGTGACGGCGCTGCCCGGCTGGCTCAGCATATGCCGGACGCGCAGGTCAGGCGGCGCCGCTGTCGCGCCGGTTCAGCTGCTTGAGGAGGCGGTCGATCGCCTCGAGGAACGGCTCGGTCACGTCGGCCGGGAACGCGTCCCGCACGGAGTCTTTCGGACCGTAGGCCGCCCGTGCCCGGAGGGTGACCTGGCGGAGGGATCTGGGCTCGTCGTCGCGGAGGCGGTCCGGCATCCCCTCGAAGTAGCGCAGCCAGCGGGTATTACCCGCGGCCTCCGCGGCGGCGACGAGCCGGTCCGCCTGACGGCCCGCGAACAGGCCCGCCTCATCGACCGCCGGCAGCTCGTGGCGGGCCGGTCCACGGCGATCGAGCGCCGATCGGGAGCCCGTGTCGCGGTCGATTCGCGTCGGCCGTCCCGGATCGCGGTCAGGCATCCGGCGCCGACACGAGGAGTGGCAGCCGCTTCCGCTCGGAGCCGTTGACGAGGATCCGGAACGAGTAGTCGCCGTGCGCCGCGAACGTCAGGTTCCACAGGTCGATCGAGAAGGTCAGGACCGTGTCGCGACCGTCGCCGTGGCCGCGCGCGACGAGATTGCCGGTGGCGCCCGCGACTTCGCCGCCGTCGGGATCGAGGAGGACGAAGCGGACCTCGTGCTCGCGGTCGACCTCCGAAGCCGACACGCTCAGCCCGAGCACCAGGGCAAGGTGCGGATGCGTCAGCGGAAAGGTCCGTCCGCCGAGACGCGAGACGCCGCCGCCGAGCACGTGGAACTTCTGGCCAGGCAGGGTCTCGGCCGCGTCGGCCAGGAAGGCATATTCGATGTCGGGCATGGTCCGCATCGTAGCGGGTCACGCCTCGCGCCTCGCCACGGCCTCGAGCGGCGAGCGGCGATGCGTCATCGGCCGGCCGATCCGCGACGTGAGGCCACGACGATCGCCGTTGCTGATCGATTCCAGGCCGGGCACGCTTGGCCATCGGCGTAGTCGACGACAATCCGGCGGAATCCGGGCGTCGCGACGCTCGCCCGGCACGAATCTGGTCAATGACGACGATCAGGCGGCTCGGGGCCGCGGCGCTTGCCGTGGGCGGCGGCGAGAGCCGAGGCGCGTCAGCGCGTCAGCGCGTCGAGGCGGCCGCTGCGCGCTTCCGGCTGGCGGCGATCCGGATCTTCGGGCCATGACCGTTGGAGCCGCTGCTCCGGCCGGCCTCCTCGGCGAAGGACACGTCCGACAGCGGCACGAGCGGCTCGCCGCGCAGGACCCGGTCCAGGTACTCGCCCGTCGCCGAGCCCGGCGTCGCGGCGACCTTCTCGGGCGTGCCCTCCGCGATGATCCGCCCGCCACGCGCGCCCCCGGCCGGCCCGAGGTCGACGATCCAGTCGGCGGTCTTGATCACGTCGAGGTTGTGCTCGATGACCAGCACCGTGTTGCCACCGTCGACGAGCCGATGGAGGACCTCGAGGAGCTTCTCGACGTCGGCGAAATGGAGCCCGGTCGTCGGCTCATCGAGGACGTACAGCGTCCGGCCGGTCGCCCGCTTCGAGAGCTCGGTCGCGAGCTTGACTCGCTGCGCCTCGCCGCCCGACAGCGTCGTTGCCGGCTGGCCGAGATGGACGTAGCCGAGGCCGACGTCGTACAGCGTCTGCAGCTTGGTGTGCACCGTCGGGACCGGCGCGAAGAAATCGTTCGCCTCCGCGATCGTCATCTCGAGCACGTCCGAGATCGACTTGCCCTTGTAGTGGATCTCGAGCGCCTCGCGGTTGTAGCGCTTGCCCTTGCAGACCTCGCAGGTGACGTAGACGTCCGGCAGGAACTGCATCTCGATCTTCAGGATCCCATCGCCCTTGCAGTTCTCGCAGCGACCGCCCTTGACGTTGAAGCTGAAGCGGCCCGGCAGGTAGCCGCGGACGCGCGCCTCCGGGACGCCCGCGAAGAGCTCGCGGATCGGGCCGAAGAGCCCGGTGTAGGTCGCCGGATTCGAGCGTGGCGTCCGGCCGATCGGGCTCTGGTCGATCTCGATGATCTTGTCGATGTGCTCGGCGCCCTTCAGCACATCGTGGGCGCCGACCGGCTCCCGCGAACCGTTCAGCTCGCGCGCGAGGGCCCGGTACAGGACGTCCGTCACGAGCGTCGACTTGCCGCTGCCCGACACGCCGGTCACCGCGGTGAACGTCCCGAGCGGGATCGTCACGTCGACGTCGCGGAGGTTGTGCTCGCGAGCGCCCTTGACGACGAGCTTCTTCAGGCTGCCCTTGCGCCGCTTGGTCGGGACCTCGATCCGGCGCTCGCCGCGAAGGAAGGCGCCGGTGATCGAACGCGGCTCGGCGAGGAGCGTCTCGAGCGTGCCGTTGGCGATGATCTCGCCGCCGAGCTCGCCGGCACCGGGGCCGATGTCGATCACCCAGTCGGCCGTCCGGATCGTCTCCTCGTCGTGCTCGACGACGAGGACCGTGTTGCCGAGATCGCGCAGCCTGGTGAGGGTCGCGATCAGCTTCGCGTTGTCCTTCTGGTGGAGCCCGATCGACGGCTCGTCGAGGATGTACAGGACGCCCATCAGCGTCGTCCCGATCTGGGTCGCGAGCCGGATCCGCTGCGCCTCGCCGCCCGACAGCGTCACCGAGGCTCGATCGAGGGTCAGGTAGTCGAGCCCGACGTCGACGAGGAAGCCAAGCCGGGCGGCGATCTCCTTGAGGACCTGGACGGCGATCGTCCGCTCCCGCTCCGACAGCTTCTTCGGCAGGGCCGCGACCCAGTCGAGCGCCTCGGTGATCGACAGGTCCGCCACCGACGAGATGTCGCGGTCGTCGACGGTGACCGCGAGGACCTCCGGCTTGAGCCGCTTGCCCTTGCACACCGGGCAAGGCCTCGTGACCATGTATTTCTCGAGCTCGGTCTTGATGTACTCGGAGTCCGTCTCCTTGTAGCGCCGCTCGAGGTTCGTGACGATTCCCTCGAACGTCGCCTTGTAGCTGTTCTCGCCGCGCTCGTGGCGATAGCGGACGAGGACCTTCTCGTCCTTCGAGGCCCGCAGGAGGTACTCAAGCGCCTCCGACGGAAGGTCGTTGACGGGCTTCTTGAAATCCCAGCCGTGGGAGGCGCAGATCGCCTCGAGGATCTTCAGGCGCCAGGACGCGTCGTTCGCCAGGCGGGCCCATGGCACGAGTGCACCCTGCTGGAGGCTCTTCGACTTGTCAGGGATGACGAGGTCCTCGTCGATCTCGAGGCGCGTCCCGAGTCCGGCGCACGCCGGGCACGCCCCGTGCGGCGAGTTGAACGAGAAGTTGCGCGGCTCGAGCTCGTCCATCGTGAAGCCGTCGTACGGACAAGTGAACCGCTCGCTGTAGCGACGCTCCTCGAAGTCCAGCGGCTCGCCGTCCCGTGGCGCGGGCGCGATCAGCACCTGGCCCTCGCCCAATCGGAGCGCGGTCTCGATCGAGTCGGCGAGGCGGGACGAGTCGGGATCCGGCATGACGAGGCCAGTCTCGGGATCGATCGGCCGGCCGTCGGGCGCCCGCTCCGCACCCTCGGGCGCGTCGGCGTGGCGGACGATGACGCGGTCGACGACCACCTCGATGCTGTGGCGCTTGTACTTGTCGAGCGTCGGCGCGTCCGCGAGGTCGTACATCTCGCCGTCGACCCGGACGCGGACGAAGCCCTGCCGCCGGGCGCCCTCGAAGACGCGATCTCCCTCGGTCTTGCGATCCTTGATCAACGGACCGAGCACCAGCAGCCGCGAGCCCTCGGGCAGCGACAGCACCTGGTCGACGATCTGCTGCACGCTCTGGCGCTCGATCGGGTGGCCGTTCGGGCAGTGAGGATGGCCGGCTCGGGCAAAGAGCAGCCGCAGGTAGTCGTAGATCTCGGTGACCGTGCCGACCGTCGAGCGGGGATTGCGCGAGGCGCCCTTCTGGTCGATCGAGATCGCCGGGCTGAGGCCGTCGATCTGGTCGACGTCGGGCTTCTCCATCTGGCCGAGGAACTGGCGGGCGTAGGCGCTCAGGCTCTCGACGTAGCGGCGCTGGCCCTCGGCGTAGATCGTGTCGAAGGCGAGGCTGCTCTTGCCGCTGCCCGACAGCCCGGTGATCACGACCAGCCGGTCGCGCGGAAACGCGACCGTGACGTCTTTGAGGTTGTGTTCGCGGGCACCGCGAACGACGAGCTGATCCTGGGGCATCGCTTGCCCATTCTAGCGGACCGCGGCCAAATCGCACAGGTGTTCTAGAGCGCCCCGGATCGAATTTCGCGGCGGCGTCGCCGGACCGTGACGACGGCTCGCGATGGCGGGCCTATCCTGCACGGGAATCGAGCGATGAGGATCCGCCCAGCCGTGATTGCCCGTCCGCAGCGACGCTCCCGCGATCGCGGCTGGCTGCTGACGATTCTCGTCTGCTGCCTGGCCCTCGCCGCGACCGCGACGATGATCCTGAGTCGGCTCCTGCTGCCGTCCGACGGGATGCTGATCCCGACGGACACCTGGCCGTGGACGAGCGACGGCGTGGGCGTCCGGCCGTTGACCGCGACCTCGCCGATCCGTGATGGCGACGTCGTCGTGGCGATCGACGGCCGGCCGCTTGCCGAATGGGCTGCGGACGCCATGTCGCCGCCCTGGTTCCTCGCCCCGCATCCCATTGGATCGACCCTCGATGTCCGGGTCCGGCGCGACGCCGGGATCGTCGATGTCGTGGTGCCTGTCGACGAGACATTCGCGAACCGCCTGGGCGGCGCCCCGTTCGGCCTCATCCTCTTCGGTGCTGGCGCGCTGATCCTGGCCCTGACCCTCGTCCTGCGCCGACCGCAGGCGACCGCGATCCGCCTTCTCTTCGTCGGCGTGTGCTGCAACACCGCGGACATCGTCGCCTGGGAGACGGGACTCCAGCCGATGGACCTCGTCGGCCGGACACCGTTCCTGTATGCCTTCGCGATCGCCGGAATCGGCAGCCTCGTGTTCTGGGCGTGCCTCGTTCACCTCCTGTCGATCTACCCGGTCCGGGCGGGCTGGCTGACGCGGCGGCCGGAGCGGGTCCGGCTGATCTACGCGACTCCGATCGTCGCCTTCGCGCTCGGAGCGCTCGCGCTGCGCCTCGCCGGCGGCTCGCTCCTTGACTGGTTCGACCGGCTCGGCACCCTGATCGCCGCGATCGTATCGGGCACGGTCGTCGTCATCCTCGGCTCGATTGTCGCTGGCTACCGCCGGACGCCGGGGCCGCGTCGCGCCAAGATCCGGGTCCTCGCAATCACGCTCGGCGTCGCAGCCGCAGCGTCGCTCCTGCTGACCTCGTTGCCGATCGTTCTCCTCGACCACCCGTTGATGTCGCGCGGCGCGGTCGCGATCTTCGCGATCCCGGTGATCGTCGCGCTTGCCCTGGCCGTCATCCGCGACCGGCTCTTCCAGGTCGACCTGCTGGCCACGAGCCGACGACGCATCGTCGCCGCCCGCGAGGAGGAGCGGATGCGCCTCCGCCGCGACCTCCACGACGGCCTCGGACCGACGCTCGCTGCCCTCGGGCTCAAGGTCGACCGGGCGCGCGCCGAGGCCGAGACCGACCCGCCCGCAGTCGCTCCCCTGCTCGACGAGATCCGGGCCGACCTGCGCGCGGCGATCGCCCAGATCCGCGGCATGTCGCGCCAGCTCCGACCGCCGGGGCTGGACGCGTTGGGTCTGGTCGATGCACTGCGCCAGCAGCTGGCGACGATCGGCGGGCCAACCGGGCCGGCAGTCGAAATCCGGGCCGACGCCATCGGGCCGCTCTCACCGGCGATCGAGGTCGCGGCCTATCGGATCGTCGTCGAGGCCGTCACGAACGCGGTCCGGCACGCCGACGCAACGCGCTGCACCGTCGAGCTCGGCCTGGAGCGCGACCTCCTGGTGATCCGGGTCGGCGACGACGGCCGAGGGATCGAGCCCGGATCCATCGGCGTCGGGACGCGCGCGATGTACGAGCGAGCGGCCGAGGTCGGCGGCGAGATGATCGTCGAGGCGGGGCCGACCGGTGGGACCGTCGTGACCGCAACCCTGCCGATCGGCCGGCCGGCCGCGCCGGGTGGGGCGCGGATGGCGCCATCGACGCCCTCGGCGCCATCAACGCCTTCAGCGACGGGAGCGCGTCCCATCGCGGGCAGTGTGGGGGTGGACCCGTGACGGACGCCGTGGATCCGGCGGCGGCCGCTGGCGAGGCCCCTGCCCCGGGCACTCGGATCCGGATCGTCGTCGCCGATGACCACCCGGTCTACCGCGATGGGCTCCGCGCCCTGATCGAGCGATCGCCGGACCTTGAGCTGGTCGGCGAGGCGGCGACGGGCACCGACGCGGTCTTGCTCTCCGCGACGACCGGCCCGGACATCGTGCTGATGGACCTGCGCATGCCGGAGATGAGCGGGATCGAGGCGACTCGCCGGATCCTCGCCGCCCGGGCCGAGACGCGGATCCTGGTCCTGACGATGTCGGAGGACGACGACTCGCTGTTCGCGGCGATGCGGTCCGGGGCCCGCGGCTACCTGCCGAAGGACTCCGACAGCGCCGATCTCGTCCGGGCGATCCGCGCGGTCGCCGGCGGCGACGTCATCTTCGGCGAGTCGATCGCGGCCCGGCTTCAGGCATTCTTCGCCGCCGGACCGGGCCGGCAAGCCGCGGCTCCCTTCCCCGAGCTGACCGATCGCGAGGACGAGGTGCTCGAGCTGATCGCCCGGGGACGCTCCAACGGCGAGATCGCGCGCGACCTCGGGATCACCGACAAGACCGTCCGCAACCACGTCGCGAACGTCTTCAACAAGCTCCGCGTCGCGGATCGCGCGCAGGCGATCGTCCGTGCCCGCGAGGCCGGCCTCGGCCGCGGAGCCGACTCCGCCTGATTCGTCGCTCGGGACTGCCGTCTGCGCAGCCGGCCGAAGCGCCCCCACGTTCGCCCGAGTCGTTGCCCGGCCACCCGGGACACCCGCCCGATGTGCCCGGGACAGCGCCCCGGCCATACCTGCCCCAGGCCACCGAAGAGCGGCCGGCAGAGGGGCGGAACGATGGACACGATCACGGATCCCGGAACCACGTGGCGCATCGATGAGGCGATCGAGGCCTGCCACGTCGAGCACGCGCCCGGCCTCGAGCGCTACGTCCGGTCCCTCGTTCGCGACCCGGACGACGCCGCGGACATCTGCCAGGAGGCCTTCGTCCGGCTGTTCCTCGCGGCTCGCGAAGGCGCCCTTCCGGACAGCCCCGGCGCCTGGCTCCGACGGGTCGCCCACAACCTGGCCATCAGCTCGCATCGCCACCGCCAGGTCGGGGATCGGGTCCTCGTCCGGCTCGGCGCCGAGGAGACGAGCCCGTCGATCGAGGACACGGCGATCCGCCATGAGACGAACGACGAGATCGTCGCCGCGCTCGGCTTGGTTTCGGCCGACGATCGGACGGCGATCGTCCTCGCCGCGCAGGGCTACCGGACGCGCGAGATCGCCAGTCGGCTGGGCCGGACCGAGCTCGCTTCAAGGGCCCTCCTGTGCCGCGCGCGCTCACGCCTCGGTGCCGCCGTAGCGGTCGCCCAGGCTTCGTGATCGTCGGCCGCGCCCACCCGGGCGCGCCATGTCTGGCGGCGAACGGTCGAGGCTCGCTTCGATCAGCGCCGTCGGCGCGGGGGTCGCGTGCCGGTTCGATGGCGCACGTTCGGCGTCACCGTCCGGTCCCAGGTCGGCCGATCGCGCCAGGACGCAGTTCGTCCTGTGTCCTCGTGCTCGTCGCGGATACCCGGCAGCCAGTCGGCGGCAGTGTTGAGATCCGATCCGTCGTTATGCCCGTCGGCGTCGCCGTGCGGATCCGCATCGAGCGTGTCCCCCGGCTCCTCCTCGGCCGGCAGGACCGTGACGCTCGTGACCTCGAACGCCTGGTGCTCGGCGGCGATCTCGTCCCGGCGTGCCCCCCGCTTCCGGTCGGCGGCGCCGGCGAGGCCCGTGTTTCGCGCCGACGCGGCGCGCTCGGCCCCACGTCCGACGATCAGTGACGCGTCCTGCTCGAGGACCCGCAGCCGGATGCTCTGGACCTCGTCGCGGAGGGCGGCCGCCCGCTCGAAGTCGAGCTCCTTGGCGGCGGCCCGCATCTCGGTCTCCATCCGGGCGAGGAGCTTCTCGATCGCGGCGGTGTTCTCCATCGTCAGCGCCCGGCCGGCCAGCTCGCCGCGCTCCGAGCTGTAGACGATCGTGGACTCGGCGACGGTCCGGAGCCGCTCGTTGAGGTCGTGGATCTCCTTGACGATCGTGGTCGGCTCGATCCCGTGCTCGGTGTTGTAGGCGACCTGCACCGCGCGCCGGCGGTTCGTCTCGTCGATCGCGGCAGCCATCGATTCCGTCGTCCGGTCGGCATACATCACGACCCGGCCGCCGGTGTTCCGCGCCGCCCGGCCGATCATCTGGATCAGCGACCACGAGCTTCGCAGGAACCCCTCCTTGTCGGCGTCGAGGATCGCGACGAGCGTGACCTCGGGCAGGTCGATCCCCTCGCGCAGTAGATTGATCCCAACGAGGACGTCGAACACGCCGAGGCGCAGGTCGCGCAGGATCGCGACCCGCTCGAGCGTATCGACCTCGCTGTGGAGGTACTGGACCTTCACCCCGAGCTCGCGCAGGTAGTCGGCCAGGTCCTCGGCCATCTTCTTGGTGAGCGTCGTGACGAGTGACCGCTCGCCGCGCTCGACGCGCTTGCGGATCTCCTCCATCAGGTCGTCGATCTGGCCGTCGGTCGGACGGACGTCGATCTCGGGGTCGACGATTCCGGTCGGCCGGATCAGCTGCTCGACGATCCGCTCGCTTCGCTCGTGCTCGTACGGGCCCGGCGTCGCGGACATGTGGACGACCTGGTTGAGGTGGCCCTCGAACTCCTCGAACGTCAGCGGCCGGTTGTCGAGGGCCGACGGCAGGCGAAACCCGAAGTCGACGAGGATCTCCTTGCGGGTCCGGTCGTTCTTGTACATCCCCACGACCTGCGGGATCGTCATGTGCGACTCGTCGACGACGAGGAGCCAATCCGGCGGGAAGTAGTCGAGGAGCGTCCACGGCCGGCTGCCGGGCTCGCGCCGCGACAGGTGGCGCGAGTAGTTCTCGATCCCGGTGCAGAACCCGAGCTCGCGCATCATCTCGAGGTCGAATGTCGTCCGCTGACGGAGCCGCGCGGCTTCGAGGACGCGGCCTTCGGCCTCCATCTGGCCGACCCGCTCCTCCATCTCGGCCTCGATGTCGACGATCGCGAGCTTGAGCTTGTCCTGCGGCGTGACGTAGTGGCTCGCAGGGTAGACGTTGACCTCGTTGCGCTCGGCAAGGAGCTCGCCCGTGAGCGGATCGACCTCGGTGATCCGCTCGACGTCGTCACCGAAGAATTCGACCCGGACGACGATCTCCTCGGACGCCGGCTGGAACTCGAGGGTGTCGCCGCGGACCCGGAAGCGGGCACGGCTCAGGGCCTGATCGTTGCGCTGGTACTGGAGGTCGACGAGCTGGCGGAGGACGGTGTCGCGCCGATACGACCCGCCCTTCCGGAGGCGGACGACCGTGGCGCCGTAGTCGACCGGGGCGCCGAGGCCGTAGATGCACGAGACGGACGCGACGATGATCACGTCGCGCCGCTCGAATAGGGCGTGGGTCGCCGCGTGGCGGAGGCGGTCGATCTCGTCGTTCCGAGACGAGTCCTTCTCGATGTAGGTGTCGCTCCGCGGCAGGTACGCCTCGGGCTGGTAGTAGTCGAAGTAGCTGACGAAATACTCGACCGCGTTGTCCGGGAAGAACTCGCGGAACTCTGCGTAGAGCTGGGCGGCCAGCGTCTTGTTGTGGGCCAGCACCAGCGTCGGCTTGCCGTGGGCCTGGATGGTCCGGGCGATCGAGAAGGTCTTTCCCGTGCCGGTCGCGCCAAGCAGGGTCTGGTGCTTGAGGCCCTTCTGGAGACCATCGACGAGGCGCTCGATGGCGGCGGGCTGGTCGCCGGTGGGCTCGAACGGGGCGACGAGACGGAAGTCCGGCATGGGACGGTCAGGATAGCACTGGAATTGCCAGATCGAACGGGCGTTTCAAATGGCCTCAGGGCAGGACAGGCGACGCCACCGACCCTGCCACGGCCCGTCGCACTTCCGGTGCCCCTGCCGTTCCGTTGACCGCGGTCGGGTACGGCAGGGTCAGGTGCAGGGGGACCAATTGACCATTGGACGGCCCGACGCCGGAGTGGACACTCGGCTGGTCCACCGATCCAAGGCCGGAGGTCCGCGCCGTCGTGCGCCTGGTGCAGTCAGAGATCCGTCGATCGGGGGCCCGGAGCGCTACGGAAGGCCAGGGTCTGGTCGAGTTCGCCCTGGTCCTCATGCCTTTGTTCCTCGTTCTGCTCGGCATCATCCAGTTCGGGTTCATCTTCAACGCCTGGATCACAATGGCCAACGCCGAGCGCGAAGCGGCCCGCGTGGCGACCGTCTACACATACAACCCGTCCTGTACGAAGGCCCAGAACGACACCCTCCGGAACGAGGCGATCCGGGCGGCGGTGCTGAGCTCGATGAACCAGCTCCAGACGACGTCACCGCGGTTCACGACGACCGCGCCGATCGGGAGCAACTGCACCTTCACCGGCGGCTGGAGCTCGAGCGGGCTGATCTGGACCAACGGCGACCTCGTGGTGACGTACGTGATCCCGTCCGGCATCACCGATAGCAATGACCGGACGGGCCAGCAGGTGACCGTTCGAGCGACGTTCCACCAGGACCTGATCGTGCCGATCGTGTCGAACGTTCTTCCGCGCGACGGGACCGGACGGATGCCCCTCGGCGGGCAGGTCACGATGGTGATCGGGTGACCGGCGCCATATGGCCGTCGGCCGTCGACCGGACGCCCGCGGGAAGCCTCCTGGGGGCGGGTCAGCCGGCTGGGGTACCCCGCATGGGACCAAGGGGTGATACCCGACGGGCGTTCGCCGATCGAGACTCGATCCATCCGTCGCCTGAACCATGGGGATGCAGCCAGCCGTGCCTGTCATCGCGATCGGACGCCGACGACGGCGGCCGGCTGAGCTTCGCGCCGACCGCGGCCAGAGCTTGGTCGAGTTCTCGCTCATCTTCCTGCCGCTCTTCATCGTCATCCTGGCGATCATCCAGTTCGGCTTCATCTTCGGCACGTACGTCACGATGACGAACGCCGCCCGCGACGCCGCCCGGACCGGGACGATCTATGGCTACGACGCGTCGCTCTCGAAGGCCCAGAACGACCTCGCCCGGAATGAGTCGATCCGGGCCGCGGTCAAAGGCTCGATGAGCGTCCTGGGCAAGACCGCTCCGTACTTCACGAATGGCTCGACCTGGACGCAGAGCGGGCTCACGTTCACGAACGGCGATCTCGTGATCACCTACGTCGTGCCGAGCGGCGTCATCGACAGCGACACCCGGGTCGGGCAGCGGATCACCGTCTCCGCGACCTACCACCAGGACCTCGTCGTGCCCCTGGTCTCGTCGTTCCTCCCGAAGGACGGCGGCGGCCGGCTGAGCCTGAGCGGCGTGACGACGATGGTCCTCAACTGATGGGCGCCCTCGCGGCGCTCGGACGGTGCGTCGCCCGGACCCACTCGACACGCGACCGTCGTCGCGCCGAGGCCGGCCAGGTCCTCGTGATCTTCGCCCTGTCGATCTCGGTACTGTTCGCCGCCGCCGGGCTCGCATTCGACGTCGGCCGGTTCTACAGCGAGCGGCGGTTCCTCCAGAACGCCGCCGATGCCGCGGCGCTCGCCGCGGCCAACGCCCTGGTCCGGGGCGACACCATTGCCCAAGCCGACGCGCAAGCGCGCGATATCCTGACCCGGAACTTCCTGGGCAGCCCGAGCGGGTCGGCGCCGGCCCTGCCCCCGACGACCCCGCTGTATCAGAGCGGTCACGCCGGCGACGCCAACTACCTCATCAACGGCATCCTCCTGCCCGGTCGCGACACCGCGACCGGGCGCGACGTCCGGGTCGCCGTCCAGAACACGCTCGGCTACACGTTTGGGCGGATCGTCGGGCTCGACCAGAACACGATCGGCGGCCAGGCCCGGGTCGCCTCGAACGGGGCAACCCTTCCGATCGCGGTCCGCCACTTCATCAACGCTCCGGGGCCGACGACCGGAGCGATCGCGCCGTGCGACGGCGACACCCACGACTTCCAGGACTTCGTCGCAACGTCCGACACGGCCTGTCTCGGGACCGAGACCAACGGCGCCCTGCGGACGGCGCCGACCCCCGGGATGGCGTTCGACTCGAGCAACCCGAACAACGACCCGTCCCACCACGGGCCGATCATCCAGCTCGTCGGCCAGGGCGCGCAGTCGTCGAACACGTCGAGCTTCCGCGGCTTCGTCTCGCTCGACATCCGGAACTTCCAGTCGGCATCGTCGAACGTCTTCTACAACGGCGTGACGGCGGGCACGAATGCGAACACCCTGGCCGCCTTCGAGGCGGCCTGGATCGCGACCGGCTACCCCGGACCGCTCCTCCCGCCAACCACCGTGCCGCCCGATCCCGACGACCAGCTCGCGATCCTCGACGGCAACAAGTCCGGGATCATCATCTCGGCCGCCGACGACCGCTTCAATCCCGGCGACGAGGTGCTCTGCGCGGTCTACTCGGGCACGGTCATGACGATCCCGGACTTCACCCTGGCAGTTCCCTCGGCGGTGTCGATCGGGACGACCCAGAACCGGAACAACGTGATCACGATGTCGTCCACCAAGAACTCCGCCTTCACCGGCCAGGTCTTCACCTACGTCGTGCCCGACTGGGGAGACCCAGCCAACCCGTACGGAACGACGCTCGCGCCGCTGACGTTCACCCCACAGCCGGCGACCCCGCCGACGACGATCACGTGGGCAACCTTCAACACGACCGCGGCCCCGACCGGCATCTACACGATCTGGATCCAGGGCAACTCGCCGAGCCCGGCCCTGATCGATCACTACTACCCGGTCGCGGTCAATGTCGGCGGCGTCAGCCGCGACTTCCAGACCACCGGCTCGGGTCTCCTCCTGTCGATGGCTGCGACGGGCGGGACCGGCACCGGCTCGTTCGCGATCACCACGCCGAACAACGGCTCGACTGCGTTCAGCAACTCCGGCGCGACCGTCAACCTCAGCGTCGAGGGCGGCCCCGCGATGAACGGCGTGCTGCCGACGGGGATCGGGGCGATCAGCCTGTCCCCGTCGAGCTTCAGCCTGGCCAAGGGCGCCAGCCAGTCGATCGACGTGTCGGTCGGCGGCGGCACCCTCGGCCCGGGCGAGTATCCGCTCACGATCCGGGCGACCGGCACGAACTCGAACGGCGAGACCGTCACCCACCTCATCCCCGTCATCCTCGACATCGCCACCGCGTCGACGTCGAGCCAGTACGTCGATGTCATGGGCTTCGCCGTCTTCCGCATCACCGGCATCAACAGCAACTCCGTCGACGGCTACGCCATCAGCGGCGTATATGCCGACATGAACGACCCAGCCCTGCGTCGCGGTCAGGTGGCGCGGCTGGCGTCCTGGAACTAGCCGGGGCACGGCACAGGCACTCACGGACGGCCGCCGACGGCGGATCGTCCTTCATCTCTGGGAGGCACCCCGTCGTGGAAATGGAATACCGGGACCCGAGCAAGCGCGGGCGCTGGATCGTCATCATCGGGATCGTCCTCGCGGTCGCCGCGGGCGGCGCCGCCTTCTTCCTGATCAACCAGGCCCAGCAGCAGTCCGGCCAGGGCGCTCTCGAGAAGGTCGCCGTGGTCGTTGCGGCACGGCCGATCGCGGCGCGCAAGCCCATCGAGGCCGACGACGTCATCGTTCGCGAGATCCCTCTCGATCCGACGAACGCACAGGGAATCGTCAGCACGCCCGACAAGGTCATCGGCCGGGTCCTTGCGGTCAGCGTCCTCCAGGACCAGATGGTCACGACCAACCTCCTTGCGTCCGAAGCGACGGGCGGCCAGTTCTCGATCCTGTCCCCCGGCGAGACCGTCGCCCCAAACTCGGAGGCGTGGCGCGCAGTCGCGATCACGGTGCCCGATGACCGCGCGGTCGGGGGACTCGTCCTGGCCGGGATGACCGTCGACGTCTTCCTGAGCGCGACCGTCAACGTCCCCCAGGACCTGCTCGACCAGGGCAAGTACTACACGGACAAGACGACCAAGATCACCTACCAGAACATGCTGATCCTGGCCAAGACGGGCACGTTCTACATCGTCAAGGCCAACCTGGGCGTGGCCGAGGAGATCCTCCACCTCCAGGCGACTGGCAGCGCCCAATTCAGCATGGCGATGCGGCCCGACGCGGACGTCCGGTTCGCCGACGCCGGGAAGCTCGGCGAGACGACCAACCTGATCATCGAGCGCTACGGTCTGCCGATCCCGCGGAACTACCCGGCCGGCAACGGCCCGATCCAGACCTCGGCCCCGACGCCGAGCCCGTCCCAGCCGGCATTCCAACCCTCGGCCAGCCCGGCACCCTGACCCGACGGACGCCCGTCGGCGGGACGGCGCCGGGTCGACTGTCCCGATCCCCGGGCGAGCCGCAGGGTTGCCGCCCATGCCTTCGCGCCGCTGACCCGGCGCGGCCTCCCAGCCGCTCGACCTGCCCCGCGCAGGTCGGGCGGCCATTTCGCATCCGGGGGCAAACGGTCAACGGCCGGCTGTGGCCTCGGCCCACGCGGACGCGACCTTCGAGCGGGCGTCGACGAGCGTCCCCGTCGTGTCGATGACCCGGGTCGCGGCGGGGCGGACCCGGGCGACGAGGCCGTCTTGGGTGGCGATCCGCCGGTCGGCATCCGCGGGAGTCGCCCCGCGATCGAGGATCCTCTCGCGCTGCGCGGTCGGTTCGCAGGTCACGAGCCAGACCTCGTCGCAGGTCGCGGCGAGCCCACCTTCGACGAGCTTGATCGCCTCGACCACCACGCCCGGGGCGCCGTTGGCCTCGGCGGCGGCGATCTCCGCGAGGATCCGCATCCGGACGACCGGGTGGACGATCGCTTCGAGGCGGGCGAGGGCGTCCGGGTCGGCGAAGACCACTCGGGCGAGCGCGGCGCGGTCGAGCGTCCGGCCGTCGGTCCGAACGCCGTCGCCGAAGACGGCCAGGATCGCGTCGTGAGCGGGCTCGCCCGGCGCCGAGACCTCGCGGGCGACCTCGTCGGCGTCGATGACGATCGCTCCTCGCTCGGCGAGCCATCGCGCCACCGTGCTCTTGCCGCATCCGATCGGCCCGGTCAGCCCGATCCGGACGGTGTGACGGGGATGGGCAGGTTCAACGCCAGCGGGCCCGTTCACGGCGCCCGTTCCTCGAGCTCCAGCCAGGCGTCCTCGGCCGTCGCGAGCGATCGTTCGACATCGGCCAGCTCGCTCGTGACCCGACGCATCTCGACGAAGTTGGCCGCGATCGCGGGCGAGCCCATCGACAGCTCGAGCTGCGTTTTTCGGAGCCCGAGCCGGGTCAGCTCGCCGTCGACCTGGGCTCGCTGCCGCTTGTAGGCGTCCTTCGAGAGCTTCTCGCGGCGGACGACGGGGCGCGAGGCCGCACGTGAGTTCGAGCTCGACGGGGCGGACGAGGTCAAGAGCCCGGAATCACGCTCCGCCACCGCGGTCGCCGCCCGGCCGGCCGGGGCCGTGGCTTCCCGATCCCCCGCGGCCCCGCCGCCCCCGCGCGGCCCATCGAGCGTCGCCCCCCGACCGCCTCGTGCGCCCCCGCGCAGGCGAGCCGCCTCGAGGTCGGCCGCCTGCTGGACCGTCCAGCCAGCCGCAACGGCCGCCCGCCATTCCTTCCAACCGCCGGGGAATGGCACGGCCAGGCCGTCGTCGACGACCCACAGCGAGGTGCAGACCGTCTCGAGCAGGCGTCGGTCGTGGGACACGACCAGGAGCGTCGCGGGCGAGTCCGTCATGAACGCTTCGATCGCCTCACGGGCGGGGATGTCGAGGTGGTTCGTCGGCTCGTCGAGGAGGAGCAGGTTCGACGGCATGATCCCGAGCAGCGCCAGCTCGAGGCGTGACCGCTCCCCGCCGGAGAGCTTGCCGACCTCCTTGAACACGTCGTCGCCACGGAAGAGGAACCTGGCAAGAAAGCCGCGCGCCTCGCCGGCCGTGACGGGGATCGCCTCGAGCAGCGCATCGAGGACCGTCGCGCCGGGGATCGCCGCGTCGCGAAGCTGGGCCAGGTAGCCCGGCTGGACGGCATTCCCGAAGCTCAGGGCCCCGTCGAGCGGCGGCAGGTCGCCCGCGATCGTCCTGAGGAGCGTGGTCTTGCCGGCTCCGTTCGGCCCGACGATCCCGATCCGGTCGCCGCGCTGGGCGGCGAGGAACGGCACGGTCGCGACCCGCTTCGCCTCCCTTGCGGGTTCGCCATCCGCGGTCAGCGCGCCGCGACCCGGCAGGTAGCCGACCTCCAGGCCTTCGATCCGGATGACGATCTCGCCCGACCGCGACGGCCCGCCGCCGGCGAGGGCTCCTGCCGGCAGGCGAAGCTTCTTGCCGGCTTTCGGCGTCTCGACGCGCTCGGCCTGGAGCTTCTCGAGACGCGCCTCGTGCTCGTGCATCTTGCTGAACTTGCGGTGCGACCGATAGCGCTGGACGAGCTCCTTCTCGCGCGCGATCTGCTCCTCCTGGGTGTCGGCGTCCTTGACAGCGCGCAGGTCCCGTTCCTCGCGCTGGCGGTGGTAGGCGCTGTAGTCGCCGCGAAAGATCGTCAGCTTCCGGTCGCGCAGCTCCCAGATCCGACCGACGGTCGCATCGAGGAAGGCCCGGTCGTGCGACGCAACGAGCAGCGCGCCATGGCGTCGCCGGAGATGCTCCTCGAGCCACTCGATCGCGCCGATATCGAGGTGGTTCGTCGGCTCGTCGAGGAGGAGCAGGTCCGGTTGGGCGATGACGAGCCGGGCGAGGGTCGCCCTGGTCTGCTCGCCGCCGCTGAGCGCGGTCGGCGGCTTCGTCCACTCATCGCGGGTGAAGCCGAGCCCGCTGAGGGCCTCATCGACCCGGAGATCGAGCGTGTAGCCGCCGAGGATCTCGAACTGGTGCTGGAGGTCGGCGTAGGCGTGCTCCTGGACGCGACCGGTCTGCTCGAGCTCGTGGAGCTCGTCGGCCATCGCTTCGAGATCGGCCGCCCCGTGCCGGACGGCCGCCCGGACGTCCGGCGCGGCCATGAACGCCGCGTCGAAGTGCGACTCCTGGGCGAGCAGCCCGATCGACAGGCCGCGCTTGCGGTGGACGGCACCCTCGTCCGGCTCGTCGCGGCCGGCAGCGAGCCGCAGGAGCGTCGTCTTGCCGGCGCCGTTCGGACCGACGAGCCCGATCCTGTCGTCGACCGCGATCGCGGCGGTGACGTCGTCGAGGATGGTGAACGTGCCGACCTCGCGGCGGACGGCGTCGAGGCGAAGGATCGACACGGCTCAGCCGCCCGCGGATGCGCGGGCCGCCGCCCGCCGGGTCGCCGCCGCTCGCTTCGTGCGCTCGGTCCGGCTCGCGCGAGCCCGTTGGCGGGACTCGCCGTCCCGGGCCGGGCCGATGCTCCCCTCCCCGCTCGGCAGCTCGGACCAGCGTCGGCCCGTCCGGTCCGGGACGGTCATCGTCCGGAGGATCGCCGCGGCGCGGCCCCCCGCGCGGTCGGCCGCGGGCAGTCGCTGGCACCACGAGCAGAAGTGGGTCGCCCGGCTGCCGACGACGATCCGTTTGACCGGCCTTCCGCAGCGGAGGCATGGCTCGCCGGTCCGCTGATAGACCGCGAGGTGGTCCTGCATCTCGCCGTCGCCGTCGGGCGCGGTGTAGTCGTCGATCGAGGAGCCACGCCGGATGACCGCCTCGGCCAGGATCCGCCGGATCTCGAGCCAAAGCCGGCGCTCGTCGGCGGGCCGCAGCGTGCGGGCCGTCCGGAGCGGGTGGAGGCGCGCTGCCCAGAGTGCCTCGTCGGCGTAGATATTGCCGACGCCCGCGATGAACGTCTGGTCGAGGAGGAGCGGCTTGAGCCGACCCTTGCGAGCCCGCAGGCGCTTCCGGAACGCCGCGACGGTGAACGCGTCGGCCAGCGGCTCCGGGCCGGTCGTCGCGAACGGATCGGCCGAATCGGGCAGGTACAGACCGATCTTCCCGAACTTCCGGATGTCGCGGAACCGGATCTCGCGGCCATCCTCGAGGGCCAGCACGAGCCGGACGTACGGGTCGTCGGTGCCACCCTGCGGGACCACGAACAGCTGCCCCGTCATCTTCAGGTGGATGGTCAGGAACGCGTCGCCGGACAGCTCGACGACGATCTGCTTGGCCCGCCGCCCGACGCCCTCGATCCGGCGCCCGGCGACACCATCGGCGAAGTCCTCCGGCGACAGATCGCGGAGGGTGCGGGCCCAGTGCGTCGTCGCATCGACGATCGTGGCGCCGGTGATCAGGGGCCGGAGGTCGCGGGCGACCGTCTCGACCTCGGGAAGCTCGGGCATGGCCGAAGCCTAGCGGGCCGAGCCGCGTCAGGCGATGGGCGCGAGCGGCGCCTCGATCGGCAGCTCGTCCGCCTCTGCCAGGATCTCGTCCTCGCGGGTCAGCGGCGTCATCCCCTCCCAGTCGTCGCCGACCTTGATGTCGACGGTCAGCGGCACCGAGAGCGGCAGCGCGCCCTCCATCGTCTCGCGGACGATCGCCGCAAGCGCCTCCACCTCACCTCGCGGGACCTCGAACAGGAGCTCGTCGTGGACGCTCAGGAGGAGGCGTGCATGCGAGCCCGCCGCGGCAAGCCGATCGGCCGTCCGGATCATCGCGATCTTCTGGATGTCGGCGGCCGTGCCCTGGATCGGCATGTTGATCGCCATCCGCTCGCCCGCGCCACGGAGCGCCGGATTCAACGCCCTGAGCTCCGGGATCTGACGCTTCCGGCCGAGGAGCGTCTCGACGAACCCCTGGCTCTTCGCCTGCTCCTTGATCGCCATCATGTAGTAGCTGATCCCGGAGTACGCCGCGAAATACGAGCTGATGAAGTCCTGGGCCTCTCGCCGCGGGATGTTGGCCCGCGACGCAAGACCGAAGTCGCTCATCCCGTACGCGAGCCCGAAGTTGACCATCTTCGCCATCGACCGTTCGCCGTGAGTGATGTCCTCGGGCGCCTTGTGGAGGACCCGGGCTGCGGTCTCGCGATGGATGTCGGCCTTGCGCGCGAACGCGTCCTTGAGATGCTCGTCGCCCGAGACGTGGGCAAGGATCCGAAGCTCGACCTGGGAATAGTCGGCCGCGAGGAGCGTGATGTCCGGGCCGCCCGCCACGAACGCGCGCCGGATCCGGCGGCCGAGGGTCGTCCGGATGGGGATGTTCTGGAGGTTCGGGTCGGACGACGAGAGGCGGCCCGTCGCCGCCACGGCCTGGTGGAACGTCGTGTGGAGCCGGCCGTCGGCGGCCATCAGGCTCGGCAGGGCCTCGACATAGGTCGAGCGGAGCTTCGTGTAGACCCGCCACTCGAGGAGCTTGTCGATCATCGGGTGGGCCGGGCGGAGGTCCTCGAGCACCGACGCGTCGGTTGAGTACCCGGTCTTCGTGCGCTTGCCCTTCGGCAGATTCAGCTCGAAGAACAGAATCTGCTCGAGCTGCTTCGGGCTGCCGAGGTTGAACTCGTGGCCGACGTCGACATAGATCTCCTGCTCGAGTCGACCGATCACGTCGCCGAACTCAATGGCGAGACCGGCCAGCGCCTCGAGGTCGAGCGCGACCCCGACGGCCTCCATCCGGGCGAGAACCGGGATGAGCGGCATCTCGATGTCGCGGAACAGCCGCTCCAGCCCGACCTCGCCGAGACGCTTCTCGAGCGGCCCGCGGACCGCGAGGGCGGACAGGGCCTCGAGGCCGGCGCGGACCGTGGCCGGCAGCTCGGTCGCGGCCGGCAGGATCTGATCGAGGTTCTCGGCGACGACATCGGCGATCGTCTGGCTGCGCAGTGCCGCGTTCAGGACGTAGGCCGCGATCTGGGTGTCGAACGCCACTGCCGTGGCCGGGGCCTCCGGGTCCTCGGCGATCCGGGCGACGAGCAGCGGCTTGATCTCGTGCCCGACGAGCGGAATCCCGGCCGCCTCGACGAGGTGGCGCAGCGCGTCGGACGCCTCGGCACCCTCGGCCGCGACGACACGGCCATCCGCGCCGGCGATCGCCAGGGCGAGCGGCGTGCCGCGCCGTGGCCGCGGATCGTCGGCGACGAGCGACGCACCGACGACGGGCTGCGCGACGATCCAGCCCTCGAGCTCGGCGATCCGGTCCGGACCGCGCACCTCGATCCGGAGCGGATCGGCGATCGCCGCGGCGAGTGCATTCGGCAGGTCGCCGGGCGCCTCGCCCGCCGCCAGGGCTGCGCCCCCGGTGCCGGCATTGGCTGTGGTGCCGTCAGGTCCGGGAACGGCCCCGTTCGATGGCGCGACGCCCGTCACGCTGTTGAAATCGAGCCGGAGCTGGAGCTCGCCTGTTGCGGGTCGCGCGGCGGTCCGCCCGGCGGCCCATCCATCTGGCCGCCCCGCGACCCGCGCCGCCGGCACGTACCCGCTCTCGACGACGGAACGGAGAGAGTCGGACCGCTGCTCGGCCGTCTCGCCGGCCATCGGCGGGAGGCGCTCGATCAGCGTTCGGAACTCGTATTCGCGGAACAGGCGGACGACCGTGTCGCGATCGTAGTCGCCCAGGCGAGCCGCCTCGAGGTCGATCTGGATGGGCAGGTCGCGGACGATCAGCGACAGCTCGCGCCCCATCCGGATCCGGTCGACGTGCTGGCGGAGCTTGTCGCCGAGCTTGGCCGGCGTGACCTCGTCGAGCCGGGCGAGCAGGCTGTCGAGGTCGCCGAAGTCGCGGATCAGCTTCGCCGCGGTCTTCTCGCCAACGCCGGGAACGCCCGGAATGTTGTCGCTGGGATCGCCCTTCAGCGACTTGTAATCGACCATCTGGTCCGGTCGCAGCCCGAACCGCTCATCGATCCTCGCGATGTCGTACATGACCGTGTTCTCGACACCCGATCGCGTGGTCATGAGCCGGACCCGCGGCGTGACCAGCTGGAGCATGTCGAGGTCGACCGAGACGATGGTCGTCTCGAGATCCACGCGCGAGTCGAGCTGCTTCGTGATCGTGCCGATGACGTCGTCCGCCTCGTAGCCCTGCATCTCGTAGACCGGGATTCGCAGCGCCTTGACGATCTCGCGAACCTTCGGGAACTGGTCGCGGAGGTCGTCGGGCATCCGCGATCGCGTTGCCTTGTATTCGGCGTAGGCCTCGTGACGGAAGGTCGGTCCGGGGAGATCGAACGAGACGGCGAGGTAGTCCGGCTGGAGGTCCTGGAGACCGCGCAGCACGATGCTGGCGAACCCGAAGGCGCCGTTGACGAGGTCGCCCTTCGACGTCGTCAGGGGCGGCAGGGCGAAGTAGCCGCGGTAGACCAGCCCGTAGCCGTCGAGCAGCATCAGGCGTTCGGTGGGCACGAACGGAGTGTACCTGCGCTCCGGAGACCGGACGGCCGCGGCACGAGGCAGTCGGCAGCCGCCCGTGGGCAACGCGGTCCCGGTGCCCGACCCAGGGTCAGGCGGGGCGCCGCCCCCGGAACGTGCCGGCGACGAGAACCACGAGACCGACGACGATCGCGGCGATCGACAGCGCCGTGAGGAGCGTGACCGACGCCGCGCCGGCCGTTCCCGTCACGGTCCCTCCGGAGCTGTCGCGGACCGTCCCCGCCGACGCCGCCGCCACGCCACCCGTGGAGACCGGTCCGCCGCTGATCGCTCCGAAGTCGTTCGACGCGCTGGACCGCTGGGACCCGCCGGCGGCCGGCGCCAGGGGCACCGTCGAGGCTGCGGCGCTCCCGGCTGGGACCGTACCGCCGTCGACCATCGAAGAAGCAGCAGGAGCCGAGGCGGCGGCCTCGACCAGGGCCTTCGTGTCGCCTGGTGCGGCGGCCTGGCCGACAGCGCCACTCCCCGCTGCGGCGGGCAGCTCCTGGGCGGACGGCGCGTCGAGCTGGACGTTGCCGACGAGCAGTCCCGCGAGGCCGAGCGTGGCCAGGCCGACGCCGAGCGGACGGCTGACCGACCGCGGCGCCGCACGGAACGCGGCGACGACCCGGCCCCAGCCGGACGGTCGGAGTCGGGCGACGTCCGCGGAAGTCAAGCGGAAATCGCGCGCGGGCATCGAGAACGGAGGCGGCGCGACGGCCGTCGCCCTGGCGATCGCGACGAGGTCGTCGTGGAGGGCGGCGCAGTCGGTGCAGGAGCGGATGATGGCAGACGCCTGGTCGCGGTCGGTGCCGGCGAGGTCGCCGATAGCGAGCGCGGCCACGAGGAGCGCATCGTGGCGATCGTGGGATGTCGGACGGACATCGGAGACGTGGGGCATGGGCGTCAGACGACCTCAGGTCCGGATCGGTTCCCGGCGTTCGGGCCGGCGGAGTGCAGATCAGCCACGGAATAGCTCCATCCGGTCGGCCAGCCGGTCGCGCAGGGCGAGCCGGCCGCGATGGATTCGGGACTTGACCGTGCCCAGCGATACGCCGGTCATCGTCGCGATCTCGGCGTAGTCGAAGCCCTCGACGTCGAACAGGACGATCGCCGCCCGCTGGTCGTCGGTGATCGTGGCGAGCGCCGCGTTGATCGCTTTGTGGCGCTCGGCCGTGAGGGCCGTCGTCACGGGATCTGCGTCCTTGCCCGCCGGTGGCTGCCAGCTCTCGTCGTCGAACTCGGGATATGGCTGAACCGGTCGGCGCTTGCGAGCTCGCTGGATGTCCATCGCCGCGTTCACCGCGATGCGGTTGAGCCACGACTTCACGCTGCCGCCGCGAAACCCTGCCAAGTTCCGGAAGGCGCTGAAGAACGCCTCCTGCACGCAGTCCGACGCCTGGTCGCGATCCGGGACCATCCGCACGATCAGCGCGAACAGCTGGTCCTGGTAGCAGACGACGAGGTCGTTGAATGCATCGAGGTCGCCGCCGTTGGCGCGCTCGAGCAGGATGAGGTCACGGCGCTGGACGGGGTCGTCGGCGACCGTCGTCGAGCGAAGGTCCTCCACGATCAGGGGGTCCCTCCGGACGGCGATTCTGAGGCGGGGCGAGTCTAGCATCGGGGCCGCCGCGAGACGCCGCTGCCCGTTCGACGGTTCCGCGGCAACCGGTGTCACGTCGGCGTCCCGGTGCCACCTCTGCGACCGGGCGGCATTCGTCGCATGGCCCGCACAGCGAACCTGACGCCCTTCCCGCCACACCGAACAGATCGAGCGCATGACGAGCCCTCATTTCAGTCCAATCAGGCTGTGGCGCTTGTCCAGGACGCCGATCCCGCGCTCGAAACCTGGGTCTGTGCGGCTGAGGCTTCGAGGATGGGCACCTGGCGCTCCGACTGGCAATTCTTGTTCACTCAGAAGAGAAACTCGTGCAATCGGAGCGCTCGCCACGTGCCTCCGTGCGGCGGCGAGCAGTCGACCCTCCGCTACGATTGAACGGGCCGAAGTGGCGGAATGGCAGACGCGGCGGTCTCAAACACCGCTGAGGGCAACCTCGTATGGGTTCGAATCCCATCTTCGGCACCAGTCGTTTTCAGGCCGCTCGCAGCGAACGCTGCGATACTCGGGAGCGATGATCCCCGGGCCGACCGTGAGCGTGCAGGAGCGATATTCCCCGGCGGGTCGTTGCTTCGGCTGCGGCCCGGCGAATCCCCTCGGTCTCAAGCTGGCCAGCCGGCCGTCCCCGGACGAAGCTGAAGTGTTCGTCGCACGGTTCGAGCCACGGCCCGAACACGAGGCGTTCGCCGGGTTCGTGAGCGGCGGGATCCTCGGAACGCTCCTGGATTGCCACGCGAACTGGACCGCGGCGATGGCGCTGATGCGCCAACGCGGCGCCGATCGGCCGCCCACGACCGTGACCCTCCAGTATTCGATCCGGATGCGCCGCCCGACGCCGTCGGACCGGCCGATCGACCTCCGGGCATGGGTCGTCGAACTGACCGACGATCGGGTGACCGTCGAGGCCGAGATCGCCTCCGATGACACCGTCACCGCAATGGGCCACGGCACGTTCGTCGCCGTCCGGCCCGACCATCCTGCATACGACCGCTGGTAGGAGCTCGCCATGTTCCGTCGCTTTCTCGGCCTCGACCGCAACCAGCCGGACCCCCGGCTGCCCGTCGGCGATGCCGCCGCTCCCCTCCCCGACTCGGCCGCCGAGACCGCGACCGCCCGCCGGATCGTCGCCCGGCTCGAGGCGCTGCCGCCGGCCGAGGCGCGGTTCCTCGCGTGCTTCGCATATGTCATGGGTCGGGCGGCCAACGCCGACTACGACATCAGCGCCGAGGAGACCGCACTCATGGAGCAGTTCGTCATCCAGTACGGCGGGCTCGACACCGCGCAGGCCGTGCTGGTCGTCGAGATGGCCAAGGTCCAGGCGCTCGTCAATGGCGGAACCGAGGACTTCGTGGTGACCCGCGAGTTCCGTTCGATCTCAACGCCGGCCCAACGCCTCGCCCTCCTCCGGTGCTGCTTCGCGATCGAGGCCGCCGACGGCACGATCAGCGCAACGGAGGCGGCGACCGTCAACGAGATCGCCCGCGAATTGGACCTCGAGGCGGCCGACGTCAACGCGGTGCGCGACGAGTTCCACGAGCAGCTGTCAGCCGTCCAGGCCCTGCGCCGGGCGGGCGGGACAAGCGGCAACGCGGCGGGCGAGGCCCGGCCGAGCTGATCAGCCGGCGGCGATCTCCCCGAGGATCCCGTCGACTGTCTCGACCAGTCTGTCCGCGTCGGCGGCCGAAAACGCCAGTGGCGGCTTGATCTTGATCACGTTGTGGTCGGGCCCGTCGGTCGTGACCAGCACGCCGCGCTCGGCGGAGCGGTTGGCGAGCTCGGTGGCGAGGTCGGCGTCGGGCTCGCGGGTGTCCCGGTCGCGCACGAGCTCGAACCCGAGGAACATCCCCACGCCGCGGACGTCGCCGATCGACTCATGACGGGTCGCGAGCTCACGCAGGCCGGCGAGCAGCCGCGCCCCGATGACCCGGGCGTGCTCCTGCAGGCCCTCCTCGGCGATGACGTCGAGGACCGCGAGGCCGATCGCGGCGGATACCGGATTGCCGCCGAAGGTGTTGAAGTACTCCATGCCGTTGGCGAACGCGTCGGCGATCGCCCGCGTCGTGACGACCGCCCCGAGGGGATGGCCATTCCCGATCGGTTTGCCCATCGTGACGATGTCGGGGCGAGCGCCGTCGGCGTCGAACGCCCAGACCGCGGACCCGACCCGGCCGAACCCGACCTGGACCTCGTCGGCGATCGGGACGGCCCCGACGGCGCGAGCCGCGTTGAAGAGTCCGCTCAGCCAGCCGGCGGGTGGCACGATCTGGCCGGCAGTGCTCGGGATCGCCTCGGAGATCAGCGCGCCGGCAGGGCGGCCGGCCGCGGCCGCGTCATCGAGGATGGCGCGGGAGTCGGCGAGATAGGCCGGGCCCACCTCGAGCCCGGGGCCACGGTGTCGGCCCCGGTACGGATCCGGCAGCGGCACGACCTGGACGTCGTCGCGTTGACCGGCGCCGCCAGGTCCGTTGAACTTGTACGGGCTGACCTCGACGAGCCGCTGGGTGTTGCCGTGGTAGGCGACGTCGACCGTCGCGACGTCCGGCCGCCCCGACGCCGCCCGAGCCAGCCGCAGGGCGAGCTCGTTGGACTCGCTGCCCGAGTTCGTGAAGAAGCAGACCTCGAGGTGGTCTGGCAGGAGCGCGGTCAGCCGCTCGGCGTAGCGGACGAGGTTCTCGTTGAGATAGCGGGTGTTGGTGTTCAGGAGCCGCATCTGGGCGACGCCGGCCTCGACGACACGCGGGTGCCCGTGGCCGACGTGGGCGACGTTGTTGACGCAGTCGAGATAGGCCCGGCCGTCCGGGTCATACAGGTAGGCGCCCTGGCCGCGGACGATGTGGAGCGGGGTGCGGTAGCTGAGCGAGAGAGACGGCCCAAGTAGCCGCCGGCGCTCGCCGAGGAGGTCGGCCGCGGCCGTCGACGGGACCGGGTCGGCCGCCGTCATCGGGCGGCCGCTCCCCCGGCGGGGATCGCGATCAGCCGTTCGAGGAGGGCCCAGGCCGGCCTCTCCGAGGCGGTCAGGTAGGGATCGTCGGGGTCGAGCCGCGACTGGTGGGCGCTCAGGGCGACGCTCGTCGCCATCCGCAGCGCAACGAGCTCCGGGAGGATGGCACGCTCGCGATCGTCGAGCGGGAGCACCTCCTCGAAGCCGGAGCGGACCGCGTCGATGACGTCCAGCGGCGATACGGCGTCGAGCGCGGCATACGCCGCGGGGATCGCCAGCTCGTTGACGACGACGGTCCAGACGGAGTCGCCGAGATCGAGCAGCCCGCTGACGGTCCGCCGATCCTCGGCGACGAGGACGTTGTGGTCGTGGCCATCGTTGTGGATCACCGCGTGGCGCAGACCCGGCAAGACCGACGCCAGCGAGGCCAGGCGCGACTGCCAGCGATCGAGCAGGCGGCGCCGATCCGGACGCGTCACCGCGCCAGCATGGGCGGCGATCACCTTGAGGCCGCGCTCGGGCGACCAATGGAAGGACCGATGCGCTGCAGGATGGTCGAAACCCGCGAGCGCGGCGGCGGTCCTGCCCATCACCCGGCCGATGTCCACGAGCAGCTCGTTCGGACGGTCGGCCGGCGGGATCGTGAAGAGGGGCCGGCCCGGCAGGAAGGTCAGGAGCCGGACGAGGCTTGGACGGTCGATCGAGCCGACGTCGACGATCTCGGCGCCCGTCATCATCGGCACGGCGACCTGACACGGCACGCCGGCCACCGACAGGAGGCGCATGGCCGCGTGCTGGAGCTCGAGGAACCCGCGGTCTTCAATGCCGTTCGCGACCTTCAGGACGTAGCGGTCGACGCCGTCGATCGCGATCGCGAAGTTCCGGTCGCGCTCGCTCGGCAGGGGCCGCAGGGTGCCATCGAATCCCCACTCCCGGCGCAGGATCGAGCCGGCCTCGTCGATGTCGATCGACGGACGGGTCAGGACGGCGCCGACGAGCTCGCTCACGGCCAAAGGGTAACGGGCTCAGCCAAGGGTCAGATCGACGAGCCCCTCGCCGAGCCGGCGGCGGACCTCGGACAGTAGCTCGGCGTCGTAGGCGACCTTCCGGCTCAGCTCCATCGGGAGGGAGCCGCCACCAGTCGCGGCCGGGACGTGAAGCATGACCCGCGTCGCGCCCGGGTGCTCCCGCAGAACGGACTTGAACGTCTCCATGGCGAGAATCAGCCGGTCGGACGTCGCCGATCCGAAGCGGACGTGGAGGACCTGGTCGGGCTGGCTCTCGATCTGCGAAGTCGGCGCCTGCGACGCTTGGGCGAACCGGGCTCGTGCCTCGTCTGGCAGTGCCGGCTCGTCGCTCGGCTCCCCTGCGTTGCGACCTCCATCCATCCCCGCCGCGAAGCCGTCGGGCTCGTCGTAGGTCGGGATCGGCTCGGCTGGGGCGATCCGCGGGAGGTCTTCGGGGTGCTCGGCGTCCGCGGGCTGCGCGTGCGCCGGCGACGCGTCCACTTGCTGGGCGTCCGCCCGGAGCGGCGACACCCGCGGGACGCCCGGCCGGATGTCGAGGGCGCTGGCGGCGATGGGTGAAGCTTCGAGTCCCGGACCGACGGCCACGGGCGTCCGTTCCGGCCCAGGGACCTCCGGCGTCGCCATGACGCCAACCGCTCCGACCGGGACACCTGGGCCGGGGGCCGCCGGAGCGAAGGATGTCGAGCGCTCGCGCGATCCGGTGCTCGTCCAGCCGTTGTCAATGCCATTGCCGGCGCCCGTTCCGGTGCCCGTTCCGGCGCCGCGCCGGCTGCCCCGGCCGCGATCCCCCGCCGCCACCTCGCGGGCGAACGCCTCGGGGCCGCGGGCCAGTGCTCCGTCCCAGTCGACCGCGAGGTCGGCCAGCAGGGACACCTCGTCACCGCGATGGTCGATTCGGCCGGCCACGAGGAGGATCGTGCCGTCGGTCCAGGTGGCGGCGGTCTGCTCGTACATCTTCGGAAAGACGACGACCTCGATTGTGCCCTGGAGGTCCTCGAGCGTCGCCACCCCCATGGTCGCGTTCGCCTTCGTGATCACCCGCCGGAAGCCGGTCACGATCCCGCCGATCACTACCCGCTGGCCGTCCAGCGACTCGTCCTTGAGATCGCTGCTGAACGCCGTCACGAAGGCGCCGACCTGCGAGGCGACTTCGCCCATCGGGTGCTCGGACAGGTACAGCCCGAGCAGCTCCTTCTCCCAGCGGAGCCGCTCCCGGACCGGAACCTCGGTCGCTTCCGGCAGCGGCCGTTCCAGGGTGGCGGTGTCGTCGGCAACGAGATCGAAAAGCGACGTCTGGCCGCTGATCCGGTCGCGCGACGCGGCCTGACCGGCGTTGATCGCGTCGTCGAGTCCGAGCAGCACCTGGGCCGGGTGGCCGAGCGCGTTCAGCGCGCCGACCTTGGCGAGTGCCTCGAGGACCTTGCGGTTGACGAGCCTGAGGTCGATCCGGGAGCACAGGTCGGCGAGCGACTTGAACGGTCCGCCCGCCTTGCGCGCCACGACGATCGACTCGATCGCGCTCTGACCGACGTTCTTGACCGCGAGGAGGCCGAACCGGATGGCCGGCCCCTCGACCGTGAACTCGACGTCGCTGTGGTGGACGTCGGGGAGCTTGATCTCGATCCCCATCCGGCGGCACTCGGCGATCGCCGCGGCGACCTTCTCCTCGTTCGACCGGAACGCGGTCAGGACCGCGGTCATGTACTCGACGGTGTAGTTGGCCTTGAGATACGCCGTCTGGTACGCGATCAGCCCGTAGCAGGTGGCGTGGGCCTTGTTGAAGCCATAGCGCTCGAACGGCTCGAAGGCCTTGAACACAGCGTCGATGACGTGGGGCTCCACGCCGCGCTCGGCGGCCTGGGTGACGAACCGCTCTTTCTGGGCCCGGAGCACCGACGACTTCTTCTTGCGGATCGCGTAACCGAGCGTGTCGGCCTCGGGGCCGGTGAAGCCCCCAAGCGCGATCGCCGCGGCCATGATGTCCTCCTGGTAGACGAAGATGCCGTACGTCTTGTTCAGGTAGGGCTCGAGGAGCGGGTGGAGGTAGGTGACCTGCTCTTGGCCGTGCTTGCGCCGGATGTAGGCGGGGATGTTGTCCATCGGGCCCGGCCGGAACAGGGCCACCATCGCTGCGAGGTCGAACACCGACGTCGGCTTCAGCTCCCGGATGTAGCGGCGCATGCCGGCCGACTCCAGCTGGAAGATGCCGGTCGTCTCGCCCGAGGCGAGGAGCTCGAACGTCTTCGCGTCATCGAGCGGGATCTGGTCCAGGTCGATGACCTCGCTGCGCTCCTGCTGCACCAGATCGACGGCGTGGCGCAGGATCGTCAGGTTCGACAGGCCGAGGAAGTCGAACTTGAGCAGCCCGAGTGACTCGATCGCGTGCATCTCGAACTGGCTCATCAGGGCATCGGAGTTCGTCGCCTTCTGGAGCGGCATCAGCTCCGTGAGCGGCTCGCGCGAGATGACGACACCCGCCGCGTGGGTCGAGGCGTTCCGGGCGACGCCTTCGAGCTGCCGGGCGAAGTCGATGATCCGCTTGACGGCCGGATCCGCATCGACCTGGCCCTTGAGGTCGGGCGAGATCTGGAGCGCCTCGTCGAGCTTGATCCCGAGCTGGTTCGGGACGGCCTTGGCGATGCGGTCGACTTCGCCATAACTGTGGCCGAGCACCCGCCCGACGTCGCGGATCGCGGCGCGCGCCAGCATCGTGCCGAAGGTGATGATCTGGGCGACGTGGTCCTGGCCGTACTTGCGCCCGACGTAGGCGATGACCTCCTCGCGCCGGCCGTCCTCGAAGTCGACATCGATGTCCGGCATCGTCACCCGGTCCGGGTTGAGGAACCGCTCGAACGGGAGTTGGTAGAGGATCGGGTCGACCGGGGTGATGCCCAGCGTGTAGGTCACGATCGAACCCGGCGCCGAGCCTCGGCAGGTCGTCTGGATGCCTTCGGATCGGGCGAACGCGATGAAGTCGGCCACGATCAGGAAGTAGCCGGCATAGCCCATCGACAGGATGACGCCGAGTTCGTAATCGAGCCGCGTCTGGAGTTCCGGGGTGACCGTTCCGTAGCGGCGCTCGAGTCCGCGCTGGCATTCGGCGCGTAGCCACGTCTCGGTCGTGTGGCCGCCGGGGACCGGGAAATGCGGGATGCGGAGCTGGCCGAGCGGCAGCGTCAGGTCGGTCATCTCGGCGATACGCCGGCTGTTGTGGATCGCCTCGAGGTTGTCCGGGAAGAGCGCCGCCATCTGGGCGGCCGACTTGACGTAGAAGTCGTGGCTGTCGAACTTCATCCGGTTGGGGGTGTCGAGGTTGTTGCCGGTGCCGACGCACAGCAACACGTCGTGCGCCTCGGACTGATCCTGGCGGACGTAATGGAGGTCGTTGGTCACGACCAGCGGCAGCCCGGTCTCGGGCGCAAGGCGGAGGAGCTGCTCATTGAGCCGCCGTTGCTCGGGCATCCCGTGGTCCTGGAGCTCGAGGTAGAACTTGTCCTTGCCGAAGATGTCGCCGTACTCACCGGCCAGGTTGCGCGCGAGCTCCCAGTCGTCGACCTCGAGCGCCTTGGCGACCTCGCCACCGAGACACGCGGACAGACCGATCAGTCCCTCGCTGTACTTCGCCAGGTGCTCACGATCGATCCGCGGTTTGTAGTAGTAGCCGTCGAGGTGGGCGTCGGTGACGAGCCGGCACAGGTTCTGGTAGCCGATCAGGTCCTGGGCGAGAAGGATGAGGTGAAAGGGCTGCGCGTCGGCCTTGCCCTCCTTGTCGGTCATCGACCGTCGGGCGACATACGTCTCGACGCCGATGATCGGCTTGATGCCCTTCGACTTGGCCGCCTGGTAGAACGCGACCGCGCCGTAGAGCGCCCCGTGATCCGTGACGGCCATCGAATCCATGCCCAGTTGGGCCGCCGTGTCGACCAGCTCCGTGATCCGGCCGAGGCCGTCGAGGAGGCTGAATTCGGAATGGACGTGCAGATGCGTGAAGTCGTTCGGGGCGATCGTCATCGGGGGTCAATGGTAGCCCAGCGACCTATCCGGCTGGCAGTCACCACGAACGGCCGTCGAAAAGAGCGCACCCCAACAGTGCCATCGCCCAGGCCCCGGCGACAGGCCTCGCCGGCACCTGGCCAGCGGCCTCGGCGTCGACGCGATCACGGTCTTCGTCAGCAACACGCGCAAGCGTTGAGCGCTACGGCCCGGGCGCATACTCCGTCACGGACCCCTGACGAACGGGATGAGGCGCATCGGATGTGTTGACGGCCGGATCTGGGCTCCAGGAGGCGAACTGTGTTCAAGGCGGTCTACCTGCCCGACGATCGCGCGTTCATTCGCTACACCGAGATCCCGGGCGACGATCCTCCGATGCTGTGGCTCCACGGCTGGATGTGCTCCTCGACCGGTGAGCTTCTGTCGGCGGCCGTAGAACCGCAGCTGCGGGGCCGGCGCCAGTTGCTGATCGACTTCCTCGGCCACGGCTACAGCGACCGCCCGCTGGGATTCGGCTACACCTTCGAGGACCACGCACGGACGATCGTGGCCGTGATCGATGATCTCGCCCTGACCGAGTGCGGCGTGATCGGCCACAGCATGGGCGGCGGCGTTGGCGTCCTTGTCGCAGCGGCCCGACCGCACATCGTGTCGCTGTTGATCATGGCCGAAGGGAACCTCTGGGGCGAACCACACGCGATGACGGCCCAATCCGAGCAGGAATTCGTGGAGCGAGGGTTCGCTGATCTGCTCGACGGTCAGACGAGCGAGGCGGAGGCGCAGCCCAAGGGGCTTCGGGCCGCCCACCTCGGGATCACCCGCCTCGTCGCGCCCTACGCCCTCCATCGCGAGGCGGTGTCAATGGAACGTGAAACGGATCCACCGCTGCGCTCGCTCGTGAAGGACCTGCAGATGTCGCGCTGGGATCTCGACGGCGCGGAGAGCGAGCCGTTGGACCCGCGGGCCGACCTTGAAGCCGCCGGCGTCGGTTACAAGGTTGTCCCGGCCACCGGCCACCCGATGGGCCTCCAGAACCCGCACGGGCTCGCCCAGACGGTCGCTGAGATCCTGTCCACGTCCTGGGAGCAGTGACTCCGGACGTCGAGCGGGTCGAGGCTCGCGATCGGATCGTGGACGCATCAGCGACCGTTGCCGCACCAGGCGTGGACCCCTACGGGCCTGTAGAGAACATCGGGACCGCAAGGGTCCGGTGACGCCGGCGCTGCGCCGGGGCATTCGGCAGGCGCCGCGAGGCGGGCCACGCGACGATCCGGTCATGGCCCGCGCCCGTGCGCAAACTCGGAGCCATTGACAGGTGGAGCTGCGAAAAGTCGTTCGGGGCGATGGGCATCGGGCACCCATGGTAGCCCGAGTATCCGCGGCTGGTGACCGGCGTCCGGGGCTGGCAGTCCAGACGTTATCGGCATCGAGCACGAATGCGCTGGACAGGACGTCACTGGACAAAATGTCGAGGGCGACGCTCGAGACGAGCGTGCGCTGGACCCACGTGGCGCTGTAGTCGCTGAGAAGTAGCGCTGGTCGCCTGCCACGGCCCACGGGCCGCTCGAGCCGCCGCGGAGGTCGGTCGCGGCAGACGCCATGGTCATCTTCAGATTGTCTTCATGGAGTGGTCACGCCATGACGACCGCCGCGAACTACGGTGACCTGGACAGACGCCGGAGTACTCACACTCGGTCCCCTCGGTTGCCTTGGATCGTGCCGAGCCATTGGTGAGACGGCCTGCGCCCGGAGGATCACAGATGCACTTGAAGCGAATCCTGCTCGTGGCTGGAGCCACCATCCTGGCCCTGGCGGCCCTCGCGCCAGCGGTCGCAGCGTCTCCGCGAAGCGGCGACCTCCACGTGACGAAGAGCTGCGCCACGTATACGGGCGCCGCCAACGACTACTGCACGATCACGTCCTCGAACCTCAACGCGATCAAGGTCGGCTCGAGGGTGGTCTACCTTCAGGCGGCCGACTTCGTCTCGCTGACGCTGGACAGTGCCATCGTCATCGACGGTCCCGGGAACAACAACGCCTTCGGCCACGTCGTGCTCAACCTGGCGACCGGCCTCGGAACGGTGACGCTCTCGGGCGGGACCGGGGTGTTCACCGGGTTCCATGCCAGCGTCGCCGTTTCGCCACTTGGCGGCGGCAGCTTCGAGTGGGACGGGACGTACGGCTTCAGCCCGGCCGGCTGAGACCGGACGCCGGATCGCGCTGGTTGCACGACAGGCGCACACTCAGCCGATGACCCGCACCGCTCGACAGTTGATGGATGACCAGGCAACGGGCCTTGTCGGACGTGACGACGAGATGGCAGTCCTTCGCCAGCTGCTTGGCGAGGACGGCCCCCTCGTCGTCTTCGTTCATGGCATCGCCGGCATCGGCAAGTCGGCGCTTGCCGAGGCCTTCGGAGTCGAGGCCCGGGCGCGCGGCGCGATGGTGCTCCGGCTGGACGGTCGCACCATCGAACCGACCGAGCGCGGCTTCCTCGCCGCACTGGAAGGCAAGACCGGTGGCGACGTCGCGACCGCAGAGGACGCCGCCGCGCGGCTGAGCCGTCTCGGCGATCGGGTCATCCTCATCCTGGACACGTACGAAGTGCTTCGGCTCCTGGACCCGTGGCTGCGACAGACCTTCGTCCCCGCACTCACGGACAACGTGCGGATCGTCCTGTCCGGCCGCGAGGCCCCGATGACGGGCTGGCCGAGCGATCTCGGACGTCTGTTCCGCGGTCTGCCCCTCGAGAACCTGCGACGCGACGAGGCGGAGGCTCTTCTCGGTCAGACGGGACTCGGTCGCGATGACGCCGACCGGATCTACCGGCTGGCGCGCGGCCACCCCTTGTCGCTCCGCCTGGCAGCCTCGGCGCTGGCCGAGCGGCCGGACCTCAGGCTGGAGGCCGTGACGGTCAAGGCGGTCATCGAGGGGCTTACTGAGCTCTATCTCGGCGTCCTGGATCCCGAGACCCGGGAGGCGCTCGATGCCGCCTCGGTCGTCCGCCGGCCGACGCTATCCCTCCTGGCGGCCATGCTGCCCGAGTCCGCTCCGCAGATCGCCTTCGACCGTCTTCGAGTGCTCCCCTTTGTCGAACTGAGCGACGACGGGCTCATCCTTCACGACACTGTTCGTGAGGCGATCGCGGCCCTGCTGCGTTCGTCCGACCCCGATCGGTCGAAGCGCTACCGCGCGGCTGCCTGGCGACAGCTCCGGGAAGAAGTCGCTCGAGCCGCGAATCAGGAAATGTGGCGGTACACGGCCGATCTGCTCTACATCCTCGAGAACCCGATCGTCCGAGAGGCGTTCTTCCCGACGACCGAGCACCAGTACTCCGTGGAGTCGGCAACGCCGGACGACGGGCCGGCGATTGCCGCGATCATCGCCCGCTATGAACCGCCCGCGTCGGCCAGGGCACTCGACGCCTGGTGGCGACGCGCGCCCGGGTCCTTCCGGGTCGCCCGGAGCCGGTCGGGTGCGGTCGCCGGGTTCTACCTCGTGTGCGACATGGACAGCCTGAGCCATCGCCTCGTCGAGGAGGACCCGGTCGCCGGCCAGTGCTGGGATCATCTGCGCCGACAGCCGGTCGCGCGGGGCGAGCGGGCGCTCTTCAACCGCACACTGCTCGCTCGCGATTTCGGCGACGCTCCGTCACCCGTTCAGGCAGCCTGCTGGCTCGACCTGAAGCGGATCTACATGGAGCTGCGCCCGCACCTGCGCAGGATCTACGCGACGGCTCGGGACATCGCGGTCTACGCCCCGATGGTCGCGCCACTGGGCTTCACGCTCATGCCGGGCGATGCGATCGAGTTCGACGGCGTCCCCTACTACTCCGTCCAGAACGACTTCGGGCCGTCCTCGATCGACGGCTGGCTGACTGGCCTCATTGCCTCGGAGCTGCAGATCCAGGACGACTCGATCCTCGACGTCGTCCAGCACCAGCTGGTCCTCCACGGCCGGCGGGTGGACCTGACCAGGCTCGAGTTCGAGGTGATGGACTACCTCCACGAGCGCGAAGGGACGGTCGTCCTTCGGTCCGACATTCTTCGCCACGTCTGGGGGTATGACGCCGGTGGCAGCAACGTGATCGAGGCAAATATCTGGTCGCTGAGGAAGAAGCTGGGAGACCGCGCGTCGTCCATCGAAACGATTCGCGGCCTCGGCTATCGCTTTCGGACGCCCAGCCAGGGAGTGGACCCGATCGCTGGGGCGGCGCGCTGATCAGCGGCCGATAACGCCCGCTTCGCCCCCTTGAGGCACGCGGACAGGCCGATTCCGACCGCCGACCAAGTCGGTCGCCAGCAGGTCAGGTGGAAGGGCTGGGCGTCGGCCTTGCCCTCGTGATCGGTCATCGACCGGCGGGCGATGTACGTCTCGACGCCGGGACCGGCTTGATGCCCTTCTGCGCGCCGCCTGGTGGAACCTACGAGCGCCGGGGAGGGTGCAGGGACCGAGGGCACAGCCGAACTCCGCGGTGCCGAGGCGACGAGGATGGATCGACGTCGACCGGCACACCCTGGCCACCGGCTTCCCGGGGGTTTACGCGATCGGGGACAACTCCAACGTCCCGCTCGGCATTGGCAAGCCCCTGCCCCGGGCCGGGGTGTTTGCCCATGCCCAGGCGCAAACCGTTGCCGACCGTATCGCCGCGACCATCAACGGCAACCAGCCCGCAGCAGAGTTCGACGGCCCCGGCAGCTGCTTCATCGAGACCGGCAACGGTCGGGCCGGGTATGGCTCCGGCGACTTCTACGCCGACCCCGCCGCCGCCGTCGCCATGCAACCCCCGGCGCACCACCACTGGGCCAAGGTCCTCTTCGAGCTCACCGTCATGCGACGGTGGCTGTGACCCCCGAGCAGCCGGCCCCTGGCAGTGTCAACCACGTGAGGACCGGCGGCAACTTGAAGGCCGGGCCGAGAACGGCCGAGCGCGCTGCAAGGCTCGGAGACGATCAAATCAAGTCTGGTCGAACGCGAGCGTCTCCGAGCCGCGTCGCCGAGATCGTCAATCAAGGTCTCATTGATTGACCGCCGGCCCCGGCACGCCGCGCCCGTCTCAGCGATCCGCGTTTCGCCATGCTTGAGGCGAGTGGCGATCGATGCCGGGATCGCGTTCGTCAGCAGGTCGTCCGAACGCGCCTCGGCCACGCGTCGCCGGATGTCGCTGTGGCGTAGGAGGAGGAACGTGATCGTCAGGGCACGCCGATGTTCTGGGCGTAGAAGATCAGTTGGACGATGTATGCCGGTGGCGCGAAGAGACCGCGAACAAGCGGGTCGATGGCTACCGCGACGAGGAGGGTCGCGAAGAAGGCGATGAACCACGGCGTGGCGCGGCGGGGTCCGAGCGCGAGCAGAGCGTAGCCAGGCCCGAGAGGAACGCCCAGACGAGGCCGCCGTCGTTCGACGTGACACCACCGGCGAGGATGTTCGCGGCGAGGACGAACGGCGGACCGGAGGAGATCAAGGCGATGACGTACCGCTCGAAGCGCTTCGTTCGGGCCAGGACCACGAGGTTGACGGCGCTGAAGAGCGACAGCCCGAGGCCGAGCACCCGTTCGCCTTCGCGGCCTGGCCGCGGTCACACCAGGGGCAGCGACTTGACTGCTCGGGAAGCGCAGACGGGTGAAATCAAGGCTTCGCGCGCAACCCGGAGCCATTGACTCGTGGAGCTGCGAAAGTCGTTCGGAGCCAGGGTCGTCACGGGACGTCAATGGTAAGCCCCGTGGCCCCGGCTCCGGCAAGCGGGTCAGGTACGCGGGTCGCTCAGCTGGCGAGGCGATCGATGTCCGCCGGGCGATGGGATCAGCGTCGCCGACGACGATGTGGGTCGTCGCCGAGAAGGCCGACGTCTGGCAGTAGAATTAGGCTCCTTCGTGCCGATGAATACGTCCAGTCGGAGCCCCGAGCGGGCTACTTCTCGATGTGGGCCGAGATCGGCTGGATGACGCCGTGCCGCTCCATCGCCGCTGCGACCTCGGGCGAGGGAGACGCGAGCATCGCTTGGGCCCCGGCGATGTCGTGAACATCTGCCGTGATCGCGACGTTGTTGCTGCCATCCATCGCCACATGGTCGGTCACGTGCGAGGCGAACGGCGAAAATGCGGCGGCGCGCTCCTCCTTGCCCGTCAGCCAGGTCTCGACGTCCTTGACTGCGTGGGTGATCACGACGTGCGGCATGCACAACTCCTTCAGGGGCGCCTGGAGACGGCTCCGGCTGGGGTGCCGACCTGCTCCGGAGGGGAGAGTATGCGCCTGTGGTGGGCAAAGTCCCGCTTCCGGGTCCACGCCAGGCGAGTACGACCAAGTGGACGCGAAGCCCACGACATCGACGGATAGGTCCTGACCCGGGCCGAGTCTGATCACCATCGAGGGAACCCCTGATCCCAGCCTCGACGCCTCGCCCGCGGTCAAATGCCGGATCCCTGCACACGCCGCACGGCCGGCTGGCCTCGTGGTTGCGCCCTCGGTGGCTCGGCTTCAGCCCTTCATGCTCAAGCTCCCACCTCTTGAAGGCCCGCCCGTTGGTGTCGTCATCCGCATTACTCGAACACATCAACCGCAGGTCGCAACCCCGCGCGACCAATGGATGACGAGGCGCGGGTCGCGAGCCAGCAAGGTGGCCGAGTGAAGCATCTCCGCTGGCTGACCCGCGACCGGATGGTGGGCGCGCGGCGCGCGCCCTCGGTCCTCGACTGGCTGCTTGCGTGCGCGCTCCTGGTGCTCGCGCTCGTCGAGGTGGCGAGCGGCGCCTTTCCGGGGCCCGTCACCCTGACTGCGGTGCTCCAGCTGGTGACGATCATTGCCGTCGCCTTCCGGCGGCTGGTGCCTGTCGCGGCGATCACCGTCGCCGCGCTCGTGACACTGCTGTACAGCGTCGTCTACGGCGCCGGCAACAGCCTGGCGGGCGCGGTGGCGTACCTGATGCTCGCCTATGCCGTCGGACGCTATGCGGACCGGCGCGTATTGCCGATCGGCATCGCGATGGGCCTGCTGATGATCGTCGAGCTGTGGATCGGCGACCGGATCGTTGGGCTCGAGGACACCGCTTACCTGCTCATCTTCTACGGCGCGGCCCTGGGCCTCGGC
>JBBRSJ010000021.1:0-49946 GCA_038245515.1 Candidatus Limnocylindrales bacterium | reverse complement strand
GGGTCGATCCAGTCGTGCAGGCTGGGCGGCATCAACAGAAGGCTGTCCTGGTCGTACGGGCGGAACGTCTTGGTGCGCATGACCGATTCTCGCACCCGCCAGGGGTGGCTCGCTGGCCATTACCGACACACACTCCTAGCGACTACGGCCAGCGTCTCGCGCTCTCGAGCGCCGATGGCTTCATCGACAAGGCGACGCTGTCGGCAGAGGCCTTGCATGACGTGCTGTCACGCGCGGCAACACGGTGACTCTGACCCTCGCTGGCGTCCTCGCGACCGTCGCGGTTCTGACGGGCCTGGTCGGCGAGCACATCGGCCACGTCTGGGAGCAACCAGCGTGGATCCCCATCCTCGACCTCGGCATCGGATGGGTGCTGGTGGGCTGCGGATTGATCGGCGCGATCAGTCGGCCGTCGCAACCAGCGGGCCGGCGCCTCGTCCTGGCCGGATTCCTGTGGTTTGTGGGCACGTTCCAGCAGCAGGACCTGCCGGTCGTCGATGCCCTCGCATTCGCATTCCAGGGCTACTTCAACCTCGTCCTCGCCCTGATCACGCTGTCATTCCCCAGACGCTGGCCGGGGCGTCGCGAGGAGCGCGCCATCCTCTTTGCCATCGGTCTGGCGTTCGGCGTCCGGTCGCTGGCCCGGTTGGTCGTGAGCGCGCGGGAGATCATCGGATTCGAAATCGTCGGGCGGGCTGTCGCCCTTCCCCTCGTGGCCTGGACCGATGTCGTCCTGGCGCTCCTCTTCATCCCCGCCGGGTGGCTGATGATCCGACGCTGGCAAACCGCGAGTGGGCCGATGCGCCACGTGATCGGTCCGGTCGTTGCGGCCGGCGCGGCGGCAGCGTTCGCGGAGGGGTTCGCCGTATACGACCCGCTCAAGCTGCTGGATCTCATTCCAGCCTTGGCGAACGCGGTGATGGTGCCCGTGGCTTGGGCTCTCAACGTCGTTCGGATCCTCGTGCCGCTCGGGATGCTCCAAGGGATCCTCCGCCAGCGCGCCGCCCGCTCTGCCATCGCTCAGGCGATCACTGACGTCGGCGAGACCCCGTCGAGCCAGGCTCTCCGCGACGCGCTTGCCGGCGCGCTGCGCGACCCGTCGCTGCGCATCCTGACCTGGGACGATGACGCGGCGACCTACCGCGACGAGAACGGACGGCGCATGCCGCTGCCGGAGTCGTCGTCGGCTGCCACCATGACTCCTGTCGACTCTGCCGGTCGACGACTGGCCGTGGTCATCCACGATCCGGCGCTCGATGAGGATCCGAGTCTCGTGTCCGCTGGCGTCGCTGTGACTCGGCTCGTGATCGACAACGCACGACTCGGCGTCGAGATCGGTCGCCAATTGGAAGAGGTTCGGGCGTCCCGCGCTCGCATCGTCGAGGCAGGTGATGCTGAACGCCGGCGGATCGAACGGGACCTGCACGACGGCGTTCAGCAACGGCTCGTCGCGTTGGCGATGGAACTGCGTCGAGCCGGAGGCGGTACGGAGGCTCAGTCACAGGCGGGCCGCGCCCTGCGCCATGGCGCGGACGAAGCCCTGGCGGCGATCGAAGAGGTGCGTGAACTCGCCCGCGGGATCCACCCCGCGGTGCTCACCGAAGCTGGCTTGGCTGCGGCGTTGCGTGCTCTGGCGGACCGCTCGCCGGTTCCCGTCGAGGTCGAGGTCGACCTGGGCAGAGCGGTCACGGGAACAGCGGCCGCCACGGCATATTTCGTGGCCGCCGAGGCGCTCGCGAACGTCGCAAAGCATGCGCACGCGACCAACGTCCGCCTGAGCGCGACGACCGATGACGACCGACTGACGATCCGGATCGACGACGATGGCGTCGGTGCGGCGGACGCGACAGGTTCAGGCCTGCGGGGACTCGCGGACCGGGTCGCGGCACTGAACGGGACATTTCGAACGGAGCCAGGAGCGCAGGTGGGGACCTGCGTCATCGCCCTGATTCCGCTCGAATGATGGCCGTGCGGGTGGTCGTCGCCGAGGATTCGGTCCTCCTCCGGGAAGGACTCGTTCGACTGCTCCGCGAGGAGGGCTTCGATGTCTGCGGACAGGCGGGCAATGCGGACGAGCTCGTCCGCCTTGTCGACGAGGTCCAACCCGACATCGCCATCGTCGATATCCGGATGCCGCCCGGCTTGCGAGATGAGGGGATCGTGGCGACGCATCGGATCAAGCGGACGCACGGTGACGCGGTCGGCGTGCTGGTCCTGTCGCAGTACGTCGAGCCGGCATTCGCGCTGCGGCTGCTCGAGGAAGGCGGTCGCGGCGTGGGCTATCTGCTCAAGGACCGGGTCGCTGACATCGCCGACTTCGTGGAGGCTGTGCGAAGGGTGGCGCGCGGTGGCTCGGTCGTCGACCAGGCCATTGTCGCCCAGCTGCTCGGTCGTCAGCGCCATCTGGACCCACTGGCGGAGTTGACGGCGCGAGAGCGCGAGGTCCTGGCGCTGATGGCCGAGGGACGCTCGAACCAGGCCATTGCCAGTCAGTTGGCGCTGTCGGAGAAGACGGTCGAGTCACACATCAGCGCGATCCTTGGAAAGCTCGGCCTCGAGCCGGCCCCGGAGGTCCATCGGCGCGTCCTGGCGGTCCTGACGTTCCTCCAAAGCCGCTGACCCGTGTCGACCGATCCCCTGGACGCCTGGGTGCGATCCGACTCGTCGTCCTGATCGACTGCGGACATCGCGAGCTTCCGATCCGGCCGGACCAAGACGGTCGCACCGTGGCGTCACCCCTCGAGGAGCGGGTCAACGTCCACGTGGATGAGATCGACGGCGACGACTGGGTCGAGATCGGCCAGCCGGTCAGGCCTCGGGGAGCCGCCGCAGGCGGATCGCCAGCGACAGGCTGAGGCACCGCTCCGGGTCGTCCAGGTAGGGTCCGACGAGCTCCTCGATCTTGGCCAGGCGATTCTTCAGGGTGTTGTAGTGGAGGTACAGCTGGCGAGCCGCGAGCGCCGCGTTGCGCGTCGCGAGGAACGTCTCGAGCGTGGTCACGAGACTCGTCCCACGGGTCCGGTCGTAGGCCTCGAGAGGTCCGAGGACCGCCACACAGAAGTCGGCCACCTCGGACGAGGGCATCCCGACGAGGAGCCGATCCAGGCCAATGTCGTCGAAGACCGTCACGTGCCCAGGGCCGTGTGACCATCGTCCGATCGAGAGAGAACGACGCGCCTCGACGTACGAGCCGTTCAGGTCGAGCGGGTCGGGCGCGGCCCGGCCGATCCCGACGCTGATGGCTGCGCCGATGACGCGTCGCCCCGCCTCGGCCTGGAGCGCGATTCCCAGCTCCTGCAGCTCGGTCGCGCGGGCAGCGGCGACGAGCGCGCCGATCTCCCGGCTCCGTTCCCAGATGATCGCGCTGGACCCGAGGCTCGCCCGAGCCGCCTCCGCGAGCCGATGTCGCAGCGAGGCCCCCTCGGGTCCGCCGGCGAGCGCGCTGAGGGGCCGCCCGTCGATCGCGTCGACCTCGGCGAGGAGGACCGCCCGCGGGGTCGTCAGGTCCCACGCGAAGGCGGTCGCTCGTTCGGCCAGGATGCTTCGGTCCGCGACGTGGCCCGTGATCAGCTCCTCGAGACAGACGGCCTGGAAGCGCCGATCGGCCTCCGCAACGGCCCGGGACTGCACCTGTCGCAGGGCCGCGACGGTCGCCGCATACTCGATCGCTTCGAGCCGATCTGGGCCGAGCTCGTCCGCGCCGGCGGCGATCAGGATCGCCCCGTAGCGCTCGCCCCCGACCTGGATCTGCTGAATGAAGCCGTCCTCGGCGCCGGGCTCGGGTGCCCGCTCCGAGGTCCGCCATTGAGACACGCCCTGCGCGTCGACGATCGAGACAGGCCGGCCGACGAGCTCGGCCAGCGCCTCCGCGATCTGACGCAGCCCGCCGCCCGACAGGACGATCGCGGTGAACCGATCGTGGATCGCCGCGGATCGCTGGAGACGAGCGGCCTGGACGTTCAGGATCACCGTCAGGATCGCGTTGATGATCTCGTTGAACGAGGCCTCTCCGGGGAGCTCGATCAAGGGGAACCGCTCGCGGTCTGCCGCCTCGATCATCGCAGCCGGGATCGTCTTGATGTATCGCGCCGGCTTGACTGCGATCCCGGCCAGACCGCGTTCGGCGAGATGGGGAACGAGGGCATCCAGGGCGACCGGGTCGTCGCGCAGCGGATATGCGGTCGTCAGCAGGAGCTCGTCCGGCTTCACCCATTCGAGGATGTCCGGAACCTCCATCACGTTGACGGATCGGACCGGCCGATCGAGACCCGCCGCCCCACCGACGACTCGGGCCCGCGCGAGGGCGGGGAGCTTCAGGACGTCCGAAAGGCGGATCCCGTCGATCACGGTACTATGGATACCCGACAGTCAATGGCCACGTCAATGTCACTACCTGACAGTGACATTCAACGAATGCCGCTCCACGATGTCGAGGAATGCTCATCCTGGAGTCGGATCGGACCGTGGTGGCTGCGCGCTTCAGCGACGCTGTCCCTGCCTTGATGACCCGGCCGGCCCCTCGTCCGCTCCGGGTCCACAGCGTGTTTCGATCGACGATCAACATCTCGATCGATGGAGGCCTGCTGACGCTCGCACGCCCCGAGGATGGCGGGCTGCCGAACGGGATCCTCGTGGAGCTCGGCTCGGATCACCGGGCCCTCGGCATGCGCGCCGGCATGGCAGTGACGGCGTCCGACGGCGAGATCCACTTCCCGGCCGTCCATCTCCGGATCGTTCTGCCCCCCGGTCGCGGGTGGTCTCCCCTCTTCGACCCTGACGCTTGCCGACGTGACGCGGCACGGCGCCGCTGGCTTGAGCGCGCAGGCGAGGTCCGGACGGCCGCGGCCCTCATCGCCCGGCGCCGAACCAGGCTCGGGGTGGGACCGTTGCTCGAGGGCCGCCGCCTCGGAGCAACCGACCCGACCAGCGCTTGGTTCGGGCCTCGAATGATCGGTCAACCTGAGTTGCTGGCCCGAGCTGGACAGGCACTGGCCCTGTTGCGCCTCGCGGTCGAGACCGGCGACGAGCCGCGCGCGGCGAACGCCGCCGGACGCTTGATCGGGCTCGGGCCAGGGCTGACGCCTTCCGGTGACGACGCGCTGGTCGGATTCCTGGCCGCACTTCACGCCACGGGTCACCCGATGGCCGGTTTCGCGACCGGTGCGCTCGGCGACATCAGCGCCCGGACGACCGCCGTCGCCGCGACGCTTCTTCGTCATGCCGCTGCTGGCGCATTCGCCGAATGCGTTCACGACCTGCTCGCCGGACTGCTCGACCCGGATCGGTTGACGGCGACGCCGGCCATGGAGCGTGCCGCTGCCCGAGGGGCGAGCTCCGGCATCGACTGCCTGGTCGGGGTTCTCGACGGTCTGGACGCCGCGGCGTCCGGCCCGGGATGGGTCCAGTGACCGCGTTCGCCCGGGTCTTCCGCAACAGCTACCGCGACTCGGTCGAGTTGATGCAGATCGCCGCCGAGATCGAGTCGTTGGCCGGGGTCGAGCGAGCCGGCCTCGTCATGGCCACGCCTGCCAACCGGGAGGTCCTTGCGGCAGCCGGCCTGCTTTCCGAGGCAACCATCGGAGCCGGCCCGAACGACCTCGTCGTCGCGGTGGCGGCGGCCGACGAGGCGGTGGCAGACACGGCGTTCGAGCGCGCGGAGGACCGCCTCTCCGGGCCGGGCGGCGGCTCGGCAGGCGATGCCACCCAGACGGACCAGCGCACGATCGCCGAGGCCGTCGCCGAACGTGACGCATGCAACCTCGTTCTGGTCTCGACGCCGGGCACCTACGCCACGGCCGAAGCGCTCAAGGCCCTGAAGCGCGGCCTCAATGTCTTCCTGTTCAGTGACAACGTCCCGATCGAGGACGAAATCGAGCTCAAAGAGCTCGCGAAGGCCAAGGGCCTCCTGGTGATGGGGCCCGACTGCGGCACCGCGATCCTCGACGGCGTGCCCCTCGGGTTTGCCAATGCCGTACACCGCGGGTCGATCGGCCTCGTCGGAGCGTCCGGCACCGGCCTCCAGCAGGTGAGCTGCCTGATCGATCGCGATGGCGCCGGTGTGTCGCAGGCGATCGGCGTCGGCGGACGCGATCTCGACGAGCGGGTCGGTGGGACGATGATGCTGGCCGCGCTGGATCGGCTGGCGGCCGACCCTGCCACGAACGTGATCGTCTTGATCTCGAAGCCGCCGGCCGCGTCCGTGACGGCGCGCGTGCTCGCGGCGATTCGGGCGGTCGGCAAGCCGGTCGTCGTCAACTTCCTCGGTGGCGATCCCGAGGCGATCCTGGCCGCCGGCGGGATCCCGGCCGTGACGTTCGAGGAGGCGGCCGCCCGCGCGTCGGCGATCGCCCTCGGGCGGCCCGAGCCTGCCGACGAGGCGGCGTCAACCGATCCGAGAGCCGGCGAGCAGGAGGAGGCGGCAGCGCGGGAGACGGCGAGCCGGCTCGCTCCCGGACAGTGGCGTATTCGCGGGCTCTACAGCGGCGGCTCTCTGGCCGGCGAGGCCAAGCTCATCCTCACGTCGGTCCTCGGTGCCGCGGCCGCCAAGGACCACGAGATCCTGGATCTCGGCGATGACGAGTACACGGTGGGACGACCTCATCCGATGATCGACCCGCGGCTTCGCAACGAGCACCTGCTCGCGGCAGCCATGGATCCGACGACGGCCGTCATCCTCCTCGATGTCGTGCTCGGGTACGGCGCCAACGACGATCCCGGCGGTGCCCTTGCCGAGGCGATCGCGGATGCCCGCAAGGCCGCCCGGAAGGAAGGCCGCCAGCTTGCCGTGGTCGCGTCCGTGTGCGGCACGGACAGCGACCCCCAGGGACTTGCCGTCCAGGAGAGCCGCCTGGCCGCTGCCGGGGTCCTCCTCGCCCGGAGCAATGCCCGGGCGGCCGCGATCGCGGCGCAGATCGCGCTTGCGGCCGCCTCCGGCGTCGCCCCGGCGACCGCCGGCCAGAGCGGAGGGCAGCGGTGAACAACAGCTCGGTCTCGACGCTCTTTCCGGACGGGGTCCACGCGATCAACGTTGGCCTGGACATGTTCGCCGCTGCCCTCCAACAGCACGCCTCGAGTGTGACGACACTGGACTGGCGACCGCCGGCCGAGGGTGATGCAGACGTCGGGCTCCTCCTCGCCCGCCTCGAGGACGACCCCGATGACGTGGTCGGCCGGCTCATCCCCGAGGCGAACGCGACGGCTATCGAGCGCCTGCTTGCCGCCCAGCCGATGCTCGTCGACGTCGCCCCCGCCCAGGCGGCGCTCGGGCTCGAGGGCCGGCGAATCCTGCACTCCGGGCCACCGATCACCTGGGATCGGATGTGCGGCCCAGTCAAGGGCGCCATCACCGGAGCGGTCCTGTTCGAGGGCTGGGCGGACGGGCCGGACGAGGCGACGACTCTGATCGAATCGGGTGGCGTCGCGTTCGCCCCGTGCCACGACTATGGCGCGGTCGGCCCGATGGCCGGAGTGGTCAGCCCGTCGATGCCAGTCGTCGTCGTCGAGAACACGGCGGGCGGCGGACGGGCCTACGCGACCCTCAACGAAGGCCTCGGGAAGGTCCTCCGGTTCGGCGCCTACGACGCGAGCGTCCTGGCCCGGCTGCGCTGGTTCGTCGAAACGCTCGGCCCGGCGCTTTCGGCGGCGCTCGGCAAGGGTGGCCCGATCGACCTGCGAAGCCTGACCGGCCAGGCCCTCCAGATGGGCGACGAGGGCCACAACCGCAACATCGCGGGGACCTCATTGTTCACCAGGACGATCGCTCCCTCGATCGTTGCGACCGCCGAGAAGAGCACTGCGATCGCCGTCCTGGACTTCCTGCGCGGCAACGACCACTTCTTCCTGAACCTGTCGATGGCGGCCTGCAAGTCCGCCCTCGACTCGGCCCACGGCATCGAGGGATCGACGGTCGTGACCGCGATGGCTCGCAACGGCGTCGACTTCGGAATCCGGATGTCGGGGACGGGACCAGCCTGGTTCACGACCCCGGTGGGCGTGCCCGACGGGCTCTACTTCCCAGGCTACGGCCCAGATGATGCCAACCCGGACCTCGGCGACAGCGCGATCACCGAGACGTTCGGAATCGGCGGGTTCGCGATGGCGGCGGCGCCGGCGATCGTCCGGTTCGTCGGCGGCAGCCCCGCCGATGCCCTCGAGTTCACCCGGCTGATGGGCCGGATCACTCTCGCCAACAACCCGTCATACGCCCTGCCGCCGCTCGGCTTCATCGGGACGCCGACCGGGATCGACGCCCGTCGCGTCGCCGATTCGGGAATCGCCCCGGTGATCAACACCGGGATCGCTCATCGCGAGGCAGGCGTCGGCCAGATCGGCGCCGGGATTGCCCGCGCTCCGCTGGCCTGCTTCAGCAGCGCCCTGGTCGGGCTGGCCGAGACGCTGAACGTCGTGGCCAGGGCGAAGGCGGTGACGAAGTGACAAACCGGGCGGTCATCGCGATCGGCGGGAATGCTCTGATCCTCGATGGCCAGCAAGGCACGATCGCCGAACAGTACGAGAATGCGCGCGAGACGGCCCAGCATATCGCCGCCCTGGTCGCCACAGGCTGGGGCGTCGTGGTCACCCACGGCAACGGGCCCCAGGTCGGCTTCATCCTCCTCCGGTCCGAACTGGTGCCCGCGGATGCGCCGGTCCCGCGCCTCAGCCTGGAGATGTCCGTCGCGGACTCCCAGGGCGGCATCGGCCATATCCTCGGCCAGGCCCTCCTCAACGAGCTTGCGGCGCGAGGCCTGCCGGACCGCGTGGTGTGCGTCCTGACCCATGTCGTTGTCGACCAGGACGACCCGGCGTTCCGGCAGCCCACCAAGCCGATCGGTCCCTTCTACTCAAGACATGATGCCGACGACCGCGCGGCGCGTAATGGCTGGACGATGATCGAGGACTCCGGTCGCGGCTATCGCCGGGTCGTGGCCTCGCCGGAGCCGATCCGGATCGTCGAGATCGACCAGATCCGGACGCTCGTCGACGCCGGCTTCGTTGTGATTGCCGTCGGAGGCGGCGGCGTCGCAGTGATCGAGACGGCGCCGGGCCAGTACCGCGGGGCGGAGGCGGTGATCGACAAGGACCGCGCTTCGGCGCTCCTCGCCGCCAGCCTGGAGGTCCCGCTGCTCGTCCTCTCGACCGGGGTCGAGCAGGTGGCCGTCCACTTCCGTCGGCCGGGCGAGCGCTGGCTCGACCGGATCGCCGTCTCGGAGGCGAAGCAGTACCTGGAGGAAGGGGAGTTTCCGAAGGGATCGATGGGGCCCAAGGTCGAGGCGGCGATCCGCTTCCTCGCCCATGGGGGGCACGAAGTCATCATCACGACCCCCGCGTCGCTCGAGCGTGCGATCGCCGGCGGGACAGGGACGAGGATCGTTCCGGACGCCGTTCCGGCGCCGCGCTAGTCAAGGAGAAAGGAAGGGATGGGAATGCTGTCGGCAAGGGCGGAACCCTACGAATTCGAATTCGATCCAGCGACGACCGCATTGATCATGATCGATTTCCAGCGGGACTTCGTGTACCCGGGCGGCTTCGGCGAGTCGCTCGGCAACGACACCAGCCTGCTGCTCGAGGCGCTCCCGGCCGCGAAGAAGGTCCTCCTGGCCTGTCGCGCCGCGGAAATGTTCGTCATCCATACCCGGGAGGGCCATCGACCCGACCTGTCCGACCTGCCGAAGGCCAAGTACGAGCGCGGCAATCCGACGATCCACATCGGTGACGAGGGACCGATGGGTCGACTCCTCGTCCGCGGCTCGCATGGCCACGACATTGTCGAGGAGGTGTACCCGATCGAGGGCGAGCCGATCGTCGACAAGCCCGGCAAGGGCGCTTTCTACGCGACGGACCTCGATGCGATTCTCAAGATGAAGGGCATCACGAAGCTCGTCGCCTGCGGGGTCACGACGGAGGTGTGCGTGACGACGACCGTTCGAGAGGCGAACGATCGCGGGTACGACGCGCTCGTCCTGTCCGATTGCGTGGCGTCGTACTTTCCCGAGTTCCAGCGGGTTGCGTTGGAGATGATCAAGGCCCAGGGAGGGATCTTCGGCTGGGTCGGGACCTCGGCGGACTTCATCGAGGCACTCGGCGCGCCGGCCAAGGTCGGAGCGAGCGCGGCGCCGGGATGATGCCTATCGATTGACGGTTCGCCGCGTTTTCGCGGGAGGGTCATCGGAGGGGCCATCTGCGGAGCCCATCGAGGCTCCGCGGAAGAGGGAGGTACACCGCGTGACAACGAGCACGTCATCGTTCAAGCCGAAGCTGTGGGTCCCGGGCGACTGGAACGCATTCTTCGGTCTTGGAACGAATGTTCTGCTGAATGTGCTGGTCCTGTCGGGCCTCGCATTGTTCGTGATCCAGATCCCGGCGACGGACGTCTACGGCCGGATCCTGCCGGCGTTGGCGATCGCCCTGCCGCTCGGCAACCTGTTCTACGCCTATCTGGCCTACCAGCTGGCGCGCAAGGAGGGCCGCTCGGACGTCGCGGCGATGCCGTATGGCCCGAGCGTCCCGCACTACTTCTTCGTGACGTTCGTGATCATGCTGCCGGTCTTCCTGAAGACGAAGGATCCGGTTGCGGCGTGGCAGGCCGGCCTGCTCTGGGCGTTGTTCATCGGACTGATCGTGATCCTTGGGGCTTTCATCGGCCCGACGATCCGCCGATTCACGCCGCGCGCGGCAATGCTCGGCACGCTCGCCGGCATTTCGATCGCGTTCATCGCGATGCGGCCTGCCTTCCAGATGATGGAAGCTCCCTGGATCGCGTTCGCGACTTTCGCGATCATCCTCCTGTCGTGGACCGCCGGCGTCCGCCTTCCCTTTGGCATTCCGGGCGGCCTCGCGGCAGTCATCGTCGGGACGACCATCGGCTGGCTGTCGTACGCGTTCTTCGGCTGGCAAGGGCTCAGCTCGGCTGCTGTCGGCGACTCGTTCGCCCAGTTCGGCATTCATCTACCCACGTTCGGAGCGGACTTCCTGTCCAAGCTGTCCGACGTCTTCCCGCTGCTTGCCACGGCGATCCCATTGGGGATCTACAACTTCACCGAGGGCATGAACAACGTCGAGAGCGCCGCGGCGGCGGGTGACAACTACAACCTGCGCCACATCCTGCTGGCGGACGGGATCGGCGCGGTTGTCGGCTCATTCCTCGGAAGCCCGTTCCCACCGGCCGTGTACATCGGCCATCCGGGCTGGAAGGCGGTCGGTGGCCGGATCGGCTACTCGCTCGCGACCGGCATCGTGATCGCATTGATCTGCTTCCTCGGCCTCGTGGGCCTGTTCCTGGCCGTGATCCCGATCCAGGCACTCGTGCCGATCCTGCTGTTCATCGGCCTGGTCATTGGCGCCCAGGCATTCCAGACGACCCCGGCTCGCCATGCGCCGGCCGTGGTCCTGGCCCTTCTGCCCAACATCGCCTCGTGGGCACAGGGACAGATCGACAACTCGCTGGCGACCGCCGGAACCAATGCGGCGACCGTCGGCTTCGACAAGCTTTCCGGCAACGGCGTGATCTACGACGGCATGGCGATCCTCGGCTCCGGCGCCGTCCTGGCCGGCCTGTTGCTTGGTGCGATCGCCGTGTTCGTCATCGACAAGCAATACAGCCGGGCGATCGTCTTCTCGCTCATCGGTGCAATGCTCGCCGCCGTGGGTCTGATCCACGATCCCGTGGGTCTGATCTGGGATCCCTCGACCGGCATCGTGCGCCCGCCGAACACCGTGTGGATCGGCTACGTGTTCGGTGCGATCGTCATCGCCGTGGTTGCCTGGCGCGAGGGCGCTCTGTCCTCGATGACCATGCGCGACGCCCTGATGACACCGCCACCGGCCGAAGCCGAACCAGTCTGAACCGCCGATCCCCCAGGCGCGTGGCACGGCCGGCGGACCGGCCGGCCGTGCCTCGCGACAACGACCGCGAAGGAGGCTCGTGTCCAGTCTGCTCTTCGTCAACGGCACGTTGATGCGCGGCCTGAAGCTTCACTCCAACCTCGATGGGGCGACCTTCCTCGGCGCGTTCTCCACGGCATCGCGCTATCGGATCTTCTCGATCGGCGACGTCCATCCCGGGATGTTCGAGGTCGACGAGGGCGGAATCTCCATCCCCGGAGAGTTGTACGACGTGCCCGCTGAGGTCTGGGAGCGCGTCGAGTCCGGAGAGCCGCCCGGTCTGTATCGCGGCCCCGTCCAGCTCGCGGACGGTCGGACCGTGCCCGGCATCCTTTACCCGCGCGAGATGGCCGAAGGAATCCATCGCGAGATCACCGCCTTCGGCGGATGGCGCGAATATTGGACGACGCGAGACCCGGCCTGACACGCACTCGACAAGCCAACCGGAGGATGAGGCGCGGGGCCCCGGCGAGCGGACCCGTCAGATCCCGGCGTAGGCCTCTTCGCCATGGAGTCCCGAGTCCAGCCCGACCTCCTCGGTCTCGTTCGAGACGCGGACGGTCGCTATGTGGTCGATGAGCCAGAGCATTCCGTACGTGAACGTGAACGCCCAAACCGAAGCCAGCACGACGGCCCCGACCTCTGCGACGAAGAACGAGGTGTTGCCCGCCAGGAGTCCGTCCGCTCCGGCCGGGTTCCAGGCTTTGCTCGCGAATACGCCGAGCAGCACGATGCCGAGGGTGCCGCCGACACCGTGGACCCCCCAGACGTCGAGGGCATCGTCCCAACGGAGGCGATTCTTCAGCGCGACCGCGCCGTAGCAGACGGCACCGGCTGCACAGCCGATGACGATCGCCGTGACCGGGGAAACATAGCCGGCGGCCGGGGTGATCGTCGCCAGGCCTGCGACGGCGCCGGTCAGGAGGCCGATGAACTTCGGCTTTCGACCGAGACCCCAGTCGAGCGCAAGCCAGACGATCGCCGCGAACGACGCGGCGACGTCGGTGTTCAGGAACGCCAAGGCTGTGACTGAATCGACGCGGAACTCGCTACCGGCATTGAAGCCGTACCAGCCGAACCAGAGCAGACCCGTGCCGAGGGCGACGAGGGGGATGCTGTGCGGGCCAGTGTCGACGGTTCGGCGCCGCCCGACGTAGATCACCGACGCGAGGGCGGCCATCCCCGCGATGGCGTGGACGACGATCCCGCCGGCGAAATCGAGAACGCCGTTCACGGCGAGCCACCCGCCACCCCACACCATGTGGACGAAGGGGAAGTACACGAGCAGCAGCCAGCCGGTCAGGAAGAGCATGTACGCGCGGAACGTGACCCGGTTGGTGAAGGCACCGGTGATCAGGGCCGGGGTGATGATCGCGAACATCATCTGGTAGGCCACGAACACGATCATCGGGATCGTGTCGTTGAGGGTTGCCGGGGTCTGGAGCGTGATTCCGTGGAGGAAGGCCTGGTCGAGGTTGCCGATGATCCCGCCCGCCCCGCCCGAGAAGCACAACGAGAATCCGACCGTGACCCACAGGATTGTCGTCCAGCCCATCGACACATAGCTCTGGATCATGATCGCCAGGACGTTCTTGCGCCCGACGAGTCCGCCGTAGAAGAATGCCAGGCCCGGCGTCATCAGCATCACGAGGCTCGTGCAGAGAAGCATGAAGCCCGTGTTGCCGGTGTCGAGATTCGGCATGAGTCGTCTCCAGATGGAAGGGTCGTCCTGACCATCCTAGGTACGGGATTCGGCCGAGTCAGTGTCGGCATTTGACAGTCTCCGGCGGCGCGATCTGGTCGATTCGGCCAGCCCGTCAATCGCGTCTTCCGGTCTCCGGTCTTGCGCCGATCGACCACGGACGCCGACCGGCTCCGCGACGGTATAGTGACGCCCGGTTCGATCGCCCGGATCGCTCGCCAGCGAGGCCTCCGGCATGCAGCTGACCCCGCGCGAATCCGAGAAGCTCCTGATCTTCGTGGCGGCAGATGTCGCCCGACGACGTCGCGCGCGCGGTCTCCGCCTCAATCTCCCAGAGTCGACCGCCCTCATCGCGGAGGCAATGATCGAGGCCGCGCGTGATGGACGCAGCGTGGCCGAGGTCATGCATCTCGCCCGCCATGTCCTCACCCGCGACGACGTGATGGTCGAGGTGCCGGAGATGCTCGATGTCGTCCAGGTCGAGGCAACGTTCCCGGACGGGACAAAGCTCGTGTCATGTCACGACCCGATCCCATGACCCGTCTCCCCGGAAGCACGTGCACCTCGGCGATTTCCAGGTGGACAGTGACCGATCGGCGCTGGGCTCGATGAGCGGCTCAGGTCCGATCGGGGGCTATCAGCATCCGCCGGGCGAGATCGAGCTCAATGCCGGACGACCGGTGACCACGATGCGGGTCGGGAACCTCGGCGATCGGCCGATTCAAGTCGGCTCCCACTACCACTTCGCCGAGGCCAATCGTGCGCTTCGATTCGATCGCCTTGCAGCATTCGGACACCGACTCGACATCCCGGCCGGGACGGCCGTCCGCTTCGAGCCCGGCGACGTTCGCGACGTCAGGCTCGTGCCATTCGGTGGCGCGCGCATCGTCCGCGGCGGCCATGGTCTCGTCGACGGCCCGCTCGATGCGCCGGGCGCCCGCGATCGGTTCGTCGCCGCCCTCCTCCGCGCCGGGTTCGAGTCGACCGCGGCGGACGGTGGGCGGCCGGAGGACGACCCGTGAGGATCACGCGCTCACGCTACGCGGCCTTGTATGGACCGACGACGGGCGATCGATTCCGTCTGGCCGACACGAACCTCGTCGCCGAGATCGAGCGCGATCTCACGCTTCCCGGCGAAGAAGCGGTGTTCGGCGGCGGGAAGTCGATCCGCGACGGGATGGGCCAGTCGTCCGGCGCGACCCGCGCGTCCGGGACGCTCGATCTCGTGATCACGAGCGTCGTCGTCATGGACGCGCTGGCCGGGATCGTCAAGGCCGACATCGGCGTTCGAGACGGCCGGATCGTCGGGTTGGGCAAGGCGGGCAACCCCGACATCATGGATGGAGTGACGCCCGGCCTCGTCATCGGTCCGGGGACGGAGGTCCTGTCGGGCGAGGGTCTGATCGCGACCGCGGGCGGCGTCGACGTCCACGTCCACATGATCTCGCCCCAGCAGGTCTGGGCGGCCCTCAGCAATGGCGTAACGACCCTCCTCGGAGGGGGGACCGGTCCGGTCGACGGCACCAATGCCACGACGACGACGCCTGGAGCCTGGAACATCGCCCGGATGCTCCAGGCGGCCGAAGGTCTGCCGGTCAACTGGGGCGTCTACGGCAAGGGCAACGCCAGCTCGCCCGAGCCCCTCGTCGAGCAGATCCGCGCGGGCGCCTGCGGCCTCAAGGATCACGAAGACTGGGGCACGACGCCGGCGGTCATCGATACCAGCCTCCGTGTCGCCGACGACGAGGATGTCCAGGTCTCGATCCACACCGACACGCTGAACGAAGCCGGCTTCGTCGAGGACACGATCGCGGCGATCGACGGCCGAACGATCCATTCGTTCCACACCGAGGGTGCCGGCGGCGGGCACGCCCCCGACATCATCCGGATCGCCGCTCTCCCGAACGTCCTGCCGTCCTCGACCAACCCGACTCGGCCGTACACGGTCAACACGCTCGCCGAGCACCTCGACATGCTGATGGTCTGCCACCACCTGAACCCGGCGGTCCCCGAGGACGTCGCCTTTGCCGAGAGCCGGATCCGGGCAGAGACGATGGCCGCCGAAGATGTCCTCCACGACCGAGGCGTGATCTCGATGTATTCGTCGGATTCGCAAGCGATGGGCCGGATCGGCGAGACGTTCATCCGTCTGTTCCAGACGGCCCACAAGATGAAGCACTTCCACGGCCCGCTTCCCGGCGACGGCGACAACGACAACGGACGGATCCTGCGCTACCTCGCGAAGTTCACGGTCAATCCCGCGCGTGCTCATGGCATTGGCCATGTCGTTGGTTCTCTTGCGCCGGGGTTGCTGGCCGACATCCTGCTGTGGCCGATCAACGCCTTCGCCGTCAAGCCGAAGCTGGTTCTCAAGGGCGGTCTCGTCGCGTGGGCCCTGATGGGCGATCCGAACGCGACGATCCCGACGCCCGAGCCGGTCCTCTATCGACCGATGTTCGGGGCGTTCGGCGGCGCGATCGCGAGGACGTGCGTGACCTTCACGTCACGAGCCGCGTCCGAAGCCGGGATCGGCGCCCAACTCGGTCTCGAACGACTCATCGAGCCGGTCCGCGGCTGCCGAACCGTCGCCAAGACCGACATGGTCCGCAACGATTCCACCCCGAAGATCGCGGTCGATCCCGAGACCTACGAAGTCCGCCTCGACGGTGAGCTCGCGACAGTGCCACCAGCCGAGACACTGCCGATGACCCAGCTGTACTTCCTCGTCTGATGCCTGCCGAGCTCATCCTGCTGCGCCAGCTCCAGCTGTCGGACAGCAGCTTTCCGAGCGGCTCCTACACCCTCAGTCATGGCCTTGAAACCCTGGTCGCCGACCGTGTCGTGGCGAGCGTCGATGACCTGGCTGCATTCGTCCGGATCCAGCTGCTCGCCAAGTTCGGGCGGTCCGACCTCGTCTCCCTGCTGGCGGCCCATGCGGCAGCCGGCGGCGTCGACGCGATCGACCAGATCGTCGCGATCGACTGCCGGCTGACCGCGTCGAAGATCGCGGCCGACGATCGAATCGGGTCCGCGCGGGGCGGCCGACGGCTGGCGATCGAGGTCCATCGCCTGGCACCTTCGAATGCGCTCGCTTCGTTCCTGGCGGCCGCCGTGGCGGGCCAGACCGCAGGCAACTTGGCCGTGGCCTTCGGCCTCGCGGGGAGTGCCCTGGGGATCGGCCGCCGGGCCACGGGCCTGACGGCATCGGCTGCGTTCGTGTCCGGACTGGCTGCTGCCGCGGTCCGCATGGGTCTCATCGGTCACGGTGCCGCGCAGCGCCTCATCGCGGACGCCGGCCCGATCATCATCGATGCCGTGGACACGGCCGAAGGCGGCGACTGGCAGGACCTCCGACCGTCCGCGCCGCAGATCGAGATCGCCCTGGCCCGTCACGAGACGGCATCCGCTCGGCAGTTCGCTTCATGACCGCGCTACGCGCGTCTCCAGTCGCGCTGAATCGGCCATTTCGGGTCGGGATCGGCGGACCGGTCGGATCCGGCAAGACGGCCCTGATCGAACGCCTCGTCCCGATCCTCGTCGCCGCCGGCCGCTCGGTCTCGGTCGTCACCAACGACATCCTGACTCGCGAGGACGAGCTGCACGTCCGGGCGGCCCTGGCCGGAATCCTCGAGCCGGGCCGGATCGTCGGCGTGGAAACCGGGACCTGTCCGCACAATGCCGTGCGCGAGGATCCCTCGATGAACCTGGCCGTCCTCGACGAACTTGAGGCTGCCTACCCGGCGACCGACTACGTCTTCCTCGAGAGCGGTGGCGACAATCTGACCCTGACGTTCAGCCCGGAGCTCGTCGACCACAGCGTCTACGTCATCGATGTCGCAGCCGGCGACAAGATCCCGCGCAAGCGCGGTCAGGGCCTGGTCCAGGCCAACCTGCTGGTCATCAACAAGACCGATCTCGCGCCGCACGTCGGCGCCGACCTGAAGGTCATGGAGCGTGACGCCGCCCTGGTTCGCGGTGACGGGCCGTTTGTGTTCACGAATTGCCGGGCCAACATCGGGATCGACGCGATCGTGGAGCACCTGGCCATCGCTCGGGCGATGGCGGCGAGCACGGCCGCACCGACGTCCGACGCCACCCATGCGCACGGGAATGCCTCGGGCCACGGTCATGTCCACGAGGGTGCCGGTCTCGGTCGCGTCCATCGGGCCCGGCCGTGAGTGGTGCCGCGAAGCCAATCGATCGCAAGGTCGTGCGGCCGCCGGCCACCACGACCTCGGCTCGGGGAATGGCTGGTGGCATCCGCCTTCGCGCGGACGTCGTCGCAGGCCGCACGCGGATCACCGACCTGGAGTGCCGGCCGCCGCTCCAGGTCCTCCGCGCCCACTCCGGCGATCCCGAGCGGCCGGACTGCGCGTCGGTCATTGTCGCGAGCCCGGCGGGGGGCATCCTCCAAGGCGACGATCTCTCGATCGACATTCACGTCGGTCGCGGCGCCTGCCTGCGAGTCGGGACACAGTCGGCTACCCGGATCTACCGGATGCCCGATCGCGCGGCGCGAATGACCGTCCGGCTCGAGGTCGACTCGGCAGGCCACCTCGAGTTCCTCCCAGATCCTTTCATCCCCTATCAAGGCTCGAGGTTGTCCGTCCGGACGACGTGGGTCGTCGCGGAGGACGCCTGGCTGCTCTCCTGGGAGACGATCGCGCCCGGGCGCGCGGCACGCGGCGAGATCCTGGCGTTCGAGACACTCGAGAGCACCGTCGAGCTATGGCGGCCGAACGGACGGCTGATCGCAACCGATGCCGTCGTCCTCGAACGTGGTCCCGAGATGCGGTCGCCCGGCCTCCTTGGCGAATCGCTGGCGGTCGGCACCTTGTTCGTCGTCCATGAGGGTTTCGAGGCCTCGGTGCTGCGCGACGCCGCAGCGGCCACCGGGCATCCCGAGGTCGACTTCGGCGCCAGCTCACTCCCGGCTGCTGCCGGGGCGTGGTTGCGCGTCCTCGCGAGCGATTCGCACCAGGCGATCGCAGCTCTCGAAGCGGGTCACGCGGCTGCCCGGTCGTGGCTGCTCGGCTGACTCCTGCCCGCCCGGACCGGGAACCTCGGAATGGACACGATCGGCCGTGCTGCTCGTTGGCGGGCTGGCTTCCGTCGCCCATTGCGGCTCGTGCGCAGCACGAGCGGGTCGGCGCGCGCACCAGCCTCGGATCGTCGTCCAGGCTCTCGTCGGTTTCGGTGCCCTCACGCACCGTTCTTGGGGCTCGTTTCGGCAAGGGTGCGTCGGCTCCAACGCTGACGCCGGGAGCAGGAAACGGCGACGGGACCTGGCCAGGTCCCAGGATGTGTCGCTCCGGAAGGCCGGGGAGGTACCTCCGCTGTCGACTGCACGATCAACGGCGTCAGGGTAGCCAGTGGCCCTACCACCTTGTCCGCGGTGTCCGCCCACACCGTGGGCCACAAGGTCGACTTGGATCGCGACGACCGAGTAGCCCGATCGGGCGCCGGTCAGAGGGCGCGGATCAGGTCAGCGGTTCGAGCAGGCGACGGGGGTTCTGAACGAGCAGGCTGTCGAGCTCGCGGTCGCCGAGTCCCCGTGCCCGCAGGCGCGGCACGAACGTCTCGAGCAAGTAGCCGTACGACTTGCCGCCGAGGATCGCGAGATCGCTCATGCGGGACACGTCCGTGCTGATCAGGACCTGGCTCCCGAATCCGGCCCCGACGAGTTCGACGATGACGTCGCACAGTCGCAGATCCCACTCGGACGTAGCACGGTTGTCGCCGATCCAGTCGAACTCGACCGTCGCACCTGCCTCCACGATCGCGCGGTTGTACGCCGGATCGAGCCGGTAGTCGCTGTGCCCGATGATGATCCGCGACGGATCGAGGCCCTCTTCCCTCAAAATCGCGAGGTGCTCGAGCCCGGCTCGGCCGATCGAGTGGGTGGACACCGCCAGACCGGTCGCGAGTGACGCCCGCGCCGCTGCCCGGAACACCCGTTCCTCGACGGCGGACACCGTCTCCCGACGAGACCCGATCTCCCCGATGATGCCGGGTCGAATCCGCTCCGACCCGACCCCTATCTCGATCTCGGCGATGAGCTGCGCGGCCAGGTCGCGGGTCGGCGTCCGGTTGACCTCGGGAGGGTAGGCATCCTCGACATACCAGCCGCAGCCCATGACGACGTGGAGGCCAGTGGCCACGGCGATCCGCCGGAGCGCGGCAGGGTCACGCTTGACGTCCGCGACGCTCAGCTCCACGACTGTCCGGCCGCCGGCTCGCGTGAACCGCTCGAGTTCCTCGATCACGATCGGCTCGCTGTCGAGCGGGTCCTTGCCGCCGATGGCCGCCGGGAAGTCCGCGTGGAGGTGCTCGTGCATCAGGGTGAGGCCGAGCTCCGACGAGTCGATAGGGCCCCGGACGGTCTGGATGGTCGCCACGCGCTCTCCCTCGTGCGCCCGGGCGGGGCTCCATGCGGCACCCTCCGGCAGGACGATGCTGTAGTCTCTGGCGGTCGACTGTCAACCGCAGCCTCCCGTGAGGCTGGTTTCCTTGGGAGCGGACCATGGACCTCGAGCTTGCCGGCAAGAACGCGCTCGTCTGCGGCGGCAGCAAGGGCCTCGGGCGGGCGATCGCCGAGACGCTCGTGGCCGAGGGCGCGAACGTGGCGGTCGCCGCACGTGATTCGGTGGCCCTCCAGGCGTGCGCGAGCCTTCCCGCGATCCCGATCCCGGCCGACCTGACCAGCGCGACCGGTCCGCGGGAGACCGTCGAACGCGCGGTCGCGGAGCTCGGTTCGCTCGATCTCCTCGTGATCAACTCCGGCGGTCCGCCCGCCGGAACGTTCGAGGACATCGGCGAGGCGGAGTGGGCGCGGGCCATCGACGGGACCTTCCAGTCGGCGGTCCGGCTCTTCCGTAGCGCAATCCCGGTCCTGCGAGGGTCCGCGACGCCGGCCATCCTGATCATCCTCTCGAGCTCGGTCCGCGAGCCGATCCCGGGCCTCGTCACCTCCAACGCCCTCCGGCCCGCCCTGGCCGGTTTGATCCGATCGATCCTGCCGGAGGTCGCGCCGATCCGGATCAACGGCATCGCCCCGGGTCGGGTGGCGACGGACCGGATCGCGAGCCTCGACGCGAAGCGCGCCGCGACAGCCGGTGTCGACGTCGCGGAGATCCAGGGCCAGACCGTCGCGCGGATCCCGCTCGGTCGCTACGGGCGACCCGAGGAGGTGGGCCGGGTCGGCGCCTTCCTGCTGTCGCCGGCAGCCTCGTACGTGAACGGTTCGATCGTGGCGGTCGACGGCGGGATGGTTCGCACCCTGCCATAGGGGATCAGCCCGGGCAGATGATCAGTTGGCCGGCTCGGCGTCGCGCGGGGCGGGCGGCGTCGGCGTGAAGACGTAACCCGGCTCGATCCACTCGGTGGGCTGGGGCCCGAGAGCCTTGACCGACTCGCGGGTCTGTTCGAGCAGGGTGGCGATCCGGTCGAGATCCGAATCCTCGAAGTACAGCCCGAGGCGGTTGGCCTCGTCGCGAAGCGCGCGGCGATCGCTCATGTCAGCCCTCCTGCAGCGTCGGGCGCTGCTCGTGCCAGGGAGTCGCCTGTTCGTAGGCGTGGCCCACCCGGAACATCGTCGCCTCGTCGAACGGCCGGCCTGCGACCTGCATGCCGATCGGATAGCCGCTCGGGTCGAAGCCGCACGGAATCGACATCGCCGGATAGCCCGACAGGTTGAACTGCCTGGTGCCCCAGCTCGTGTCGGGCGGACCGGAGCGTTGGACCTCGCGGGAGTAGGCGGTGTGTGGCAGCGTCGGCATCACGAGCGCATCGATCCCGGCGAATGCGGCCGCCAACTCGCGATTGAAGAGTTCGCGCACCTGGAGGGCCTGCAGGAACTCCGTGCCGCTGTAGAACGCGCCCGAGCCGATCTGGCGCCGAGCCTTGGGACCGTAGTCGCGGCCAGATCGGCGCAGTCGCTCGGCGTGGAGGGCGAACGCCTCGCACTCGACGATGACCGAGCCGATCCCCGCCAACTTGCCGATCATCGGGATGCTCACCGGGCGAATCGCGGCGCCGAGCGCCTCCAGCTCGGAAAGCGCAACCCGGATCGCGGCGTCGACCGCGGGCTCGAGGTTCTCGAAGTAGTGCTCCTCGGGGATCCCGAGGACGACGCCATCGAGGCGGTCGGTCAGGGCGGCTGTGAAGTCGGGGACGGGCACCCCGGCCGTGTGGGGGTCGCGCGGATCGCGGCCCGCCATCGGCCCGAGCATCAGGGCCGCGTCGCGGACGGACCGGGTCATCGGGCCGACGCTGTCGAGCGTCCAACTGAGCGGGACCACGCCGAAACGGCTGACTCGCCCGTAGGTGGGCTTGACGCCGACGATGCCACACGAGCTGGCCGGGAAGCGGATCGAGCCCGCCGTGTCGGTACCCGTCGTCGCGATCGCGAAGCCGGCGGCGAGGGCGCTCGCCGATCCGCCGCTCGACGATCCGGCGAACATCGCCGGATCGTAGGGATGCGGCACGTCGCCGAATTCGAGCATGTCGCCGGTCGCGAACTCGGTGGTGTTCGTCTTGCCGACAAGGACCATTCCCGCGGCCCGGAGCCGGGCGACGTGAGTCGCGTCCTCGTCCGGCACGAAGTCGCGCATCGTCTTCGAATGGGCGGTTGTGCGCACCCCGCGAGTCCAGATGTTGTCCTTGAACGAGACCGGAATCCCGTGGAGCGGACCGCGCGAGTGTCCGTCCGAGATCTCCTGCTCGGCGGTCGCGGCCGCCTCGAGCGCCTGGTCCGCGACGATGGTGATATGGCTCCGGTACAGGCCGTCGTATCGATCGAGTCGGTCGAGCAGGGCGCGGACCAGGTCGACCGGCGAGAGGCGGCGAGTCTGGATGAGCGCTCCCGCCTCGGCGATCGTCAACTCATGCAGCTCGGACACGACAAGCCTCCTTCTCCGAACAGGGCTGTGGACGGGATCGGGCGCGGACTCGATCAGGCATCGGGCGCGGCCTGGGCATCTGATGTCGCGCCGGCTGTCTCGTCGAGAAAGGTCCGATAGCGGGCGAGCCCCTCGGTCAGGGTCGTCTCCGGGCGCCATCCGGTGGCGGCGGTGAGGACAGCGATCGACAACCGTCCGGGTCGATCCGGCCCCCCGTCGACGATCCGGCCACCAGCCTCGACCCGCAGGCCGAACGCCTTCGTCACGGCCGCGACGACGTCCCGGAAGACGATCCGCCGACCGGCGGCGAGAGTCACCCGTCGTCCTCCCATCGTCTGGCCGAAGAACCGCGCCAGGCCGTCGGCCGCATCATCGACGTAGATCCAGTCCCAGGCCGCATCGAGCCCGCGTGGATCCACGGCCTCACCACGCCGGGCACAGGCGACGAGCTGCTGGAGCGGGGTCACGAACGGCCGGGTGGGCCGATCGATCTCGCCCGGGCCCCACAGCGAGGACGGCCGGACGACCCCGGCATCGAAGCCGAGGATCTCGCCCATCCGGACGGCCAGGATCTCGGTCGCCAGCTTCGTCGCACCGTAGAGCGAGTGCCCGCCGGTGGCGTCGCCCTCGGCGATCCGCTCGGGTCGAGAGAGGTCGTAGACGCCCGCCGATGAGACCTGGAGGAACCGCTCACATCCGGGCAGCTGCCCCGCCAGCGTGAGCACGTTCGAAGTGCCCCGGACGTTGACATCGAGAATGCGAGCGGCGGCGCCCACCTCGTCCGGGAGGGACAGGGCGGCCGCATGGACGATCCCGGTCACGCCATCGAAGCGGACCGGCGCCAGGCTGTCGGGATCAGTCACGTCGCCGGACAGGTAACGCACCCGCCCGGGCGGGGTGTCCGGCCGCGTCTGCGCATCGTGCTCCGGGGTCCGATCGAACGCGAGGACCTCGTGTCCGGCGATCGCCATGGCGCGGACGATCGCGGACCCGAAGAAGCCTGCGGCACCCGTCACGAGGACGGTCATGGTCATGCTCTCCTGGTCAGGACGCGATGCCTGCAGGCGCGACAAACGCGCCCGCCGAGCCGACGATCTGTCCATCCTGGAAGACCGTGGTGCCGCCGACGATCGTCCGCACCACGCGGCCCTGGACGGTCAGCCCGTCATAGACGACCGCCGAGCCGGCAGAGCGGCTGTGGAAGTCCGCCGTCGAGACGATCCGTGGCGTCCGTGGGTCGTAGATGCAGAGGTCGGCGTCGCTGCCGACCGCGATTGCGCCCTTGCGCGGAAACAGGCCGAACCGGCGCGCCGGGGCCGCGGAGATCATGTCCACGGCGCGTTCCAGCGAGAGGACGCCGCGGGCGGCGCCGTCGAGCATGACGCTCATCATCATCTCGACGCCCGGGATTCCGTTCGGAGCGTCTTCGAACGGCCCCTCCGACTTCTCGCCCGGTTGGAACGGTGCGTGATCGCTCGCGATCAGGTCGATCGTGCCATCGCAGAGGCCCACCCAGAGTGCAGCTCGATCGACCGCTTCGCGGAGTCGCGGCGCGACCTTTGCAAACCCGCCGTGGCGACCGACCGTCTCCTCATCGAACAGGAGGTAGTGCGGACAGGTCTCGGCGGAGACATCATTGCCGCTCGACGCCTTCGCCACCCGAACCGCGTCGAGGGCCATCCGGCCGGTCACGTGGGCGAAGTGGATCGGGGTCCGGGTGGCGCGCGCGATCGTGGCCACGATCGCGATCGCGGATGCCTCCAGGATCGGCGAGTCGAGCATCTCTGGCGCGGCCCCGTAGCCGAGGAGCGTCTCCCGAAGGGCCTCGTCCTCGGCGTGGACCGTGCACGTCAGGCCGGTCGGGCGGATCGCCTCGAGGGCTGTGAAGATCTGCTCGTGGGTCGGGGCACACAGCCCGGCGAACTCCGACTCGCGACCGCGAGCTGCCGTCGTGGTGAACAGCTTGAAAGCGATGGCGCCGGCATCCGCCAACGCCTGCGCGGCGCCCGCGTCAGCGACCGCCCCGCCGGCGAACAGCCCGAAGTTGACGACCGCGGTTCGCTCACCGAGCTCGCGCCGGCTGCGCAACACCTCGGGGGTACTGCAGGCCGGGTCCGAGATCGGCATCTCCAGCACGGTCGTGACGCCGCCCGCCGCCGCCGCGCGCGTCTCGGTCTTGAAATCGCCGCGCGCCGGATAGCTCGGTGCTCGGCAGTGGAAGTGGACATCGACGGCGCCGGGCAGCACGTAGCACCCGTCGGCGTCAATCTCCTCGCAGGCCGGTCCGAGCCGCCCCGGGTCCGCGACCTCCGTGATCCGGCCACCGTCGATGGCGACATCGCCCAGGCGCGTCTCGCCGTCGGAGACGACGAGACCATTGAGCACACGGAGGTCGTGCATGGCGTTGAGACCCGGCCCGCCTGGCCGATCTAGGCGACGACCGCGGGGAGCTTCAGCGGCACCTGGATACCGGGCCGCGGCCAGGTGTGGAGCCCGTCCAGGATGGCGAGGTCGCCGCGGACGTACACCCGCTGGATCTTGCGCAGGTTCTCGAGATCGTCGACCGGATCGCCGCCGACCACGACGACGTCGGCGGTCTTGCCGACCTCGAGTGTTCCGAGTTGGTCGTCCAGGCCGAGCAGCTTGGCTCCGCGAACGGTCGCCGAGCGGATCGCATCCGCGTTGTCCGGGACCATCCCGAGGGTGACGATGGCCTTGAGCTCCCCGACGATCTCGTCGTGGGGGACGACCGGGCTGCCGGCGTCCGTGCCGAACGCGTGACCGACGCCGGCCTGGATCGCCTTCTGGGTGTCACTGAAGCGACCCGGATCGCTGACCTGGCGGATGCGCCGGTCGATGACCTCCTGCGGCAGGCCGTTCTCCAGGCCGCGCTCGATCTGCAGGAACATCGGCCCGAGCGTCGTCACGACCCAGACGTTTCGCTTCAGCATCAGCTCGATCGTGCTGTCGCTCATCGAGCCGCCGTGCTCGACGCAATCGACGCCCGCTTCGACCACCCGTCGGATTGCGGAATCCATCGTCGCATGGGCCGTGACCTTGATCCCGGCCATGTGGGCCTCATCGACCATCGCGTCGAGCTCGGCCTGGGTGAACTGATCGTGGTCGTGGCAGGCCATGATCTTGATCCACGTGGCCCCGGCCTTGACCTGCTCGCGAATCGCCTTCCGGCAGTCATCCACGCCGTCGGCCTCGCGGCAGCAATACCAGGTGTGCCCACCGGTGGTCGAGATCGCCTTGCCATTGATCAGCAGGCGCAGGTAGGGCGCGCGGCCGTCCTCGATCATCTTCTTGCCGAAGACGTTGGAGGTGACCATCCCCAGGTCGCGCACGGTCGTCACGCCGGCGCTCAGGGTCCGGGCGATGTTCATCGCGTAGGTGTACGACTGGACCTCGGTCGGCCACTCCGCCTGCATCTGGAGCCCGTGCACCCCGTCCCACCCGAGGTGAGCGTGGCTGTTGATCAGCCCAGGGAGGATCCAGCTGCCGGAGACGTCGACGACCCGGTCGTCGGGTCGGGTGGCAACTTCGCCAACGTCGGTGATGTTCGCGCCGTCGAATGCCAGGGATCCGGCGGTCGAGGTTCCGGTCCGAGGATCGAGGACACGTCCTCCGGTCAGTACGGTTCGGGCCACAGGGCACTCCCTCTAGTGTTTCTCGTCAGGTGCGGATGCCCGCTCGTACCGCTCGCGTCGAGCCCGCGTCGCGGCCGGGGAATCATGAATAGTCGACAGTCGACATCCTAATCGTCGCGGGAGGCGAGTGTCAATGTAGGATGTTGACTGTCAGCAATCGTCAGGCAGCTGCAACCGACCGGGCAGCGAAGCCGGCGTCGGGTCAGGGCGTTTCGAGGAGACGGATGGCGACGCTCCGGCGCGGGAACCATGTGGCGCAACCTCGGCGCCTCGATCGCATGCGAGCTGGGACGGGATGCTGATCGGCTTCGTCTTTGGTCTTGTCTCGGCGGTCGCGAACGGATCGTCGAACATCCTCGGGGCAATCGCCGCGCGCCGCGCCGGCGTGCTCATCGCCCCGATGGCCGTGCTGACGATCGCGCTCGTCTTCATGACCACGTTCGCCTGGGCGACCGGTCTCTCATTCGTGTTCGATCTCGAGGACATGCCCCTGCTGGTGACCCTCGGCGCCATGGTCGCGCTTGGGTTCACTCTCTTCTACAAGGCGCTCCAGCTCGGACCAGTGTCGGTCGTCAGCTCGATCACGGCCACGTCGGGCGCGGCGTCGGTGGTATTCGCGGTGGTCCTGCTGGGCGAGCACCCGAGCCTCCTCCAATGGCTTGCGGTGCCGGTCTCGACGCTGGGGGCCGTGCTCGCGACGAGAGCCCGGCGCATGCCTGACGCCACTCGCGGCGCGATCGGCAGGGGCCCGGTCTACGCGGCCCTGACGGTGCTGACCGGGGGCTGTTCGAATGCCCTGATCCGGATCCCGATCGTCGAGCACGGGCCCGTCCAGGCCGTCGTCGTGCAGCGCTTCTTCACGGTCGTCTTCATCGTCCTGCTGGTGGCCGGGGCGGGGTTGCTCCGTCGCCACCAAACCAGGCGGCCGCGAGTGCCCGAGGAGGCGACGGGGCTGGCGTCGGCGACCGTCCTCCGGCCACGCGAGCGCGGCGGCTGGCAGGCGACCGTCGCCCTCCTCGTCCTGATGGGAGCGATCGACGGAACCGGGTTCATCGGCTTCGCCTTCGGGATGGCCGTCGCTCCGGCCTGGCTCCTCGGCCTCGTGTCGCAGAGTGGCCGCCTAGCGGCCGCCTTCGTCGCGACAGCCGTGTTCCGCGAGAACCTCAGGCCGATCCAGTGGTTCGGGATCGGGCTGGTCGCGGTCGGGCTCGCCCTGGCGGTGGTGCCCAGTTAGGTTGATCCCGGAGGAAGCAACGCGCCGGGTCGCGTGCGAGGGACGCCCAGGTTGGATTAGCGCGGCAGTTCGATCCAGGGCCACTCGGGATCGGTCAGGGTCTCGCCGCCTGACGCCGTCACGAGGACGTTGTCGCACGGGCCGCTCCGCGGCAACGCCCGCTCCTCGGCGGCGTCCTTGAACCGGACGTGAGGGTGGAGGGACAGGATCATCCCCGCCTCCAGCGTCAGGTGATCGCCGGGCAGGTATGGCGGCTCGTCGGCCGTCAGGCCGATCCCGTGGACCGCGTAGGAGATCAACCCCTCGGTGTCGTAGCCATGGCGGGCGTATGCGGCATCCATTGCGTCGATGATGTCGCCGGTCGTGTTGCCGGCCTTCATCGCCGCCACGCACGCTGCGAACGCCTCGACCCGAATCGCGTGCATCGCGCTCACCGCCGCCGGAGGCGGACCGAAGCTGTACTGGTGGCTAACCTCGCACCAGTAGCCGGACGGGCCGACCTGCTCCGAGTAGATCGAGAACATGTCGTCGCCGCGGAAGACGTCGTCGGTTGGCATTCCTTCGCTCGGGTACGGCGCGCGGTTGATCACGCAATACCCGTCATAGCCGCCGTTCCGGCGCATGACCCGGGTGTGCTCAGCGATCGCCTCGCGCTCGCTGATGCCGGGTCGGATGACCGCCTCCATCGCCTGGAACGCCTCGCGCAGGATGTCGGAGGTCTCGCGCATCGCCGCGATCTCCTCGTCGGACTTGACCATGACGACCCTGGCCACGAGCTCGGATGCGTCCCGGAAGGTTGCGCCGGGGAGCAGGCCGCGCAGGCACGCCACCTCGTCGACCGGGAATGCCCCGGGATGGCCGGCCAGGCCGATCGCGCCCCGGGTGATCCCGTGGCCGGTGAGGATCTCGGCCATCGCACCGGGAGCGTCGGACACCTTGCGAATGTCGTCGACCCAGCCGGATCGGAGCACCCAGCCCCGGCCGATCGGGCGTCCCGTCAGGGCCGTGGGCGCCGCCACTGTCGGAAGGACGAAGTGACCGACGACCTTCTGGGCGTTCGTCACGTACTGAAAGCTCGCCCGGCCCTCGCCATGGCCGAAGAAGACCAGGGCGTCCAGGCCGTCGGCAGCCGCCGCCACACGCAGGGCCCCCCAACGCCGATCGCGCTCCTTGAGGCTCATCGTGACCATCTAGTTCCCTCCTGGTGTGTCTCCGTGGTTCTTGGCTTGTCTCGCGCGATCCGTCGAGCCGGTGCCGATCACGTCGGCCAGCCCGAGCGAACGAGCCAGCTCCGCCACGACAACCCGGGTCCCGGTCCGCGAGGACGCCACGATCGCATCGAGCGCGACCAGGGTGCTCAGGTGATCGACTGCCGTGGGACCCGGAACCTCGTCGCCGCGGGCCGCCCGGACGGCATGCTCGAGGAGGTCGAGGGTCTCGCTCCGGAACGGGGCGACGGGGGGCAGGCGCACCCGGCGCGGCGGTTCCGCCGACTTGTTGAAGAGCGGACCGGAGACGGCAGCGGACGGGTCGAGCCGCGCGATCGAGAGACTCCCGAACTGGTCGATCTGGGATGCGACGCCCTGCTCGAAGTCGATCCGCCAGTCGAAGGCGATCCGGTTGGTTCCGGACGTCCACGTCCCCAGGTAGTCGACCATGAGGCCGCCCTCGAACTCGAGCAATGCAGCAACGCACGAATCGTCGCGGTACACGCTGGTGGGCGGATTCCACGTCCGCGCCTGCACGGTCAGGAGCTCGCGCCCGAGCACGTAGCGCATGACGTCGAGGTGGTGGACGGACTGCTCGTACAGCATCGGCTGGTCCATCTCGAGGGGGAACGAGTTCAGGTCCGGTCGGCGGCCGTCGCGATTTCGGACGTATTTGAAGAGTGAGAACATCGGCGATCCGAGGCTCTCCTCGGCCACCAGGCGGCGCAGACGACGCGACACCGGGAGGTAGCGGAAGTTCATCCCGACGAGCAGCATCGTGGCGCGGTCACGGGCGTGGCGCGCGAGCTCGGCGGCCTCGGCGGCGGTTTCGCACAGCGGCTTCTCGCACAGGACGGGAATGCCCCGATCGAGCGCTGCCGTCACCTGTTCGGCGTGGACGGCCGGAGGCGTCGCGAGCACTACGAGATCGGGCTTCGTCTCATCGAGGGCCAGCTCGAGCGAGGTGAACGAGGGGGCTCCGCTGTTGCCGACGGCCACCGGATTGACATCCATCGTGCCGGCCAGACTGGTGAGCTTCGAGCGCTCGATCGCGTCGGCCCACTGCCGGCCGCGGACGCCGAGCCCGGCAAGGAGGACCCGGCTCATGACGGCTCCGACTCCCCGGCCGCCGGACGATGCCGGATGCCGAGGCGGGCCTCGGGCGATTCGGCCAGATCCGCCCATTTCGGCATACTGTCGACTGTATACTGCGTTTCCACGGGATGAGTCTACATCCGGGGCGGCCGCCGTGGCGTCGGTTTCGGGCTCCGCCCGCCGAGACCCGGGCCAACCAAGCAGGCAGGGCCGGGAGGGCGCGCAATGGACCAAGGTGACGCGACGGCACACAGCCGGATCGGCGGGGACATCCCGACGTTCCTGCCCTCTCGCGCCGAGATCGATCGCCGGATGGGGGCGCTGCGCGACCTCATGGAGACGAACGGCTGGTCCGCGCTGCTCGTGGCGGGCCGAGCCGGCGCGACCGACGCCGGGTTTATCCGCTACACCTCCGGCTGGCGCTTGTGGGGCGGGTCCAGCTTCGTGGTCCTGCGGGCCGATGGCGACCCGACCATCCTGCTCGGCTCCAATTCCCAGGTTCATTGGGCCAACCAGTTCTCGTGGGTCCGCGATGCGCGCTATGCCGATGACCTTGGCGGCGCCGCCGTCGACCTGCTCGCCGGACTGGCGCCGGCGACGGTCGGAGCAGTCGGTCTCGACCGCTCGGCGAGTAGCCGCGATGCCGTGCTGATCCGGAGCCGCCTCCGCGCTGGTCTGGTCGACGCCACGCCGGCGGTGAGCGGCCTGATGATCCGCAAGAGCGCCGAGGAACGGGCCCTCCAGGCCCAGGGCGCGCGAGCGATCGCGGCGGCCCATGCCCGATTCGCCGCCGAGCTCCGACCCGGGCGGTCGGAGTTCGAGGTCGTCGCGGCCGCCATCGAGACAGCGGTGCTGGGCGGCTGCACCGACGGGATCGCCCACCTCTCCAGCGGCTCGCTTCCGTACATCCACCCGCCGACCGTGCGCACCTTCGCGGCCGACGACGTGGTGAAGTTCTCGATGGAGTACGCCGGGCCAACGGGCTACTGGATCGAGCTGTCCGGGGTGTACTCCTTCCGCCAGCCGACCCGCGCGGAGCAACGTCTGTTCGACGTCACCCGGACCGCGATGGATGCAGTCGGCAGCGGCCTCCGAACGGGTTCCCGCGCGAGTGCCATTGGCGCGATCTCTGAGCGCGTCTTCGCGGATGCTGGCTTGGCGATGACCGGCCGCGCGATCTGGGACGCCCACGGCATCGGACTGAACGTCATCGAACCGCCCCTGGCGGTCGCCGGCGACGACACCCTGTACGAGGCCGGGATGGTGATCAACGTCCATCCCGGGATCCTCATCAACCGGGACCACGGGATCTACCTCCAGGACAACTTCGAGGTCACCGATCACGGTGGCGTCAGCCAGTCCGGTCGCGACCACGTCTGGACGGTCGTTCCGGGATGATGCCCGGGCATTCCGCGCCTCGAACACCGAATCGCAGCACACGAGGACCCAGCCGATGACATCGACGACCACCTCCCCCTCCGCCGTGAAGGCCGCGATGTCGCGCCGAACCGTCGAGATCTCCGGGCCTGCCAGCAGTCCGTTCCGGACCTTGCTCCGGGCCGTCGAGAAGCAACCCGATGTCGTCACCCTTGGTCGCGGCGAGCCAGATATGCCGACTCCCACCCACATCATCGAGGCGACGAAGCGGGCGCTGGATGACGGACGGACCACCTACTCCAACCCGGCCGGTCTTCCGCAGCTGCGGGCGGCAATCGCCGAGAAGCTCGGCCGCGAGAATGGGGTGCAGTACGACGCGGACGAGGTGATCGTTACGGCGGGGGCCCAGGAGGCGATCGCGGTCTCGATGCAGACCCTCCTCGAGCCCGGCGACGAGGTCCTCCTCGCCGCGCCGTACTACGGTGGCTATCTCACCAACATCACCCTCGCCGGGGGCGTTCCGGTCCCGGTGCCGACGTTCGAATCCGAGAACTTCGAGCTCGATCCGGACCGCCTCGAGGCGAAGATCACGAAGCGCTCGAAGGTTGTCGCCCTCGTGTCGCCGAGCAACCCGACGGGCTCCATGCTCAGCCGGGAGGCGCTCGTCCGGATCGCCGAGATCGTCGAGCGCCACGATCTCGTGGTCGTCTCCGACGAGCTGTACGAGAAGAACGTCTACATCGACGAGCCGGCGATCAGCTTCGCGTCATTGCCCGGCATGCGCGAGCGGACGATCACGATCAACGGGTTCTCGAAGGCGCACAGCATGACCGGCTTCCGGGTGGGCTACCTCGCGGCGCCGCGGGACTTTTGCGAGGCCGCCTTCGAGGCGCGCCACGCGATCTCGATCGCCAGCTCGACACCGTCGCAGTTCGCGGCGTTGGCGGCCCTCGAGGGCCCGCAGGATCACATCGCGACGATGCGCACGGAGTACATCGCCCGCCAGGCCGTGATGGGCCCCGCCCTCTCGAAGCTCGGGGTCACCTTCGCCCAGCCGAAAGGTGCGTTCTTCTTCTTCGGCAATGTTTCGCAGCTGCCGATGACAGCGTTCGAGTTCAGCCTCGCGGCCGTCGAACGATTCGGCGTCCTGTTCTTTCCGGGCACCATGTACGGCAAGCAGGGCGAGGGCTACGCCCGGATCTCGTTCCTGGCTCCGATCCCGACGCTCGAGACGGCACTCGACCGGTTCGGTGAGGCGTACCGCTGGGCGAGCAACGCCGGATAATCCTGTGGCATCAAGCGGACCGCGCGCCGTAACCGCGAGTTTCCGCGCGAGCAGCGAATGTCAGGCGGAGGTCTGAGCGGCCCCCAGCGCCGGGAACGAGCGCCGCGAGCGGGCGAGTGCGTCGTCGATGTGACCCTCGATCTCGGCGCGAAGGGCACCGAGATCGCCGGCGACGAGCCCGTCGAGGATGACCGCGTGGCGCCGAACGGGCTCCTCGAGGCTGTCGTGGGTCGGCGTGGTCAGGTTCAGCAGCAGGTGGAGGTTGCCCGCGATGCTGTCGTTCCACGTCCGCCAAAGCAACGTGTGGTCGGCAAGTTCGATCAGCGTCGTATGGAACTCGATGTCCCGCTCGGCGACAAGGCGGCTGCTCGCGGAACGACTGGCCTCGGCCAGCCGGTCGAGGGCGCCTTTCATGCGGGTGTAGGACTCGTCCGACCAGGCCGCGATGGCTCGGCTGGCGGCGAAGGGCTCGAGGACGCGACGCAGGCTGTAGACCTCCTCGAGCGTCCGGATGTCCGCGCTCCGCACGAATCGGCCGCGCCGCGGCAGGGTGATGACCAGTCCCTCCTGCTCCAGGAACTGGAGGGCCTCGCGGAGTGGTCCGCGGCTGATCTTCAGCTTCGCGGCCAGCGCACTCTCGACAAGGCGCTGACCGGGGGCGAGCTCACCGAGGATGATCGCGTGGCGGAGTGAGGCCATCGCGATGTCCACGAGCCGAGGGTTGGCAATGGGCCCGAGCGAGGATCCGTCCACGGCGTCGAGCGAGTTCGCGTTGGCTCGCAGGTCGTTCGATGCCGTCATGTCAATGATTACTCCTCGCATGCCTGTTCGCTGGCGCAGTGCCGGTGACTCACTCATCGAGGCCGCCCCTTGGTCGATTGTAGTCGGTGACCAGTCAACCGCCTGCGGCTCCGGTTCCCACTCCGACGCGCTCCGGCGTGATGACCCAGCCCGCCTGATCGAGGGATAACCCGACGCGTTCCGCCACCGCCCCGAAGTCGGCAAGGACGCTCGCGTCGATCGGAGTCGTAGGATGTCGCACGATCTCGGTCGCGATGATTCCGCGGCGGTGATAGACGTGCTTGCGCAGCGCAACCCCGAGTCCGGGCTGGAACTCGAACCGGGCGAGCGGCAGCATCCGGTCGAAGACTCGCCCGGCGGCCTCCCGGTCGCCGGCCAGCATCAGGTCGTAGATCTCGATCAAGACCTCGGGGAAGGCAAAGCCGGTCATCACCCCGACGGCGCCGGCATCGAGCTCCTCGAACACCCACTGCCCGCCGAGCCCGCCGAAGATCCCGATCTGGCCGTCCGTTGCGGCGAGGAGCGCCCGCTGCTTGGAGATGACCGGCGGATCCTCGGCCTTGATGTAGGCGACGTGCCCGCTGGCTGCCAGCCTAGCGACCACCCCGACCGGGATCGTCATGCCGAAGGATTCCGGGAAGTCGTGGATCGCGAGCGGCAGCGAGGTGCTCTCGGCAACCTCGCGGAAGTGACGTTCGAGGGAGGCCTCGTTCTGGGGCGGCACGGGCGCAACGAAGACGGCACTGGCGCCATCCTTCTCCGCCTCCTGCACCTGCTCGATGCAGCCGGCCGTCCCGAGGCCGCGGATCCCGACCCAGACTGGAACGCGTCCGGCGGCGGCGTCGACACTGGCCCGGAGCACCGCCCGGCGCTCGGCATTCGACAACTTGTGGGCCTCGCCCATGAAGCCCAGGACGGCCACGCCATGGACCCCGGCATTGACCTGGTAGTCGACGAGCCGGCTCATGCTCTCGGCGTCCACGGCGCCGTCGGCGGTGAACGGCGTGGGCAGGATCGGGTGGACCCCGCGGAAGCCCGCGTGGCGGACCATCAGCGGTTCACCCGGCTCGTGACGTACGGCGTGATCCGGTCGATCGCCTCGCGGATCCGCTCGATCGGCTGGAGGTAGCCGATCCGGATGTGGTGCCCGTCGGAATCGCCGAACAGGGTCCCGGGCATGAAGAGGACCCGGCACTCGCGGAGGATCGTCTCGCAGAACAACTCGGACTCCATCCCCGTCCGGGTCGTGTTGACGTAGATGTAGAACGCACCGCCCGGATGGCCGTAATTGAGGCCCATGGCGTCGAGCGCATCCATCATCACGCGTCGCCGGAGCCCGTACTGGCGGACCATCTCGTCGACGTCATCCTGGGGCCCCGTGAGCGCCGCGAGGGCGCCGTACTGGGCCGGCGTGCTCGTCGCGATCGAGAGGGTGTGGCGCGGCTCGACCAGGAGCCGGGCGAAGGGCTCCGGCGCCGCGAGGTAGCCAACCCGCCAGCCGGTCATCGCGTACGACTTCGAGAAGCCGTTGAGCGTGATCGTCCGCTCCTTCATTCCCGGCAGCGTCGCGATCGAGAGGTGCTCGTTGTCGTCGTAGATCAGCTTCTCGTAGATCTCGTCGCTCAGCACGATCAGGTCGTGGCGCTTCGCGATGTCGGCGATCTCGCGGACCATCGCTGGTGGCGTCACCGCCCCCGTCGGGTTGTTCGGGGTAATCAGGACGATCACCTTCGTGCGGTCCGTGATCCGCGCCTCGATCTCGGCCGGGACCGTGGCGAAGTCGTCCTCCTCGCGGGTCGGAACCGTGACGACGGTTCCTCCGGCCATCGCCACCGCGGCGTCGTAGGACGTGAACCGTGGCGACGGGATCAGGACCTCATCGCCCGGGTCGACGATGGCGAGCATGGACAGCTGGACCGCTTCCTGGACACCGGCCGTGACGATGATCTCGTCGACGTTGTAGTCGAGGCCGTTCTCCCGGGCGAGCTTGGCAGCGATCGCCTCGCGCAGGGCGGGCAACCCGGCGGGATGGGTGTAGTGGTGCTGGTGATCGTCGAGGGCGCGCTTGGCGGCGGCCACGATGTGGGCCGGCGTGTGGAAGTCGGGATCGCCGCGGCCCATGAGGATGACGTCGTCCAGCCCGGCCGCGATCTCCATCAGCCGCGTCCGGACCGAGACGTCCTCCGCGACGATCCGGTGCGACTTGGCGCGGAGGAGAGGCTGGTCGATGACGGACGTGTTCACGGGTGTCTCCTAGGCCAGGTCGGCGATGCGCTCGACGATGATCTCGCTCATCACGCGCCACGCCTCGGCATTCGGCGCTCCCGCGACGTGCGGGGTCAGCAGCAGGCGGGACGGGGGAATCGCGTAGAACGGATGGCCCTCCGGCAGCGGCTCGTACCGGTAGACGTCAAGCGCGGCGGCCCGCAGCTGGCCGCTCTCGAGCGCCTGGGCCAGCGCCGTCTCGTCCACGAGCCGACCACGGGCAGTGTTGACGAGGATTGCGCCGCGCTTCATCCGGGCGAAGGCGGCGGCATCGAACTGGGCATCGTTGCCGCCCGGACCGTCCTGGAAGCGATGGTGGAGGGTGATGACGTCGGAGTCCGCGAGGAGGTCGTCCATGCTCCGGTACGACACCCCGAGCTCGGCGTCGGTGGCTGCAGGCAGTGGTGTCCGCTGGGTGTAGAGGATCCGCGCCCCGAACGGCCGCAGCCGCGCAGCGACGGCCCGTCCGATGTATCCCAGCCCCACGATCCCGACAGTGCGCCGGTACAGGACACCGAAGTCCTCCAGGCCGATCCAGTTGAACGAGTACTCCTTCTGGGTCGTGAGGATCGGCGTCGAGCGGTCCGGAAGGTACTGCCGCTCGCGAGCCCGCTCGCTCACATCGAACAGCTGGCGGAGCGACGCGAGGATGAGCGCGACGGCATGCTCGGCGACGCCGGTCAGGGCGATGTTCGGGATCGTGATGACCGGGATCGTGCCGACATCGAGCACGGCCTTGCCCGGATCGAGCCGGACCACGAGCCGCAGCGAACCTCCCGCGCGGCTGACGGTCTCGGCCGAGATGTCGGTGTTCTCGGTGACGATGATCGCCGCATCGTCGGGTTCACTCGTCACGATCCAGCCGTCGCTCAGCCGCTCCGCGAGCGACTCGCGGAAGCCGTCCCTGATGGCGGGGTCGATGATCGCGATCGAGTTCATTTGAGTCCGAGCTCCTTCAGCGCGGTCGCGGCGCCGTCCAGGTTCGTGAGGTTCATGCTCGCGTAATTCGGGGCGAAGATGACACCCTTGCCGCCCGCCCGGTACGTCGCGTGGACGCTGCGATAGACGATGTCCGGGGTGCAGACCGCCTGGTCGGCCGACGATCGCGGTGCATCGACGCCGATCCCCATGTAGACCGGAACGCGGCCCTGAACGCCCCGGACGGTGTCTGCGCACTGGCCGAAGACGTAGGTGTCCGGATCGAGCCCGGTCGCGAGCAGGTCGTTCCAGGGTGCTTCCCTGAGGTTCAGGAACTGGTACATCAGAGGCGTCAGCTCGGCCGGCGACACGTCCCGGAAGATCGTCTTGTGGAAGTCGGTCTGTTCCTTCGTGTAGATCCCGCCGGACTGGTGCTGGTAGACGATCGGCTTCACCCAGTCGGAGTACGCGGTCTGCTCCAGCCACGGCCACTGGGCCTTGCGAATGAAGTTGAAGTGGTTCCGATTCCAGACGTTCAGGCCAAACTTCAAGCTCGGGTTCGACCATTTGACGATCCCGTACAGCTCTCGGTCGAGGTCCTTGTTGCGCTCGAGCCAGAAGCGCTCCCAGATCAGGATCTCGGGATGGCCGAGGAGCATCCGCCAGAACTCGACGAAGGATCCGTCGACAAACTCCTCGCCGGCACGCGCCGCCTGGAAGTAGTCGTACGCGACCCGGAATGCGGCCCGGACCCGTTCGACATCGATCCCCCGTCGGTCCGCCTCCTCGAGCGCGGCCGGGCCGAAGTCACCGGGCGCGGCGCCGCTGATCAGCTGGTCGAGGGGGCTCCGACGCTCGTTGCACCACATGATCCCGTCGAGGTCGTAGTTCCGAGCCTGATCCTCGACCATCCCCCGGATCCAGTTCCGGAAGTCCGGGTTGCTGGTGCTCGGCTCAGAGCCGATTCGACCGAGGAAGTCGACCTCCATCACCTGGGGCAGACCGGGCACGCCGACGCTGCGGCTCGAGCCGTGACCGGCGTACTTGAAGAACGGCTCCATCAACTCGGCGTAGACCTGCATCCCGCGCGCGCGCGCGGCAGGGATGACCAGGTCGAGGATATCGAGGTCACTGAGCCCCTCGTCCTGGTTGCGGAAGTCGTCGATGATCGTGTTGCGGTAGTACTCGGGCCGGGTCCGGACATAGGCCCCGCCCTTGAGCGGCGAGGGCTCGGGCACGCCGTGGTCGGGCCAGCCGTCGAGTTCGTGGGAGATGCTCCGGCCGATCTTCAGGCCGAGCCACGAGACGGTCCCGATCATCAGCACATTGACGCCGACCCGATCCTGGAGCGCGTCGAGGACCCCGTCCACGCCTTCGTCGATGAAGCTGATCGGGCTGATCTGGACGCCGACGAACTTGTCCTCCATGTGGCGTGCTCCTCCTGTGGCCGTCATGACGCGCGATCCTCGAGCGGCGTCCACTCGGCAAACCGGTCCGGATCGAGGTCGGCCCAGCAGGCGGATGCGTGCTGATCCGCCTCGCTAATCTTCGGATCCTCGGTCAGGCAGCCCGACCGAACGAGACCGCAGCGCGGATTGAAGTGGCAGCCGGTTGGCAGGGCCAACGCCGACGGGATCTCGCCGGTCATCAGCGTCGATTCACGGAAGGCGTCTCCGGGCACGAGCGACGGCACGGCCTCGAGAAGCCCGCGGGTGTAGGGATGCTTCGGATCGCGGAACAGCTCCTCGACCTCGGCCAGCTCGACGATCCGGCCCAGGTACATGACCGCGACCCGATCGGCGACATGGCGGACGACCGAGAGGTCGTGGGTGATGAACAGGATCGTCAGGCCGAGCTGGCGGCGAATCTCTTCGAAAACCCGCAGGATCTGGGCCTGGATCGATACGTCGAGAGCGCTCACTGGCTCGTCCGCGACGATGAATGTCGGGTTGACCGAGAGCGCCCGGGCGATGCTCAGCCGCTGGCGCTGGCCACCGCTGAACATCGAGGGGTACTTGGCGCCGGCCGACGAGGGCAGACCCACGAGATCGAGCAGCTCGGCTGCGCGGGTTCGCGCGGCCGCTTTCGAGAGCTTCCTCTGGATCGTGAGCGGCTCGGTGAGCATGTCGATGACCTTCATCCGCGGGTTCAGCGACCCGTATGGATTCTGAAAGACCATCTGCATCTTCGAGCGGAACTCGCGGCGCTTCGCAGGAGCCAGGACCGTCAGCTCGACGTCCTCGTACCACATTCGTCCGCTCGTCACGGGGTGATACCCGAGCAGGCACCGCCCGAGCGTGCTCTTGCCGCTGCCCGTCTCGCCCACCAGGGCGAGCACCTCGCCGCGTCGGATCTCGAGCGACACGTCGTCGACGGCGCGCAGCACCCGGGGCTTGCGTCCGCGCAGTCGGTCGATCGTCGAATTGGCCGTGACGAACTGTTTCGAGAGGCCTTCGACCCGGATGAGCGCGTCGGATCCCGGATCAGGCGTCATGGACGTCCAGCTTCGTGAAGAGCCCGGCGTCGAGCGAGACCAGGTCCGTCCGAATGCAGCGTGAGACGTGCGTGGCGCCGACCTGGACCAGCTCGATCGGGCCCGCGCTGCAGGCAGCCACGGCGAGCGGACAGCGCGGCGCGAACCGGCAGCCCGGCGCGTGCTCGCCAGGATCCGGAACCGTGCCGGGGATCGGGACGAGGGCGGCGCCGCGCGGCTTGTGAGCGTCGGGCACGCAGCTGAGCAGGCCGACGGTGTAGGGATGCTTCGGCGCGGTGAAGAGCGTCCGGGTGTCCGCGAGCTCGACGAGCTGGCCGGCATACATGACCGCGACGCGGTCACACAACTGGGCGATGACGCCGAGCGAGTGGCTGACCAGGACGAGGGTCATCTCGCGCCGACGCTCGATCGCCAGCAGGAGCATGAGGATCTGGCGCTGAGTCGTGACGTCGAGGGCCGTCGTGGGCTCGTCGGCGAGCAGGATCTTCGGATCGGACGCGAGCGCGATCGCGATGACGACCCGCTGGGCCATGCCGCCGCTGAACTGGTGGGGGTACTCGTCGAGTCGCTGGGCGGCGGACGGGATGCCGACGTCGGTGAGCGCCTGGACGGCCCGCCGCTCGATCTCCGCGGCGCTGAGCTTCTGGTGCGAGCGAAGGGCCGCATAGATCTGGCGGCGAACCGTGTACACGGGGTTGAGGGCGGCCGTCGGATCCTGGAAGACCATCCCGATCTCGCCACCACGGATCGTGTGCATGTCGGACGTCGACAGCGACAGGAGGTCGCGACCCTCGTAGGTGACCCGGCCGCCGGTCGTCGCGGCGCCCTTGGGAAGGATCCGCATCATCGAGCGCAGGAGCATGCTCTTGCCCGAGCCGCTCTCGCCGACGATCCCGAGGACCTCGCCTCGGCGCAGGTCGAGGGACACCTCGTCGACAACCCGGACCGGTCCCGTCTCGCGCCGGAAGACCGTCGTCAGGTCGTTGATCGACACGATCGCAGAGCCGGCCGCTCCGTGGTGCGGGTCGACTCCCCGCTCCGACATCGTCATGACCCGACCCGCAGGCGGGCGGCGATCCCGTCGCCGATCAGGGACAGCGAGACTCCGGTGGCGACGATGAACAGGCCGGGAATCGTCACGAGCCACCAGGCGTTCAGGAGGTAGAGCTGGCCCTCCTTGATCATCTGGCCCCACTCGGCGGTTGGCGCCTGGACTCCCAGGCCCAGGTAGCTGAGCGAGGCGGTCGCGAGGATCGTCAGGACGATGTCGGCCATCGCGAAGACGATCGCCGGCGAGATGGCGTTCGGCAGGATGTGCCGGATCACGACCCGGCGGTCGCCGAGGCCCAGGCCGCGAGCGGCGACGACGTACTCCAGCTCCCGGATCGCGAGCATCTCGCCGCGGATCAGGCGGGCATACGCCGTCCAGCCGGAGATCGCGAGTGCGATGAACAGGTTGGTGATGCTCGGACCGATGACGGCCACGATTCCGATGAGGATCACGTAGGCCGGGAAGGCCGTGATCACGTCGACCATCCGCATCACGATCGTCTCCGCCCAGCCCCGGAAGTAGCCCGCGATCGCGCCGAGGGTCACGCCGATGAGGAACGGCAGGAACACGCCCACGAACCCGATCACGAGGTTGATTCGGATCGCATAGAGGCAGCGGGTGTAGACGTCGCGCCCGAACTGGTCGGTCCCGAAGAAGTGGCCCGGAGAGCCAGGCTTCAGGAGGAGTTCACGAAATGACTGGGCGATCGGGTCGTACGGCGTGAGGAGGGGCGCGAAGATTCCCATCCCGACGATCGTCAGGAGCAGGCCGACACCGATAATCAGGAGCGGGTTGCGGCCGGTGGTCCGACGCCCGGAGCGGACCCAGCCCGCGGCGCGCGCGAACCCGGGGGCCATCACAGGCTCACCCGCGGGTCAAGGTACGTGTACATCAGGTCCGCCACCAGGTTGATCGTGACGGCGATGATCGCGTAGAGCATCACCAGGCCCGAGATCACCGGGTAGTCGCGCCTGAAGACGGAATCGATCAGGAGTCGACCGGCGCCCGGGATCGAGAACACGGTCTCGATGACGACGGTGGAGCCGATCAGCCAGCCGGTCGTGATCGCCAGGACCGAGATCGTCGGCGATAGGCCGTTGCGCAGGATGTGGCGCCGGAAGACGGTCGATTCCGTGAGGCCCTGCGAACGGGCGAAGGCCACATGTTCGCTGTTCAAGAGGTCGAGGAAACTGTTGCGCAGGCTCCGGATGACCATCGAGGCGAGGTACAGGGCAGTGGTCAGGGCTGGCAGGAACAGATGCCAGAGCCGATCCGGAAGGTTGTCACCGTACCCGGACACCGGGAAGAGCTTCAGGCCGATGCTCAGGACGAGGATCAGGATGATGCCGATCCAGAAGCTCGGCATCGCCATCGTCACGGTGAAGATCGCGCGAATCACCTGGTCCACAAGGCCGCCGCTCCGGAGCGCCGCGATCGTCGCGAGCGGTAGGGCGATGATCGAGGCCAGCACGACTGAATAGACGACGAGGAAGATCGTGACCTGCATCCGCGGGATCATCACGTCGATGACCGGCGTCCCGGACGAGATCGACGTTCCCAGGTCGCCGCTGAAGATCCGGCCGACGTAGACGGCAAACTGGACCGGCAGCGGCTGGTCGAGTCCAAGTGCGGTCCGGAGGCTCGCCAGAGACTCAGGGGTCGCCCGCTCCCCGAGAATGACGACCGCCGGGTCGCCCGGGACCGCCCGGATCAGGAAGAATGTGGCGACAACGATGCCGATGACGACCGGGACGATCTGCCGGAGGCGGCGGATGATGAAGCTGGTCCGATCCACGGATGGTTCCTATCCTGCCGGACGCTCGGGCGAGCCATCCGAAGTGGTGACGGGATGGGGCATGTCAGGAAGGCGGCGGGTCGCCGGCTGGCCGGCGCTGCCGCGGCGGGATGGAGGATCCCCGCGGAGCGGCCGGAGGCAGCCCCGCGGGGACGATGCAGGAGGACTACGGCTGGAGGTAGGTCAGGTCGAACGGACGAGTGCCGGTTGGCAGGAAGCCATAGCCCTTGACCTTGTCGCTCGTTGCCCAGGCGTTGAGCGGATTGAACAGCGGGAGCATTGGCGGGGCTGCCATGTAGAGCTTCTGCAGCTCGTTGAACTGCTGCGCTCGCTCGGCCTCGTTCGGGTTGGCGGCGGCCTTCTGGGCGAGGGCCCAGACGGCCGGGGCGTTCGGATCGACCTTCTGCCAACCGGTGAAGCCCGCGGTGTTGACGTCGAAGTTCAGATTCTCGCTCGAGTCGAAGATGTCGAGCGTTCCCAGCTTGTAGACCATCTCGAAGTTGCCGGAGCCGCGTCGCTCGGAGTAGGCGCCGCCCTCGAGCTCCGTGAGCTTCAGGTTGAGGCCAATCTTCGCGAGCTGATCCTTGAGGACAACGCCGATCTGCGCCGCCACCGGATCGCCGGCCTTGCTCAGGTACTCGACATCGAACCCGCTGGGAGTCGACGACTGCGACATGAGCTCCTTGGCCTTGTCCAGGTTGAAGTGATAGCCGTATTCGTCGGTGTTGTACTTGCCGAGCGACAGGAACGAATAGGCGGGAGTTCCGAGGCCTGCGAGGACGATCTGGATCAGGGCGTCCTTGTCGACCGCATAGTTGACGGCCTGGCGGACCCTCGGGTCTGAGAACTTGTTCATGTTCAGCAGGACCGTGCCGGTCCCCATGAGCGCGGTCGTCTTGACCTCGATGCCGGCTGCGCCCTTGAGGGCGGCGACCTGGTTGGCCGGAATGTCCTCGGCGATGTCGACCTCACCGGCCTGCAGCTTCAGCACGCGGTTGTTGGCATCCGGAACCACCGACCACTCGACCTTGTCGAGGTACGGCAGGGTCTTGCCGGCGCTGTCCTTGAGCCAGAAGTGCGGGTTGCGCGTCAGGGTGATCTTGCTGCCCTGGTCCCAGCTGCCGAGGCAGAACGGTCCGCTGCCGAGAGGCTTCGCATTCATCGCGGCGGCGCCGGCGGTCTCGGAGTACTTCTTCGAGACGACCATCATCCCCCACAGGGTGGTCCAGTCGGGCATGGCGACATTCGGCTCGGGCAGCGAGAAGTGGAAGGTGTGCGGATCCGGGGCGTCCATCTTGATGCCCGTCGGGAACATCCAGCCGACCGGATCGGAGGGGATGGCCCGGGTCCAGGAGTAGAGGACGTCCTCGGACGTGATCGGCGAGCCGTCGCAGAACTGCGCGTTCGGGTTCAGCTTGAATGTGAAGTCGGTGTACGTGGCGTTGTGCTCAAACGAGTCGGCCAGGTACGGGCCGACCGTGGTGCCGTCCGGGCTCGCCTTCAGGAGCGTCGCGAACAGGGCGTTCGCGCCGTAATAGGAGTCGTTGTCGTTGATGATCATCGGATCCCAACTCAAGACGTCGGCGGAGCGGGCCGCGCGGAGCGTCCCACCGATGACCGGTGCACCGGCCGGCGGCGAGGCGGAGGCATCGCCCGATGATGGCGTTGGCGCGCTCGTCCCGGCGGGCCCGCTCGGACTCGGCGCTGCAGCTTGGCACGCTGACACGGCCACAGCCACTGCCAGCAGGACCGCCAGTTTCGCCGTAGTTGGACGCACGGTCGCTCTCCCTCTGCTATTCGCGGGCTGCCGACTGTCAACCGGATACTGTCGACGGTTGCACATAGTCGGGCACAAACAGGTACGTGTCAACAGAATGGTGGCTTCGCCCACCTGCGGGATGTCGACTGTTGACAGACTATAGTACGTTCGAGCTGTCGGCCGTTCCATCGGCGCCGTGCACGACGCCCGGGTAGGTTGGTTCTCGGCTAGCGACGGGATGCGATCACCACGAGGAGAGCCGACTCATGCCACCGACCCGCGTGACCACCATCGGTACCGGCGCCTGGAGTGGGCGACCTGCCGCGACGATGCCGCGGTCACGGTTGACGTGATGCATTCCCAGAGCCGGCCGAACGCGACCGCGGCGCCAGACGCCGAGGCCGTGGTGCCGATGAACGACCTGGCCGCCGAGATCCGGCTGGATCGGGAGGCGATCGACGCAGCGATCCGGCAGGTCATCGACTCCGCGAAGTTCGTAGAGGGCGATGAGGTCGAGCAATTCGAGACCGAATTCTCGAGCTACATCGGCGCCCGCCACGCGATCGGCGTGGGGTCAGGGACTGCAGCCCTTCAGTTGGCCCTGCTTGCGTGTGGGATCGGGGCGGGAGACGAGGTGATCACCGCGCCCAATACAGATAGCCCAACGGCTTCCGTGATCTCACACGTCGGCGCCAACGTCGTGTTCGCCGACATCGACTCCGACACGTTCAACATCGACCCAGCAGCCATCGAGCGAACGATCACGCCGCGGACGAAGGCGATCGTCCCGGTCCATCTGTTCGGCAACCCGGCGCCGATGGCCGAGATCCTCGCGCTTGCCGAGAGACATCGGCTCCTCGTCATCGAGGACGCTACGTTGGCGGTCGGCGCCACGATCGACGGACAACGGGTTGGAAGTGCAGGGACCGCCGGCTGCTTCAGCTTTGCCCCGTCCAAGATCCTCGGCGGTTTCGGTGACGGCGGGATCGTCACCACGAACGACGACCGGATCGCCCAGGAACTGCGCATCCTGAGGAACTATGGTCATTCGTTGGATATGAGCGGAGATCTTTGGGGACTCCTCGGCGTCGACGAATGGGAGATCGTGCGCGAGGGCTACAACGAGCGGCTTGATGAGATCCAGGCAGCGATCTTGCGAGTCAAACTCGCCAGGCTCGAGGAGCGGATCGAAGCTCGTCGTCAAGCGGCTTCGTGGCTTGACGAAGCACTGGCCGAGCTTTCGATCCGATTGCCGAGTGAAGCGCCGAACGGGCGTCATGTCTTCAGGGCCTACACGATCCTGCTCGACGATCGCGATCGGGTGCGCGAGTTTCTCGCCGCACGAGGGATCAGCACGCGGGTGTACTACAACCCTCCGTTGCACCTGCAGCCGGCGTTTCGCCATCTGGGCTATCGATTCGGTGCATTCCCGGCCGCGGAGCGGACGGCCGAGCGGATGCTCTCACTGCCGATCTATCCGACCATGAACACCCGCCAGGTCGATCGCGTGGCGGCGGCATTGGCCGATTGGCAGCAGCTCCAGAAAACCTGATGAAAAGCGGTAGTGCTGCGACCACGGCTGGCCTACACGGCGCGCACGACACCTTCAGGCTCCCAGCATCTCGTCGAGACTAACGAGTGTAGACCCGGCGGCCCGCAGCCCCTCGACGATCCGAGGCAGCGCATCGAACGTCTCATCGCCGCCGAGGTGCATGAGGACGATCGAGCCGCCCTGGGCGTTGGTGAGGACCTTGACCACGATCTGGTCGGCGGTCGGCCCAGCTGGATCGCGTGCGCGGTCGGCGTGAGCTGCCCCGACGACACGACCAGCGCTCAGGACGCCGCCGGGGCTTCGCCCGATCTTGGCTGGCCGCTCGGCAACCCGTGCATCGGTCTTCGCTTCCCACACCGACCGCGACCTGTCCGCCTGCGCCACGGAGAGAGTACAAGCCGCCATTCGGCCCGTCGGAGAGCGCCATTCAGCACTCCTCTGTTGTGTCGATCCCGGCATACCGTCAGCCCTGAGATGTTTCGATGACCGTCGCCAACCGTGAGGCCGCGATGGAGATCCAGGCGCGGCAGCCGTTCGAGCCGCTGGAGATCGCCCGCGATCGCTGCAAGGGCTGTGGGCTCTGCATTGACGTGTGCCCCAAGCATGTCCTCGCCCCAGATGAGTCGGTCGTGAACGAGCTTGGCTATCACCCTGTCCGTCTGATCGATGCTGCGAGATGCACGAGTTGTGCGCTGTGTGCACGGATCTGCCCCGACGTGGTGTTCACCGTCTATGCCCAACCGAAGGGGGCCTGACGTGAGTGTCGTCGCCACCAGCACGCGCTTCTCCCGCGAGCGGGACCAGCCCGTCCGGCCCGTCCTGATGAAGGGCAATGAAGCAATGGCCGAGGCGGCGATCCAGGCCGGCTGCGACGCCTACTTCGGCTACCCGATCACGCCCCAGACCGAGCTACTCGAATGGATGGCTCGCCGGCTGCCGGAGCTTGGTCGCGTCTTCGTCCAGGCCGAAAGCGAACTCGGTGCGATCAACATGGCCCTCGGGGCGGCGGCGACCGGCGCCCGCGTCCTTGTCTCGTCCTCGAGCCCCGGGATCAGCCTCATGGCCGAGGCAATGAGCTACATGGCGGGCTCGGAGCTGCCGTTGGTCCTCATCAACGTGATGCGAGGTGGACCTGGGCTCGGCAGCATCGGACCGTCGCAATCCGACTACTTCCAGGCGACGAAGGGCCACGGCCATGGCGACTATCGCGTGCCGGTCCTCGCGCCGTCGTCAATCGCGGAAGCTGTCTCACTGGTCGCCGACGCGTTCGAGCTCGCCGAGCGCTACCGGACGCCGGTCATGATCCTCGCCGATGGAGTGATCGGCCAGGCCATGGAGCCGGTCGTCCCTGCGTACCGGACGCCGCCGCGTCGAGCTGGCGGCTGGCAGGTATCCGGGGCCGCGGGAAGACCGCCGCGCATCGTGCGGTCTCTGCATCTCCGTCCCGAGGACCTCGAGGCGCACAACCGCGAGTTGCAGTCGAAGTTCGCCGCCATCGCCGAGGCCGAGGCGCGCTCCGTCGCCGAGGACCTCGGCGACGCCGAGATCGTGATCGTCGCGTACGGGACGGCGGCTCGGGTGGCCCAGACCGCGATCGAACGGGCGAGAGCCAGTGGCCTCAGGGTGGGCCTGTTCCGACCCGTCACGCTCTGGCCCTTCCCGTCTCGCGACCTAGCGGAAGCCGCTGCGCACGTTCGTGCGGTCGTCGTCGTCGAACTGTCCGCCGGGCAGCTCGTGGAGGACGTGCGTCTCGCCGTGGAGGGTCGCGCACCCGTCTTCTTCCATGGTCGGACCGGTGGCATCGTTCCGATGCCGGGCGAGGTCCTGGACGCGGTCAAGCGGGCATGGGCCCTCACGTCACCACGACCCGGCCTGGCCGGCGTGGCAGAGCAGGTCGCGGCCGCTGAGCCGGATCCCGTCAGCCTGATTGAGCTCGGCGCGTGGGAGGCGATCGGCCGACACGTCCCGGATTCGATCGACGCCGTGGATTCCATGCCATTCCTCGTCGCCGGCAACGCACGGAATGGGCGGTGAGCAGATGTCGACGATGACGACCGATACGCGGCGGGTGATCTACCGGCGACCGGACGTTCTGACCGACCGATCGAGCCATTACTGCCCGGGCTGCGGGCACGGGATCATCCACCGCATCGTCGCCGAGGTTCTCGACGAGCTGGCCCTCGGGCCGCGCACGATCGGCGTCGCATCAGTCGGCTGCAGCGTCTTCGTGTACGACTACCTCGGCGTCGACTTCGTCGAGTCACCCCATGGCCGGGCGCCCGCCGTCGCGACCGGGGTTCGGCGGGTCCGGCCGGATGCGTTCGTGTTCACGTACCAGGGTGACGGCGATCTGGCCGCGATCGGAACCGCCGAGATCGTCCACGCCGCGGCGCGAGGCGAGCGGATCAGCGTCATCTTCGTCAACAACGGGATCTACGGGATGACCGGCGGCCAGCTGGCCCCGACGACGCTGGTGGGCCAGCGAACCACGTCGACTCCCGCGGGCCGTGACGTTCGGAGCGCCGGCTATCCAATCCCGATCACCGAGATGCTGGCCCTGCTGCCCGGCGTGACGTACGCAGCGCGCGGCTCGATCGCCGACCCGCAGTGGATCGGCCGGACGAAGGCCATGATCCGGCGGGCGTTCGAGATCCAGCTGGCCGGTCAGGGGCTGTCGATCGTCGAGATTCTCTCGACATGCCCGGTCGGATGGGGAATGACGCCTTCCGAATCGATGAAGCACGTCGCCGACGATGTCGTCCAGACCTATCCACTGGGCGTGCTTGTCGACCGGCTCAAGAGCACAGCTCGGCGGGACGGAGAGGGTTGACGATGCAGCACGCCACGATCTTCGGCGGGTTCGGCGGCCAGGGTCTGCTATTCGCCAGTCACGTCCTTGCCGAGGCGGCCGTCATCGAGGGTAAAACCGCATCGTGGATGCCGTCGTACGGACCCGAGATGCGGGGTGGCACAGCGTCGTGCACGGTCATCGTCGCCGACCGCTCGATCGGCTCCCCCATCGTCGACGCGGCCGACAGCGTCGTCGCCCTGAACCCGCCGTCATTGGCGAAGTTCGAGCCGCTCCTGGTGCCCGGCGGGCTCCTCATCCTGAACTCGTCGCTCATCGAGGCGGAGCCGCGACGCGACGACCTGGAGGTCTCGGCGATCCCATGCTCTGCCCTCGCGCGCGTTGCCGGCGACGACCGGTTCGTCAGCGTCGTGGCGCTCGGAAGACTGATCGCACGCCGGTCGATCGTCAGCCCCGCTTCGATCCGAGAGGCTCTGGTCGCGCTTGTCGGTCGCCAGCACCCTGATCTGATCGCCGCCAATCTCGCGGCTTTCGCCAGCGGGTTCGAAGAGGCGCGCGCGACGGCCATGTAACGATCGCGGCTGTGCATCGTCACCGCCCGGGCTGATCGGGCGATCGAATCGATCGAGCCTTCGATGCGCATCGCCTCCGAACGGCGCAAGGGCCACCGGCCCCCAGGCCTCGCCGCAGGCGCTTCGGGGGCCGCGATCCCGGTGCAGCTGGGATGCCGAGCAAGTGGGGCCGGTCGGCCGGTGACTTCGTGACACCCGGCCGATGTCAGACAACGCTTCGAGCCTCAATCCTGAGCGTGGAGGTATCGCTCCGGAGGCTCGAATGTTCTGTCACCGAACAGTCAGCACGCTCCTGATGGCGGTTCTCGTCGCGGCCTGCGCGGGTCCTGGCGCCAGTCGGAGTCCCTCGATTTCGAGAGGCCTCTGAGGAGGGCCCTGGATCGAAAGCTCATCAGCGGGATTCGCGGGCCGAAGTGCGCATAAGAGAGGCAAGGTGATTCCCATGCACGAGACCGAAGCAGCCGTGTCGCGACCAAGCACGCTCGTCTGGATCGACGCGCGCGAGGCCGTCATCGTCCGCCTTCAGGACAACCACGCCAGCATTAACCGAGTCGAGTCCGAGGTGCCAGACCACCGCCGCTCGACCGGCCACGTCCGGCACGACCCACTCGTGCGCCACGGTGGCGGTGGGTCTGCGCAGACCGCCGGCGAGCCCCACCGCCTCGAACACCTTGCCCGGTTCATCCACGATATCTCGAGTCGCCTCGCCTCGGCCGACGATCTCCTCATCCTCGGCCCGGGCACCGTTCGGGAGAGCCTTGAACGGCGCGTTCGCGAGATCGACGATCGTCGCGGACACTCCCGCCAGATCCGTTGCGAGGCGGCCTCTCGACTCACCGACCGCCAGCTTGTGGCGAGGCTTCGCCACGAGATGGGCGCGGACTTGCGACGCCGGACGGTCGGGGCGCATCGCCGGACGGGGCGTGCAAATCGCCCATCGGAACAAGAGCATGAGGGGCCACATCGTGTTGTGGCGAAGCAACCGCGACGCGGTGACGAAGCCACCGCCACGCCATTGCCAAGGAGGCACCAGCGATGACTGCACGCACGGCGATCACGACACGAGCGACGCTTGACGCCGTCACACCCGAGCACCCCGCTCCGAGCGCGGTGGTGTGGATCAACGGACGTCAGGCGATGGTTGGCACCATGAGCCACGATGGACAGATCTCGACCTGCGAGATCAGCCGAGGTTGGTTGGCCGAAGGGCCGTACGTCCGTCAAGTGGTGAGGGTGATCGGCGATCGGCAGCGCGTCGTGATCCTCGGTCCGAGTTCGGTCCGGCTGGCCCTCGAGCGTGAATACGTCGCAGCCTTCGGACGGCCCGGTCGGCTGGTCGATGTGGAGCCGGCCGAGTTAGTCACCATGCAGGAGTTGATCGATCGACTGCACTGTCTGATCGCTTGAATGTCAGTCAGGCGTTCGAAGGAATGACCGGGGACGCCGGCTCCCGACATCGGGCGAAATCCGTCTCGGCAACTGCCCATTCCACGCACTGGTCGATGATCATCGCGAACTCGTCTGTGGTATGAACCTGGCGCTGGCGGACGGGCTGCTTGATGGCCTCGGCGATGACGAAGTTGCCCGGCTTGATCC
>JBBRSJ010000020.1:0-52904 GCA_038245515.1 Candidatus Limnocylindrales bacterium | reverse complement strand
TAGTGCTGCTTCCTTCCGGACCTGACACGGTTCGCGGTTCGTCGCTGCGCGGGACCCGATCCTCAACGTCGCTCGAAGCGGCGGCCTGCAAGGACGCAGTCCTCGGGTGGGAATTCAGCCCTGCTGGAGCGGATTGCAGGTACAGGGCACCGCTAGTTCCCCGCCTAGCACGGCCCGCGAAGTCTAGCAGGGACCGGTACGCCGACGGTTTGACGAGCCCGATGGCGGAGAGGGCGGGATTCGAACCCGCGACGGGTTGCCCCGAACCGCATTTCCAGTGCGGCGCCATAGTCCACTAGGCGACCTCTCCGGGAGTTGAAGAACCGACCGGCGTTGCGCCGGCCGGCTGGCGGTTGATTCTGGCGGAGAGGGCGGGATTCGAACCCGCGGTGCTTTCGCACACCGCTTTTCGAGAGCGGCACCATCAACCACTCGGACACCTCTCCGCGGGAGAGGATAGCAAAGGTCGGCCGGCCCGCCGCCGGGACGATGGTCCCGACCCCAGGGCCAGGCGGGCGCGAGCCAGTGCACGAGACCGGGGACCCGCTCGTTGGACGACCGGATTCGCCCTGCGTGGTCGTTCAACGATCCAACGAGACATCAGAGACCAGGCCCGAGGTCGATCCCGGGCCCGATCCAGGAGAAGTGGCTTTCGGTCGGTCGAATCTGGTCACCGGGTGACCGAAGTCGCCACGCCGGACGTGGCGGAACGGTCATCTCGTGTCAGATCGCTGAATGGGCAGCGCAAGGAATGAGGGGCGCATGACCGGCGCTGGCTCGCCTCCGGTCAGGCGATCGCGGGCACGCCCGCGAGGAGCTCCTCGGCTTCGTCGCGCCGGATCCCGCTCACGATCTGGATCCGGCGCAGCAGATCCGGATGCTGCGCCAGCTGGATCACGCTCCCGGCAGCCCCGTCGGTCAGGTTCGGCATCGCGAAGACGAGGGCGGCGACGTCGCTCTCGAGCAGCGCCCCGACGCACATCACGCACGGCTCGACGGTCGTGAAGATCGTGGCATCGGCAAGCCGCTCTCGGCCGAGCTTGCGGGCGGCCTCGCGCAGGGCGACGACGACCGCGTGGGCGGTCGGGTCGTTCGATTCGATCACCCGATCATGGGCCCGGGCGACCATCGCCTCGTCGACGACGGCGACCGCGGCGTTCGGGCGCTCGCCGGCCGCGATGGCGTTGCGCGCCTCGGCCAGGGCCTCGCCCATGAACAGCTCGTAATTCATGCAACCGACGATAACAGGGTCGCGTCCGACTGGCCGCTCCTGCTCCGCCACCGTCCCGCAACCGACCCGTCGCCGGGCGCGGGCGTACGATCCATCCCTCATGAAGACACCACGAAAGATCGGCATCCTCACCGGCGGTGGCGATGTCCCGGGTCTCAACTCCGTGATCAAGTCGGTCGTCTACCGTGCGACCGAGTTCGGCGACGAGGTCGTCGGCATCCGCCGCGGCTGGGAGGGCCTGACCCACCTCCGCTTCGATCCGGCGCCGGATCCCAACTACATCGTCCACCTCGACCGGACCAACACCCGGACGATCGACCGAACCGGCGGGACGATGCTCCACACGTCGCGGACGAGCCCGACGAAGATGAGAGCGGACAACGTCCCGCCCTGGCTGGACCCGGCTCAGGTGGCGGCGATGACGAAACCCGACGGCGTCGTCGATCTCACCCCGGTCGTCCTCGACAACATCGCGCGGCTCGGCCTGGACGTCCTCGTGACGATCGGCGGCGACGACACGCTGAGCTTCTCGCGCGTCCTGTTCGACCAGGGTGTGCCGCTCGTCGCCATCCCGAAGACGATGGACAACGATGTGGCCGGGACCGAGTACTGCATCGGGTTCTCGACCGCGATCACCAGGGCGAAGGAGCTGATCAACCGGCAACGGACGACGCTCGGATCGCACGAGCGGATCGGGGTCTTCCGGATCTTCGGACGTGACGCTGGCTTCTCGGCCCTATACACGGCCTACGTGACCTCGACCCGGTGCGTCATCCCCGAGGTCCCGTATGACCTCGATCGGCTTGCAGAGGTGCTGGCCGCCGATCGGGCCGCGAACCCGTCACGCTACGCGGTTGTCGTGACCGCCGAAGGCGCGATATGGAAGGGCGCCCAGATGCAGGATGTCGGCGATGCCGACATGTTCGGCCACCGCCACAAGGCCAACGTCGGCGAGGCGCTGGCCGCCGAGCTGAAAGCGCGGACGGGCATCGAGGCGGTCGCGTCGGAGCTGACCTATGACCTGCGGTCCGGCGAGCCGGACGCGCTCGATGCGATGGTGGCGACCACCTACGCAAACATCGCGATGGACCTGATCCGCGATGGTGTCACCGGCCGGATGATGGCAATCCGCGACGGCAAGTACGCCCACACCGAGCTGCCCGCCCCGGGCACAAAGGCGCGCCGCGTCGACGTGGACGACATGTACAACGTGGAGCGGTTCCGGCCGCGCTACGAGGGAAAGCTCGGCGACCCGATGCTCCTCGTGGGGGTCGGCGGTGCGGTCGGCGCCGGCGTCTGAACGGGTCGACCCGGCGACGCGGCCGATCAGCCGGGCAGGCCCGATCGCTCCCGGATGACGCGGGCGAGGGCGGACATGTCGTCGTCGGCGTGGCCATTCGCCACGAGGTCGGTCTCGAACCCGGCTGCCAGTTCGGCCACCGGCAGCTCGGCGCCCATTTCGTTGGCGAGGTCGAGGGCGATCCCGAGGTCCTTCCGGTGGAGCGCGACCTTGAACCCGAGCGGATAGTCGTTCGCGAGCATCCGCCCGCTGCGGTTGGCGAGGACCCAGCTCTGGGCGGCGCCGCTGCCGAGCGCTCCGACCACCTGCTCGACGTCGAGCCCCGCCTTCATCGCCAGGACGATGCCTTCGGCGACGCCGAGGTAGGCACCGGCGAGGATCACCTGGTTGACCGCCTTGACGGCCTGACCGGCGCCACTCGGACCGACGTGGGTGATCGTCTTGCCCATCGCCTCCAGCACGGGCCGTGCCCGCTCGACCGATTCGGCCGTGCCGCCGCAGAAGATCGTAAGGGTCCCCTTTTGCGCGCCCTCGCTCCCGCCCGACACGGGCGCGTCGACGAGCTCCACGCCGGCCTTCGCCAGGCGCGCCGCGAAGTCGCGGGTCGCCGACGGAGCGATCGTCGAGCAGTCGACGACGAGCTGGCCGGTCCGGGCGCCGCCGGCCAGGCCATCCGGGCCGAACAGGACCGCCTCGACATCAGGCGTGTCCGACACGCACACGACGACCGTGTCGGCGGCCCGGGCGACGGCGGCGGGCGTCGCGGCCCGGGAGACGCCGAGGTCGTCGAGCTCGGGGGCGCGGCCAGGACTGCGGTTCCACGCCGTCACGATGAAGCCTGCCCGTGCCAGATTGGCGGCCATCGCCGCGCCCATCGTCCCGAGTCCGAGGAATCCGACCCGTTCGCTGCTCATGGCTGCTCCCGCTGCTGCTACGCTCGGCCGCATCATGCCACCCGGCCGCCGGCAGGTGGTCGTCGGGCTGACGCCGGCCCATGGAGGGTCCGATGACGTTGATCGCCTCGCTCGCCGCCCTGCTGGCGGCCGGATTTCACGTCCTGTTCTTCGTGCTCGAGAGCGTGACCTTCAGCCAGCCAAGCGTCGCGGCCCGGTTCGGGCTGACGACGCCGGAGCAGATCGGCGCGGTCCGGCCGATGGCGTTCAACCAGGGCTTCTACAACCTGTTCCTCGCGATCGGGATTGTCGGCGGGCTCGTGCTGGTCGCTTCAGGGTCGGTGGACGCGGGACGGGCGATCATCCTGTTTGCGTGCGCCTGCATGGTCGGAGCCGGGCTGGTCCTGCTCTCAACCAACCGGCGCTTCATCCGTTCCGCGGCGATCCAGGCGGTGCCGCCCCTCGTGGCGATCGTCACCGCCCTTGTCCTGCAGTAGGCGCGACCGCCCCGGGGCGCAGGTCCGCCGGTCAGCAGTCACCCGTTCGGGCCGGTAGGTTCGGGCCGTCTGGCCCTGTCGCGGTGCAGTCCGGGTCCATACGGTCGGGTTGTGTGCGGTTAGCCCTGGGCGCGATCGCGTGAGCCGGGCTGCCCGATCAGATTGGCCCCTTGCGCCCTGCGCCGGCGCGGAAAGAGGTGAGCGATGTCGATCGCTCGGCGGTTCGTTGTCCCGGCGGCCCTCGGCCTGGTGCTCGGGACCCTCTCCGTCAATCCGGCTCCTGCCCTGGCCGGCGCGCCTCCGGGCTGGACGCAGTCCATGTACTCGCCGTCCCATCCCGGGTTCAATCCGCGCGAGACGACCTTGACCCGTACCAACGTGTCGTCGCTCGGCACCCGTTGGACGACGAGCCTGGGCGCCGCCAACTCCATCGTGGGATCGGCCGTCGCCGGCGGGCGCGTGTACGTCCAGACCGTCTACGGTGGCCTCGCGGCGCTTCACGCGTCCACGGGAGCGGGCATCTGGTCCGTGACCGTCGGCGACTACGCCGCTGCCTCGAGCCCAGCGCTCTGGAACGACTACGTCATCGTCGCCGTCCAGGGCTCCGACGACCACGGTGTCGCGGCCGCATTCGACCGTCGCTCGGGCAAGAGCGTCTGGCGCACGGTCCTGTCCGGCCCGGCCGGCCTCGGGACTGCCGTCGTCTCGGGTGATTCCGTGTTCGTCACGACCGGACCCGACGTGTACCGGCTGTCGGCGCGAACGGGTGCGCCGGTCTGGAAGCGGACGATCAGCGAAGCCCCGTACGACTCCGGCATCGAGGGTTCCGTCGCCGTCTCGGTCGACGGATCGCACGTCATCGCGGCGACCATCGATGGCAGGGTCTTCGACCTGTCCGCCGCAACCGGCGCGATTCGCTGGCAGACGGTTGCGGGCGGCGGCATCTACCGCGCCGGGCCCGCGATTGCCGGCGACGTGATCTACGTTCCGGAGGGAGCCACGGGCGCGGAGGGCGGCGGCGTCGACATCGTCGCGCTTCGCCTCCGCGATGGATCGCAGATCTGGCGCGGCTTCGCAGGCGATGACGTCCATGTCACGCCGGCCGTCGCCTACGGACTCGTGTACATCGGGGCCATCGACACGGGCGTTCGCGCGCTCGATGCGACAACCGGTGTCGAACGGTGGGCGATCGAATCCCTGCCCGAGATCTGGAGCTCGGCGGCGGTCGCCAACGGCGTCGTGTATCAGGCCACCGAGAGCACGTTCCTCGCGATCGATGCGCGGACCGGCGAGGAGCTCTTCTCGACCACGATCGGAGGCGGCTTCGCGAACATGTCGTCGTCGGCCGTCTGGGGCGGGCGTGTCTATACCGGCTCCGGCGAGGGGATCGTCCGGGTGTTCGCGCCGCGGTGAGCTCTTCGTGTGAATCGACGGTGGTGGCCGCCGGTCGCGACCGTCGGGCTGCCCCGAGACTCCCTCGCGGCCGAACCAAACGGGAGCGCTCGATCGAGCACTCCCGTTCTTGCTGCCTCGCCGACCTAACTACCGCGCGGCGATCACGAGCTGCGGTGCGTTGGTCGACTCGCGGCTCGCGAGGCTGAGGGCCGTGGCACCAGTCGTCGACAGCCCGATGCTGTACGTCCCGTTGCCGGTGATCAGCGGCGTCACGTCGATCGTCGTCCAGGTCGCCGCGCCGACGGCGCCCGTCGAGCCGGTCTTCGTGGCCGCGAAGGCCGGCGCATTGGCGTAGGTGATCGCGGTCTCACCCCAACTCGTGTCGGCGAGCTTCCAGGCGTCGTAGCCTGTCGACTGGGCAGTGTTCGCGTAGACCCGCAAGGTCGCCTTCGCCACGGTACCGCTCAGCCCGGTCACGCTGAACCGGACGTAGCTCCGGACGATCGGCGAGCCGTCGACCCGGAGGCTTGTCGCCGTGCCGAAGTTCGTGCCCGCCTGGTCGCTCTGGACGTAGGCGTCGGCGACCGATCGGACCGTCAGCGTGGCCGGGGCCGAGCCGGTTGGGGTCTGGGTCGGTGTCGGGGTCGGGGTCGGAGTCGGGGTCGGAGTGGAGCCGCCGAACCGCACGACCGCCGTCGTGGTCGAGGCGTCCTGGCTCGCCTTCACGTGGACCACGCGCGCTGCGCCATCGAAATACCAGGCAGAACCGGTCGCGGCCGCGAAGTCCGCAATGCTCGCCGACGGGCCGACCGACGTGCCGGCGACGACGAAGCTCGTCGGAGACGAGTTCGGAGCCGCGATCTCGAGCTCGGTCAGCGAGCCGACCGGGTTCACGAGCGAGGTAGTAAGCGCCGCCGCGGCCGCGTCCCACGAGGACTGGGAGATGCCACGGACGTCCGTCCGCGTGTACCCACGCCCGCTCGGCGTCGTGACGCCGTCGACGTGGAAGCTCATCCCCGAGGGGAGTCCGGCGACGTCGAAGAAGAGGATCGGCTCGCTCATTGCGGACTGCGTGCCGGAACCACCACGAACCTCAGCGCGGATGTAGGCGGAGGTGCCGCTCAGGGAGACGCTCCGGGTGGCGGTGTAACCGCCGGACGCCGAGGCCGTCCCGACGGTCGTGCCGCCCGAGACCCACGCGACCGTGGAACCGCTGGCGATCCCGCCGGTGACGTTGAAGCAGACACTCGCGGTCGCGGCCTGGTTGGAGACGAAGACCGGGTAACGCGACGGGTACGGCGCCGTGCTGCAGTCGAGATTCAACAGCGCGTGTCCAGTGAAGCCGACATTCGCGAGGAACACACGACCTTCGTAAAGGGCACGACCTTCGTAAAGGGACTGCATCAGACGATCGAACGTCAGCGATGGCGCGTTGATCACAGTTGCCTGACTGCCGCTGCCCCAGTTCCCGTTGTGATTGTCCGTTCCCCAGGTGCCGACGATCGGGACGCCCTTCGACAGAATCTGGTCCCAGGTTGAGATCATCACGGGTTGCCGGACCTCGACGGTGTCGGCGCCTTCGCCGTTGGTGTCGACCGCCTGCTGGACGGTCACCCCACCCGGCACGCCCGGATGGTTGAGCTGGGCCGGATACCCCGAGGCCTGCGTGACCGGGACGCCATCGATCCCCTGCTGATACCAGAGGTTCTGCGCGGGATCCGAGATCCCGAAGTCGAAGCGTTGCGTGTGCGCTCCGATGCCGAGCTCGATCGACGGGAAAAGATGGAGCGTCGACGTGTCCCAGCGGGCCGTGCCCATCAGGCTCAGGGACTGGTTCCGGACGACGAACTCGTTGCCGGCCGCGATCGGCGCGCTCGCGTCACTCGAGAGGGTGTCGAAGTACCCGTCCGCTGTTCCGCCGGCGCTCGCTGCCGCGACCTTGAGGTCGGTCCAGGCGTCGTGCGTCTCGGGGAGATCAGCGGTCGCCAGCCGCGAGAGCGCCGAGTTGAGGTCGATCGAGCAAGTGATCCACACGCCGGTTCCATATGCGCGGTCGCAAGCGCCCGTTCCGAGGGCCGTCGTGATGACGGTGCTGCCGGAGAACAGGCTCGCCGGCGGCGCGGAGCCGAAGTACCAGACGAAGACGTTGGACTTGCCCGGCGAGACAACTCCCGCGGCGGTCGTGTATCCGGACGGCGTCTTGACGGAGGGATCGCCGCCGATGCTCGCGGAGACGTAGAGCGAGCTGCCGAAGGCGAGCTGGCGGGGATAGACCGAGAACTTGACGATGGCATCTCCGGAGGCAAGGTTCGGGCCGCGCGTGCTCCAGGCGGTGCTCTGGCCCGCCGATGCGGACGTCGCGGCGAGGTGCAGCGAGGAGGATCCGCTGTGAACCGGAGACGTCACGAAGGCGTTCGCGCTCGACGACAGCGAGCCGCTCGTCGCGGCCGTCCAGCGGGTGTACGAGTCTTCCAGGACGAGGTGGTTCGCAGTGAGGGAGTTGATTGGGAAGCTCGACGCGAGGTTGTGGTCGGTGACGAAGATCGCGTTATAGCCGGCGGCCCCGGCATTCCGGGCAATGATTCCGAGATCGGGCCGTGCATCCGCGCTGTACACGGAGTGGACGTGCAGGTCGGACTTGTACCAGCCGGAATAGCCCGCCGCAGCGGCGATGTTCGTCGGGATGGGAACGACCGCGGCCACGCTCGCAACGAACGCGATCGTGGGAACGAGCGCCATCGTCACGAAACCCGGGCGGCGGCGCGGCGAAGGCGGAACTGGACCCGTGCGCATCGATGGTGCCTCCTCGACCGACGGTCGATGGGCGCCAACCGGCCGTGGGATGCCACCAGACTAGACGAGACCTCTCCGGAGGGACCAGAGCCGATCGGCTCTAGATTGGCGGTCGGCGCGCGTCCGGCATCGGGGCGACCGGGGCTGAATCGGAGATGCTCGGTGTCGCCGTCTCCCGACCTGCCGACGACCCGGGATGTCGCCATCGCCCAGGATGGGATCCCGATTCTGGTCGAGCTGACCGGCACCGGAGCCCCGCTCTCGTCTTCGTCCACGTCTGGTCATGCGATCGGACGTACTTGGCGTCGCGGGATGTCCACGTTCGCGGCCGATCATGTCGTGGTCGCCATGGACCTCGGTGGGCATGGCGAATCCGGCGGCGCTGTGCGTCCCGGGAATGGTGGTCGCGAGGCCGGCGGCGGTTCGCCGCCGGGGGACCATGCACACGCGCCGCCGAGTCCCGACTCCGGAACACCATCCTCGGCCCCGATCGGTACGGCCATCGAGGCGGTTCGGCGGGCCGAAATTCGGAGGAGACTTGATGGCGCGCCCGGCGGGACTCGAACCCACGACCTTCAGGTCCGCAACCTGACGCTCTATCCACTGAGCTACGGGCGCAATCCTCGAGTCCGGGACCGCGCCGAGCGCGGGACCGAACCTCGGAGAGAAGACTGGCGGAGAGGGAGGGATTCGAACCCTCGGAGCAGGTTACCCCACTCAACGGTTTAGCAAACCGTCGCACTAGGCCTCTATGCGACCTCTCCGTCGCGCGGCGGCCGGAATCCTACCATGGCCTCCGGCGGGCCCGGCACCACCCGAGAGTCCGTTGGGCCGCCGTCCGCCGCCGAGGAGACCGTCATGACCGACCCCGCCAGCCCGGATCGTGTCGAGCCGCCCCAGGCCGGCGGCGAGCCGTCGAAGGCCGGTGCAGCGCGGACGGACGAGCAGATCCAGGCGTCCTCCGTCGACATCCTCGCGCCGCTCGCCGGCCCGATCGCCGGCCCGATCGCCTTCGTCGGGTACGACTCGACCTGGCCGGGCCTCTACGCCCGCGAAGAGGCTCGGATCAGGGCCATCCTCGGCGACCGGGTTCGCCGGATCGAGCACACCGGGTCCACGTCCGTCCCGGGCCTTGCGGCCAAGCCAATCGTCGACATCACGATGACCGTTGCCGACGTCACCGACGAGGCCGCCTGGATCCCCGACCTGGAGGCCACCGGCTATCGGCTCGTGATCCGCGAGGACGAGCCGAACTGGTACGACCACCGTGTCTTCAAGGGGCCCGACACGAATGTCAACCTCCACGTCTTCTCGGACGGCTGCGTCGAGTTGGAGCGGATGATCGGCTTCCGCGACTGGCTCCGGACCCACGACGACGACCGGGACCTGTATGAGCGGACGAAGCGCGACCTGATCAAGAGCGACTGGAAGTACGTCCAGAACTACGCCGACGCGAAGGGCGAGGTCGTCGAGGCGATCGGGGCTCGAGCCGGGCTCCCAGGGCCGCGTCCCTGAGTGAGCCGGCGGCCGCGACGGGCCCGCGCGACGCGTCGTTGACACCGCGCCCGGGGGGCCGTACCGTCCGCTCACGCAGATGAAGCACCTCTTCTACTTTCGACGCCCGGCATGACCGACCCCGGAGCCTAGGCCCGGGTTCGCGGGTCGTGCCGGGTGGAAGCAGAGGTCGCGACCTCTGCTTTTTTGTTTGACCAAGAGAGGAACCAAGCGGATGTTCGTGGTGATGGCGCCGACGGCGGGCGAGGCCGAGATCCTGGGCGTGAAGAGCGCCATCCTCGGCGAGGGCCTGACGCCGTACGACCATGTCACCGACGTCCGCACCGTGATCGCGGTCATCGGCGAGATCGGTGGACGAAAGCCGGCGCTGATCGCGCGCCTCGGTGGGCTGGGCGGGGTCGAGGCCGTGACCCCGATCAGCCGGCCGTTCAAGCTGGCGTCGCGCGAGTTCCATCCCGAGAACACCGTGATCCGGGTCCTCGACGCGGTGATCGGCGACGGCTCGCTGACGATGATGGCCGGGCCCTGCTCGGTCGAGAGCCGCGACCAACTGTTCGAGACGGCCGACGCAGTGGCGGCGGCCGGCGCGACGATCCTGCGCGGCGGCGCGTTCAAGCCGCGGACGTCGCCGTACGCCTTCCAGGGTCTCGGCGTCGAGGCCCTCCGCTACCTCGCCGAGGCGCGCGACCGAACCGGGCTGCCCGTCATCACTGAGGTCATGGAACCGAACCAGGTCGACATCGTCGCCGAGTATGCGGACATCCTCCAGATCGGTACCCGGAACATGCAGAACTACTCGCTGCTGCGCGATGTCGGGCGGGTCGCCCGGCCGGTGCTGCTCAAGCGCGGCTACGGCGCGACGGTCGAGGAATGGCTCATGGCGGCCGAGTACATCGTCAGCTCCGGGAACCCGAACGTGATCCTGTGCGAGCGCGGCATCCGGACATTCGAGACGTACACCCGGAACACCATGGACCTCGCCGCGGTGCCCCTTGTCCACCATCTGAGCCACCTGCCCGTCATCGTCGATCCGAGCCATGCCACTGGAAAGCGCTGGCTCGTTGCGCCGCTCGCGCTGGGCGGCGTCGCTGTCGGCGCGGACGGGGTCATGGTCGAGGTTCACCCCGACCCGGACGCCGCACTGTCCGATGCTGAGCAGCAGCTCACCCTTGACCAGTTCCGTTCGATGATGGCCGACCTGGTCCCGGTCCACGAGCAGGTCCGCGCCATGTACGAGACGCCGATCGCGCCGGTCGCGGCGACCGGCGGCAACGGCGCCCTGGCTCGGCATTGAGCGGGCAGGACCAGCCGATGGCCACCGTTCGGGCGCGCTTCGCGGATTCCGCGCATTCAGCCGAGGCCGCCGATTCCGCGGTCGTCGTTCGGGCCGAGCGACTCCGCGGTGAGCTGGTGCTGCCCGGCGACAAGTCCGTGAGTCACCGCGCCCTGATGCTCGCGATGCTGGCCGCCGGCGAGAGCCGGATCTCGGGCGCCGGCGACGGCGCCGACGTGCGGTCGACCGCCGCCATCTGCCGGGCGCTCGGGGCGACCGTCGAGCGCCTCGCCGGGAACGCGGACCGGGCTGGCGTGCCGGTCGCGACCGTCGACTACCGGGTTGTCTCGCCGGGGGTCGACCGTCTGGCCGAGCCTGCGGCCGACCTCGACTGCGGCAACTCCGGGACGAGCCTCCGGCTGCTCGCCGGGATCCTTGCTGGGCTAGCGTTCCGGAGTGTGCTCGACGGCGACGATTCGTTGCGACGGCGACCGGTCGCTCGTATCATCGAACCGCTTCGCGCGATGGGCGCGACTCTCCACGCCCGTGCCGACGATTCCCTTCCACCGCTGACGGTGATCGGACGTCATCCGCTCGTTGCCGTCGACTGCTGGACCGCGGTGCCTAGCGCACAGGTCAAGTCGGCGATCCTGCTGGCGGGGCTGCGGGCCGACGGCCGGACGACGGTCCGGGAGGTGATCGCGACGCGCGATCATACCGAACGAATGCTCCGGGCCCGCGACATCGGGGTCCGGACCGAGGCGCTTTCGCCGTCCGACGCGGGCGGGCGACGAGGCGCCGTTGCAATCAGTCTCGAGGGAGGGCGGACGATGGCGGCAATCGACGAGCGCGTTCCCGGCGACGTGTCCGCGGCAGCGTTCTGGCTCGTCGCCGCCGCGATCCATCCGGACGCCGACCTGACGCTCCGCGGCGTGGGCGTCAACCCGACGCGGCGGGCCGTGATCGACATCCTCCGGGCCATGGGCGCCGACATCGAAGAGACGCCGGTGGCCGCCCCCCGGACGACCAGGGCGACGGGTGACGTCGACGCCGGCGAGCCGCTGGCCGATATTCGAGTCCGCTCGTCCGAGCTCCGCGCGATCGATCTTGGGCCCGACGAGGTCGCCAGCGCGATCGACGAGATCCCGATCCTCTGCCTCGCCGCTGCCCATGCCGCCGGCTCGACGACGATCCGCGGCGCGGGCGAGCTCCGCCACAAGGAGTCCGATCGGATCGCCGGCACCGCCGCCGGCCTGACCGCGCTCGGCGCCGACGTCACCGTCGAGGGCGACGACCTTCGGATCCGCCGCGGTCGCGCGCTGCGTGGGACGACCGTCGACAGCCTCGACGACCATCGCCTCGCGATGACATTCGCTATCGCCGGCCTCGTCGGGGCCGGCCGAACGACCGTGCTCCGACCCGGCTCGGCCGCCATCTCGTATCCCGGCTTCTTCGACGACCTCGGAAGGGTGGGCTCATGACCAAGCGCGTCGTCCTCATCGGGCATCCTGTCGCCCATTCGCTGTCGGGCGCGATGCAGCACGCCGCCTTCGACGACCAGGGCATCGATGCCGCGTACGAGCTCTGGGATCGCCCCCCGATCGGTCTACCCGACGCGATCGCCGAGATCCGTGGCGACGACTTCTTGGGCGCCAACGTCACGATCCCCCACAAGGAGCGGGTCGTACCGCTCGTCGACCGCCTCACGGAGGAGGCCCAGGCCACGGGCGCGGTCAACACGATCACCCGCGAGGGCAAGCGCCTCGTCGGTCACAACACCGACGTGCCCGGCTTCAAGGTCGCGCTCGACAAGCTCGTCGGGCGCCAGAAGATGCCGCGCTACGCTGTCGTCCTCGGCGCCGGCGGCGGCGCCCGGGCGGTCGTCTACGGCCTGATCCGTGAGGGCTTCCAGCGGGTCATCGTGTTCAACCGCCACCTCCATCGGGCCGAGGGCCTGGTGAAGCACTTCGGACGCAGCGCGGCCCACATGGAGCTGCGGGCGATGCCGTGGCATGACTCGATCATCGAATCGGAGCTCGCGAAGGCGAAGGTCCTCGTCAACGCGACCTCGATCGGGCTCGCCAGCGACATCACGCCGATCCCGGCCGAGATCATCCCGGCGGACCTGTTCGTCCTCGACCTGATCTACAAGAAGACCCGCTTGCTGCGGGAGGCCGAGGCGGCCGGCTGCACGGTGGCCGACGGCGAGCTGATGCTCCTTCACCAGGGTGCGGCGGCGTTCACGCTATGGACCGGCCTGGCGGCCCCGATCGACGTCATGCAGCACGCGCTCTCCGAGGCGCGGGCCGGCGGCGTCAGATCCGCCGAAGGCGAGCCCGCCGGCGACGACCCGGCACCCGCCGGCGCCGGCACGGCCGGCAGCTGACGGACGACGTCGCGACGGCATGGGACGCCTGCGCTGGCTGACGGCCGGCGAATCGCACGGGCGATCGCTGGCGGTCACGATCGAGGGCATCCCGGCTGGGCTCTCGATCAACGCTGACGACCTCGCCGTCGACCTCGCCCGGCGCCAGCGCGGCTACGGCCGCGGCGCTCGCCAGGCGATCGAGCACGACCGGGCCGACATCGTCAGCGGCGTCCGCCACGGTTCCACGCTCGGGTCCCCGATCCTCCTCCTCGTCGCCAACCGCGACTGGGACAACTGGACCCGGGTGATGCAGGTCGAGAACCTGTCCGACGACCAGGCGGCCGAGCTCGCGGCCGCCGCCGGCGACGGCAACAAGCGGGCGACGCCGGTCACCCGCGTCCGGCCCGGCCACGCCGACCTGGCCGGAGCGCTCAAGTACGGATTCAACGACGTCCGGAACGTGCTGGAGCGGGCGTCGGCCCGTGAGACCGCGGCCCGCGTCGCGGCAGGCGGGGTCGCGCGGGCGATCCTGCGCGAGCTCGGTGTCGACGTCTGGTCGTTCACCGCGGAGGTGGGCGGGGTGGCCGTGGACCCGACCCGTGCGACGCGCTCGCGCGACGAGGCCGACGCGTCTCCACTGCGCTGCCCGGATCCCGACGCCGAGGCCGCGATGATCGCGCGAATCGACGAAGCCCGGTCGGGTGGCGATACGGTCGGCGGTGTGTTCGAGGTGGTCGCTCACGGCCTGCCGATCGGGCTCGGCTCGTACGTCCACTGGGACCGCCGGCTCGACGCCGCGCTCGCCGCTGCGGTGATGAGCATCAACATCGTCAAGGGCGTCGAATTCGGGCTCGGCTTCGAGCAGACGAAGCGATTCGGGTCGGCCGTCCACGACGTGATCGAAGGTCGCGGCGAGGCCGGCCGCTGGATCCACCGGACGAACAACGCCGGGGGCCTGACGGGCGGGATCACGAACGGCGAGCCGCTGGTCGTGCGCGGCGCCGTCAAGCCGATCTCGACGCTGGCCCGTCCCCTGCCCTCGGCCGACCTGGTCAGCGGCGGAGCCGTCGACAAGGCCCATTACGAGCGCTCGGACATCAGCGTCGTGCCCGCCGCCGGCGTCGTCGCCGAGGCGATGGTCATGCTGACCCTGGCCGACGCGATGCTCGAGAAGTTCGGCGGCGACACGATCGCCGACACGCGGGACGCGCTCGATCGGTACGTGGCCCGGATCTCAGCCACGGTCGAGGCGCCGATCGCGGGCGGGCGGCGGTCGGTCGCGGCCGGCGGTCGGCGGGGCGAACCGGGCAGGGCCGAGGACGCGGCGACGGACGGCGACGAGGCCGGCTCCGGCGGCGACGACTAGGGCCGCGGGTCGATGGACGTCGTCCTCGTCGGGCTCCCGGGCAGCGGCAAGAGCGCGGTCGGGCGACGCCTTGCCCACCGCCACGGCGCAACGTTCGTCGATCTCGACGACAAGATCGAGAAGACGGCCGGCCAGTCGATCCCCGAGATCTTCGCCGAGCGCGGTGAGGGCGCATTCCGGCTCCTCGAGCGCGAGGCGGTCGAGGAGCTCGGGCCGGCGGATCCCGGTCCGGAGATCCGTCTCGTCGTCGCGACCGGCGGTGGAGCCGTGGTCGACCCGCGGAATCGCTGGCGCCTGTATCGCGGCCGTCTCCCAGTGTGGCTCGACGTCCGACCCGAGGTCCTCGCCCAGCGGTTGCGGCGGTCTCCGAACGTCCGGCCGCTGATCGTCGGGCGTGATCCGATGGGCGCGATCCGCGATCTCGCCCGCGATCGCGAACGGTTCTACTCGGCGGCCGAGCGGCTCAATGGCGTGGCCGAGCTGGCGACGATCGTCGAACGGATCGACGAGCTCGTGGCGCGCGGCGCCCGGGCCACGTCTCCTGCTCCCACGGTCCAGCTCCGCGGCCGCTCGCTCGGCGGCGACGTCGTCGTCGGCGACGGGATCGCGGCCGCGACCATCGCCGACACGCTCCGCGGCCTGCGCGCCCGCCGGGCGATTCTCGTATCCGAGCCGGGCGCCTGGGCCGCGGCGGGCGAGGCGATCGGCGCAGCGCTGTCCGATGACGGCTGGGCGGTCGAGCGAATCCTGCTGCCGCAAGGCGAGGGCGCGAAGCGGATGACCGTGGTCGAGACCGCGGCGAGCGAGCTCGCCCGGCTGCGGGTCGAGCGCGGCGAACCGCTCGTGGCGATCGGCGGCGGCGCCCTCGGCGACGCGGCGGGGTTCCTGGCCGCGAGCTGGCTGCGCGGCGTCGCGTTCGTCCAGGTGCCGACCACCCTCGTCGCCCAGATCGACTCGTCGATCGGCGGCAAGACCGGCGTCGACCTGCCCGAAGGAAAGAACCTCGTCGGCGCGTTCCATCCGCCGGCGGCTGTCGTGATCGACATCGGCCTCCTGCGCACCCTGCCCGAGCGCCAGCGGCGGGCCGCCCTGGGCGAGGCGGTCAAGATGGCCGCGCTCGGCGACGAGCGGCTGTTCGCCCTGCTCGAGGGCGACGGCGAGGCGATCGCGCGGGGCGACGCCGTGGCGTTCGATCACGGGGCCGTCGCCGAGCTCGTGGAACGGGCGGCCTGGGCGAAGGTCGAGATCGTTGACGTCGACGAGAAGGAACAGGGCGCCGCCGACGGGCGGATCACGTTGAACCTCGGGCACTCGCTCGGTCACGCGGTCGAGGCCGCCGGGGGCTTTTCGGAGCTCCTTCATGGCGAGGCCGTCGCCCACGGGTTGCGCGGCGCGGTCCGAATCGGGCGGGAGCTCGGAGTGACGCCGCCGGAGCGGGCCGAACGGATCGAACGCCTGTTGAATCGCCTCGGCCTCGCGACTGACCGGCTCCCCTACCCGCTCGCGACGGTCCTCGGTGCGCTCGCGACCGACAAGAAGCACGCCGGTGGCGTCCTTCGCTGGGTCCTGCCGACCGGCGACGGCTCGGTCGTTCGGGCCGACGTTCCACCCGAGGTCGTCGAGCAGGCCGCCGCGTCGCTCCTCGTCGCTGCGGGCGTCGCGGCATGACCCGCGTCCTCGTCCTCCAGGGCCCGAACCTCAACTTGCTCGGCTCGCGCGAGCCGGAGATCTACGGCCACGACACGCTCGCCGAGATCCACGCCGAGATCGCGGCGCGGGCCGCCGAGCTGAGGCTCGCGGTCGACTTCTTCCAGTCGAACCACGAGGGTGCCCTGATCGACCGGCTCCACCAGCGCGACTTCGACGCCGCGATCGTCAACGCCGGCGGACTGACCCATACGTCGGTCGCCCTGCGTGACGCGCTGCTCGGCGTCCAGCGGCCGTTCTGGGAGGTCCACCTGTCCGACCCTGCGACCCGCGAGCCGTTCCGCGCCGTGAACTTCCTCCACGATGTCGCCGTGGCGTCGATCGTCGGCCAGGGCAAGCGCGGCTACCTCGTTGCGCTCGAGGCGATCGCGGCCCGGTTCGGTGCGGAGGTCGATCGTGGCTGACGGGCGCGGGCGGACCACGGAAAGCGCCGACGAGACGCCCGAACTGCGCCGGCTCCGGCGCCGGATCGACGCTCTCGACCGGCGCCTCGTCCGGTTGATGAACGACCGGGCGGAGCTCGCTCGGGACGCGGGCCGGGCGAAGGCTGCGGCAGGCCGGCAGGCGATCCGCGACCCCGACCGCGAGCGCGAAGTGCTCCTCCGGGTATCGATGGCGAACGACGGCCCGACGCCGCAGGCGGACCTGCTCGCGATCTTCAAGCGGCTGTTCGTGGTCGCGCGCTCGCTCGAGCGGCGGGATCGCGCGCGCGAGCGGCGGGCGGCGCCGTTCGGCGGGGTGCCAGGGACCGGCGACGACGACTGACGCAACCGGCGACGCGCCGCCACCGATCTCGGCGGCTGTCCGGACGCAGTTGGCGCCCGGCCCGACCGGGTTCCTCCATCTCGGCCACGTCGCCAGCGCCCGGTGGATCTGGGGCGCGGCGCAGATCGCGAGCGTTAGCCGAGTGCAGCCTCCGCCGGAGCGCTTCGATCCTCGATCTCCCAGGCGTGGTCGAGGGCGTGCCACGCGATCCGGTGGGCGGCATATCGCGCCGGCCAGCGCTTCCCGGCGAGCGGCTCTCCATCTCGGGCAGCCCGGATGACCTCGAGCATCGCTTCGCGCATCGCCCGGGCGGCCGCGCGATCGTCGGGCGGGAACTCGCCGACCTTGATCCCGATCTCGCCGGCATAGGCCCGATCGGCTGCCATGACGTGGGCGACGATCGTGGAAGTGTTCCGGCCGCCGCCGCGGGGACCCTTGCGCAGCTCTTCCGGCGCGGCGCGGACCGCCCGGTCGAAGGTCGCCCAAGCCGCTCCGACCAATCCGCTCTGTCGGTTCGCCGAATCGGCATCGGTCGGCCGAGCGTCGTGCTCGGTCGGCCGGCTCGGGAGGCCGAACTCGGTCCCGGCCGAGCCATCGTGACGTTCGACGACCTCAAGATCGGCGAGGGAGGGACTCGCGGTGAAGCGACGATGCTCGGCTGCGACGACCGTCGCGTAGCGCTGGACATAGGCAACGAGCGCCTCGAGGGCCAGCGCTTCGGTCTTGCCGGATCGGATCCAGCCTGGCCAGTCCGCGGCGGTCGCGAAGGTCTTCCTCGGCGTGGTTTCGATCGTCACGAGGATCGGCTTCATCGTGTGGGCAGAGTGCCACGCGAGTCGGGCTGGCGTCGCCAGGACCGTCCCGGCGTGCGGTGAGGCGGCCGTCAGATCGACGATCCGAAGCCCAGGGAACCGCCGGAAGCGGGGATCGGCTGTCGCCATGCTCGCTCCGTGCCCGATCGCCAGGATGGCGACGTGAGCGTCCGTCAGCACTGGCCCTCATCGTCGAGATCGTCCTTCGCCGCGTCCCAGATCAGAGCTCCGTCCGACAGCACGAACGGATCGAGGAACAGCGATGTCCGGGCGCTTCCCTCGAGGTCGATCACGATCTCCGCGGCGATCTGCAGCGGGGTATCGATCGGCAGGCTGACGAGGCAAGCGGTGGTCGGTGCGGCGAGGATCTGGTCGTGGCTCCCGAAGAGCCGGGTCACCGACCCGCCGTCGAGAATCAGGGAGCTTGCCCAGGCGGGGCGGTCACGGAGGAGCCGTATCCGCCGCCCGCTCATCACTCCGCCGACGACCTGGGCGGGATCGATCCGGGCCGCCCGTTCGCGCAGATTCCGGAGGCCGCGATCCAGCAGCTGATCGGCCGAGCATTCCCAGCGGTTCGCGACGGCCTGGTCGACGATGACGAAGATGCCATTGAGGTCGAGACCAAACTCGACGGCGGGCCCGAGGTTCGTCGCCGATCGAACGATCGGCAGGTCCGGATCGTCGAACTTCGGCCCGGACAGAAGCGGCATCAGCCGCGGCGCCGCCCAGTCCCACGAGACCGGGATCGGCATCTTCCGGATCGCCCGCTTCAGCGCCCGTTGCTCGCGCGCGACATGGGCCGTCAGGCGGAGGGCCTGGGTTGCGATGTGGATCGGTCCGGGGGCGGTTGGGATCTGCATGCGCAGACCATCGCATTCCGCTCGTTACGCGGACGTATCGCGCACTTCACCGCCGCTCATCGCGAGGTTGCCACGGCCAGCTCGTCGATGAGGCGGGCCATCGCGGCGATGTCGGTCCCATCCGGCCCCAGGGCGTCGACGAGGGCGCTCGCAACGATCACGCCACCGGCGCCCGCCCGGGCGATCGCTCGGACATGGGCCGGCCGGCTGACGCCGAACCCGACGCCGACCGGGACCGGCGAAGCGGCCGTCACGTCGCGGACGAGCCTTCCGACGCTCGCCGGCAACGACGTCCGGGCACCGGTCACGCCGACGAGCGAGACGCAGTACAGGAACCCGCCGCTCCGAGCGGCGACCGCGGCGCGCCGGGCGGGCGACGTCGTTGGCGCAACGAGGTAGACGATCGCAAGGCCGCAATCCCGCGCGACGGCCTCGAAAGGCGCACCCTCGTCGGGGGTGAGGTCGGCCACGATGAGCCCGGCTGCGCCGACGTTCGAGAGGCGTTCCGCCGCGGCCCGGCCGTCGCCGCCGCCGAGGAACTGGTTGGCGTAGCCCATCGGGACGATCGGCGTCTCCGGTCGGGCCGCCGCGATCTCCTCGATCAGGCGGAGGCTGCCCTCGAGCGTGGCGCCAGCGCCGAGCGCGACCTGGGAAGCTCGCTGGAGCGTCGCCCCGTCGGCGAGCGGGTCCGAGTACGGCAGCCCGACCTCGAGCAGGTCCGCCCCTGCGTCAATCGCTCCGAGGGCAACCCGCAGGCTCGTGGCCGCGTCCGGGTAGCCGGCCACGACGTACGGGATCAGCGCGACCCGGCCCGCGGCCCTGGCCGCGGCGAATGCCGCCCCGATCCGCCGGGCTCCCGCCGTGTCGTTCGTCCCGGTGTCGGGGGCATCGTCGGGCGCCGCGGCGGCGGTCGCGCTCACGTCCCATGCTCCTCGATCCACCGGCCGAACTGCGACAGATCCTTGTCGCCGCGACCGGACAGCCCGACGAGGACGACCGCCTCGTCGGGGAAATGCCGTGGGTCGGCCTGGCCATCGGACCCGGCAAGAGCGTCAGAGTCATCGCGTGTGGCGCCGCCGCCAGCGCCACCCGCCAGCAGGCGCGGCAGGACCGCGAGCGCGTGCGCGCTCTCGAGCGCCGGCAGGATCCCTTCCGCCCGCGACAGCCAGCGCATCGCCTCGAACGCCTCGTCGTCGGTCGCGGCCTGGACCTCGACCCGGCCGGCCGCGGCCAGTGCGGCGATCTGCGGCCCGACCCCCGGGTAGTCGAGCCCGGCCGACGCCGAGTGCGCCTCGAGGACCTGGCCGTCGGCGTCCTGGAGCATCATCGAGCGGCTGCCGTGAAGGATCCCGGGCGTGCCGCCGGCTAGCGCCGCGGCGTGGCGCCCGCTGGCGATCCCGTCCCCAGCCGCCTCGGCCACGGCGAGCCGGACCGTCGGCTCGCCGATGAACCGGTCGAGCAGCCCGATCGCGTTCGAGCCGCCGCCGACGCAGGCCAGGGCGAGATCGGGCAACCGACCCTCGACGTCGACGATCTGGGCAGCGGACTCGTCGCCGATCCGGCGCTGAAGGTCGCGGACGATCGTCGGGTACGGGTGCGGGCCCATCGCCGAACCGAGGACGTAGTGGGTCGTCTCGACGTTCGTGACCCAGTCGCGCATCGCCTCGTTGACCGCGTCCTTGAGCGTTGCCGTCCCCGAGGTCACGGGCCGAACCTCAGCGCCGAGCGCCCGCATCCGGAGGACGTTCGGTTGCTGGCGCTCGATGTCGACCGCGCCCATGAACACGACGCACGGCAGGCCGAGCAGGGCGCAGGCGGTCGCGGTCGCGACGCCGTGCTGGCCGGCGCCGGTCTCCGCGATCACTCGCTCCTTGCCGAGCCGGCGGGTGAGCCGTGCCTGGCCGAGTGCGTTGCTGATCTTGTGGGCGCCGGTGTGGGCAAGGTCCTCGCGCTTCAGGTAGACCCGGAGCCGGCGGGGCAGCTGCGCGGTCGGATCGATGGCGACCGCGCGCTCAAGAGCCTCGGAAGCGAGGCGATCGGCGCGGTACAGGGAGGTCGGGCGGCCGGCATAGCGGGCGAGGAGCTCGCGCAGCTCGGACCAGAACACGGGATCGTGGCGGAGCGCGAAGTACGCGGCCTCGAGCTGCTCGAGGGCGGCCATCAGGGTCTCGGGCACGTACCTGCCGCCGAACTCGCGCTCCACCCCCCAGCGTCCAGCCGCGTCGGCGGTCAGGAGTCCTTCGGGAACCGGGGTCGGGCGGACGGCAAGGTTCGGCCGGTCAAGGCGGGCCGCGCGGGCGCGCTTGACATAGAGCGCGACGCGGAGCGGGTCCTTGGTCGGCCGCCCGCCTTCGACCCGCGGCCGCTCCGTGCCGGACGCCGAATCGACCCCGATCGCCGGGATGTCGCGGAGAGCGCCGGCCACGTTAGCCGGATCGAGGCCGCCGGCGAGAACCACCGGCACCTCACGCGCGACGGCGCGGGCGAGCTCGGTCGCGATCCGCGTGCCGGTCCCGCCCGGATGCGGTCCGCCCGCGGCATCGAGCATGATCCGCTCAGCGCCAGCGTCGCGGTAGACGTGGGCCCGGCCCACAATCGATGCGGCATCGTCCTCGCCGGACACCCGGATCGCCTTCCAGGCCGGACGGCCGGCCTCGGCGACCTCCTCGGAGGACTCGTCACCGGAGAACTGGACGACGTCCGGATCGAGGGCGGCGACGATCTCCGCGACCCGTCTCCGGCCGGCGTCGGCGGTAATCGCGACGATTCGGGGTGGCGCCGACGTGAGGGAGCGGGCGATCCGTGCCAGCCCGACCGCCTCCTCGAGCGAGAGCTCCCGCGGGGTGCCCGGCACGAGGTTCAGGCCGATCGCGTCGGCGCCGCCTCGGATCGCGGCCAGGATCCCGTCCGGGTCTGTGATCCCGCAGACTTTCACGATCGAGACCGCGGCGTCGCGGTTGGCCAGGTCCGTCGGGGGTCGTCCCGCGGCCACGAACGTGCGGGCGGCAGCGGCCGGGTTGTTCGACCGCACCAGTGCCTCGCCGACGAGCGCGGCGTCGAAGCCGACCGCCCGCCACGCGGCGACCGTCGCGGCGTCGCGCACCCCCGACTCGGCGACGACGAGGCGATCGTCCGGGACGAGGGAGCGCAGCCGGATCGCGCGCTCCGTGTCGACGGCAAGCGTCCGCAGGTCGCGATTGTTGATCCCGATCAGGCGGGCGCTCGTGGCGAGGGCCGACCGGAGCTCCTGCTCGTCGTGGGCCTCGACGAGCGGCTCGAGGCCGATCTCGAGTGCCCGATCGACGAGCTTCGCGAGCCGCTTCGGCGGATGGAGGACGGCGAGGAGCAGGACGAGATCGGCGCCGGCCGCCCGGAGGTGGGGCAGCTGGATCGCCTCGACGACGAACTCCTTGGCGAGCACGGGGATGCTCACCGCGGCGCGGACCCGGCGCAGGTCATCGACCGAACCGCCGAACCAATGCGGCTCGCACAGGACGGAGATCGCGGCCGCACCGCCGATCTCGTAGGCGCGAGCGCGCGCAACGATATCGTCGTCGGCCGGGGCGATCTCGCCGGCCGAGGGCGAGGACCGCTTGATTTCGGCGATCAGGTGAAGGCCGGGCGCGGCCAGCCGGTCGAGGATCGGGCGGGGCGGTGGCGTGGCCGCCGCGATCGCGAGATGGTCGTCGAGCGAGAGCCGGCCCATCTCGTCGTGGATGTCGGCTCGCCGCCGCTCGGCGATCTCGTGGACGACGTTGCGCCTGCCGCGGGCGCCGGCAGGCCCCCCGAGGCGGTCCGCCGGGCCCGGTTCGTCGTGTCGGGGCACCGCAGGAGGCAGCCCCTCGAGGTCCGGTCGGTCGGCGATGGTCACGCTGGCGCTCCCTGCTCGACCGATGGCCGGGCGGCCTCGGCCGCGCGACGCTCCTCGCGGAGCCGCCCGAGGAGCTCGGTTCCGAGCCCCGCGTCGATCGTAAGAGCCGCCCGGTCGATGCCCGCGGCGAGGTCGTCGACGACCCCGGCGACGACGAGCGCGGCCCCGGCGTTCAGGAGCACGACGTCGCGACGGGCGCCGGGTTCGCCGCGTAGCACGGACTCGACGATCCGGGCATTGGCGGCGGGCGAGCCGCCGGCCAGCTTCGCGTTCGACGCTTTCGTGAGACCCAACCCCGCAGCGTCCACGCCGCGCACCTCGATCCCGGCAGCAGTCACGTCGTGAATCACGCCGGACCCATCGAGCGGCAGCTCGTCGATCCCGTCACCGCCGACCACGAATGCGCGATCCACGCCGAGCCGGTGGAGCACTGCGGCCATCCGGCCGGCCGTCGCCTGGTCGCCGACCCCGATGACCTGGCGCCGCGCCCCGGCCGGGTTCGTGAGCGGGCCGATCAGGTTGAAGGCCGTGCGGACGCCGATCTCACGCCGCGTCGGGCCCGCGTGCTTCATCGCGGGATGGAAGCCGGGTGCGAAGAGAAAGGCGAACCCGAGCTCGCGCAGCGCCTCGCCGGCAGACGCCGCGTCGTGGTCGATCCGGACCCTGAGCGCGTCGAGGACGTCGGCCGACCCGGATTTCGACGTCATCGCCCGGTTGCCGTGCTTGGCGACCGGCACCCCGGCCGCGGCGACGACCAATGCTGCCGTCGTGGAGATGTTGAACGTGCCGCTGCCGTCGCCGCCGGTCCCGCACGTGTCGATCGCGCCGTCGGGGGCGTCCACGCGCAGCACGCGGTCGCGCATCGCGGAGGCGAAACCGGCCAGCTCGTCGACGGTCTCGCCACGCATCCGGAGCGCGACGAGGAGCGCGGCGAGCAGGGCCGGCGTCGCCTCGCCGTCCATGACCGAACCCATCGCGTCGCGTGCCTCGTGGAGGGTCAGCGTCCGGCCGTCGACCACGGCCGCGAGCGCCGTTCGGACCTGGTCGCTCATCGACCCGCTCCCGAGTCGGCAGCGCCGGCGACAGCGGCCACGACCGGCTCATCCGGGCCGGGCTCGCCGGCGCCGGCCAGCCCACTCGTTGCGAAGGACCCGGTCGCGTCGTCGAGCCGCGACGCCTCCCCTTCCCCGGCCAGGCGGAGGAAGTTCGCGAGGAGGTGCGGGCCTTGCGGCGTGAGCACCGATTCCGGGTGGAACTGGACGCCCTCGAGCGGCAGCGAGACGTGCCGGATTCCCATCACGACCCGGTCGACCTCGCTCATCGCGGTCACCCGGAGCTCCGGCGGCAGCGTCGCGACGTCGACCGCGAGCGAGTGATATCGGGCCGCCATGAACGACGCCGGCATCCCGGCGAGCAAGCCGGCGCCGTCGTGGGTGACCTCGGACGCCTCGCCGTGGACGAGGGTCGGGGCCCGGACGATCGAGGCGCCGAACGCGGCCGCCATCGACTGCATGCCAAGGCACACGCCGAGGAGCGGGATCGCGCGGTCGCGGGCGACGCCGATCGTGTCGACCGAGACGCCGGCCGAGGTCGGATCGCCGGGCCCGGGCGACACGACGATCCCGCGCAGCTCGGCGGCCGGATCGTCGGCGAGCGCCTCGACCCCGGCCCGGTCGATCGCGTCGTTGCGGACAACCCGGACGTCGGCGCCGGCGGCCTGGAGGGCCTGGACGAGGTTGAACGTGAAGCTGTCGTAGTTGTCGATGACGAGGATCATCGCTCGACCCCGGCCGGCGCCGCCTCCGAGCGGCTCCGCGGCGCATCGGCAGGTGCAGCGGCGAGCTCGATCGCCCTCCGTAGGGCCGCGGCCTTGTGCTCGGTCTCCTCGAACTCGGTCTCCGGCACGCTCCCGGCCACGATCCCGGCCCCCGTGTGGACGTGGGCCTGGCCGTCGCGCAGGACGGCGCTTCGGATCGTGATCGCCGTGTCGAGGTTGCCGTCGTAGCCGAGGTAGCCGACGGCACCGCCGTACAGCCCGCGCCGCTCACCCTCGGCCGCGGCGATCAGCTGCATGGCCCGGATCTTGGGCGCGCCGCTCAGGGTCCCCGCCGGGAAGACGGCCCGGAGCGCGTCGAGCGCATCGAGTTCGGGCTTCAGCCGGCCCTCGACGTGCGAGACGAGGTGAAGGACGTGGCTGTACCTCTCGACCTCCATGTACTTGCTCACGGTCACCGTTCCGGGTCGCGACACCCGGCCGAGGTCGTTCCGGCCGAGGTCGACGAGCATGATGTGCTCGGCCCGCTCCTTCGGGTCGCGCTGGAGCTGCTCGGACAGGATCTGATCCTCGCGCTCGTCGGCGCCGCGCGGCCGGGTCCCGGCGATCGGGTGGGTCGTCAGCCTGTCGCCCTCGACCTGGAGAAGCAGCTCCGGGCTTGCGCCGACGACCTCGAAGGACGGGGTCCGGACGAAGAACAGGTAGGGGCTCGGGTTCACTCGTCGGAGGGCCCGGTAGAGCGCGACGCCTTCGAGCGGCCGGGCGGTGGCCGGATCCGCCGGAAGCTCGAACGACTGGCGCCGGGCGAGGACAACCTGGATCGCCTCGCCCGACGCGATCGCCTCCTTGGCGACCTCGACCGCGTGGATGTAGGCGTCCCGGCCGAGCGAGGTCTGGATCGCGTCCTCGCGAAGCCCGCCCGCCTCGGCCTGCGCCGGAGCCGGGCCCGGCGAGCCGACACCCACGCCGTTGCCGTTGCGCAGCCCGGGTCCCGCGATCTCGGCCGCGCTCGGCCGCGCCGTCTTCTCGAGAGCCTCGAAGATCGCCTGCTCGGCGATCCGGTAACGGCCCTCGAAGTCGGGCCGGTCCGTATGGAGCGACGCGATTGCACTCAGCGTATGGGTCAGGTGGTCGAACACGAGAACGAGGTCCGTCTCGATGAAGGCCGCCGTCGGGACGCCGACCGGGTCACGATCCGGGAGCGGGACGGTCGGCTCGAAGGCGTTCACCGCGTCATAGGCGAGAGCGCCGACCGCGCCGCCCGTGAAGCGCGGCATGCCCTCGGTCGGCAGGACCCGGCGCCTGGGCACGAAGTGGCGGATCGCGTCGAGGGGATCCGGAGCCGGGGCCGTCTCGACCGGCAGGTCCGGTGAATACGCCTCGACCGTGACCGGCCGGGTCTGGGTCCGGGCGATGCCGTCGCGGACCTCGAGAAGCCGGCGCGGCCCGACGCCGAGGAACGAATACCGGCCGAGCCGCTCGCCGCCCTCGACCGACTCGAGGAGATACGCCGGCGTGGCCCCGTCGTCGAGGCGGAGAAAGGCCCCGATCGGGGTCTCGAGGTCGGCCGGGCGGGTGGCGCGCAGGAGCAGGGTGTCGGCGTTGCCGGCGAGACGCTTCGCCTCGGTCAGGCTGAGCGGATCGGTTGTCGACATCGGCTGTGGCCTCCACGGGCTGCGGCCCGAGAATCAGAAACGACCTGTTCGTCCCGGGACGAAAGGTCGTGCCTTCCGCGGTGCCACCCTCATTCGGCTGTGCCGCACTTCGTGACCGACGGGTCGGTCGTCCGCGTTGCCGCGTCCGCCGCCGATCGGCGCTGCCCTGTATCGCTGGCGCTCTGCGCCGGAGCCTACTGGGCTCGCACCGCGTCACCGCGTCGCTCGCCGTTCGGTCCGGAGGCTCCCGGGTCCATTCCTCGCCGTCGTCGCTCCGGTTTCCACCAGCCACCGGATCTCTGTGCCGACGCACGACGGGTACTCGTCCCGTTCATCGCCCGTTCTTCGTGATGTCGGCGGAGTCTACGGTTCGCGTCCGGGAGCGTCAAGGCCGGGTCGGTCCGCGGGCTCATAGCCGAGGCAGGCGAGAACCGGCAGCGTCGGATAGCGGGGGAATTCCGGTTCGATCCGCGATCGCTCGCACAGGACGAAGCGCGAACCGCGGCCCGAGGTGACGCGTCGGAGGTGGCGGCACGAGTCGCAGAGCCCGGCGGCCGCTGGGACCGATGGCACCTACCAGCTCCAGCCGGGCAACGCCTCGACATCCGCCACCTGGTCCGCGTCCAGCGCCCCCGCCCGATGCCGGCCGCGAACGGTCGTCTCCCAGACGGAGATCGGGAAGCCGTCCGGCGCAGTCGAGCCCGGCTCGAAGGGCAGCGACCGGCCTGCCTCGAGCTCCTCGCGGGCGAACCACAACCCCGCTGCGAAGAAGGCGTCGACGACCCGCCGCGACCCGCCGTTGTCGGCCTCGAGCGTGGCCGCGTCGACGAAGCAGTACCACCAGGTCTGCCCCGTTTCGAGGGTCCGCATCAGGGGATGGCCGGTCTCGCGGAAGTGACCGGACGCGTGCTTGTGCTCGCTGGTGTCGCAGCAGCCGGTCAGGCCGCACACCAGGCACTGCCGGAGATGGAGCCATGTCCCGCCCGTGATCGCGCAGGTCTCGCAGACGTCCTTGCCGGGGCCGACGTCGGTCACCTGGTCGAGGTGCGTGCAGATCGTCGTCATTCCGGCGACGGTACAGGATTCGATGGCGCGGCCGATGCGGAGGTTCCTGCCGCGGTGCGACCGGGCTGCGGCCTGGTCAGACCCCGGCCCCGGTCGTGCGATCGCGTCATCCTCGGTATGCTCCCATGTCTGTGCCGCCTGCCCAGGGCCGGCCACCCAGGGGGATCGGATGCCCGACCTGATCGCCGCAAGCGGCCTCGTCAAGATCTACAAGAGCCGCAAGTCGGAGGTCCGCGCCCTCGACGGCGTCGACCTGAACGTCCCGGAGGGGACGGTCCTCGGGTTGCTCGGGCCGAACGGCGCGGGCAAGACCACCACCGTGCGAATCCTCGCGACGCTCCTCAAGCCAGACGCGGGCCACGCGACGATCGCCGGCCACGACGTCGTCAGGGAGCCCGATGCCGTCCGCTCGCTGATCGGCCTGTCCGGCCAGTACGCGGCCGTTGACGAGAATCTGACCGGCAGCGAGAACCTGTGGCTGTTCGGGCGACTCTACCGGCTCCGTTCGGCCGAGGCCCATGCCCGTGCCGACGAGCTCCTCGAACAGTTCGACCTCGTGGACGCACGCGATCGGGTCGTGAAGACGTACTCGGGCGGGATGCGCCGCCGGCTCGACCTCGCGAGCGCCCTGATCGGCCGGCCGCGGCTCCTGATCCTCGACGAGCCGACGACCGGGCTCGATCCGCGCAGCCGACTCGGGATGTGGGACGTGATCCGCGGCCTTGTCCGCGACGGCGTGACGCTCCTCCTCACGACGCAGTACCTCGAGGAGGCCGACGAGCTGGCCGACATGATCGCGGTCGTCGACCACGGCAAGATCATCGCCCGCGGCACTGCCGACGACCTGAAGTCGCAGGTCGGCGGCGAGCGGATCGAAGTGGTCGTCCGCGATCGAGCGTCGGTTGAGGCCGCGCGCGAGCTCCTCGCCCGCGACGCCGGCGGCGACACGACCTTTGACGAGCACACACGCAAGCTCACCGTGCCTGCCCACGGCGGCGCCCAGACGCTGGTCCAGGTCGTCCGGGACTTCGACGATGCGGGCATCCACATCGACGACATCGCGCTTCGCCGGCCGACCCTCGATGATGTCTTCCTGGCCCTGACCGGGCACGCGACGGTCGCGGACGACCTTACGGCCGATGGCCGGCCGAGCGATGGGAGGGCGGCATGACCGCGAACCGCACGTCCGCCGCGGGAGCGAACCGCTCCCGGGCCGGCAGCGCGGTGACCGATGGCCTCCTCGTCGGCTGGCGCAACCTCAAGCGCATCCCGCGGATCCCGGAGCTCGCGATCTTCGCGATCCTCCAGTCGATCATGTTCGTCCTGCTGTTCGTGTTCGTGTTCGGCGGCGCGATCCCGATCCCGGGCGGCGGCGACTACAAGCAGTACCTGATGCCCGGGATCTTCGCCCAGACGATCGTGTTCGCTGCGGCCACGACCGCCATCGGGATGACCGACGACATCAACAAGGGGATCATCGACCGGTTCAGGTCCCTGCCGATGTCGCGGACGGCGGTGCTCACCGGGCGAACATTCTCCGACGTGATCTACAACGCCGGGATCCTGGTCGTCCTGATCCTGACCGGGTTCATTCTCGGCTGGCGGGTCGAGAGCCTGCCGGCCCTCATCGCGGGCTTCGCGCTGCTCCTCTTCTTCGCTTACAGGATGGCCTGGCTCGGGGTCTGGCTCGGCCTGAACGTGCCGACCGTCGAGGTCGGCCAGCAGGTGATCTTCATCGTCCTCTTCCCGATCACGTTCATCTCGAACGTCTTCGTTCCCCTCCAGGGCCTGCCGACGTGGCTCCAGCCCTTCGCGGAGTGGAACCCGACCTCGACCCTGACCGCGTCGCTCCGCCAGCTATGGGGCAATCCGAGCCCGGTCATCTCCGACAGCCTCGCCGCCACCCAGCCGATCCTCGTGACGATCGGGTGGGTCGTCCTGATCATCGCGATCTTCGGCCCGCTCGGCGTCCGGCGCTATCGCTCGATGAGCCGCTGACATGGACGACGAAACCGCACCCGCCCGGCGACCATCGCGCCGCCCGCCGGCGCCCGGCTCGCGGGCGGCCGACGCCGAGGCCGCCGGTCCGGCGCCGGACGGCCCGATCGTTTCGCGCAACCAGGCCGAGTCGGGACCGGCCAACGTGCGTTGGCGGGCGCTCCTCGACGAGGGCGGCTCGATCCTCGCGGACGGCGCGATGGGCACGATGCTCTTCGCCAGCGGGCTCCAGTTCGGCGACCCGCCCGAGGCATGGAACGTCAGCAACTCCGAGGTCGTCCGGCGGATCCACCGCGGCTATCTCGACGCCGGCTCGCGGATCGTGATGACGAACACGTTCGGCGGGAACCGGCTCCGTCTCCGACTGCACGGGCTGGACCAGCGGGTCACGGAGCTCAACCGGACGGCCGCGATCCTTGTCCGCGCCGAGGTCGATGCCGCCGGCGGACGGGCGCTCGTCGCCGGCGACATCGGCCCGACCGGCGAGATCATGGCCCCGCTCGGGACTCTCGACGAGGAGGAGGCCGTCGACGTCTTCGCCGAGCAGGCGGCGGCACTGATCGCCGGCGGGGTCGACGTGATCTGGATCGAGACGATGTCGCACCTGTCCGAGATCGGGGCGGCGATCCGCGCGACACGGCGAGTGTCGGCGTCGATCCCGATCATTGCCACGATGACCTTCGACACCCGTGGCTACACGATGATGGGCGTGTCGCCGGAGCAAGCGGCGCGGTCGCTCCTCGAGGCCGGGGCCGACGCGATCGGCGGCAACTGCGGCAACGGCCCCGACGAGCTGCTGCCGGTCGTGACGAAGATGGCGGCGGTGGCACCCGACGCGGTCCTCGTCGCGAAGTCGAATGCAGGGATGCCCGAGCTGGTCGACCTGCGGGCGGTCTACCGGGCCGACCCGCCGACGATGGCCGAGGCGGGTCTTGGGTTCCGCGCCGCGGGAGCGCGGATCATCGGCGCCTGCTGCGGGTCTTCGCCGGCGCACCTCGCCGCCATGGCCGAGGCGCTCGGGGAGGCGCACCCGGGCTGAGGCGGCGACCCGGTTCCGCGAGGAAACGGCTCGTGTATCGGAACCGGGTCAGGCGGGCGAGGCCGTGCCGCGATTTCAGCACGGCCGAGCGTGGTGATGCGGTTTTCCGATACGGCTCCCGTACCGAGCGCGTCAGTGGTCGGTGCCGCCCTCCGCGAGCCGTTCGCCCGCCTCGACGCGGACCGGCAGGCGGTTCTCGGCCGGGGTCAGCGGGCAGGAGAACTGCGGCGCGTAGACGCAGGACGGGTGGTAGGCGAGGTTGAAGTCGATCGCGTACGTCCCGTCCTCGTCGGGCTCGAGGTCGAGGTAGCGGCCGGCGCCGTACGTCTCGCTGCCGCTCGTCGCGTCCAGGAACGGCAGGAAGAGCCGACCGTCGCGATGGGCGCCCTCGAACTCGTATGCCGTCAGCCGGCGGGGTTCCCCACCGAGGTCGAAGCTGAACGTGCCAGCCCGGACCGCCGGCCGGAGCTTGCCGTCCGAGGTCGGGATCTGGAAGCTCGTCGGCTCGGTCCCGGCGTAGGGGTCGAGCGATAGGCCCTCGAACACGAGGTCCTCGGCAACCGGGTAGTACGGCAGGCCGCTGAAGGCGTCGCGCTCGTCGTGCGGGATCGGGCTGCCCGGTGCGCTCTTGAAGAACGCGTCCTTCTCGGAACGGTAGCCCGCAATCGCCGATTGGTAGTCGTGCGGACCCTCGTGGTGATGATGCTCGTGGTCGTGCTCGTCGTGCGCGTGATCGTCGGTCATCCGGGGCTCCAGGAGGTCGCGGGGCGCTGGCGGAGAGGGTGGGATTCGAACCCACGAACCTTTCGGTCTCCGGTTTTCAAGACCGGCGCAATCGACCGCTCTGCCACCTCTCCGGGGCAGAGGATAGACGAGGCCTGACCCGGGGTCCGACAGCTGGGGCGCCGCGCGCTCGGTCAGGCGTGCTCGTGATCCGCGTCAGCCTCCGCCTTCGTCCGGTGGATCGTCCCCGGCGCATGCTGTGGCGGCGCGTAGATCGTGTAGAGCTTCAGGTCGACGGCGCCCTCGTTCACGATGTCATGTCGGGTTCCCGCGGCGACGTGGACGAGGATGCCCGGCGCGACGGGCAAACGCTCGCCGTCGAGCATGGCGCACCCGACGCCCTCGACGAACACGAAGACCTGGTCGACGTGGTCGTGGGTCTCCTCGCCGATCGTGCCGCCGGGCGGGATTGCCATGACGACGACCTGGGCGTTCGGACCGGTCGAGACGACCTCCCGGAAGTCCTCGTTGCGACCTGCGCGATCGAGGATATTCAGGCCGAGGCTGGAGGTGGTGTTCGGGGCGACAACAGACATGGGTGATCTCCTTGCCCTTCGATTGTCACCCTGTTCCCGATGTGTTGCCAGTGCCGAAGGTCGTGACCTTCACGGCACGAGACCGATGCTCGTCGTCGGCCTACCGGCCCGCCGGGGGACCGGCCTTCCTCGAGGCTCGCGATCGGGTCGTGGCCGGGCAGGCCGCCGGCGGCGGCCCGCGACGGCTCGATCACGTCAGGTCGTGGACGATCCAGACGTTCTGGTCGAAGTAGACGCCTTCGTCGCGCTCGCGGTCGATCGTCACCGGCGAGGTCGCCGTCGGGAGGATGTACTCGCCGCTGTCAGGGAACGTTAGCCCGGTCCAGCCCTCCCAGTCGGCGATGGAGCCGCGGATGGCCATCGACTTCGGGGCCGCCCGGACGATCCGCCCGCCGAGCCGGACGTGCAGCCGGATCCATGGATCGAACGGGAGCCCGTCGGTGCGCGTCCATGTCGCGTAGCGCTCGATCGGAGTCAGGGGATAGCGGTGCTTCTCGGTCGGCCGGACGCTGGCGATCACCGCCCGATAGCCGGCGGCCCGGCCGGCGGCCTGCATCGCGCCGAGCATCGTCCCGGACAGGCCGTTTCCGCGGATGTTCCGGCCGACGACGATCAGCATCGCGCCGAGCGCGGTCGGCCGACGTCCGGCGTCGAGGTCGGCGGCGCTCCGGAGTACCTGCTCGTCCCAGCTCTCGGGCAGGTCGTCGTCGCTTCCGTCCCAGGCGAGCGGCATGGCGTTCGAGGTCGCGACGACTTCGTCGGCCCCATCGACAAGGACCAGCTGGTGATCCGGCCAGTCGGAGTGGGCCCGCGGGAACATCCTGTTCGCGACCTCGCTCTCGGTCATGAATGGCTCCCACAGGCCGGCATGATGGGCGTCGACACGCTCCCCGAGCTCGGGCCGCTCCGTCAAGGTCGCGATCGCGTGACCTTCCGGTAGGACGAGCCCGTTGGCCCGCAGGCGCGCCTCGACGTTGGGCGTCCGGTTCGCCGGCGCGGTCATCGGGTCAGCCGCGCGGGCCGATCATGTCGGCGGCGAGATACGGACGGAGGACGTCCGGGACCTCGACGGAGCCGTCCGGCCGCTGGTAGGTCTCGAGAATCGCGGCGACAACCCGCGCCAGGGCCAGGCCGGACCCGTTGAGCGTGTGCACGAGCTCGGGCTTCGCGCCAGGCTCCGGTCGCCAGCGGATCGCCATCCGGCGGGCCTGGTAGTCGCGGAAGTTCGAGCACGAGCTGACCTCGAGCCACTGCTCGACGCCGGGCGACCAGACCTCGAGGTCGTACTTCTTGGCCTGGGTGAAGCCCATGTCGCCGGTTGCCATCAAGAGCACGCGGTAGGCGAGCCCGAGGCGCTGGAGGAGGATCTCGGCGCGCCCGGTCAGCCATTCGAGAGCGGCCGCGGAGTCGGCCGGCTTCTCGAAGAACACCATCTCGACCTTGTCGAACTGGTGGACGCGGAGGATGCCACGGGTGTCCTTGCCGGCGGCGCCCGCCTCGCGTCGGAAGCACGGTGAGTAGGCGGCGTAGCGGATCGGCAGCTGGTCGGCCTCGAGGATCTCGTCGCGATGGAGGTTGGTAACGGGGACCTCGGCGGTCGGGACCAGGTACAGCTCGTCGCGGGTGACGACGTACATCTGGTCTTCCTTGTCGGGAATCTGGCCGGTGCCGATCGCGGATGCGGTGTTGACGACCGCCGGCGGCCAGACCTCGATCATTCCGTTCTCGCGAGTGTGGACGTCGAGGAACCAGTTGATCAGGCCGCGCTGGAGCGTGGAGCCCGCTCCCTTGTAGACCGGAAAGCCGGAGCCTGTGATCTTGGCTCCGCGCGGGTTGTCGATGATGTCGAGCTCCGTCGCGATCTCCCAGTGCGGGCGGCGCCGCCAGGTGGCGCCTCCGGACGGCGCATCGGCGCCGACCTCGCCGACGACCGACTGCTCGACCGGCAGGATCTCGCCCCAGGTCCGGACGGTGACCGTCGCCTCTTCACCGCCGACGGGGACGTCCGGATCGGCCGGGTTCGGGATGCGAAGCAGGAGCTCCTCCACTTCGGACTCGACCGTCGCGAGCTCGGCGTCGATCGTCTCGATCTTCCGACCAGCCTCGACCGACGCGTCTTTCAGGGCGGCCACCTCGGGTCCGTTGGGGGCCGCGCCGCCCTTGATGGCCTCGCCGACCTGCCTGCTTGTCGCGTTGCGCTCGGCCTTGAGGGCGTCGCCCGCGCCGAGGAGCGTGCGGCGTCGGGCGTCGAGCTCGAGCGCCCGGTCGACGATCGCGGGGTCCTCGCCCTTGTCGATCGCGCCGCGGCGAACGGTGTCGGCATCCTCGCGGAGTCGCTGCAGGCCCACGGTCATGCCGGCACCTCCGCGGACAGCGTTGCCGCCTCGGCCAGGCGGCGCAGGACGAACGCGGCGCTGAGTGACGCGAGCAGCCAGCCCGCCCGTGGACCGTTGGTCCGGCCAAGGAAGGCGGCGTAGAGCGCGGCAAACGCCTTGCCGTTCGGCAGGCCGGCGTCGGCCGCGACGCGGAAGATGAGGTCCTGCCACGCCTCGCCGGACACGGGCAGCGGCTCGGCTGGGCCCGCGGCAGCGGCCAGCGCACCGAGGTAGCGACGCTGCTCGTCATCGAGCGCCGCGACGGCCTCGGTCGGGAGCGTCTCGCGAACGGCGACGATCGCCCGTTCCGGAGCGTAGGTTTCGAGCCAGGCTCGAGCTGCCCCGACGCGCTCGTCAAGGATCCCGGCCTCGCGCGCGATGACGGGACTCCCCTTCTCGGCTTCGACCTGTGCTCTGACGTCGACGTTGGGGACCTGCAGAAGCAGCGCGAGGTGCGAGAACGCTGGCCGGAAGAGCGCCGCCTCGGTGGCGACGTCCGCATTCGGGTCGAGAAGCGAGTAGGCGAACGTGCCCGCGTAGCCGGGCGCAATCTCGCCGCGGACCTCCTTGCCGGCGGTCGCGGCCGCGAACCGGTCGAACTCGTCGAACAGACGCGGGATCGCGTCTGTCTGGCTCGGCTCGAAATCGACAGCGGTGTTCGGCTTCGGCCGGAGGAAGAAGAAGCGGAGTTGCTCGGGCGGGATGACCTCGACGATCTCGTGCGCCGCGGCGCCGCGGCCCTTCGAGGTCGACATCTTCTTGCCGCCGATGTTGATGAACTCGTACGGGACGTTGAGGGGCGGTTCGCGCTCGAAAAGCTCGCGGGCGATGGCGTCGGAGCGGTCGCGGGACCCGCCCGCGGTGGACAGGTCCTTGCCGCAGGGCTCGATCGTCACGCCGAGCAGCGACCACTGCGCCGCCCACTCGAGGTTCCACGGCAGCTTGGCTCGGCCACCGAACGGCGACGTCCAACCGGAATGGCCGCAGCCGCGGGCCCACGTGACGAGGGTCTCGCGACATTCGTAAAACACGTGGTCGCCATCCCACTTCGTGACGATCGTCGTTCCGACCTTGCCGCAGTTCTCGCAGATCACGCTCAGCGGATGCCACGTGTCGGGGTGCTGGACCTTCGCGACCCGGCGGTAGATGTCGCGGACGGTCGCCGCGCCGTCGAGCGCGGTGCGGATGAAACCGTCCATCTGCCCGGTCGGGTAGATATCGCTCATCCAGTAGTAGCGCTCGGGTACGATCCCGAGCCCGGCGAACGTCTCGATGAAGATCCCAGCGAAGTGGCGGGCGTAGCTCGCGTGGCAATCGCCCGCGGGATCGGGGACGTGGGCAAGCGGGCGGCCCATCTCACGGTCGATCGCGTCGGGGGTCAGGAGGGCCTGGGCGTCCATCGGGTCGAGATCGTCGACGCCATAGAGAAGGTGCGCCTCGAGGCCGCGGGCGCGGAGCGCGCGCCAGATCGTGTCGAGGATGACGGGCCCGCGAAGCGAGCCGACATGGACCGTCCCCGACGGCGTCTTGCTGTCGTTGACGACCTGCGGTCCGGTGACGCTCGCCGCGAGCTCGTCGGCCCAGTCCATGGCGATCAAAAGCCTCCGGGCGCCGAGCCGGCCCGGCGCGCCTGAACGTTGACTAGGAGATGCTGACGACCTTGTAGGTGAAGTCGCCGGCCGGAACCTTCACGACGACCTTCTCGCCCTTCTTCTTGCCGAGGAGCGCTCGACCGACCGGGCTCTCGTTGCTGATCCGGCCCTCGGTGGGGCGGGCCTCGGTCGAGCCGACGATCGTGAACGACTCCTCGCCGTCGTCACTGGCGACCTTGACCGTCGAGCCGATCTGGACGTGCTCGGTCGAGTGGTTCTCGTCGATGATCGTGGCATTCTTGATCAGCGCCTGGAGGGTCTGGATCCGGCCCTCGACGAACGCCTGCTCGTTCTTGGCGTCCTCGTACTCGGCGTTCTCGCTGAGGTCGCCGTGCTCCTTGGCGTCATGGATGCGTTGGGCGACCTCAGGCCGCTTCACGGACGTCATCTCGTCGAGCTCCGCGCGGAGCTTGTCGAGGCCCTCCTTGGAGAGGTAGGTCGGCTTGCTGTTCATGGATTCGGGCGCCCCCCAGGTCAAGGTCGACCGGCCGGCATGGCCGCGTCCGCGAGGTTCAGATAAAGGAAAGAACTCCAGGGTTCGCACCACCTGGCGCGCCTGAAGTTCGACCGGCCGAAAGGGTATCGCGGGGGGGTGAGCGGTGTCAAAGCCGTGGCCGTGGCTCGGGCCTCATCGGCTCACCCTGGCGTGCTGTATCAATTCCGACGCGAGTGCGCCCGTTCGAGCTCAAATCGGCGAGTCGCCGAGCGTGCTGTCCGGCGACCCAGGTGCGGGAGCTGCACCGGAACGCGCCACTGTTGCGGATAACACGACAAGCGAGGCTCGGGAGACTGCTCGATCGCCAGTTGTTGTCGTGGGCTCCACAGGGAGCCGCTGGAGGGTCTGGATCGCTGCCCGACGTGGCGCCCGTTCGTCGCTTGTTGGGATCACCTCAACAGAGGGTCGGCGAACGACCCGGCGGCGTCTGCAGGCGGCTTCCGCCAGCCGATATCGATGTCGTCGATATCCGGGCCGCCAGAAACGGTCCGCCGCGATCCCTGGATCGCGAGGGTCGGCTCCGAAGCACACCCGCCGGCGGGTGGACATCTGTGCGTCCTACGCGGCAAGCAGCGGCTGGGCCGGCCCAGGCAGCCCGATTCGGCGACTCCTTCGTCGGCCCATGCGTCGAACGCACGATTCCGAGACCGAATGACAGTTTCTTCGTCGTTTGATGCGCCCCACGCAAGAAAGCGTGGCCGCCCGGCCCCCAGGCCCGAGCGGAGCTAGCCGGCGTACTCGCGCAGGCGGTTCGAGGCGCGCCGAAGCGCCGTCCGGTCGGCACAGGCGACGAATACCGTGTCGTCGCCGGCGATCGAGCCTGCAACCTCCGACCAGCGAGCGCGGTCCAGGGCCGCGGCGATGGCATGGGCCGACCCCGGCAGCGTCCGGATGACGATCAGCAGGCCGACCTCGCGGAGCTCGATCGGGAGGTCCCGGAGAAGCGCTCGGAGGCGATCCTCGCCGGAGGTCTCGGCCTCGACCAGCCGCGTCGGCAGGGCGTAGGCCTGCGTCCCGTCGCGGGGCGCCTTGACCAGGCCGAGCTCCGCGACGTCTCGCGACATCGTCGCCTGGGTCGTCCGGAATCCGCGCTCGCGGAGCGCCGCGGCCAGCTCCTGCTGCGTCCGGATCGGCCGGGCGAGCACCAGGTCGCGGATCGCCCGGTGGCGGAGCTGCTTCATGACCTCCAACGGTCGGCGTCCGATCGGCCCGGTTTCAGCCGAGCCAGAGGATCAGGACGGCGGCGGCGAGGACGACTCGGTAGGCCACGAAGACGTCGGTCGAACGCGTCCGCAGGAACCGGAGGAGGAACGAGATCGCCACGATTCCGAACACGAACGACATGGCGAGTCCGGCGGCCATCGGCCCCGCCTGGATCGGGACCCCTTCGCCGCGGACCGCCTTGAGGACCTCGTACGCGGCCGCGGCCGCGGTGACCGGAGTGGCCATCAGGAAGCTGAATCGCGCCGCTTCCTCCCGGCGCAGTCCGGCGAACAGCCCCGCCGAGATCGAGATCCCGGAGCGGCTGATGCCGGGGATCAGGGCGATCGCCTGTGCCCCGCCGATCGCGAGCGCCTGCGCGAACGAGAGGTCGAGGGCCATCCGGCGCCGGCTCCCGCTGCGCTCGGCGAGCCACAGGATCGCAGCACCGACGACGAGCATCACCGCGACCAGCCCAGCCTCGCGGACGACGTTCTCGAGATCGTGCAGGAGGAACCCGATGATCAGCGCCGGGACCGTCGCGACGGCCAGGAGCGCGGCCAGCCGGCGGTCCGGATCGCCGTCGAGGGAACGATCGCGCACGGCGGCGAAGAACGCCGGCACGAGTCGCAGCCACTCGGCTCGGAAGTAGATCAGCAGCGCGATCAGCGTCCCGATGTGGAGGATGACGCTGAACTCGAGCGAGGAGATGAACGGGTCATTGAACCCGGGCAGGTAGGGGCCGAGCAGGTACGGGACGATGATCAGATGCCCGCTCGAGGAAACCGGCAAGAACTCGGTCAGGCCCTGGACGATACCCATGATCACGGCGGCGAGGAACGTGTCCATCAGAGTCCGTTTCGTCTGGGGCCAGGGCGGGCCGGGTGGGTCAGAAGACGACGAGCGACGCCGATCCGGGCCTGTGCCCGGTCCGACGCCGCCCGTCGACGACGGCTAACGGATGAAGAGCGGCGCGAGAACGAGCGTGATCGTGGCCAGGAGCTTCACGAGGACGTGGAGCGACGGGCCGGCGGTGTCCTTGAACGGATCGCCGACCGTGTCGCCGACGACAGCCGCAGCGTGGGCGTCCGAGCCCTTGCCGAGGATATTGCCACTGACGTCCTTGAGGTTGCCCGACTCGATGTACTTCTTCGCGTTGTCCCACGCGCCGCCGCCGTTGTTCAGGACGGTCGCGAGCATGACGCCCGAGATCGTGCCGACCATGAGCATGCCGGCGACCGCCTCTGCGCCGAGGAGCAGGCCGACCACGATCGGCGTAGCGACCGCGACGACCCCGGGCGCGATCATCTCGCGGAGGGCGGCTCGCGTGGTGATGTCGACGACCCGGGCGTAGTCGGGGCGCTGGGTGTAATCCATGATTCCGGGCATCTCCCGGAACTGGCGCCGGACCTCGACGATGATCGCCTGGGCCGTCGTGCCGACCGCCCGGATCGCGAGCGAGCTGAAGAAGTACACGAGCATCGCCCCGATCAGCGCGGCGACGAAGACGCTGACGTTGGCCAGGTTTACCGAGGTCAGGAGCGCCTCGCCGCGGTTCGTGTGGATCAGGTTGACCTTGTCGATATAGGCGCTGAAGAGCAGGAACGCGGCGAGCGACGCCGACGCGATCGCGTAGCCCTTGGTCAGCGCCTTCGTCGTGTTGCCGACCGCGTCGAGGCGGTCGGTGATTTCGCGCGCGCCAGCCTCGGCCCGGCTGAACTCGGCGATCCCGCCGGCGTTGTCGGTGATCGGGCCGAAGGTGTCCATCGCGAGGATGTAGGCGGTGGTCATGAGCATGGCCATCGTTGCGACGGCGGTCCCGAAGATCCCGCCCACGTCGTGTCCGGCCGCGTTCTTGATGCCGGCCTGCTCCCCGAGCCAGTGGCTGGCGATCAGCGCGATGCCGATCGTGATGGCGGTGACGAAGGTCGTCTCGTAGCCGACCGCGGTGCCGGAGATGATGTTCGTGGCGGGGCCCGTCCGGGACGCTTCGGCGATCTCGCGGACCGGGCGATACGACCCTGCGGTGTAGTACTGGGTGATGTACACGAACGCGACGCTCGTCGCAAGGCCGACGACGCCGGCCGCGAAGTAGTAGAGCCAGACCGGAAGCCCGGACGCTGCGTTGCCGTTCGTCTGGAGCATCACGTTCGTGACCAGGAGCAACGCCGCGGCGGACAGGATCGTCGTGACCCAGTAGCCGCGGTTGAGCATGTTCATCGGGTTCTCGTCTTCCTTGCCGCGAATGAAGAAGATCGCGACGATGGTCGAGAGGAGCCCGAAGGCGCGGACGACGAGCGGGAAGAAGATCCACGCAGTCGGGTTCGGCCAGCCGTTGGCCAGGGCGATGGCGTAGACCCCGACGCCGAGGATCATCGCCCCGATGTTCTCGGCCGCCGTTGACTCGAAGAGGTCCGCGCCGCGGCCGGCGCAGTCGCCGACGTTGTCGCCGACCAGGTCAGCGATGACACCCGCATTCCGCGGGTCGTCCTCGGGGATGCCCTTCTCGACCTTCCCGACGAGGTCGGAGCCGACGTCGGCGGCCTTCGTGTAGATCCCGCCGCCGAGCTGGGCGAACAGGGCGACGAACGAAGCCCCGAATCCGAAGCCGACGATCAGGAACGGGGCGTCGTGGGTGGCCTGGCCACCGCCGAGCCCGCCGAACAGACTGAAGATCCCGTAGACGCCGAGGAGCGACAGGGCGACGACGAGGAAGCCCGACACGGCACCGCCGCGCATGGCCACCTGGACCGCCTCTACCACGCTGCGCCGAGCGGCGGCAGCAGTCCGGACGTTGGCCTTCACGCTGATGAACATGCCGATGATTCCCGATGCCATCGAGCACGCGGCACCCACGATGAACGCGATCGAGGTGCGCCAGCCGAGATCGATCCCGAAGGTGGGGGTGTCGGCGACCTGCTTCGTCTCGAAGATTGTGATGACGCCGCCGATGACGAACGCGCCGACGATGGCGAGGATGCCGATCGTGGTGTACTGCCGGCGGATGAACGCGACGGCGCCTTCGAAGATCGTCCCGGCGACGTCTTCCATCTCCTTCGTCCCGGTGTCGCGCGACAGCACGTCGCGGGCCAGATAGAGGGCGAACAGGACGGCGATGATGCCGGCCGGCAGGATGATCAGCTGGAGCGTGCTTGCGCTCATCGGGTTTTCGGGATCCTCCACTCTCCGCTGGGGCCCGGGTCACCGACCGCGCAGCGCGACTCGCGCTTCGTCCGGGGATCGGGGCAGCTCGCCTGCGATGTCGGCAGACGGGCCGCCGGGAGTGTAGCAAAGGGGGGACGACCGCCGCCACACGCGTCTCCTGGGCGGGCCGATCCGCCCGCCACGGGACGCCGGACGCCTTCACTGAAGCGGGGGCCCACGGCAGATCGATCGTCGGCGAGTGACCGGCCCTATGCTTCACCGGCCGTGATGGACCCCCCGACCGCCGATCGTCCGACCGCGGGCGCCGCTCTCCCGCCGGGTGCCGAATCCGCGCCTCCCCAACGGAGTCGCGCCCTCGGGTGCCTGCTCGAGCTGGTGGAGACCCTGGTCGTCACCCTGATCCTGTTCTGGGTCATCCAGTCGTTCGTGGCCCAGCCGTTCCAGGTCAAGCAGGTCTCGATGCGGGACACGATCGAGGACGGGCAGTACGTCCTCGTCGACCGGCTGACCCCGCGCGTCGACGGCTATCACCGCGGCGACATCATCGTCTTCAGCCCTCCGATCGACGTCCAGGAGGGGCCGAAGACGGTCCCGTTCATCAAGCGGATCATCGGCGTGGCCGGCGACACGGTCTCGCTCGTCGACGGCAAGGTCAAGGTCAATGGCAGCGAGATCCGTGAGCCGTACCTCTTCAAGGTCGACGGCACGCCCCAGCCGACGCTGCCTGAGACCGACCAGGACACGTGGACGGTGCCGCCGGGCGAGCTCTTCGTCATGGGTGACCACCGCGCGATCTCGTCCGACTCGCGCCAGTTCGGCCCGATCGCGGTCGACAGCGTGATCGGGCGCGCGTGGCTCCGCTACTGGCCCCTGAACGACCTGAGCATCCTGTCGACGGCGTCGTATCCCGAGCTTGAGGCGACCCGGTTCGGCGCCAGCCCGGGCACCTCCCCGCCCCCGTCTCGCACGCCCTGACCGCGGCGCCGGCGCCCGACGCCGGGCGCGCCTCGCCGGGGGCCCAAGGCCGCCCTCCGGGGTCGGGTCGATCCGCCTCGGTCACCTATACTGCCGGACTTGTGAGCACCCTGACGCCCGCCACGTGAGTCGGAAGCCCGCGCTGGGGTGTCTCCTGGAGATCGTCGAGACCCTGGTCCTGACCCTGATCATCTTCTGGGTCATCCAATCGTTCGTCGCCCAGCCGTTTCGGGTCCAGCAGCAGTCGATGGAGCACACGCTCGAGCCGGACCAGTACGTCCTTGTCGACAAGCTGACCCCGCATTTCGACACGTACAAGCGCGGCGACATCGTCGTCTTCGACCCGCCCGAGGCGTGGATCCAGGCACAGGGCCAGCCGTACATCAAGCGGGTCATCGGGATCGGCGGCGACACGATCGAGATCCGCGACGGGCTCGTGTACCTCAACCGGACGAAGCTCTTCGAGCCGTACATCTTCAGCGAGAACAAGATTCCCCAGCCGACCGAGAACCTCGGCGGCGTCGGCAAGTGGGTGATCCCCGCCGGCCAGCTGTTCCTCATGGGCGACCATCGGGGCGACTCCGCGGATTCGCGCGAGTTCGGGCCGGTCGACGTGACCCGGGTCATCGGCCGCGCCTGGCTGCGCTACTGGCCGATCGACACGTTCGAGATCATCCCGAGTCCCGTCCACCCGGAGCTCGCGACCCCAGCCCCGTGAGCGACGGCGGCGGGCGACGCGCGACGTGAACCCGGCCCTGGTCCTGCTCGCGGCGATCACGATCGGCGGCGCCGTCCTCGCGGTCTCCGCGCGCGACGTCCGTGCGACGGCCCTCGGCCTGCTCGTCGTCTTCCTCGGCGCCCCGCTCCTTGTCGATCCATGGCCCGGTCCGGCGACGATCCTCGCCCGGATGGCCGCCGCACTCCTGGCGATCCGCATCGTCGAGATCGGCCTGCGTGGCGAGGACACCACCGGCGGCACCCGGCTCGGCTGGCCGGCTGAGGCCCTGCTCGCGGCGGCCGCGGCGGTCATCGGCTTCGGCAGCCACGGGCTCGGGGCTGCCGGGCTCGGGCCGGCCGAGGCGCAGGCGGCGGGCTTCGCGCTCATCGTGCTCGCCATTGCGCCCCTCGCCACGGGCCGGGACGTGCTCCGGGTCGCGATCGGATCGGTCCTGCTGGTCATGGGTGCAACGTTGATCCGGGCCGGGCTCGATGCCCCTCCGAGCGACGCCGAGCACCTCGTTCTGGGGCTCCTGACGATCGCCCTCGGCGGGGCCGTCGGCGTGATCGCGACCGCGGCGCGTGCGGCCGGCGGGCTCGCGACGATCGGCGTCGCAGACATCGGCGAGCGAGGGCCGCGCCTGCCCGACGCCCACCGGCCCGACGAACGGGAGACGAAACCGGGAGCGGGGGCACGGCCGCGACCCGGGCGACCTGCCCCTCCGGCGCCGAGGCGATCCGATCCGCCCGCGCCGAGGCGATCCGATCCGCCTGCGCCGAGGCGATCCGATCGACCAGGGCCGAGACGGGCAGGACCTCCGCCGCCATGACGGTCGCCCCGTTCCTGGTCATCGCCGCCACGGGCGGGATGCTCTCGCTGCTCGTCCGCGATCGACGCAGCTGGTCGACGGCAGTCGCGGCGGCGGGCCTGCTCGCGATGATCGCGGCCGCCGCGGCCATGGACCCCGCGGCAACGGCGCGGATCGGTGGAGTCGACCTTGCCGGCTCGGCGTGGTTGCGCCTGTACGCACTGCTCGGCAGCCTCGTCGGCCTGATCCTCGTCACGATCGACGTGGCCGCGATGCATGAGCCGGATGTGCCCGGCACGATCGTCCTCGGGCTCGGGGCGGCGGTGATCGCGATCGCGATCACCGATCCGGGTGTCGCGGTCGCGGCGGCCACCGCCGGCGGGCTGGCAGCGGTCCTGGTTGCGGCGCCAGTCGGTGCGGCGGCCCGTGCCGCGGTCGTCGGCGTGCGCGAGCTGCGGGCCCTCGCGGTCGCCGGGGCACTGGCGATCGGCGCGACCGCCTGGCTGGCGCGGCCCCTCGGCGATCTCACCCTTGCCCCGGCCCTCTTCGGGTTCGCCTACCTTGCGTTCGCGGTCGCGGTTGCCATCCGGCTCGGCGCGATCCCCTTCCATCTCTGGGCAGCCCGAGCTGCCGATGCAGCGCCCGGGGTCGCGCTGCCGCTTCTCCTCGCGTGGGGCCCGGCAGCATTCGCGGCGGTCGCGCTCGCCTGGATCGACCGATCCGTCGCGCCGCTGGCCCTGCCGCTTGCCGGCGAGCAGGGGGTGATCGCCGCGATCGGCGCGATCAGCGTCGTCCTCGGCCTCGTTGCGGCTGCCGTCCAGGATGACCTCGAGCACGTCGTCGGCTACACGATCATCGCGGACGCCGGGTTCGTCGTCCTCGCGCTCGCCGCCTTCGACCCCGGTGTCTGGGAGCCGAGCCGGACGTGGCTCCTCGTGTTCGTGGTCTGCCGGAGCGCGTTCGCCGCCTGGGCGGTCGCGATCAACGGCGCCTATGGCACGCGTAGGCTGTCCGAGCTCGGGGGTTGGGCCCGACGCTCCCCTGCCCTGACCGCTGCCCTGGCGCTGGTCGCCGGCGCCGCCGTGGGCTGGCCGGCCCTCGCTTCTTGGCAGGCGCGGGCCTCACTCGTCCACCTGGCCCTCCCTGACGTCGCCGCGGTGGCGGTGATGGCGGCGCCGGTCGCGGGCCTCGCGATCTACGGGCGGATCCTCCGGGTCGGGCTCCGGCCTCCGTCGCCGGCCGTGCGGGACGGCGTCGGCGAGCGGCCCGGCTGGCCGGCGCCCTGGCCCGGCCGGCCGATGGTTGGAACGAGCGCCACCGAGCGAGTCATGGAGCGTTCCTCCCACGCCATCGGCGGGCTGCTCGACGTGCTCTGGCAGCTTCCCGCAGCCGGCCGCCGGAACCGGACGGGGATCGCCTCGATTGCCGTCCTCGTGCTTGCTGGGTTGGCCGCAGCGGTGTCCGCCGGCGGCCTCGGCGTCCCCGAGGCAGCACGGGCCGCGCCCCGCGGCGGCGAGGTCGGGCCGGGTGGCGCTCCGACACCATCCGGACCGACGCCGTCCGCACCGGCCCCCGGAGAGAGCGATCAGCTGCTGCCGTCGGACGCGCAGCCAACACCGACATTCACGTTCGAGCCCGTCGGGGGCTCGCCGTCGGACTCGCCGCCCACCGCGCCGTCGGGGTCGCCGAGGGGCTGAGCGCCTACTCCTCGGGAGCAAGCACCCAGCGATCGATCTCACGCTCGTATTCGTGCAGCTCGGCCGGGTCGAACCACAGCCCGATCTCCGCGGCCGCGGTCTCGGAACCGTCGGAGGCGTGGACGAGATTCTGGGCGGTCTCGAGGGCGTAATCGCCGCGGATCGAGCCCGGGGCGGCCTCGTGTGGACGAGTGGCGCCGTTCATGGCCCGGACGACCGCGATCGCGTTCGGGCCCTCGAGGACGGCGGCCACCAACGGGGCGCTGGTCATGAAGTCGACGAGACCGCGGAAGAACGGCTTCTGGCGGTGGACTGCGTAATGGCGCTCCGCGAACGCCGCGTCCACGTGGACCAGCTTCAGCCCGACGACCTTCAGGCCGCGGTCCTCGTAGCGGGCGAGGATGCGGCCGGCCAGCAGACGCTGGACGCCGTCGGGCTTGATCAGGACGAGGGTGCGCTCGTTCACGTGTCCTCCTGGGCGGTGGGTTCCCGTTGGGGTTGGGGTTCGGCGGCCGGTTCGGAACCGGCGGCCGGTTCGGCCTCGCCGATCGGACCCGTCGCGAGGTCGTCGGCGTCGGCTCCGGCTCCGTCATCGGCCTCGATGAGGCCACCGGCCGCGGCCGCATGGTCGCGCATCGCGTCAGTCTCGCGCCCGACGATCCGCGCGGCGTCGCCGCGGACGAGGGCCAGGATCGGCTCGCCTCGCCCGCTCAGCAGGTCAAGGACCGCGGGGGCCAGCCCGGGTGCCGCCCGCAGGGCCAGGATCAGGCCCGTCGCCGCGGCCGCCGGCTGGCCTGCTTCGAGCGCCACGCGGCCGCGATGGAAGAGCGTCGTCGGATCGAGCGCGTCGGTCGACGCCGAATCCTCGCCGGACGCGTCGTCGCCCCACAGGCTGGGTCCTCCGCCGACGGCCGCGGGCAGCCCCGGATCGAACGGCGCGTGGACGGCGGCGGCCTCCGAGCCACGCTTGCGGCCGGGCCTGGTCGAGCCGTCGTCGGTCGGCAGCGGATGGACTGTGTAAGGACCGGGATGCAGGTCGTCGAACAGGACGCCGACCGGCCCGACCCCGACGCCGGGCTCGACCGGCCAGATCGAGCTCCGCTGCATGCCCGCGAAGATCGGGTCCAAGGAGCCGTCCGCCTGTTCCATTGCCAACCCGGCGAGCCGCCGGGCCTCGCCGGGGCGACCGAGCGCCGCCTGCGATTCTGCGGCGATGACCAGCCCGAGGATGTCGTCGGGATGGCCCTCGAGCCAGGCGGTCGCGGCCTCGCCGGCGCCGCCGCTGTCGCCGCCCCGCCAGCGCGCCTCAGCCAGGTCCCGGATTCCGTCATCGTCGAGAGCGCCCTGACCGGCGAGCGTCTCGAGCTCGGTCCGGGCCAGGCTGAGCGAACCGAGCAGGAGATGGGCGCGCGCCAGGACGAGATCGGCCGCGCGCTCGACCGCGACGTTGGAGGCGCCAGGGTCGGTGGATCGACTGTCCGAATCCGTCGCGGCCGTGTCGGTCATGCCGGCAGCCGCAGGCGGCGCTCGAGGCCGCGCAGGTGACGCGCCGGCGCGACGGCCGCGAGACGCAGGCCGTCGTCGCGGAACAGCTCCCCGGCCAGGCGCTGAACGTCGCCGGCCGAGACCGCGGCGACCGCGGCGAGGGCCTCGTCGAGATCGAGTACACGATCGTGGAGCGCCTCCTGCCCGCCGATCCACGACGCGAGATGGCGGGTCTCGTCCATCCGCAGCTCGAGACCGCCCGAGAGGTAGGCCTTGGTCTTGGCCAACTCGTCGGCCGGGACTGGCTCGTCGCGGAGCCGGGCGAGCTCGGCGAGGACGGCGTCGAGGGCGGCCGGCAGGCGCGCCGGATCGACGCCGGCCGACACCTCGAGCGACCCTGCGTCGGCGTAGTCGACGAGGCCGGACGACACGTCGTAAGCGAGGCCCTGCGCCTCCCGAACCGAGAGGAAGAGCCGGCTCGACATCCCGTCGCCGAGGACGGCGTTGAGGACGGCGAGGATCCAGGCGTCGGGGTGGTCGCGACGGAGGGCCGGCACGCCGACGATGAGCTGGGCCTGGGTCGCGTCGCGCCGGGCGCGGAGGAGCGCGCGCGCGCCGGCCGGCAGCGTCGGCGCGGCGGCGTATCCCGGAATCGCGCCGTTGCCAGTCCCGAACGCCACGCCCGCGAGGTCGACGGCCTCCGGGTGCTCGATGTCCCCGGCGACCGCGATGACGGTGTTCCCTGGCCGGTACATCGTCCGCCAGAAGCTCCGGATCGTGTCCGAAGGGAGGGCCCGGATGCCGTCCTCGTCACCACAGATCTCGCGGCCGAGCTCACCCTCGCCGAACATCGCCTGTTGGAAGAGGATCTGGGCGTACTCGGCGGGATCGTCGAGATAGGAGCGGATCTCCTCGACGATCACGGCCCGCTCGCCGTCGATCTCGGCCTCGTCGAGCCTGGGCCGGACGATCAGCTCGCCGAGGACGTCCATCGCGCGAGTCGCCTCGCGGCGCGGGACGCGGACCCAGTACACGGTCGATTCACGGTCGGTCGCCGCGTTGAACGAGCCGCCGACGCCCTCGATCGCCTCGGAGATCGCGCGAGTCGACGGAAAGCGCTCGGTGCCCTTGAAGGTGATGTGCTCCATGAAGTGGGCCACGCCGGCCTCCGCGGGGGTCTCGAGGCGTGAGCCCGCGAGGACGTAGGCCGCGATGGATACCGAACGTGCGCCCGGCAACCTGGCGCTGATCACGCGCGGCCCACCGGCCAGCACGGTACGTTCGAACATCGCGGCCGATGGTACAGGACGAGGCTGCGCCGGCCGGTTCGGGCTGCCGCCGGCGTGCGGTGCCTCGGCGGGCACGTCGCAACCGATTCGCGACCCGCTGAAGGTTGCGAACGCCCTTCCGCGGCATCATGGGGACGGCTATCCTTCCCCCTGACCTGTGCGAACCGGGACTCGCGCTGGTCGCCCGAGCGCGCGCGTGCCGGAGGGTTCGCGCGGATCCACGAAGCGCGAGGAGCGCCTGCGGAGCAGGTCGTCCGCGAGGTGAGGAGGAGGATCCATGGCGAGCACACGGCTGAGGCTGGCGACCCTGTTCGCGGCGGCGACGATCGTCGTCGGCGCGTGCGGCACCACGGCCAAGGGCAGCGGCGCGGCAGGCAGCGGGGGCACCGCGAGCGACTGCGCTGCCGGCGCCGCGAAGGGTGGCACGGCCCAGCTCCAGGTCCCGGATGTCGTCGCCGGCAAGTTCAACGTGGCGATGGTCCTCATCGGCCCGCACGATGACGGCGGCTGGAGCCAGGCCCAATACGAGGGTCTCCAGTACCTGTGCTCCCATATCGCAGACAGTCACGTCGCGTATGTCGAGCTCGTCCCCGAAGGAACCGATTCGGAGCAGGTCTTCCGGAGCCTCGCCCGGAAAGGCTTCAACTTCATCATCGGCACCTCGTTCGGCTACATGGACCCGATGGCGACGGTCGCGGGCGAGTTCCCGGACATCACGTTCCTCCATCTCACGGGCCACAAGTCGAACGGCAAGAACTTCGGCAACTTCTTCGGGGCGGTCGAGGACTTCAAGTACCTCGCCGGGATGCTCGCCGGCTCGCGCGCCCACAAGGACGGGGTCCCGAAAATCGGCTACATGGCAACCTTCCCGATCCCCGAGGAGCTCCGCCTCGGCAACGCGATCGCGCGCGGCGTCGCGGTCACCTGCCCCGAGTGCAAGATCGACGTCCGGTTCATCAATACCTGGCACGACCCGCAGAAGGAGCGTGACGGCGCGGCGTCCCTGTTCGACGCCGGGGCTGACGTCGTCTTCACCGGCGCCGACACGCCGGCCGTGGCCGACGTCGCCAAGGAGAAGGGCAAGTGGGCGGTCACCTACGACCACCCGAGCTCGTGCGCCGGCAAGGACGCCTGCCTCACGGCGCCGTACTGGATCTGGGGCCCCGAATACACCCGGATCGGCCAGCAGGTGAAGGACAAGAAATACACCGCCGGCTACGAATACTTCGACGCCACCTCCAAGGCGATCGGCCTGTACGGCTTCATGGACGGCGAGACGCCCCAGAAGGGCCTCAGCGACCTCCCGGCGGCGGACATCCAGGCCGTCAAGGACAACCTCTCCAAGTTCCTGGCCGGAACGATGGACCGGTTCTCCGTCTTCGCCGGGCCGCTCAAGGACAACACCGGCAAGGTGCTGCTCAAGGACGGCGAGAAGCTGAAGCAGTCCGATCTTGACCAGTTCCCACCCGGCGCCCCGGGCTCGGAATGCTCGGTCTGCATGTACTGGTGGAACGAGAACATCACCGTTCCGCTCCCGAGCCTCAGCTAGGCATGGAAATCGAGGCCCGCGGGTTCCGCCCGCGGGCCTCGTCGCACCCGGACGGTTCCCGATGACCGACCCGATCCAGCCCGAGACCGAACCGCCCGGGCGGCCGGTGACTGGTGCGGGAGCGACCGCGACCGGCGCGCCCCCGGCGGCCGCGCCCACGCCGGCGAGCCCGCTTGCCGTCGAGGCTCGCGGGATCGTCAAGGCGTTTCCGGGCGTCCTCGCCAACGACCGTGTCGACTTCGACCTGCGCCCCGGCGAGGTCCATGCCCTGCTCGGCGAGAACGGCGCCGGCAAGAGCACCCTGATGAACATCCTCGCCGGGCTGTACCGGCCCGACGCTGGTCAGCTCCTCGTCGACGGCCGGCCGGTGACGTTCGACTCGCCCCGCGACGCGATCTCTGCCGGCCTCGGCATGGTCCACCAGCACTTCACGCTCGTCCCGTCCCAGACGGTGACCGAGAACATCCTGCTCGGGCTCGACCGGCCGCGATTCCTCCTGCACGAGCGCCGGTCCGAGGCCGAGGTCGCGGCGCTTGCCGAGCGGTTCGGGATGATCGTCGACCCGCGCGTCCGCGTCTGGCAGCTGTCGGTCGGGCAGCAGCAGCGGGTCGAGATCCTGAAGATGCTCTACCGCGGCGCCAGGATCCTCATTCTCGACGAGCCGACCGCCGTGCTCGCCCCCCAGGAAGCGGACGAGCTGTTCGCGACGCTCCGCTCGATGACCGCCGCGGGCCGGAGCGTCGTCTTCATCAGCCACAAGCTCGGCGAGGTCCTCGCGATCGCCGACCGGGTGACCGTCATGCGCCGCGGCAGGGTGACCGCGGCCGGGCTGCCCACCGCCGGCGCGACGAAGGCCGACCTCGCCCGCCTCATGGTCGGGCGGAGCGTCCTCGAATCGCTCGACCGGCCGCCCTCCGTGCCTGGTGAGGTGGTCCTCACGATCCACGGGGTGTCGGCCACGAACGATCGCGGCCTGCCGGCCCTGCGCGGCGTGGACCTCGAGGTCCGGGCCGGCGAGATCGTCGGGATCGCGGCGGTCGCGGGCAACGGCCAGAGCGAGCTCGCCGAGGTCGTCACCGGCCTCCGGTCGTGCACGGGTGACATCCGCGTCGGGGGGACGCCAGTGGCCAACCGCTCGACCGCCACGGTCCTCCGCCAGGGCGTCGCCCACGTCCCGGAGGACCGGACTGAGGTCGGCAGCGCCCCGAACCTGTCCCTGACCGACAACCTCATCATGAAGCGCTACCGCGACGCCCCGGTCGCGCGCGGATGGCTGGTCGACGACGACGCCGCCCGCACCTTCGCGGACGACCTGCGGGAGACGTACCGGATCGCGGCCCCGAGCGTCGAGACGGAGGTCCGCCTCCTGTCGGGCGGCAACCTCCAGCGGGCGATCCTGGCCCGCGAGATCGAGACGAAGCCCGGGCTGCTGGTGGCGGTCCAGCCGACCCGCGGGCTGGACGTCGGAGCAATCGAATCGGTCCACCGGCTCCTCATCGACCTCCGCTCGAAGGGGGCCGCGATCGTCCTGATCTCCGAGGAGCTCGACGAGATCCTGGCCCTCGCCGACCGGGTCGAGGTGATGTACGAGGGCCGCTTCGTCGGCTCGTTCCCGGCCGCCGAGGCCGAGATCGGCCGGATCGGGTTGCTGATGACGGGTGGCTCCGACGACGAGCAGGCGGTCGTGGTCGGGGCCGACGATCCCGAGGCCTGGCCGGCAGCGACCGACGGAGACCCCGGATGACGATCCGCCTCGAGCCGCGGCTCACCACCCCGCGCTGGCTGTCTCCGGCGCTGACCCTGGCCGCGGTCGCGGTTGCCCTCATCATCTCCGGCGCGATCATCGCGCTCGTCGGCGGCGACCCGATCGCCTCCTACATCCACATCGTCGGATCGTCCTTCGGCAGCATCGGCGTCCTCTCCGACACGCTGGTCAAGGCCACACCGTTGATCCTGACGGGGCTGGCCTGCGCCTTGGCCTTCCGGATGCGGCTCTGGAACATCGGCGCCGAGGGCCAGTTCCTGATGGGGGCCTGGGGCGCGAGCGCGGTCGTCCTCGCGCCACTCGTGCCGGCGGGCACGCCGGGCATTGTCCTGATCCCGCTGATGATGGTCGCCGGGATGGCCGCCGGTGGCCTGTGGGGCCTGATCCCGGGGATCCTCAAGGCTCGCCTCGCGGTGAACGAGATCATCGTGACCCTGATGCTCAACTACATCGCCCTGGCGTGGATCCAGTTCTGGGTCTTCGGGCCGTGGAGCCAGGGCGGCTTCCAGCAGAGCAAGCCGTTTCCGCGCGAGGCGTGGCTGCCCAAGCTGAGCGACTTCGCCGGGTCGGTGCCCGCCTTCGGCGGCCTGACGGTCCACCTCGGGCTGCTGTTCGGCGTTGTCGCGGCGGGCCTCGTCTGGCTGTTCCTGGAGCGCTCCCGGTTCGGCTACGAGATCCGCCTGATCGGCGATAGCCCGCGGGCGGCGCGCTACGCCGGAATCGACATCGGGCGACGCCTGGTGGTGGTCTTCGCGATCTCGGGTGCGCTCGCCGGGCTGGCCGGGATGGCCGAGGTCAATGGCTCGGTCCACTACCTCCAGGACCACATCTCGCCGGGCTACGGCTTCACCGCGATCATCGTCGCGTACCTCGCGAAGTTCCGGCCGGGCCGGGTCGTCGTCGCGGCGATCCTGTTCGGGGCGCTGATCCTGGCCGGCCGCGAGATCCAGCCGTCCGGGGTCCCGGCGATGATCCAGGGAATCATCCTGTTCACGCTGATCGTGAGCGACGTGCTCGTCCGCTACCGGGTCCGGATCGAGCGAGGCAGCCGGGCGTCGGGATGGCCAACCTCGCCGGCCTCGCCGGTCGTTCCCGCGGCCCCGCCCTCGAAGGCGGCCGGCTCCTGATGGATCTCGGGCTGATCGCCGCCGCGGGGATTGCGAGCGGAACCGTGCTGCTGTTCGCCGCGCTCGGCGAGATCTTCGCCGAGCGGGCCGGCGTCTTGAACCTCGGCGTCGAGGGAATGATGTTGATGGGCGCCGTGGCCGGGTTCTCGACCACCCTGTCCACCGGCAATCCGTGGCTGGGGGTCGTCGCGGCGATGGTCGCGGGCGGGCTGCTCGCGCTGCTCCACGGCGTCGTCACGATTCATCTCCGCGCCGACCAGGTCGTCTCCGGCCTCGCCCTGACCTTCCTCGGGACCGGGCTGGCGCGCGTGCTCGGCGAAGGCCTGACGAACACGAGCGTCGAGCGCCTGCCGGCCCTGACGATCCCGTTCCTCTCGTCCATCCCGGTGGTCGGGCCGATCGCCTTCCGCGACCAGAGCATCCTCGTCTACCTCGGCTACCTCCTCGTGCCCGCGGCCTGGTTCTGGATCGGGCGGACCCGCCCGGGCCTCCACCTCCGGGCCGTCGGCGAGGCGCCCGCCGCGGCCGACGCCCAGGGCATCGGCGTGCACCGGCTGCGCCTGGCGTACGTCGTGGTCGGTGGCGTCCTCGCGGGTCTGGCGGGCGCGACCCTCACGCTCGCGGTCGCGCCGGGCTGGTTCGGCGACCAGACCGTCAACGGGAAAGGCTGGATCGCGGTCGGGCTCGTGATCTTCGCCCGCTGGAACCCGATCCGGGCCGCCTTCGGCGCCTTCGTGTTCGCCGCGATCCAGCCATTCAACCTCGCGCTCCAGGGGGTCCCGACGATCCTCGGACTCCAGAACCCGTTCCTGCCTGGGCGCTCGGCGACGTTCTTCCTCGAGATGCTCCCGTTCCTGTTCGTCATCGCGGCCGTGATCGTCGGCTCGCGATCGGCCGCGCGGCGACGGATCGGGGCTCCGGCCGCGCTCGGGGTTCCGTACGTGCGGGGCGAGCGCGGGCACTAGCTGTCGTTCCCACTGACGTTGTTGACAAGTTGAGAGCCCTCGTGCTCGGTATGGGGTTGTCGAAGCTCCATTCCGACGGAGGGCTCTCATGCTCCATCGTACGGCCAAGCTGACGCCGTTCGGCCGACGGCTCCTGGTCCAT
>JBBRSJ010000019.1:0-55034 GCA_038245515.1 Candidatus Limnocylindrales bacterium | reverse complement strand
CGAGAGGTTGTACGCCAGCATCTTGTCCGGATACTCGGCATGGATCGCCTGCGCGAATCGACGCGCGTCCTCGAGATCAGCCGTCTTCGTTTCCATCCACAGCAGGTCGGCAAACGGCGCCGCGGCGAGCGACTTGGCGATGGCATAGTCGATCCCACCCTGGACCTGGTAGTAGCCGTCCGGCGTCTTGGGCAGCTCGGGATCCCAGGTGACCCGGATGTCGAGTGAGTCTGCCTTGGCGCGAACCTCGGAGAAGGACGCGCGGCATGCAAAGGCGCGCCACGCCTCGACGGTCATTTCGAACGGTTCGCCGTCACCCATCCGGAGCTCGAGAACGTCGGCGACCGCCTCGCCCCAGGTCTTGAGGTTCGCTTCGGTCTGCCAGATCTCGGCGTACTGGGTGTTGATTGCGTCGAGCAGGTCTTCGATTGGCTTCCCGGCCTCGCGAATCGCTGCGGCGCTCTGCTCGATCAGCGACATGAGCCCGACCTGCCTGAGCCAGGCAGCGGCGTCCTGCACCTCACCTTCAGGGATCGAGAACAGGAGGTGACCTCGGATCTCGTCCAGCCCGAGGTCGTGCAGCGACTTCTGGATCGCCAGGAATCCGACCCGATAGCTTGGCAGTGCCAGATTCGTCGCCCCGAGGATGAACGGCTGGTCCCGCTCGTCGCTGCGGTTGTCAAGGAAGGTCGCAGCCTCGGCATCGGTCCGCGCGACGATGATGCCTGGCACCCGCATGACGTCCAGTTGCAGGCGAGCTGCGTTGAGCCGCTTGTTCTGCTCATCCTGGGCGACGAGGACTTTGCCGCTCTGGTGACCGCATTTCTTGGCACCCGGCTTCTGATCCTCGATGTGGTAGCCGGGGACCCCGACCTCGACGAACCGACGGACGAGATTCCGAACGTGCGCGTCGCCGCCGTGGCCCGTGTCCGCGTCGGCGATGATGAATGGGCGGAAGTCGATTTCCGGCGTGGCTCGCCTCTTCTCGTCGTCCATCTGCGCCCGGGCGAAGTGCTGGTTCTTGTCCGCCGCCAGCAACGCGCGCACCAGTCCCGCGGCTTCATCGGGGACCTGACTCAGCGGGTAGCTCGCCAAGTCCGGACCGGGATCCTCCGTCGTCGACCCCTTCGCTGACGTGGCCCAGCCGCCCAGGTAGATGGCCTCGATCCCCATCCGCTTCATCACCACGGCCTGGCTGGGTGAGTAGGGCCCAAATGTCGTGATCTGCTCGCCGCTGGAGAACAGCTCGCGCAGCCGGGAGTAGAACGCCTCGGCGGCCGTTCGGGCGACGGTGTAGTCCGGCTGGATCGTGCCCTGCTGAGCGGCGACCTCACGGGCGGTATGGAGACGGAGGATGCCGTCGAACCGCGATTGAGCGGACCACTCGCGAGCCGCAGCGACTTGCGTTTCGAATGCGTCCGTCGTCATCTCGCATTCAGAGTCATCGGTGTCGCTGCTTCTGTGTTCGGAGCCTCCCGCTTGGCGGTTTGGCTTGTCGTGGCCGTCATTCATTCTCGTGGTCCCTGAGGCAGTCGTCGGGGCACTCGCATTCGGACAAGTAGCTGTGCTTGGGCAGTGCAGGCTCGGCGAGCGGGCGGCCGTCGTCTGCGGCCACGCCGAGGTTCCACAGCCGCGACGGCTCAACCGAGCCGATGGTCTGCCGGATTGGCTGACGTTGATCGAATTCGGGCGTCACGGGGAACCCTCCTCTCGGCGACCTTGGGCATCCACGTTACGACCGCTCAGACCATCAGTCCAATCGAACGTTTGATATTGTGCGATCAGTTGCATCGATCACTCAGACCTTCTCAGGCGGACCAATGCTCCTCGCTCAGATCGAAGGGTTTATCGAGATCGCCCGGCTGGGGAATATGCGACGCGCTGCAGACACGCTCTCGATCAGCCAGCCGGCGCTCACCGCCCGGCTCCAGGCTCTCGAAGAGGAGCTCGCCGCAGCGCTCTTCCGGCGAACGCACGCGGGCATGGTCCTGACCCCAGCCGGGCGCGCCTTCCTCCCGCATGCCGACCGCGCGATCGAGGCGATCCGGAGCGGGGGTTCGCTCGTTCGGGAACTGGAGCACGGCGTCATCGGTGAGCTTGCACTTGCGGTTGCTCCGGCGGTCAGCGCCTACGTCCTGCCGGAGATCCTGGTTCGATTCACGGAGCGACACCCGGACGTTCGCCTGCGCGTGCGGACCGGGCACTCTGAAGAGATCGTGGACCTCGTGGCTCGCGGCGAGGTCGAACTCGGAATCGTCCGCCAGCTCCGCGACGCGCGCGTCCGCAGCCGCCCGCTATACGAGGACGAGCTCGTCCTGATCGCCAGGCCGGATCATCCGTTCGCGCTGGCGGGCACGGTCGACGTATCGGAAATCAAACACGCCCAGCTCATTCTGTTCGACCGAACGTCGAGCTACTACGACCTGACGAACGCCTTGTTTCGGATTGCCGGCGTCGTTCCTCGTGGCGTCACCGAGGTCGACAACATCGAGGCGGCCAAGCGAATGGTCGAACGCGGGCTCGGCGTGGCTCTCCTCCCCGGGACGGCGGTCGCTGACGCCCTCGCCGCGGGCTCGCTCAGAGAGATCGAACTCGCCGGCACGGCGACCATCCGGCGGCAGATCGTGGCGGTCGAGCGGCTCGGCGACCGCCCAACATCGCCGTTCCTGGAGACCCTGTGGGGACTCCTCGGCCGGGTCCCGGAGCTCATCCCTCGGGCGCTGCCGATCACCCAGACCGGTGACCCCGCCCGGCGACGCGAGCGACGGCCAACGGCGCGGCCGAATCTCGGCACCACGGGCGTCGGGTACGATGCGATCGGCAAGCGGGAGTAGCTCAGTTGGCAGAGCGGCAGCCTTCCAAGCTGCATGTCGCGAGTTCGAACCTCGTCTCCCGCTCCATTGATTCTCGATCCACCCCCGACGCGCCCGCAGGCGCGACCGCAGCGCTGGCAGCCACCGGGCTCCAGCTCCGCGCCGCGATCGCCGGCACGATCCGGATCGATCCGGCCCTCGTTGCCCTCGCGTCGGCCCTGTCCGACGCGTACCGCTCCGGCACCGAGCCGACCAATCCGTCCGGACATGTCCACGATCCGCGCACGGCCGCGGCCTATGCCGCCGCTCGGGTGCCGGCCACCTTTGCCGCGGCCGCCCGGGCGATGGAGGCCGCCGCGGTCGCGCTGCCGGGCTTCGCGCCCGGGGCGCTCCTCGACGTCGGCACGGGGACGGGCGCCACAGCCTGGGCGGCCGGCGCAGTCTGGCCCACGCTCCACTCCATGATCCTCGTCGATCGCGAGCTGGCAATGGTCGAGCTCGGCCGACGCTTCGCCACCCATGGCCCGCCAGCCTTGGCGACCGCCGCCTGGCAGGTTGCTCCGGCGATCGGCGAAGCCTTCCAGCCCGCCGACCTCGTCACCGCGAGCTATCTCCTCGGCGAGCTGGCGAACGACTCCGACCGGGCCGCCCTCGTCGTGCGGCTGTGGGCCGCGACCTCGGGTGCCCTCGTCCTTGTCGAGCCGGGGAGCCGGGCCGGGTTCGAGCGGATCCTGGCCGCGCGGTCGCTCCTGATCGGCCAGGGCGCCCAGATCGTCGCGCCTTGCCCCGGCAACACGCCATGCCCCGTTCGGGACGGTCCGGCGTGGTGCCATTTCCTCGCCCGGCTCGACCGAAGCCCGCTCCAACGGCGGGCCAAGGCCGCGACCCGCTCGTGGGAGGACGAGCCCTTCAGCTACGTGGTGGCCGCCCGACCCCCGACCGCAATGGTCCCCGCGCCGCGCGTCGTCCTGGGGCGGCCGCGCCACGCCCCGGGCCGGGTCGAGCTTCGCATCTGCGTCGACGGCCGGATCGACACCCGGACCGTCAGCCGGCGCGACAGGCTCGCCTGGGCGACCGCGCGCGACCTGGCCTGGGGCGATCCGGTTCCAGGTGCGGTCCTCGACTCCGGCGCGACCGGTCCGCAACCCGCCCGCACCGAACCGATTCCGGACTGACCCGATGGGCTAGGCCCTTGATGCATTCGTACGATTGGCGGATCGCGGGCCGGCATGGGAGGATTGCAGAAGTCTTGCAAATTGCCTGATCTTCTCGTCCGTCCATGCCCCGGGCTCACCACCGACCTCGACGACACCGCGCGCAAGCCGTCGGGCGCCTCTGGAGCCCAAGGCCACCGCGTCCTGCAAACGCATCACGGATGCCCGTGACGACCGACGCCTGTCGAACGCCCCCGGTAACCGATCGGGTCGTTTCGAATCGCCGTGCAGTGCCCCATCGTTCGGGTACCGGCAGCGTCGTCGGAACAGCGGATCTGTCCACGCGAGGGTTCCTGTGCTCGTCTCCGCGTCCGAGGCAGCGCCCGAGATCGTCGCCGCCGAGTCGGATCTCAGCGTCGAAGTCGAACCGGACCAGATCCGGTCGGCCGGGCGAGTCGTCGAATTGATCTGGAACCTGATGATCGGACACGATCGGAGGCATGTGGCATGAAACTGTTCGGCGGCTCCCGCACCCAGGCTGCTCCGCGTCCGGCCAGCCGATCAGCCCCCACGGCAGCCGGAGAATCGGTCTGCCTGCAGTGCGGAATGATCGCGACCGGGGACAACGTGACGTTCTGCCGGCGGTGCGGGCTGTCGATCGGCGCCGTTCCGCGGGCCGACGCCGACCTACCGACGTGCCCCGTCTGCTATGCGAGCGCGGGCCATGACGGGCGCCTGCCGTCTCATCACCGAGCCCGCGCACGCGTCGATCTCGTGGCACACATGCTGGAACACGACGACTTCCCGGTCGGCGACGACGACTACCTCGACACGCTCCGGGCCGGCGACATGATCCGGATCGAGAAGTGGCAGGCGCCCTTCGACCTGGTTCGGCGCTACCTCGTGACCGGCGCGATCGACGGGGGGCGCCGCCGCTCGTACCAGCACTCGTCGATCGTGACCGCCATGTCGCAGCTGAAGCGGTGGGGTCGCGATGCCGAGATCTTCGGCGATCAGGAGGATTGGCTGGCCGCGCGGGTCGCCGTCACCGGGCTGATGGAGCGATACCAGCGGGGCTATCTGCCGCCTTCCTGACGCTCCATCTCGGGTGGCGACGCCGATCGCCGCCGGCGCGGGCGCGGGGCGAGCGCGCGATCCGGCACGGTACCCTGACCCGGTGAGCCTGATCGCGACCACCGGCCTGACGAAACGATATGGCACTGTGACCGCCCTCGACGGGCTGACGCTCCAGATCGAGCCCGGGATCGTCGGGCTCGTCGGGTCGAACGGGGCCGGAAAGAGCACGTTCCTCAAGATTCTCCTTGGCCTGCTCGAGCCGACCGCGGGCAGCGCCACCGTCTTCGACCTCGACGTCGCGACTCAGGGGATCGCGATCCGCGAGCTCGTCGGTTACATGCCCGAGCACGATTGCCTGCCGCCGGACATGACCGCGACCGACGTCGTCTCGCATCTCGCGATGATCTCGGGCCTGCCCCGGACCGCGGCTCGCGAGCGGACCGCCGAGGTTCTCCGCCATGTTGGTCTGTACGAGGAGCGCTATCGGGCGATCGGCGGTTATTCAACCGGCATGAAGCAGCGGGTCAAGCTCGCCCAGGCGCTCGTCCACGACCCGCGGCTGCTCCTGCTCGACGAGCCCACCAACGGGCTCGACCCGGCCGGCCGCGACGAGATGCTCGAGCTCATCCGGAGAACCGGCACGGAGTTCGGGATCGCGGTCATCGTCGCCTCGCACCTGCTCGGGGAGATCGAGCGCGTCTGCGACCACCTCGTCGCCATCGAGGGTGGCAAGCTCCTCCGGTCGGCGCCGCTCGGCACCTTCACCGAGCGGACGGGCACGCTTGCGGTCGAGGTCGAGGATGGGCGCGAGGCGCTCGTCGAACGGCTCGTTGGTCGCGGCCTCCGGGTCGTCGTCGACGGCCCGGCGATCCTGATTGACCTCGTCGACGAGGCACCGTTCGACATCGTCCGCGACACCGTCGTCGATCTCGGCCTCGCCCTCGTCCGGATGGAGCAGCGCCGTCATCGCCTCGAGGACCTCTTCCGCGACCAGGCCGCCGCTGTGCCCGCAACGACTGTCGTCGACCGCGGCGCGGCCGCTGCGGTGCCCACGAGGCCGGAGCCGCGATGACGAGTTCGATGACCCCGCCGCCGATCACCCGCGCGGGCAACATCTACGACCTCGGCTACCGGCGCTACGAGGGTCCTCGTCTGGGACGGGCTCACGCGATCCGATCGCTCGTGCTTCACAGCTTCCGGACGACCTTCGGCCTCGGTCGGAGCGGCCGCGCCAAGGCGGCGCCGGTGATCTTCGGCGGGATGGCGCTCCTGCCGGCGGTGATCATCGTCGGCGGCCTGACAATCGCGGCCCGGCTTGGCGTCGCCAGTCGGGTCGACAGCGTCGGGCTGATCGGGTTCAACAACTACTTCAACGCGATCGGCCCGATCATCATCCTGTTCTGCGCGGCGCAGGCGCCCGAGCTCTTCGGCCGCGACCAGCGCCACGGCGTCCTCTCGCTGTATTTCGCGCGGGCCCTGCGACGGTCGGATTACGCCCTCGGCCGGCTCCTCGGTTTCGTCCTGGCGGTGCTCGCGGTCCTGTTGGCCCCAATGGTGGTGCTCCTGCTCGGCCGGGTCCTGCTCTCGACCGACATTGGCGGCGCGTTCGGCGAGAACCTCCCGAACGTCCCACCCGTGATCGCCCAGGCCGCCGTGATCGCCGCCCTGTACGGCGGGCTGGCCATGGCCGTCTCGGCGTTCACGCCGCGGCGGGCCTACGCGACCGCCGGAATCATCGCCCTGTTCGTCCTGCCGGGACTGATCGCCGGCATCGTCATCGGGATCGGCTCGAGCTCGGTCGGGACTGCGCTGGTCCTGCTCAGCCCGAACACGATCATCGACGGGACCAACGCCCTGTTCTTCGGCCGCGGCCTCGGGGAGGAGTACTTCTTCTTCGACCTGCCGCTGTGGACCTTCCTCGTCAGCGCGATCGTCGGGATGGCCGTCTGCCTGACACTCGTCCTCCGCCGGTTCGAGCGGATCGCCTCGTGACCGAGCAGCGTGCGGCCGCGCCCGCTCCGTCGGAGGAAGAGGCGAAGCCGCCCTCGAGCGCCGCCGCGCCAGTTCTGACCGCGGATCCCAGCCAGCCCCTCGTTCTCGACCGGGTCTCGCGCTGGTACGGCAACGTGGTCGCCGTCAACGACATCAGCTTCAGCCTCGGGCCCGGGGTCACCGGGCTGCTCGGGCCGAACGGGGCCGGCAAGTCCACCCTTCTGCATCTCCTGGCCGGGCTCCTTCGACCGTCGTCCGGGCGCGTCCTCGTCGGCGGCGAGACGGCCTGGCGCAATCCCGCGATCTACCACCGGATCGGGCTCGTCCCCGAGCGCGAGGCCGTCCATCCGTTCCTGACCGGGCGTCAGTTCGTCGATCTCGCCGCGCGCCTCCAGGGCCTGCGCGACCCGGCGGCCGCCACCGCGCGCGCGATCCGGACGGTTGACCTCGAGGGGGCCGCGGACCGGGCGGTCGGCACGTACTCGAAGGGAATGCGCCAGCGGGCGAAGATCGCCGCGGCCCTTGTCCACGATCCCGCGATCCTGCTCCTCGATGAGCCGTTCAACGGGATGGACCCGCGGCAGCGGCTGCACATGATGGACCTGCTCCGGGCGATGGCTGCCGCGGGTCGCACGATCCTCTTCTCGTCGCACATCCTTGAAGAGGTCGAGCGCCTCGCCGATGGCATCCTCGTGATCCACGCCGGGCGGCTGGCCGCGGCCGGCGACTACCGCGAGATCCGGCGCCTGATGACCGACCGGCCGCACACGTTCCGGGTCCGCTCGTCGGACGACCGCCGCCTGGCGTCGGCGTTCCTCGCCGAGCCCGCCGTGTTCGGCGCCGAGCTCCGCGACGACCGGCTTGCCGTCCAGGTCTCGGAGTTCTCCGGGTTCACCCGGATCGTGGCGCGCGTCGCGCGGGACGCCGGGGTGCGGCTGTTCGAGGTCGCCCCGACGGATGACTCGCTCGAAAGCGTGTTCGAGTACCTCGTGAGCCGCCGATGAGCCCGCTCGACGTCATGGTCACGATCGGGACCGTCACGATCCGGGCGCTGCTCGGCCGGCGGCGGACGATCCTGATGCTCCTCCTGGCGGGGGCACCAGTCGCGCTCGGGCTGCTGATCCAGGTCGGCAACGGGCCGCGACCTCGGGCGCTCGTGCCGTCGCTCGAAGGCGTGATCGTCACCAGCGTCCTGCCGCTCATCGCACTCGTCTTCGGGACGGCGGCACTCGGCAGCGAGCTCGACGACGGGACCGCCGTTCACATCCTGACCAAGCCGATCCCGCGCTGGGCGATCGTCGTACCGAAGGTCGCGATCGCCGGTGGGTTGACCGCCGTCCTGGTTTTCCCGGCCACGATCCTCGCGGGGCTCCTCATCGGCGGGACCGGCGCCCGGGAGCTCGGGCTGACGTTCGCCTACGCGATCGCGGTCCTGCTCGGGTCGTTCCTGTACGGCGCGATCTTCGTGGCCCTCAGCGCGGCGACGAGCCGGGGCCTGGTCATCGGGCTCGGGTATTCGCTGCTCTGGGAGGGCCTCCTGGCGGGAGCATTGCCCGGGACACAGCTCTTCAGCGTCCGCGAGTACATCAAGGGCATGGCCTCGGCCCTCGTGCCTCCCGGCACCCTCGAATCGGTGGTGGGCGGGCTCGGCTTCGTCCTCGTCCTGGTCGCGATCGGCGTCGTTACGGTCCTCGCCGCGATGCGCCTCGAGCGTTACGAGATCCGGGCCGCCGACTAGGACGAACGGGTCGTTTCCGAGTCGCGGCCCGGGCCGCCATCATCGACCCACGATGCCTGTCGACCTGATCGCCTTCACCGCCGACCGCCGTATCCGCGGCGCGATTCCGCTCGCGGACGACCGCGTGAGCGACATGCTCAACTCCGTCCCGCGGATCGTGATCCGTGGCGCCACGATCGAGGGCCTCGTCAATGGCATGGACCCGCAGGTCGCCGACCTGACGCTCGCAATCGGCTCGGTGGTCGCGGTCCTCGTCGCGGGTCGCCGCGGCATGGACAGCCGCCGCCGCAAGACCGAGCTCCACCGGGCGCGCGTCGGTTTGACCCGGTTCGTCGTGACGGGCTCGATCCACGTCCCGATCGGCGCGCTCGAGGGTCTCGGAACGAGCGATCCGGCGATCGTCTTTGCCGGGCGCGACATCCTCGTTCCGCTGACCGACGCCTCGATCACCTACGACAAGGCCGACGAGCCGACGACCGAGCGATCCGAGACGATCCTGGTCAACCGGGCGCACATCACGTGGCTCGATCTCGACGATGCGGTGGGCGGCGACGACAGCGAGGTCGTGGACCGCCCGAAGATCTACCACGCGGTGATGGTCAAGGACTTCACCGGCGCCTGACCCGGCCCTGCGGCGCCCGACCCGGCGCCGCGCGAAACTCCTCTCGCGGCCAGCGGCGGGCCCTGCGTCCGACGCATCGAACAGCGTCTGGCGGCTCCGTCCGCCGCCGGTTCGCGCGCCCGACGCACGAAACGACGGCGGAATCGGTCTTCCTGACTCCGTCGCGACCGCTCGGCCGATCAGTCGCCGCTCGGCACGCCCATGATGCTGAAGCCGCCGTCGACGTAGATCACCTCGCCCGTGACCGCCGATGCCAGGTCCGACGCGAGGTACAGGGCGGTCTTGCCGACATCCTCGGGCGTGATGTTAGCCCGGAGCGGCGCGACCTCGACGAAGCCGCGATACATGTCCTTGAACCCGCCGATCCCCGCCGCGGCGAGCGTCCGGATCGGCCCGGCGCTGATCGCGTTGACTCGGATTCCGTCTGGACCGAGATCGGCCGCCAGGTATCGCATCGACGCCTCGAGCGCCGCCTTCGCGACCCCCATCACGTTGTAGTTCGCGACGACCTTCTCGGCCCCGTAGTACGTCAGGGTCAGCACCGACGAGCCGCGCCGGAGGTGGGGCAGGGCCGCCCGGGTGATCGCGACGAGCGAGTACGCCGACACGTCGTGGGCGAGCGCGAATCCGTCGCGCGACGTGTCGACGAAGCGCCCCGTCAGGTCCGCGCGCTTCGCAAAGGCCAGCGCATGGACGAGGATGTCGAGCCCGTCATGGGTCTCGCCCCAGCGCGCGAAGACGCGTTGGATGTCGGCGTCGACCTGGACGTCGCACGGCTCGATGAACGTCGCGCCGATCGACTCGGCGAGCGGTCGGACCCGCTTCTCGATCAGGGATTCGATCGACGAGAAGCCGACCTCGGCACCGGCCTCGTGGAGCGCCTGGGCGATCCCCCAGGCGATCGAGTGGTCGTTGGCGACCCCGAAGATCAGCGCCCGCTTCCCGTCCAGGAGTCCCATGCCCGCCCTCCGCTGGCCGCCGGTCCGCGGCTCTGCGGGCAGGATACGCGGGCGGCCGCTCGGCCGAGGGCCGCCGAGCGAGCGTCGGCCGGCTACGGGCCCTGGGTCACCCGGACGTCGTCGAAGCCGGCCTCGACGAGGCTGTTCGAGCCGGCGTCGTTGGCAGAGAAGCGGAGCCGGACGTTCTTCCCGGCGAATGCGGTCAGGTCGATCGAAGCGAGGTGCCACACGCCGTTGCGGGCCGATCCGGTCGACCAGACCCGAGCCACGGTCGTCGCCGTCGCGGTGTCGACGTCGAGGACCTCGATCCGGAGCTCGTCCCCGTTCACGCCGGTCGCGTCGTCGGCGAACGTCCAGCGGAACTGGAGCCGCTGGCCAGCGGTCGTCGGCATGTGGAAGGCCGGTGACGTCACCGAGGTCCGCCCGCCGCTGACGTCGTTGGCGCCAACCGCGCCGCCCGTGGCCGGGCCCGTGAAGAACCCGTAGCGGCCGGAAAATGCGCTGCCGAGCTGCTTGGGCGCCGTCCCGAGCCAGGTCGGCACGGGATCGCCGCGCTGCCAGAGGCCGCTCGTCGCGGTATCGGTGCCCTGGGCATTGACCTTCCAGCCGCGGGCGATCTCGAAGTCGTCGTCGAACGCGCCGCAGCGGGCGATCCGCATCGCCGGCCCGAGGGCCCCGAGCGGGCACCACGCCCGGTCGATCAGGTACAGGACGGCTTCCTTGTTGCGGCCCGTCTCGCTCGCGATCAGCGAGTCGCGGGGATACGCGACGACCGACATCTCGACCGTGAAGGCGAAGATCCGGTACATCCCGTACTCGAAGTCGCGGGTCGTCCCCGACGAGACGTACAGGTCGCTTGCCTGCTCCGGGTGGTAGCCATTGGTCGCTGCCATGTGGTTGCCGATCGTGGCGAGGGCGGCGTGGTCGTCGACCGTCATGTCGGCCGGGACGTCCAGCATGGTGTAGCCGTACGGCCACATCACGAGCCGGCCCGACTCGTGGAAGGTGATCGCGGCTCGGACCTGCTGCCGGCCGTTCACGACCCGGCTGGCCAGGAAGTCGCGGACGTTGCGGGTCTCCGGCGCGGAGAACGCGAAGGGCCCGCGGTAGGTGATGTCGAACGGGTTCGCGCTCGTCCGGCCGCCGCCGCCCCAGTGGTAGTTGAAGTTCCGGTTCAGGTCCGTCCCGATCGCGGTCGTGCCGGGCGTCGGCTGGCGGTTCTTGCGCCAACCGTGAAAACGGCCGCCGGAGATGTCGTACTCGGCGCCGTCGGGGTTGACGGCGAGGATGATCCAGACCTCGCGCGTGTTCACGAGGTTCGTGATCCGGGCGTCCGTGCCGTAGCCGTCGACGAGCCAGTGCATGATCTTGAGGGTCATCTCGAGGCCCATATGCTCGTCGGCATGGGTCAGCCCGTCGAACAGGACCTCGGGCTCGTTCTCGTCGACCGCCACGTTGTCGCTGATCTTGACGGCCCAGATCGTGCGACCCTGGTAGCTCGTGCCGATCGCGCGGCGCTGGATGATCGTCGGGTGGGCGGCGACCGTTGCCGCAACGTCCGCGACCATCTCGGCGTACGTGTGGTAGCCAGTGAAGCCGGCCGGGAAGTCAGCCGCGGCCGCCTCGGCCGGGGCGGCAGCGGAGGCGGGGAGGAGGAGCGCCAGGCCGAGCAGGCCGGCGCCAAGACGAGCACGGGTGGATCGGATCATCGACTCAGGATGACCAGCTGGGTCGCGCTCGTCCATCCGCCGATCGGGCCCGTCCATCGGGTCCGATGGCCTGGTCGGCTCGCCCCGGGATGCCCCGGCGCGGTTCGGGTCACTGCGAGCCGGCCGGGATGCTACGGTCCGTCCATGGTCGGGTCCGACTCCCGAACCCTCAGCGGGAGGTCGTCCCCTTGCGGATTGCATTGATCGGCGCCGGTCGGATCGGCCGGCTCCACGGGCTCATCCTCGCTGTGTCGCCGGGCGTCGAGGCGGTCCTCGTGTCGGATGCGAATCCTGACGCGGCGGCTTCGGTCGCGGCGGAGATCGGCGGACCCGCCATCGCCGATCCGGGCGATGCGATGCGCGAAGCCGACGCCGTCGTGATCGCGGCGACCACCCAGGCCCACGCGTCGCTCCTGCGCCAGGCGATCGGTCTCGGCCGCCCGGCGTTCATCGAGAAGCCGCTCGCCTTCGATCTGGCCGAGAGCCGCGAGCTCGTCGCGCTCGTCGAATCGTCCGGTGTGGCCGTCCAGGTCGGATTCCAGCGGCGCTTCGATACGGCGTATGACGAGGCCCACCGGCTGGTCGCGACCGGCGAGCTCGGGGTCGTCTACGCGATCCGGCTCATTGCCCACGACGCCGCGCCGCCACCGGAGACCTACATCCCGACGTCGGGCGGGCTGTTCCGCGATTCCTCCATTCACGACTTCGACATCCTCCGCTACGTCTCCGGCCAGGAGGTCGACGAGGTCTATGCGATGGGGGCGGTCCGCGGCTTCGAGATGTTCGCGAAGCACGACGACATCGACACCGCGGGCGCCGTCCTGAAGCTCGCCGACGGGGCGATCGCGACGCTGTCCCAAACACGCCACAACCCGCTCGGCTACGACATCCGGATGGAGGTCGTCGGGTCGCTCGACGCGGTGTCCGTCGGGCTTGGCCCGCACACCCCGACGCGCTCGCTCGAGCCCGGCGGCCCCGACTTCGGGATCGGCTGGGCGAGCTTCCTGACCCGGTTCGAGCCGGCCTATCGGGCGGAGCTCGCGACGTTCCTGCGGGTCGCCCGGGGCGAGATCGCGAGCCCATGCACCGCGGACGACGGGTACCAGGCGATGCGGATCGCGATCGCCGCGGGTCGATCCTTGGCGGAGAACCGTCCGGTCAAGGTCGCCGACATCGTCTGAGCGGGCGGCGCTCCGGGCGGTGGTCCGGGCGGTGCGTTCGGGGACTGTGCAAACGTTTGCCACCGTGGTACCGTGCGCCCACCGCCGGTCGGCGGAGGGCGCACGGAGGCGTCGATGGGCGCGGTCCTCGGGGTCGATCGATCGAGCGTCGGCGCGGCGTGGCGCGGTTCCCCTGGTGAATCCCTCCGACTCGATCCTGCGGCTTTGCCAGCGTGGATCGCCACTCCGGCGGACCTTTCCGGTCGGTCCGAGCGTGTTGACCCGCCGAATCGAGTCTCCCGGACCCGTGACGCGGACCAGCCGTCGTGAGCGCGGCCGCGCGATCCATCCGGATCGGCATCATCGGCGCCGGCACGATGGCGGGCGCCCACTCGGCCGCTCTGATCAATCTCCGCCACCTCTACCCGGACCTGCAGCTCCAACCGCGACTCGTGGCCGTCGCCGACATCAACCGGACGCTTGCGACAGGCCTCGCCGATCGCTTCGGCTGGACCCGCGTCGAGGACGACTGGCGGGCCCTCGTCACCGCCGCCGACGTCGATCTCGTGGTCGCCTGCCTTCCGCCGTCCCGCAACCGCGAGGTCGTTCTCGCCGCGGCCGCCGCCGGCAAGGCCGTCGTGTGCGAGAAGCCGCTCGGCGAGACGACCGACGACGCGGTCGCGATGCTCGACGCGTGCGAGACGGCCGGTGTGTTCCACGGGCTCGCCGCGGGCTACCGCTGGTCTCCGGCCCTGCGGGCGATCGCGGAGACGATCGCGCGCGGTGACCTGGGCGAGATCCGGAGCCTCCGCCTCTCGTTCATGCTCGACTACGCGGCGGATCCGGACGTCCCGCTCCTCTGGCGCTTCCGGAGGTCGATGGCCGGCGGCGGGATCGCGATCGACACCGGCTATCACCTCGTCGACTGCGCCCGGTTCCTCGTCGGCGAGATCGACAGCGTCCAGGCGCTGACCCGGACGTTCATCGCCGAGCGGCCCCTTCCCGCTGCTCATTCCGTCGGCAACCGCGGCGGTCCGGCGAGCAGCCAGGGCGGGCCGACAGGCCCGGTCGATGTCGAGGACGCCGCCGCCGCGCTGCTCACGTTCACGAATGGCGCGTATGGCGTCCTGGAGACGAGCCGGGTCGCGATCGGCAAGCGCCTGTCGCTCCAGATCGAGGTGTACGGCTCGCTCGGCTCGGCCGACTGGGACCTCGAGCGGCCCGACGAGTTCCGGCTGTGTTTGCCGGGCGATCCCGCGACCTTCGGGTTCCGGCGGATCCTCGTCAACCCGGGTCACCCGGGTGCGGCGCCCCTGCTGATCGCCGGGACCGACGGCACGTCGATCGGCTGGCTCGGCCAGGAATGCGCGATGTGGGCCGGCTTCCTGAGAGCGATCGCGGAGGGCCAGCCGGGCTCGGCGAACTTCGCGGACGGCGTGCGGGACAGTGCGGTGATCGATGCGCTGTATGCGGCCGCGGCGAATGGCGCGTGGACTCCGGTCGGCGTGCCGGCCCGGGCCTGATCGCGTGGGCAAGACCAAGGACGAGGAGGCGACGGTGACGGCAGTCGACGAGAACCGATCCGGTGGCGCGATCCCGCTCGCCGCGGACGACGGCTGGCCCGTCCCGACCACCGAGTCGGCAAAGCTCTTCGCCCGGGCCAGCGCAGTATCGCCGGGCGGGGTCCAGGGCGAAGGCCGGAGCGCAACGCCCTATCCGCTCTTCATGACCCGGGCCCAGGGCTCGCGGATCTGGGACGTCGACGGCAACGAATACATCGACTTCCACTCGTCGTTCGGGGCCGTCCTCCTCGGCCACAACGACCCCCGGGTCCGGTCCGCCGCCATCCGGGCGATGGACGAGCACGGCGTGTCGTTCTCGGCGGCCAATCCGCTCGAGGTCGAGCTCGCCGAGCGGCTGATCGAGATGATCCCGTCGGCCGAGAAGGTGGTCTTCAGCTGCACCGGGACGGAGGCCACCTATCACGCGATTCGCCTCGCCCGCGGCTTCACCGGCCGCGAGCGGATCGTGAAGTTCGAGGGCAACTATCACGGCTGGCACGACTACGTCGCGTGGAGCCATCACTTCGCGCTGGACGAGGGCGGCGGAGTGCCGACTCCGGTGCCGGCATCGGTCGGGATCCCCGCTGCGGTCCGCGACCTCGTCGAGGTCCGCGAGTACAACGACGGCGCCGCCGTGCGCGATCTGCTTGCCCGCGAGGGCGACACCATCGCCGCGGTCATCGTCGAGCCGGTCTTCCACAACGCCGGCGTAGTGCTGCCCGAGCCGGGCTTCCTGGAGATGCTCCGCGAAGCGTGCACGGCGGCCGGCACGCTCCTCATCTTCGACGAGGTGATCACGGGGTTCCGCCACGGCAGCGATGGCGCGCAGGGCCGCTACGGCGTCACCCCGGATCTGACGACGATGGGCAAAGCGCTCGGCAACGGCTTTCCGATCTCGGTCCTGGCCGGCCGGGCGGACATCATGGACCACCTCGGACCGAAGGGCGACGTCCTGTTCGCGGGGACATTCGCCGGCCAGGCGATGAACTGCGCGATCGCGCTCGAGGTCACCCGGATCGTCCGGGAGGGCGCCATCCACGACCATCTCGGTCGACTCGGCGCGCGGCTGACGTCGGGGATCCAGGCGGCGATCGACGCGACCGGGGCGCGGGCCCAGGTTCGTTCGATCGCCGGCGTCTGGACGATCTACTTCACCGATGAGCCGATCCGGCGCTTCCGCGACTTCGCCCGGTTCGCCATGGACAAGAACCACCCGGTCCAGCGCGGGTACCGCAACTGGCTCCTGGAGCGGGGGATCTACATCCACCCGCACTACATGATCCGGGGCTTCCTCACGGGCGCCCACACCGAGGCGGACGTCGACCGGGTCGTCGAGGCGACGGCCTCTTATCTCGAGGCGAACCGGGACCTACTCGCCAAGCCGGCCGCCACACGCTGACGGTCCGGGCGCCGAATCCAGGGCGTTCCTAGACTCCGAGGCGGCGGAGATACTCCAGGTTCGCCCGCTGGCCCGCGACGACCGACTCCGGCGTGTCATTCGTCCCGAGCGCCTGGTCCTGCTCGACGACGAGCCAGCCGCCGTAGCTCCGGGCACGGAGGGCGTCGATCACCCCGGTGATGTCGGCGTCGCCTTCGCCGAGCGGGCAGAAGACGCCTCGCTTGAGGGCGTCCTCGATCCCGTTGGACTCGGCGATGACCGCGGTCCGGCAGTCCTTGATGTGGACGTGCCGGACGAGCTCGCCGTAGTCGACCACCGACTTCGCCGGATCCGCCCCACCGAACCGGAAATGGCCCGTGTCCAGGCAGAGCCCGATCAGGGCCGGATCGATCCGGTCCATGACCCGGGCGATCTCGTCGGCGGTCTCGACGTACGTCGCCGCGTGCGGGTGGAGGACCGGCTCGAGCCCCTCCGTCCGGCACAGCTCGGCGGCCCGATGGAGGTTGTCGATCAGGGTGTCGAACCGGGCGGCCGACAGCCAGGTTTCCGGATGGTCCTTGATCTTCCCGGCGAAGGCGTGGCGGTCGGGCTCGTCGAAGTGATCGGACAGGATCGCGAGCGGGCGCGACCCGGTCGGCGTCGCGGCGACGATCCGCCGGAGCTGGCCGCGGAGCCAGGCACGATCCTCCTCGGCCCGTTCGGCCCGGCTGAAGTGCTGGGGGAGGAACGAGCCGACGAGGTCCAGGCCGCGCGACGTGAGGCGCTCGCGGACCTGCTCGGCATCGCCGAGGAAGCCGGGCGGGCCCATTTCCGTGCCCACGTACCCAATGTCAGCCATCCAGTCGAGCATCGGCTCGGGCTCGGGCATCCAGGCGTCGTCCATGAGGACCTCGTCGACGCCGAAGGAGACGGGGGCACTGGCGACGCGCATCGCGGGTGTGGACATCGGGACCTCCGAGGACGGGTTGCGGGGATGGACGGCCGCGATCAGGGCCGGATGACGATCTTCACGGCCTCGCCCGAGCGGATTCGGCCGATCCCCGCGAGCGTGTCCTCGAGCGGGATCGTCGCGGTGATCATCGGGCCGAGGTTGAGCTTGCCGCTCTCGACGAGCCGGATCGCCGCCGGGAACGTGAAGTTCGAGATGTAGGAACCGAGGATCGCGAGACCCTTCTCGACGATCTCGACCTGGTGGACCGCAGGGCGGGCGTTGCCGTTCATCCCGAAGACCACGACCCGAGCGCCCATCGCTGCCGCGTCGATCGCCTGGGGCAGGACGCTGCCAACCGCATCGACGACGACGTCGGCACCACCCGGCATCACCTCGGGACCGCGGGCGGCCCAGGCGTCCGGTGCGAGGACGAGATCGGCGCCGACAGCGAGGGCGACCGGCGCGCGGTCGACGCTCGGCTCGACGGCGACGATCCGGCCCGCGCCGGATGCCCGGAGCACGGCGATGAACAAGCAGCCGATCGCGCCGGCGCCGAACACGACGGCCGATTCGCCCGGCCGGATCGCGGCCCGGTTCGTGCCGTTGACGACGCAGGCCAGCGGCTCCACGAGCGCCGCCATCTCGGACGACACGTCGTCGGAGATTGGGTAGACGCTGTTCGCGGGAGCGGTCACCAGCCGGGCGAGAGCTCCGTCGCGGTGGACGCCGAGAGCGACGATGTTCGTGCAGTTCGCCGGCCGGCCGGCCCGGCATGGGTCGCAGGCACCGCATTTCGGGTCGGGGTCGACGACGACCCGGGTCCCGACCGCGACGTCCCGAACCGCCGATCCGACGCCGACGATCCTTCCGACGAACTCGTGGCCGATGATCACGGGCGGCGTCGACGGGTGGCCCGGCGGAACGTTGATGATCTGGACGTCCGAGCCGCACACGCCGCATGCCTCGACCTCGATCAGGACCTCGTCGGCGGCCGGGACCGGGTCCGCGACGTCACGGATGACCAGTCGACCCTCGCCCTCGTAGACAGCAGCGCGCATCAGGCAGGAACCTCCACGCTCATGCGAGCCGATCCCGGACCGGGCCGGCAAGGCGCTCGAAGGTCTCAAGGTCGGTCTGCGCCGGCAGGTCGGCGACGACTTCCTCGGCCCCGGCGGTGCGCCAGGCGCGCAGGTGCCCGGCGACGACCTCATCGGTGTCGGCGAGCGGCGAGGCCGCGGCCCACGCCCGCGCCCGGGCCGGATCGCCCGTGTGGTGCGCCAGGATCGCGGTGAGCGCGTCCACGGCGGCCGCGCGGGTGTCGCGCAGGCAGATCGGCGTGACCCCGACCGTGCGGCGGATCGCGGCCGGATCGCGCCCGAGCTCCGCACAATGGGCGTCGAGCACGGCGCTCTTGCGCGCGAACGTGTCGGGGTCACCCTCGCCGTTCCAGATGTCCGCATCGCGGGCCACGATCCGGAGCATCCGCTTCTCGCCACTGCCCCCGATCAGGAAGGGCAGCCGCTGCCGGAGCGGCGGCGGGTCGTTGCGCGCGCCATCGGCGGCGACCCATCGCCCGGCCTGGGTCACGGTGTCACCATCGAGCAGCCCGCGAGCGAGCGCAGCCGCCTCGTCGAACCGGCTGATCCGGTCGCCAAGGGGCAGGACCTCGTAGCCGAACGCCCGCGTCTCGGGCTCATGCCAGCCGGCGCCCAGCCCGAGCATCGCCCGCCCGCCGCTCGCGTGATCGAGGGCGGTCGCCATCTTCACGGTCAGCCCGACGTTCCGGTAGCCGACGCCGCAGACCATGATCCCGAGCGGGATCCGCGCCGTCCGCGCCGCCCATGCTCCGAGCGTCATCCAGCCCTCGAATACCGGGCCGGTCGAGCCGAGGACCGGACCATCCGCGTCGCCGAGAATCGGCATCAAGTGATCGTTCGCGAACAGGCTCGCGAATCCGGCGGCTTCCACCCGCTCTCCGGCTGCCATGAGCTCGGCCCAGGTCGCGTGCTGGCCCCAGATCTGGAAGCCGATCCGGATCGGATCACGCGGATCGGGCCGAGGGCCGAGCAGCCCGCCGCCGGCGGCACCGGCCGCATCTCCTGTCACTCGGCCTCCGTCATTCGGCCTCGCGACGGCGCAGTCGCCGGCCTCCGCTCAGCAGCAGCGACCCGACGGCGAAGGCCGCGAGGGTCCCGACGAGGATGACGGTCGCGACGGCGTTGACCTCGGGCGTGACCCCGAGCTTGATCGAGGTGTAGATGTACAGCGGCAGGGTCGGCTGGGCCCCGACGGTGAAGTACGTGATGACGAATTCGTCGATCGAGAGGGTCACGCTCAGCAGCGCCCCGGCGACGATCGCCGGCGAGATCAGCGGCAGGATGATGTGGCGGAGGGTATGGACGGAGCTCGCCCCGAGGTCGGCCGCGGCCCATTCGAGGCGGCGATCGAACCCCTGCAGGCGGGCCGACACGATCAGGACGACGAATGGGGTCGTGAACACGAGGTGGCCCGCGATCACCGTCACGAGAGAGAGGTTGACGTCGAGCACTCGCCGGAAGACGAGGAGCAGCCCGATCCCGAGGAGGACGCCCGGGATCATGATCGGCATCGTGAACAGGAGCCGGGCCGCGTCGGCGAAGCGGAGCCGGGCCCGGACCAGTGGGAACGCGGTCATCGTGCCGACGAGCGACGCGACGACCGCCACGACCCCGGCAACGATCACCGAATTGAAGAGGGCCTGCTGGATGATCCGGTCCTTCAGCATCGCCTCGTACCACTTCAGGGTCAGGCCGGTGATCGGGAGGCCCGGGGTGCTGGAGGTCTCGAATGAGAACAGGATCAGGAACCCGATTGGCAGGTAGAGGAAGACGAGGATCAGCGCCGCCAGCAGGCGGAGGAGACGGCGCGTCCGCCGGGCGTGCCGGTCGACCGGCATCATCTCGACCGGATCGATCCGCCTAGCCACGGGCGACGACATCCTCGACCCGGAGATAGCGCCGGAAGACGATCAGCACGGCCGTCACGAAGATCGCGATCACGATGGCGAGGGCCGAGCCCTCGGCGTACTGGGCGCCGCGGAAGAAGTTGACGATCAGGTTCGCGATCAGGCTGCCCTGGGCGCCGCCGACCAGGGCCGGGGTCAGGAACTCGCCGAGGATCGGGATGAACACGAAGATGCAGGCCGTGATGATCCCGGCCCGGATCTGGGGCAGGAGGATGTGGCGGAACGCCTGGTCCGGCCGCGCCCCGAGGTCCTGGGCGGCATTGAACTGGGCGAAGTCGAACTTCTCGAGGGCCGCGTACAACGCAAGCGCGGCGAACGGAAAGTAGAGGTAGGTGAGGACGATCGCGACACCGACGTCGTTGTAGATGAACAGGGCCGACGGTTTGTCGATCAGGCCGATTCCCTGGAGCGCCTGGTTCAGCGCTCCATGCTCGCCGAGGATCGCCTGCCACGCGTAGACCCGGAGCAGGTAGCTCGTCCAGAACGGCACGACGACCGCGAGCAGGATGATCCGCTGCCAGCGCCGGCTGACGTAGCGGACGAGGAAGTACGCGAACGGCATCGCCAGCGCGAGCCCCAGCGTGGTGACCACGCCCGCCATGACGAGGGTCTTGGCGAAGGTCCGGACGTAGGTCGGGATATTGATGAACCGGGCGTAGTTGTTGAGGTTCGGGTCGACCACGATGTTGAAGTTCGGGTCGGTCCGCAGGAAGCTGAAGACCAGCATGAACCCCATCGGGACGAGGAACAGCAACCCGATGAGCAGCAGCCCCGGGGCGAGCGGCCACAGGCGCCCGACCTGTCGTCGGGCGCCCGAGGTCGATCCCGCCAGCGGCGCCGGGTCGGCGGCGCTGGCGGTCTGGACGGTCATGGGAAGGGTTGGGCCGACCGGTCGGCTTACGCGCCGAACACCTCGTTGAACGCGTCGATCGCGCCCTGGGTCGAGGTGCCCGGGCCCTTGAGGGTCATCGTCAGGACCGTCTCCGGCTTGTTGTAGAGGAAGCGGTCCGCGAGGTCCTTCTGGCCCTGGTTGATCAGGAGCTTGTAGGCCTTCTCGTTGAACAGCGGCCGCTGGTTGATCATGAAGTTGGCCGCCACGTACTCCGCCTGCTCGGCGGCCTGGAGGAACGGCCGGATCAGCGGCTCGTTGGCGCCGCCCTTCACGATCATCTCGGCGTCCATCCAGCCGATCGTGCCTTCCTTGGGAGTGAACACCTTGAGTTCCGGGCCGCCAGCCTGCTTGACCCGTGTCTCAGTGCCCAGGTTGCCCGTCGCGATCCACGCCTCGCCGCTGATCAGTGCCGCGATCGTGTCCGTGTTCTGCTGGGCGAACTTCAGGAGGTTCGGCTTGAGCTTGATCGCGAGATCCTTTGCCTTGGAGATCTCGTCGGGGGTCATGTTGTACGGATCCTTGACCCCGGCGGCCTTGCCCATGTAGGCCATGATCTCGACCGGCTGGTTCTCGACGACGACCTTCTTGACGTACTTCGGGTCGAGCAGGACCTCCCACGAATCGGGCGCCGGCGAGACCTTGGCCGGGTCGTAGTAGATCTGGACCGGCGACCAGCCGTTCGGATAGCCGAGGTAGCCCTCCGGCTTCGTCCAGATCTCGAAGCTCCGCGCGATCGAGTAGAGCTGCTTGGAGACCTCGAGCGAGTTGATGTCCCAGGCCTCGATCAGGCCGGCCTCGAAGTAGTGGGGAACCCACAGGGCGTCGCCGGCGATCATGTCGAGCTGGCCGCCGACTTCCTTGAGCTTGGTGTAGCCATCGGAGTTGTCGGCGAGCTCGGTCAGGTTGACGTTGATCCCGATCGACGACGCGATCGCGGAGAGCTGCTCCGGGTAGTAGTGATCGACCCACGTCATCCAGTTGAACGTGCCGGTCGGATTGGAGGCGGCCGCGACCGCGCTCGCGGCGGCGCTCGCCCCGGCGCTGGCGCCCGCACTCGTCGACGCCGGCGGGGCAACGCTTGCCGCGGGCGTCGCACACGCCGCGGCGATGCCGCCGAGCCCGACTGCCGCGCCGGCGAGGCCAGCCGCCTTCAGGAACTGTCGACGGTCGAACTCCCGTGTCAGATCAGCCATTGCGTTCTCCTCCTCCAGAACCACCTAGTCGATGATCAGGGACGCGTGCTCCGGCTTCCACCAAACGCAGACCTCCTCGCCCAATTCGTGCTGGATACCGGCCGTTTCGACGCTCGTCCCGTGCGGTCGGACGGCGACGATCTCCCCGGCCGGGGTCGTGAGCGTGATCCTCGTGTAGTTGCCGAGGAAGGCGACGTTCACGATCCGGCCGGGGATCCCGACCGAGCTCGCGGATCCGTCCTTCGCTCCGAGCGCGAGGTACTCGGGCCGGACCATCAGCGTCGCCGGACCTTCCGGCGCATCGTCCGGCGCGGCCATGACGGCCCCCTCGCCTAGGACGAAGGAGCGCCGGCCGTCGATGGTCTCGATCCGGCCGGCGATGAAGTTCGTCTCCCCGATGAAGTCGGCGACGAAGCGGTTGACGGGCCGGTCGTAGATCACGCGCGGGCTGTCGACCTGGACGATCTTCCCGCCGGACATGATCGCGATCCGAGTCGCCATCGAGAGGGCCTCTTCCTGGTCGTGGGTCACGAAGACGAAGGTGGTCCCGACCTGGCGATGGATCCGGGCAAGCTCCGTCTGCATCTGCTTGCGAAGCTTGAGATCGAGCGCGCCGAGGGGCTCGTCGAGCAGGAGCACGGCCGGTCGCTTGGCGAGCGCGCGGGCGAGGGCGACGCGCTGCTGTTGGCCGCCCGACAGCTGGGCCGGCAGGCGCGACCCGAGACCGGCCAGGCCGACGAGCTCGAGGTACTCGGCCGTGCGGCTCGCGATCTCCGCCTGCGACAGGTGCTCCATGCGCAGGCCGAACGCAATGTTGCGCTCCACGGACATGTGCGGGAACAGGGCGTAGTTCTGGAAGACGGTGTTGACGTTGCGCTTGTGGGGCGGCAGGTCGTTGACCGTCCGGCCCTCGATGATCAGCTCGCCCGACGAGAGCGGGATGAACCCGCCGATCAGGTTGAGGGTCGTCGTTTTGCCGCAACCCGACGGTCCGAGAAGGCAGAAGAACTCGCCTGGCTCGATCACCATCGAGACGTCATTGAGGGCGACGGCATCGCCGTAGCGCTTCGTCGCGTTGCGCAGCTCGATGGCCGGGACCGACACCGTCAACCGGGACCTCGATCCGGCCCTGGCAGCTCGGCTGCGGGGCGGCGAGCGGCGGTCGTCGCCCTCATCGCGATCGCGGGAACGGGGAGGCTGACGTGCACGTGTCCCTCTTGTGCAACCGTTTCCACGATGCTAGCGACCGACCCATTGTCCGTCAATACGGCGATCTCGATCGGCGGATCGGGCGAGCCGCGTTCGGGCGCCGAAACCGGCCTCGGTCACGGGTCCTCGTCGATCGGGATGGACACGGGCGCACCGGTCCAGTCGTCGGCGATCCCGGCGTAGGCCGGGTCGTTGAGCTGGACGACGGGCTTCACGTCGCCGGCGAGGAAGTTCAGGTAGTAGGCGTTCGTGCCCGGGGCGTTCACGACGGTGTGGAATCCCTCGTGGACGAGGACCAGGTCGCCGCTCGTTGCCGCGATCGAGACGTCGAGGTCGGTGTCGCGGGTGTAGAGGCGCTGGATCACGAAGCCGTCGTCGGGCGCGAGCCGGTAGTAGTACGTCTCCTCGTGGTAGCTCGTGCCTTGCCGGCCGTCGTGGCGATGAGGCGGAAAGCTCGACCAGTTGCCGCTCGGCGCGACGATCTCGTAGGCGATCAGGCGCTCCGTCGGAAACGCCGGATCGATCGTGACGGTCACCCCGCGGCTCACGTTGGCGCCGCCGCGGACGAATGTCACGAGGTCGTCCGGCGCGTAGAGGCGGGCGGGATGGAGGCCCTCGGCCGGCGCTCCGCCGATCGCGACCTCGAGGCCCTCCTTCGACCCTTCGTCCGCCCCGATCGAATACGGGGTTCGCGGCGGCAGGTACAGGACGTGCGGCCGGACGCTGAACACGTCGTGCCGGGCGACTGGGTGCCGCTCGCCCCCGAAGGCGAACCACCCGGCGCCCGTGAGCGGGACGATGGCGATCTCGTTGCCGCCGCTGTCCCCGTCGAGGGTCTGGCCGGGTGCCAGGACGACGACCCGGAACGACAGGAAACGCCAGCCGACGTCGGCCGGAGTGACATCGATGACCGCTCCCGGCCCGGACCTGGGCCGGACGTGCCGGACGACCCCGGCGCTCACCCCGGGACCTCGGCAGCGACCTCTGCGCGGGGCTCCGCGCCGACGTCGGCGGTGACCTCCGCCACCCGGACCGGGCGACCCTCCTGCCAGCTCGTCCGGGCGGCGACCGCAACCTTGAGCGTGGCGAGAGCCTCCTCGGGACCCGGATCCGGGGTGCCGCCCTCGCCGAGCGTCCGGAAGAACGCCTCGAGCTGGACCCGATAGGCCACCTCGAACCGGTCCGGGAAGCTCTCGTAGTGGTCGCCTTCGTAACCGAACCGGCGCGAGAACGTTGCGTTCGTCTTGTGCGGCGCCTCCACGACGACCTTGCCGATCGCGCCCGCGACCTCGGTCCGGATGTCGTAGCCCCATGCCGAGTGACGCGACATCTCGACGACGCCGAGGGCGCCGTTCTCGAAGCGGAGCATCGTCACGGCCGTGTCGATGTCGCCGCCCTCGGTGAATCTGTCGTCGGCGATGACCGTGCCCCAGGCCGAGACCTCCTCGACCTCGCCGACCAGGAACCGAGCCAGGTCGAAGTCGTGGACGCTCATGTCGAGGAACGACCCGCCGCTGTTCTTGATGAAGCTGACCGGCGGCATGAACGTGTCGCGCGAGTAGGACCGGAACTGTTCGATCCGGCCGAGCTCGCCGGCATCGATCAGGGCCTTGGCGCGGACGTAGCCCGGGTCGAAGCGGCGCATGAACCCGAGCTGGACCGGCAGGCCGGTCTCCCGCCAGATCTCGACGACACGGTTCGTTTCGGCGACCGACAGGGCGATCGGCTTCTCGGTCCAGATCGCCTTGCCGGCCCGCAGGGCGACCTCGATCAGCTCGGCGTGGGTGCTCGTCGGGGTGACGATGACGACGGCCTCGACGGCCGGGTCGTGGATCGCGTCGAGCGCGTCGGTCGTCGCCCGGCCGGCAAGCGATGCCTGCTGGCCGCGGCGGGCGGCCTCGATATCGGGGTCGGCGACGACCACGACCCGGGCGTTCCGGACCCCGGCGAGGGTCTGAAGGTGGGACATGCCCATCCGCCCGACGCCGAGGAAGGCCACGCCGATCTGGTCGGGGTTCTTGACCCGGAATGTCGTCATGCGATCACCTCGTGCTGCTCGGGGAGCGCTCGGCGGCAGGCGCCGAAGCGGGGTCGGTGGGTCGGGCGCTGGACGCAGCCCGGGCGATTCGCTCAGCGACCCTTTCGGCGGACAGCCCGTGGCGCTCGAGCAGGAAATCGTTCGGGGCCGACTCGCCCCAGGTGTCCTCGATCCCGATTCGGACGATCCGGCTTGGCGCAAGCTCGCCGAGGATCTCGGCGACGAGCCCGCCGAGGCCGCCGTGGATGGTGTGCTCCTCGACGGTGACGACGAGCGGCACATCGCGGGCCGCGTCGGCGAGGCCGTCCGCGTCGATCGGCTTGATCGACGGCACGTGCAGGAGACCGGCGTCGATGCCCTGGGCCGCGAGGAGCTCGACCGCGGCGACGCAGCGTGCCGTCTGGGTCCCGGTCGAAACGACGAGGACGTCGCGGCCCTCGCGGAGGCGGATCACGCGGGCCGGCTCGAAGACGTAGCTGGCGTCGAAGACATCGGGACCGGCGTCGCGGGCGAGGCGGAGGTAGACGGGCCCGGGCATCGCGGTCGCCCAGCGGACCATCGCCGCGCACTCGGTCGCGTCGGCCGGGGCGAGTACGGTCATCCCGGGCATCGCCCGCATGATCGCGAGGTCCTCCACGTCCTGGTGGGTCTTGCCGGTGAAGCCGGTGAGCAGGCCCGTGTAGGCCGCCCCGATCTTCACGTTGGCGTGGGTCTGGGCCACGACGAGGCGGACCTGGTCCAACGCGCGATGAGTGAAGAACACGGCGAACGAGGACAGCCACGGAACGTAGCCGACGGTGGCGAGCCCTGCCGCGACACCGACCATGTTCTGCTCGGCGATCCCCATTTGAAGGAACTGGTCGGGCCGGGCCGCGGCGAATCGATCGGCCCGGGTGGAGGTGCCGAGGTCGGCGTCGAGGACGAGGATGTCCGGGTTCGTCTCGGCCAGGCCGATCAGGGTTGTCGCCCAGACCTCGCGCATCGGGGCGCTCATCGAGCGCCATCCCCGCCGAGCTCGGCCCGGGCGAGCTCGGCGTCGGCGGCGGTCGCGACCCGGGCGTGCCACTCGTGGTGGCCCTCGGTGAACGAGACCCCGCGACCCTTGACCGTGCGGGCAAGGATCGCCGTCGGCCGTCCCTCCGGCGCCGCGGCGCGAGCGTCGGCACACGCCGCGACGATCGCGTCGAAATCGTGCCCGTCGATCGTCAGGACCCGCCAGCCGAACGCCTCGAGGGCGTTGCCGAGCCGCATCCCGGCCCACGGATCGCGCCGATCGCCGCGGTGCTCCTCGCCGGCCGGCAGCGGCCAGCCGTACTGCTGGAGCCCGTTCGCATCCACGATCGCGGTGAGATTGCCGAGGCCGTAGCGCGCGGCGACGATCACGCTTTCCCAGACCTCGCCCTCCTGCATCTCGCCGTCGCCGAGCATCACGAACGTCTGGGCGTCGAGCCCTCGCATCCGCGTCCCGAGGGCGATTCCCAACCCGACCGCGAGACCCTGGCCAAGCGACCCGGTGGACGCCTCGAGCCCCGGCAGCCGGGTCATGTCTGGATGGCCCTGGAGCCGGCTGTCGCCGTGGTCGAACGTGGCGAGCTCCTCGACCGGGAAGTAGCCGCGGAGCGCCATCGCGACGTATTGCCCGATCGCCGAGTGGCCCTTGGACAGGATGAAGCGGTCGCGATCGGGCCAGCCCGGATCCTCGGGCCGGATCCGGAGGATGCTGAAGTAGAGCGCGATCAGGAGATCCATCGCCGAGAGCGGGCCGCCGATGTGGCCAGCGCCGCTGCCAGCGACGGTCTCGATGACGAGCTGCCGGCCGCGCCGGGCGAGCGCGTCGAGGTCCGGGTCGGGTGAAACGACCGGATCCGCGACCTCAGCCATGAGGCGTGAGGGATTCGGCTCCGGCGGAGGGCTCGCGCGTGCTGTCCCGGATCGCGATCTCGACCGACAGGAGTTCGCCCTCGGGCAATGCGCCCTCGTGGACCGCCCGGATCAGCATCATGGCCGCCTTTCGGCCCAGCTCGGCCGACGGCACGGCGACGGTCGTGAGGCGGGGGTTGGCAATCGCGGCAAAGGGGATCCCGTCGAACCCGACGACGCTCAGGTCGTCCGGCACCTGGACGCCGACGCCGCGCAGGGCATCCATGAGCTCGAGGGCGAGCCGGTCGTCGTAGCAGACCACCGCATCCGGCAGATCGGCCGCCAGGTCCGCGGCCAGCACGTTCGCGCGGTCCGGACCGCTGGCGGCGACGAGGGTCCGCATCGGTGTCCGGATGCCATGGCTGCGGAGGGTCGCGGCCGTCGCCTCGGCCCGGATCGTGTTCGACGCGCGGACGCCGTCGCCGGCGTACGCGATCCGCCGGCTGCCCTGCTCGATCAGGTGCTCGACCGCGGCCCGCACACCGCTCTCGTCGTCGGTCGAGATCACACCATCGATCGGCTTTCCGGCCTTCCGCGGCATGCTCCGATGATCTGGCCAGACGAGGATCAGCCGGTCGGGATCGACCCGTTCGCGGAGCTCCCGCGGCGACAGGACGCTCGCCACGACCGCCACGCCGTCCGTGCCGTGCTCGGCGAAGATCCGGAGGGCGAGCCGCTCGCGAACGAGATCGCGCTCACCGGCGACGACGATCACGCAGTAGCCCTGCTGGCGTGCCTCCTGCTCGAACGCCGACGCGACCTGGCCGTGGACGGGATCGCGCATGTCCGGCAGGAGCAGCCCGAGGGTCCGGGTCCGCCGGACGCGCAGGCTGCGGGCCGCTGCGTTCGGGACGTAATGGAGGTCCGCGGCGGCCGCCTTGACGAGCTCGCGGGTGGCGACGCTGATCCGGGGATCGTCGGACAGGGCACGCGACGCGGTCGACCCCGACACGTTGGCCCGGCGGGCGACATCGCGGAGGAGCACTCGCTCGCGTGGCCCGGTCACCTTGTCCACCACGTCATCTCCCGAGCCGGGGGTCGGCGCAACCGATTGCAGAGGACCGTAACATCGGCCCGTGACCGCGTCAACGCGGACTGGACTCGGCCGTCGCAGGGCGCCCTGAGCGATCCGTGCGTCACGGTCCGACGACCTCGCGCAGGACGCCGAGCAGCCCGCGCCCGATGGCGAACGGATCGGCGGACTCCCAGTGAGGCCAGCTGTACAGCTCGTTGTCCCACCACCCGTCGAAGCCGGTCGAGCGGACGGCGGCGACCCACTCCCGGAGCGGGATGGCGCCCTCGCCCGGCCAGACCCAGCGCGACCGCTGATCCGGCGATGGCGCGCCGGGCGGCCCGAGCGAATCGGCGAAATCGACGCCGGCGATCAGGCGACGGTCGAGCCTGGCGATGCTGTCGGGTGTCTCGCCACGCTGCCACAGGTGCCAGAAGTCGAGGACCAGCCCGACGTTGTCCCGCTCGGCGGCATCGACCGCCTCGGCGGCCGCCGCCAGCGACGAGAGCGGTGTCCAGGCGACCGGCTCGAGGTAGTAGCGGATGCCGCGCGGCGCGCCGAGGTCGGCGACCGCCCGGAGCGCCGCGGCCGTGACCCGGCGCAGCTCGGCCGGTGACAGCTCGGCCGGGCCCGAGTACGAGCCGCCGGGCGCGACCGGGCCGGTCAGGAGCTGGACATTCGTCGCGCCGACAGAGGCCGCCAGCTCGGTCAGCGCCGACGCCTCGGCGAGCATCGCCGCGTGCTCGGCCGGGCGCCAACGCTCGACGTCGACGAGTGCGCCGAGGCTGATCGGCGCCAGCCCGGCGAGGGCTTCGCGGAGGTCCGCGAGCGGCCGGTCGGTCGCGAGGTAGCGCTCGATGTGCTCGGCCCGCAGGAAGATCCCGTCCCAGCCCGTCTCCCGGGCGACCCGCGTCTGCATCAGGACCGGCAGGTGCATCGTCGAGTTCGAGTTGTAGACGAGTTGCATGGAAGCCTCCTGCTCAGTGTCGGGCGCTCAGCCAGCCGAGGAACGCGACGCCGACCACGACGAGCGCGATCCCCATGACCTGGACCCGGGCGAGCCGCTCGCGGAACAGGACGAAGGCCGCGACCGCGGCCATCGGGGCGAACATCGAGGCGAGGACGGCCGTCAGCGCCGTGTCCGCGGCGGCTCCGATCGCGTACGTCCAGAACCCGAGCACCTCGGTGATGCCGGTCGCGATGACGAGGGGGACCGCCGCGCGCGGCAGGTGCAGCCGCCCGAGCACGAGGAGCGGTACGACGACGCCGACGACGCCGACGATCCGTCCAGGCAGGATGACCCAGGCGGGTGGCAGCTGGTCGCTGATGGATCCGGTCAGGAACAGCCCGAGCCCGAAGATGCAGGCCGCGATCCCGGCCAGCAGCGCGGCCCGGAGCGTCTGCGCCCGCGGGACGGGGACGCCTTCCTCGATCTCGCGACCGCCTCCCGACGCCGCCAGGGCGACGCCCGCAGCGATGACCGCGAGCATGAGGCCGGCGCCCGGGGCGATGGCCTGCCCGGCAAGGACGGAGATGATGGCCGCGATCGCGCCCTCGGTCGAGGCGATGGTCGAGACCGTGCCCACGGTTCCGATCCGGAGGGCGGAATAGATGAACAGCAATCCGACGATGTTCGACAGGCCGCCGAGCGTCGCGGTCACGAAGGTCAGCGTCGGGACCGAGGGCGTGACCGGCAGCGGGGCGACCGTCAACGCAACCGGGAGCACGAGGATGGCACCGACGAGCATGACCCCGGCAAGGACGGGGAGCGGACCGGCCAGCCGGCTGGCGCGAGCCGACGTCATGGTCGAGGAGGTGAAGGCCAGGGCCGTCAGGATGCCCGCGATCAGCGGCGGCACGGCGGAACCTCGGATGCCGGCACGTCAGGCGAGTGAGTCGAACGCGGCGGTGAGCGGCCGGGCGACCTGGCGCGCGAGGTCGCGGCATTCCTCGAACGCCGGGCGCGCGATCGTGGCCGCGAGCCGTTCCGTCTCTGCGGCGTCCGCCCGCAGGACCGGCCCCCAGATGCCGCGCCCCGCCAGGAATCCCGACGCGCCGACGGCGCCGGCCAGCCGGATCTGGCGGAGGTACGTCTCCAGATCGGCGCCGCCGCCGAGCAGGACCCACGGCGTGCCGGCGCAGGCCGTTGCCATCGCCTTGCAGGCGGCGATCGCGTCGGACTCGCTCGCCGGTGAGCCATTGAGGATCGGGAAGGGGAGCTTCAGGAGGTCGGCCCCGAGGGGCTGGAGGCGGGCGACGGCGTCGACGACGAGCGAAGGATAGGTGGCGGCATGGTCGCTCTGGGTCTCATCTGAGCGCCGATGGACGACGGGCTCGACCACCAGCGGAAGGCCCTGCTCGTGGCAGTCCACCGCGGTCGTCCGGACGAGCGCGTCCTGTTGCGACGCCGCGGCCTCGTCGTCCACGCGGTACGGCAGGAGGACCTTGCAGGCGTCGGCGCCGAAGCGGACGGCGGCGAGCGGCGAGAAGTCCTCGAGGAGGGTGGTCAGGCGGCGATCGCCCTGGGCCTCGTAGCCCTGGGCTTCCAGCGGCATGATCATGCCGACCGTCGGGGGGATCGCGCCGGTCGCGAGCACGAGCGAGCCGAGCTCGACGTCGATCATGATCGCCGTCGCGGAGGGCGCCAGGGTGCGCGCGAGGATCACCTTCAACTGGCGCATCACGTCAATGGAGATGCGCCCGATCCCGAGCTCCGCGAGAACCTTCCGGAAGCTGTCCCGATGATCCATGGCGATTCCGGCGACGATGCCGTCGGGGCCGGCCAGCCGGAGGAGGCGCCGGCGCCGCGCCGCCTCGAGGGTTGCCGACATCACGGGCGCACCAGCGGCAGACGCGGATCGGGCGCCATCGACGGCCAGAGCGTCCGCACCCAGGCGAGATCCGGGTCGTCGGTGTTGGCCATGGTCCGCCGGTCGCCCGCGAGCACGTTGAGGTAGTACGCGTCGTAGCCCTGGGTCGAGGCGAACGGGTGGTAACCCTGGTCGACCATCACGAGGTCGCCGTGCTGGACCGGGAGCAGCACGTCGCGCGAGCCGTCGCGGTGATAGACACGCTGGATCGCCCAGCCCTCGGGCCGGCTCAGCTGGTAGAAGTACGTCTCCTCGAGGACGGCTTCGCGCGGCGGATCGTCGACGTCGTGCTTGTGGGGCGGCCAGCCGGACCAGTTGCCGTTCGGGGTGAACACCTCACAGACGAGCAGCCGATCGGCCGGGAACCCCGGCATCATGATGTTGTTCACCTGGCGGGTCGCGTTGCCGGCGCCGCGGATCTCGATCTCGACGTCGCCCGGCGCCACGAGGATCGGCTTGCTCGCGACCCCTGCCCGACCGCTCGGCGGTGCCTGGGCGACGGCCACGACGACCTCGCGGCCGGCGAGCGGACGACCGACGAGCCGCCCGACGGTCCCGGCCGGCACATAGGCGCTCCAGGGCATCCCCTCGAACACGGTCGGGCGCCCGACGAGCCGGAGGTCCGCGGCCCCATCGACCTCGAGGTCGACGCCGCCGCCCGAGATCGTCACGATCGCGGTCTCCTGGTCGGCCGAGCCGACCGCGACCGCCTCGCCTTTCCTGAGCCGGAACGCCCGGAATGACAGGTAGCGCCAGCCGCTCCGGGCAGGATCGGTGGCCACCGCCCCGTCGGCTCCCGGTCGGATCCGGAGCTGGTCGGGCGCCAGCAGGGTCGGGAGCTTCGCGGCGTGGACCACACCGCGCTCCGCCGGCTCGTTCGCCTCGTTCGTCATCGGGACCCTCCAGCTGTGCCGGCGGCTGCCCCGGGCCCCGACCGGACCAGGAGCGCGTCGATCTCGTCCGGGCGTGGCATCGCGGTGCTGCACATCAGGCGGGTCGCGACGATCGCTCCGGCGGCGTTGCCGCGCTCGAGGGCGGCCAGCGGGTCGAGCTCGCGGAGGAGCCCGGCCGCGAACGCCGCCGTCAGCGCGTCTCCGGAGCCGAGCCCGCACAGGACCTCCACGGCGATCCCGGGCAACGACCGGCGGCCGTCGGCGCTCAAGAGCGAGACGCCGGCAGGCCCGTGCTTGAGCACGACGAGGCGCTCGGTCCGGGTGCCGGGGAGGGGAGTGGCCGCGTCCTCGGGCCGGAGCCCGACCGCCGCGAACTCCGCGTCGCCGCCGACGATCACGTTGCAGGCGCGCGCCGCGCGGGCAATCAACTCGGGCAAGGCGGCCGGGTTCGGCCAGAGCGTGGGGCGCCAGTCCAGGTCGAGGATGGTCCAGGACCGCTCGGTGCGGTCGCGGCTCGCGCCGCGAATCGCCCTCCGGTCGAGCGCGTCGAGGACCGTCGAGCGGGTCGGCTCCTCCGCCAGCAGCGCGCCCGAGACGATGACGATCCGGGCCTCGTCGATGAGCGCGGCGGGAAGGTCCGCCGGAGCGAGGAGCGTCTCGGGCGCCGGGCTCGACCGATGGAACGTCACGGGGAAGTCGTCCGGCGGCCAGGCCTCGAAGAACGCGACCTGCGTCCTTCGGCCGGCCTTCGTCGCGATCGCGCCGACGTCGATTCCCTCGCTCGTGAGCGCCGCCCGGACGTGCTCGCCGTGGCCGTCATCGCCCACAGCCGAGATGACGGCGGTCTCGATCCCGAGCCGGGCTAGGCCGGTCGAGATATTGCCGGCGAAGCCGCCGACCGCGCGCACGAACGACGACGGCGCCGCCAGCGAGGTGCGTGGCTCGGCCGGCGTCAGGTCGACGCCGACCCGGCCCAGGACGACCGCCTCGATCACGGGCGGCGCGCCTCGATCGGGCCGGCGCGATTCACGGCCGATGCTTGATCGCTGCGTCGCGGAATGCGACCCCGATTGCGCGCGCGTCCTCGGCGCTGCTCCTCATGCCGAGCGCGAACGGTGCGAGGTTCGCGTCGCGGACGCCGATCCCGATGCTGATCGAGCGCTCGAGCAGGTCGTCGGTCCGGGGCAGCATGCCGGCGTGGTAGTCGCCGTGCGTATGGCTCGGGTCCGAGCAGTTGAAGGGGCAGCCCTTGCCGGTCGCGGTCCGCTTCTCGAGGAGGTGGTCCATCTGGCTGTAGGTGTGCCAGCCCGAGTCGGACAGCGGTCGCGATCCGACCTCGCGGGCCACGCTCGCGGCCATCTCCTTGGTCGGCAGGACCGTGACGAGATGGGTCGCGAGATCGCCGTCCGGATCCGGCAGCGTCCGGAAGTCGATCGCCGGGACCTCCTGGAGGATGTCCTTGACGATGGCCTTGTTCGCCCGCAGGTGCGACGTGATCCGGTCGAGCTTGCGGACCTGGGCGAGGAGCACGGCGCCCGACAGCTCGGTCATCCGGAAGTTCATTCCCAGAAACGGACGCTCGGCATATTTCGACTCGAGACGGAGCGGCGCATGGCCCTGGTCGTGCATCGCGAAGGCGCGCTCGTACAGAGCCTGGTCGTCGGTGACAATCATTCCGCCGTCGCCGCAGGTGATCGTCTTGTACTCGTTGAAGCTGTACGTGCCGGCGGTCCCGATCCCGCCGACTCCGACGCCCTTGTAGGTCGCCCCGAAGGCCTGGGCGCAGTCCTCCACAAGCGGAATCCCGTGCTTGTCGGCGATCGCCTTGAGCTCATCGAGCCGGGCCGGGCCGCCGAGCATGTGGACGACGATGATCGCGGCAGTTCGCGGGGTGATCTTCGCCTCGACGTCCGCCGGGTCGAGGTCGAAGCTCTGGTCGATCTCGGCGAGGATCGGTGTCGCGCCGGTGTACACGATCGAGGAGATCGACGCGACATAGGTGAACCCGGGGACGATCACCTCGTCGCCCGCGCCGACGCCGAGGCTCAGGAGGGTGATCCAGAGTGCGGCCGAGCCGCCGCCGTGCAGGCCGAGGCCGTAACGGACGCCGGCGATCTTCGCGATCTCCTCCTCGATCCGGTGGACCTTCGCGCCGAACGCGGGATTGTCGGACGGGCCGTACCGGCTGAGGAACCCGCTGGAGAGAACCTCCATCACCTCGGCCGTCTCCTCGGCACCGACGAGCTCGATCCCGGGTCCGGGCATGGCCTCTCCTCCTAGCGGGCGGTCGTGGGCTCGACGACCATGGGTGGCCGACCGGCGTGTCGGGTGGGCTGGTTGCTCTTGGGTGCGGGCGTCGTCACGCGAGGTCCGCGCGACGGGTGCTGCGCTTCTCGTCGTACTCCACGCGGGCGTCGCGGACGCTTGCCCGGCCGCTCGTCGCGGCGACCGGAACGTCCCACCAGGATTCGAAGCCGCCGAGTCGCTTCTCCGGGTCGGTCGGGATGACGATGACGGTAACCCGATCGGCAGCCCGCGCCTGGGCGAGCGCCGAGCGGATCTCGTCCGGCGTGCACGCCTCGATCGCGAGGGCGCCCATCGCCTCAGCGTGCTTGCGGAAGTCGACGGGCACGTACGGGCCGGTCAGCCGGTTGCGGGCCGGATCGCGGAACCGCAGCTCGTTGCCGAAGTCGGGCACGCCGACGCCCCGCTGGAGGGCGAGGATGCACTGGTAGCCGTGGTTGTCGAGGACGACGATCGTCAGCTTCAGGCCCTCGGCGACCGCGGTGACGATCTCCGAGTTCATCATCAGGTAGGACCCGTCGCCGACCATGACGACGACCTCGCGGTCCGGGTCGGCGAGCCGGACGCCGAGCCCGGCGACGATCTCGTAGCCCATGCAGGAGAAGCCGTACTCGACGTGGTATGCCTTCGGGTCGTCGACCCGCCACAGGCGGAGCAGGTCGCCGGGCAGGCTGCCGGCCGCGCAGACGACGGTAGCGTGACCGCCGACGACGTCGTTGACGATCCCGATGACCTCGGACTGGCCGATCTCGCCGGGCTCGTCCTTGACCGTCCGAAGGTCCGTGACGACGTCGTCCCACTCCTTCTTGAGGCCGGTGACCCTGGACCGGTAGTCGGCTGATGTGCCCGCCCAGCCCGTGGCGGCGAGCTCAGCCTGGAGCGCGCGGAGGGCCTCGCGGGCGTCCGCCACGACCGGGATCGCGCGGAGCTTGTGGGCGTCCATCGATCCGACGTTGATCGAGACAATGGCCGCGTCGGGGTTCTGGAACGTGGTTCGCGATGCCGTCACGAAGTCGGCGAGCCGGGTTCCGACGGCGATGATGACGTCCGCGTCGCGCGCGAGGCGGTTGCCGGCGAGGCCGCCGTTCGTCCCGACTGGTCCGGCGTTCAGCGGGTGATCCCAGGGGAGCGCGCCCTTGCCGGCCTGAGACTCGACGACCGGGATCCCGAACCGGGTCGCGAAGGCATCGAGCTCGGCGGTCGCCTCGCCGTAGATCGTTCCGCCACCGGTCACGATCACCGGCGCCTTCGCGGCCGAGATCGCCCGGACCGCGTCGGCGATGTCGGCAGCCGCGGGAAGCGGCCGGCGCACGCGCCAGACGCGCTTCTCGAAGAACCGAACCGGCCAGTCCCAGGCCTCGGCCTGGACGTCCTCGGGCAGGGAGATCGTCACCGCGCCGGTATCCGCCGGGTCGGTGAGAACTCTGAACGCCTCCGGCAGGGAGGGGATCAGCTGCTCGGGCCGGGTGATCCGGTCGAAGTAGCGCGAGACCGGGCGGAAGGCGTCGTTGGCGCTCGTGTCGCGCTCGACAGGATGCTCGATTTGCTGCAGGACCGGATCGGGCGCCCGGTTCGCGAAGTAGTCGCTCGGGAGGAGGAGGACCGGGATCCGGTTGACCGTGGCGGTCGCGGCGCCGGTGACCATGTTGAGCGCGCCCGGTCCGACGGACGACGTGCAGGCGTACGCGCGGAGGCGGTTGGCGTGACGGGCGAACGCGGTCGCGAGGTGGACCTGGGCCTGCTCGTTCTGGGGCTTGTAGAACGGCATGTTCTCGCTGTCGCCGAGCTCCTCGAGGGCCTGGCCAAGACCCGCGACGTTGCCGTGGCCGAAGATTCCCCAGACGCCGGCGATGAACCGCTGCTCGTGGCCGTCGCGCTCGATGTGCTGCTGGGCGAGGAAGCGTACGACGGCTTGACCGACGGTCAATCGAACGGTTTCCATCGTGCCTGTCTCCCTTGCGCAACCGATTGCAGAGAAGGTATCATCGGCGCTCCGCCCTCGTCAATATGACCGGAGGCCTGGGGTTCCATGGCGCTGACTCGGTTCGCGACTCGGCTCGCCCGGCCGGTCGATCTCGCGGCGGCCTGGAACGCCTCCGACGACGATGTCGCAGCTCGGCTGCATCCATCGTATCGAGCGGCACTGTCCCGCCTGCCGGACGGGCCGGCCGTGTTCCGCGGCCTGCCGTTCGCGCTCGGGACCCGGGCAGCCGGTCGGCGCTGGCTGCTCCTTGACGGCGAGCTCACCGTCGATCTCCGCGACGAGGGACCGGTGACCCATGTCATCGTCGCCCACTTCTGCGACAGCTGGCGCGATGCTGCGGGGGAGCGTCCCCCGGGAACGCCGGTCGGCTGGGTCGTACCGGCGGGCGAGCCGCTCGCCCGCTACTCGGTGGACCTCGCCGACGGGTCCAGCCGCGACGTCTCCATCCGGCGCCGCTTCGAGGTCGTCGACGGGATCATCGGCTGGGGGTACCTGCCATTCGACGCAATTGGCCACCGCGCCGACGAGCCGCTCGATTGGCGCGGCCCGCACGGCAGGCTCGAGCCCGGTCGCTACGCGCCTGCCGGCCACGCCGGACCGCTGACGATGCTGCCCGGATCGTGGGGCCCGGCCCAGACCGGGGTGGCCGACTTCGTCCCGACGCCCGACGACGACATCACGTACTGGCTGCACGCGATCCCCGTCAGCGACGACGGGTCGGCCGGCGAGGTCCGGGCGCTGCGGTTGAGCTCGCTCGGAACCGGGCGGCCGGGCTCGGCGGTCATTGTGGCCGCGGTCACCCTCTTCAACGGAATCGCCGATCCGCTCGTCGTGTCGCCGCGCCGCCAGATCCGAGTCAGCGGATCCGGGCTGGGGCCCGGGCTCCCGGAGGTCGACCTCGGCGTCGCGATCAGGACCCGGCCTTTGCCGCCGGCCCCGGCGGGGCACGACCTCCGAACGGGCCCGATCGGCTGGGGCACGCCGAGCCCGGAGGGCCGTGGTCCAAGTGCCGCACTTGCCGGCGCCGGCGACGAGCCCCGCGAGGTCGCCACCCTCGTCGACGTCGTTCTCGCGCCCGACGCCCGGCTTCGGTTCGGCACCTGGGAGATGACGGCGGCCGAGCTCGACGCAGGCGCCACGAGCCCGGATGGCCGTGTGACGATCGAGGCGCTTCCGGCCGCCGACATCCGGGTGACCGTCCGAATCACCGCCGACGGCGAGGTCGCCCCGGCCCGAGTCCGGTTCGTTGCCGCCGACGGCCGCTACCTGCCGCCGCTCGGCCACCGCGAGGAGATCAATCCCGGCCTGTTCGAGGACGCCGGGGCGGGCCTGGTCCTCGGCCGCGACACCTACGCCTACGTGCCGGGCGAATTCCGGATCGACCTGCCGCCGAGCGCGGTCGAGGTCGAGGTCGTCAAGGGGTTCGACTATCGGCCGGTCCGGCGATCGATCGTCGTCGACCCGACGGCGCCGGACCTCACGATCGACCTCGAGCGCGCCATCGATCTGCGGCCGGGCGGCTGGCGCTCGTCCGACTCGCATGTCCACTTCATCGCGCCGTCGACGGCCCTGCTCCAGGCCGCGGCGGAGGACCTCACGTGGGTCCATGTGCTCGCCACCCAGCTCGGCGACGAGTTCACGAGCGTCCCGGACCTGACGTGGGGAGCGCAGCGGGACCCGACTGGCCGCCACTCCGTGCTCATGGGCACCGAGAACCGCCAGAACATGCTCGGCCACCTCGCCCTGCTCGGCGCGCGCCGGCCCGTCATGCCGCTCGCGTCGGGCGGCGCGCCCGAGGGCCGCATCGGCGCCGCGACGAACGAGCTCCTTGCCGACTGGGCGGACCGCTGCCGGGTGGAGGGTGGGCTCGTCGTCGGCGCCCACTTCCCATTGCCGTTCTCGGAGATCGCCGCGGACATCGTCGCCGGACGGATCGACGCGATCGAGTTCCAGGTCTTCGCGCCCGGCCTCGACAACCCATCGATCCTCGAGTGGTACCGCTTCCTGAACTGCGACTATCGCCTGCCGGTCCTCGGCGGCACCGACAAGATGTCGGCCGAGGTCCCGGTCGGCGCCGTGCGGACGTACGCCCGGCTCGATCCGGACGAGGAGCCGACGTTCGACGCGTGGGCCGCGGCCGTCCGGGCCGGCCGGACGTTCGCGTCATCGGGGCCGGTGATCGAGCTCGCCGTCGACGGGCGCGAGCCCGGTTCCGTCGTCCGGCTGCCCGTCGGCGGCGGCCGGCTCTCGGTCGAGGTCCGGGCGCGCGCTGCACAACCGGTCATCCGGGCAGTCGAGATCGTCGTCAATGGCCGGGTCGTCGCGCGGAGCCCGGCCGAGGCGGACGCCGGCGTGTTCGTCGACGAGGTGCGCCTCGAGCACGAGCTCGTGGTCGAGGCGGGATCGTGGATCGCTGCGCGCTCGCTGAGCGACGACGAGATCCATTCCGGGTTCAACACGAGCATGGCCGCCCATACCTCGCCGGTCTACATCGAGGTCGTCGACCGGCCGCTGTTCGTGGCCGACGATGCCCAGGCGATCCTCGCGGTCATCGATGGGACCGTCCGCTGGCTCGAGCGGATGGCGACGATCGGCGACCCGGCGCTTCGTGGCCGGCATGCCGGCCGGATCGCCGAGAGCGCCGTCACCCTGCGCGACCGAATCGAATCCATCAGCGGAGGTTCCCTGACGTGAAGCTCGCCCTCGATCCCTACATGCTCCGGGACCGCCCGTTCGGTGAGGTCTGTCGGATCGCCGCGGACATCGGCTACGACGCGATCGAGCTGTCGCCGCGCTCGGACTTCATCCCGTTCTTCACGCACCCACGAGCCGACCGGGCGAAGGTCGCGGAGTTCCGGACCGCGCTGAGCGAGACCGGGCTCGAGCTCGCCTCGATCCTGCCGCTGTACCGCTGGTCGAGCCCGGACGAGGACGAGCGCCAGGCCGCGGTTCGCTACTGGAAGCGGGCGATCCGGCTCTGCGTCGACGTCGGCTGCACGACGATGAATTCCGAGTTCAACGGCCGGCCCGAGCAGGCGGCGCGCAGCGAGGCCCAGTTCTGGCGCTCGATGGAAGAGCTCCTGCCGATCTTCGAGGCCGAGGGAATCCAGCTCAACCTCGAGGCCCACCCGGACGACTTCGTGGAGCGCAACGACGAGGCGATCGCGCTGGTCCGGGCGATCGACTCGCCGCACGTCGGCTACGTGTTCTGCGCGCCGCACACGTTCCATCTCGGCGACGACGTCGCGGCGATGATCGAGGCGGCCGGGCCGATCCTCCGCCAGGTCCACATCGCGGACGTCCTGAACCACCGCGCCTCGTCGGGCCTGCGCTACATCGTCAACCCGCCCGGATCGGCGGTCAGGGTCCATCAGCACCTCGACATCGGCCAGGGCGAGGTCGACTGGGAGGCGTGCTTCGGCGCCCTCGAGCGGGTCGGCTTCGACGGGATCCTGACGAGCTGCGTCTTCGCGTGGGAGGAGCGCGCGGTCGAGTCGTCGCGCTTCATGTTCGACGAGATCACGCGGCTGCGCGCGGGGGCGGCCGCCGTCGGCTGAGCGGCGGGCGACCCCTCAGGCGATCGCGCGCCCCGCCAGCACGCCGGCGATGAACGCTGCCGCCTCTCGGACGCCGTCGACCGGCGCGGCGTACGGGTCCTCCTGCTCGATCGACAGGGCGTCGTCGTAGCCCGCCTCGCCGAGCGCGGCCACGAAGTCGCTCCACCAGGCGGCCGGCCGTGCCCGCCCGACCGTCCGGAACGTCCAGGCCCGTTCGGTCGGTGTATCGAACGGACGGTTGTCGAGGACGCCGGCCAGGGCAACCTGGGCGGCGACGATCTCGGTGTCCTTCATGTGGACGTGCTGGATCGCCGGACCGAGCGCTCGAACGGCCGCGATCGGGTCCATCTGCTGCCAGAACAGGTGACTCGGATCGAGGTTCACGCCGATCACGTCGCCCACCTCGGCCCGGAAGGCGAGGACGGTCGGAACGTTGTAGACGAGATGAAGCGGGTGGAGCTCGAACGCGATCCGCTCGACGCCGGCCGCCTTCGCGAGCCGCGCCTTCTCGCTCCAGAGGGCGACACCCTGGTCCCAGCCGCGCCGAGCGAGGGCCACTGCGTCGTCCGGCCATGGATACCAGACCCAGTTGATCGTCGTCGCATCACGTCCGTCGCCCGGGCAGCCCGACATCGACACGATCTTCGACACGCCGAGCTCCCCGGCGAGGCGGAGGGTCTTGTCGATCAGCACCGAGTGCGCCTCGCCGACGACCGGGTGCATCGGCCAGGCGGAGCAGTTCAGGGCCGCGATGCGCAGGCCTCGGCTGGCGAACGCGTCGAGAAAGGCAGCCCGGGCCGGAGCGCCGGCCAGCAGCGCGTCGACGTCGAGGTGCGGCGCGCGCGACTGGCCGCCGGTCGCGATCTCGATCGCGGTCACCCCGGACGCCGCGGCGACGTCGAGCATCTCCTCGAACGGCAGGTGGCCGAGCGAGTCCGTGTACAGGCCGATCTCCACTGGGGCGGACCTCTGGTGACGGTGAATTGCGACCTGATCCGCAGGACGGCCATGGTGCAGGAACAGGACGGGCGGACCGGTTCGGGCGAATCCTGCCATCCCGGAAGACGCTCCGTGCGGCGTCGCCGGGTCGAGTTGCGCGGGCGCCGCGGTAGACTGGCTGCAACCTACCGGAACCCGCCAGCTCCCGAGGACCACGACCGATGACGACCGAGTCGCAGCCGCGCCTCAAGATCACCTATGCCACCCTCCGCGCCGATAACGAGCGGCTCCACGCGGAGTTCGAGGCCGGCTTGACCGAGGCGAAGAAGCTCCTCGACGGACACCACCGGAACTTCATCGACGGCAACGAGCGCGACGGCGAAGGCGAGTTCACGGTCCACAGCCCGATCGACCGCGACATCGTCCTCGGCCACTTCGCGACCGGCACCCGCCAGGACGTCAAGGATGCGATCGCGGCGGCGCGCAAGGCGCAGCCGGCGTGGTTTGCCCTCGGCTGGGAGAGGCGGATCGAGATCCTGAAGAAGGCCGCGGAGCTGATCAGCCAGCGCCAGATGGTCTACGGCGGGCTGATGGCGATCGAGGTCGGCAAGACCCGGATCGAGGCGCTCGGCGAGGTCGAGGAGGCGGCGGATCTGATCCGCTACTACGCGAAGACCGCCGAGGACAACCGCTACTACGAGCACCCGATGGACAGCCTCGGCGACTCGGCCGTCCACACGAAATCGATCCTCAAGCCGCACGGCGTGTTTGCGGTGATCAGCCCGTTCAACTTCCCGATGGCCCTGTCGTGCGGCCCGTCGGCGGCGGCCATGCTGGCCGGCAACACGGTCGTCTTCAAGCCGTCATCGGCCGCGCCGATCTCCGGCGTCAATCTCGTCGAGGCCTATCGCGACGCCGGCGTGCCCGACGGCGTGATCAACCTCGTCATGGGCCCGGGCGAGACGGTTGGCGCGGAGCTGCGCGAGAACGCCGGTGTCGACGGGATCGTCTTCACCGGCTCGTACGACGTCGGGATGGACCTGTTCCGAACCTTCTCGGCGCGCTATCCGAAGCCGACCATCGTCGAGATGGGCGGCAAGAATCCCGCGATCGTCTCGCGCCACGCCGACCTCGACGAAGCTGCCGAAGGAATCATGCGGAGCGCCTTCGGTTTCGGCGGTCAGAAGTGCTCGGCGAACAGCCGGGTCTACGTCGAGAAGCCGGTCCACGACGAGCTCGTCCGGCTCCTCGTCGAGAAGACCGAGGCGATCACGATCGGTGACCCGCTCGTGCGCGAGAACTGGCTCGGGCCGGTCATCGACCGGAAGGCGGTCGATCGCCACCAGGCCGCCGTCACGGAGGCGCGTCGCGACGGCCGCGTCTTCACCGGCGGCGAGCGATTGTCGGATCGCGGGCTGGACCGCGGGTTCTATGTCGAGCCCACCGTCGTCGGCCTGCCCGCGGAGCATCGGCTCTTCCGCGACGAGCTGTTCGCACCCTTCACCGCCGTGGCTGCCGTCGACTCCTTCGACGACGCGATCCGGCTCGCCAACGACTCCGTCTACGGCCTGACCGCCGGCGTCTACAGCGAGAACGCGGACGAGGTCCAGCGCTTCCTCGACCACGCCGAGGCCGGTGTCCTCTACGTGAATCGCCGGGCCGGCGCGACGACCGGCGCGTGGCCGGGCGTTCAGGCATTCGGCGGCTGGAAGGGCTCGGGCTCGACCGGCAAGGCCGGCCTCTCGATGTACTACGTCGCGCAGTTCCTGCGGGAGCAGAGCCACACCGTCGTCGACTGAAGTGTCCGCGGCACGGTTCGCCGATTGGCGCCGATGCGCCGTCCGGCGCCGGTGAGCCGCCGGCCAGTCTCTGTCACCGGGCCGCAGCAAGGTACGAGGCCGACCCCGCCGGGTCGGCCTTTTTCTCCGGTCACACGGCCCGGAGCGCTGCTGCTATCCTCGATGGGGAATATCCAGCCTGCATACTTCGTATGCGTTCAGCGCCAGCTCGAGGTGCCCCGTGACGTCCATCCAGAACCGTCTCGCCGGGGATCGGCCCGTGCCCGATCTCATCACGGAGGTGCCCGGTCCGAAGGCCCGCGCCCACGTGGCCTATGACGAGACCTGGACGTCGCCCAGCTTGCCGCGGGCCTACCCGATCGTCCCCGTCCGCGGCGACGGTCTGACCGTCGAGGACATCGACGGCAACCTGTTCCTCGACTTCGCCGCCGGCATCGCGGTCACCTCGACCGGCCATGCCCACCCGCAGGTCGTCGGGGCGATCCGGGAGCAGGCGGGTGACCTGATCCACTTCTCGGCGAGCGACTTCTACCTCCCGATCTATGCCCAGACCTGCCAGCGGATCGCCGAGCTGACGCCGATCGCCGGCGGCCGCGCCCGGACCTATCTCGGCAACTCCGGCGCCGAGGTCGTCGAGGCCTCGATCAAGCTCGCCCGCTATGCGACCCATCGGCCGTACATCGTCGCGTTCCTCGGCGCCTTCCATGGCCGGACCTACGGTGCGGTCTCGTTGACGGCGTCCAAGGCGAAGTACCACACCGGGTTCGGGCCACTCCTGCCCGGCATCTTCCACGCCCCCTTCGGCAAGGTCGATGACCTGCGCTGGTTCGACGAGGTCCTCTTCGACAAGCTCGCGCCGGCCAACGAAGTAGCGGCGATCATCGTCGAGCCGATCCAGGGCGAGGGCGGCTACATCGTCCCCGAGAACGGCTTCCTTCAGGGGCTTCGCGCGATCTGCGACAAGCACGGGATCCTCCTGATCGCCGACGAGATCCAGTCGGGTGCCGGCCGGACCGGGACGATGTGGGCGATCGAGCAGTGGGGCGTCAAGCCCGACATCCTCCTGACCGCCAAGGGCATCGCCAGCGGGATGCCGCTGGGCGCGATGGTCGCCCGGGCGGACCTGCTCGAGGCCTGGGGTGTCGGCGCCCATGGCTCGACGTACGGCGGCAACCCGGTGGCCTGCGCCGCCGCCCTCGCGACGATCGACCTGCTCGAGGGTGGGCTCGTGGACAACGCCCGGGCTCGCGGCGAGCAGGCGGCGGCGGGTCTGCGGCCGCTCCGCGAACGCCATCCGGCGCTTGTCCGCGACATCCGCGGCCGCGGCCTGATGCTTGGCGTCGAGTTCGACACGGCCGAGCACGCCGAGGAGGTCCAGTGGGCCGCCTTCCAGCGTGGGCTGCTCGTCCTCGAATGCGGCAAGTCCGCGGTCCGGATGGCACCGGCGCTGACCGTGACCGAGGCCGAGATGGCCACCGCCCTGCGGATCTTCGGCGAGGCCGTTGCTGCGATCGCCGGCGAGGGCACCGACCAGCCGATCCTCCACGCCGCCGAGGCCGCCCACGCGATCAGCGAGGTCGAGGCCGCCGGATAGCCGTCACGAATTCGTCCGGCACCTGCGATCCTTGGGCGCGTGACCGCATCGAAGCAAGCCTCGATGGCCGACGCCATCCGCGAGATCGTGCGGGACGGCGACACCGTCGCGATCGAGGGCTTCACCCACCTCATCTCGTTCGCCGCCGGGCACGAGATCATTCGCCAGGGCAAGCGCGACCTGACCCTGGCCCGGATGACCCCCGATGTCATCTACGACCAGATGATCGCGGCTGGCGTCGCTCGCAAGCTCGTGTTCAGCTGGCTCGGCAACCCCGGGGTCGGTGGCCTCAACGCGATCCGGCGCCGGATCGAGGCGGACCCGCCCGAACTCGAGATCGAGGAATACAGCCACTTCGGGATGGTCGCCCGGTATACCGCCGGCGCCGCCCGGTTGCCGTTCTTCCCGCTCCGCTCATACTTCGAGACGGACCTGCCGAAGGCGAACCCGCTGATCCGCGAGATCGCCTCGCCCTACGGCGACGGCACGGTCTACGCCGTTCCGCCTCTCCGCCCCGACGTATCGATCATTCACGCCCAGCGCGCGACGGCCGCCGGCGACACCCAGGTCTGGGGCCTGCTCGGCTGTCAGAAGGAAGCCGCGTTCGCCGCGGAGCGGGTGATCGTGGTGGTCGAGGAGGTGGTCGACGAATCCATTGTCCGGGCCGACCCGAACCGGACGATCATCCCGGGCCTGATCGTCGATGCCGTTGTCGTCGAGCCGTGGGGCGCCCACCCCTCCTACGTCCAGGGCGCCTACGACCGCGACAACCGCTTCTATCTCGACTGGGATCCGATCTCGCGCGACGAGGCGGCCACCCAGGCCTGGCTCGCCGAATGGGTCCACGGTGTCGACGGCCGGCAGGAGTACCTCGAGAAGCTCGGCGCGGACCGGATGGCGTCGCTCAAACCCGGCTCGGCTCCGTCGGGCTCGGTCGACTACGGGGACTACCGCTGATGGCGACCGTCCGCTATCTCGTGACCGACGTCGAGCGCGCGATGGACTTCTACGTCGAGCGGCTCGGATTCGTTCTCGAGCAGGAGATGTTGCCGGCGTTCGCCCGGATCCGGCGGGACGACCTGACGCTCTGGCTCGCCGGCCCGAAGAGCTTCGCCGCGCGACCGATGCCGGACGGCCGGGAGCCTGAGCCCGGCGGCTGGAACCGGTTCGTCATCGAGGTCGACGACCTGGCTGCCGTGATCGAGAGCCTCGGCGCGGCCGGAGCGGGGTTCCGCAACGACGTCGTCACCGGCCCGGGCGGAAAGCAGATCCTGATCGACGATCCCGACGGCAACCCGGTCGAGCTGTTCGAGGCGCGCCGATGAGCGGGTTGATGATCCTCGTCGCGGGGCCCTACCGGTCCGGCACCGACGGCGACCCGGCTCGGATCCAGGCCAACGTCGACGCGATGACCCGGACCGCGCTGGCTCTCCACCGGCAAGGCCACCTGCCGGTGATGGGGGAGTGGTTCGCGCTGCCGCTCCTCGAGGCGGCCGAAGCGGACGGCGAAGATCCCGATGCCGCCTACGAGGCGATCTTCCACCCCGTCGCCGAGCAGGTCCTCGCGCGCTGCGACGCCTGCCTCCGGATCGGCGGCCGGTCCGAGGGTGCGGATCGGATGGTCGCGACAGCTCGCCGGCTCGGCAAGATGATCTTCACCGAGCTCGCCGAGGTGCCGACGCCATGACCGCCGACGGAGCGGCGCCGTCCGTAGAGTTCAGCAAGTCCGAGATGATGATCGTCGCGGCGTCGCGCGAGCTCGCCGGGCAGCGCGTCTGCTTCGTCGGGGTCGGGCTGCCGAACATCGCGGTCAACCTCGCCCAGCGGACGGTCGCGCCCGACCTCGAACTGGTCTATGAGGCCGGAGTGTTCGGCGCCCGGCCGGCGCGCCTCCCGTTGAGCATCGGCGACCCGACGATCGTCACCGGCGCCACCGCGGCAACCTCGATGTTCGAGCTCTTCGCGTTCTACCTCCAGGGCGGCCTGATCGACGTCGGCTTCCTCGGCGCTGCCCAGATCGACCGGTTCGGCAACATCAACACGACCGTCATCGGCGAGTACGACCATCCGACCACCCGCCTGCCCGGCTCCGGCGGCGCCTGCGAGATCGCGATCAACGCGCGGCAGGTGTTCGTGATCATGCGCCAAAGTGCACGGAGCTTCGTCGAGACGATCGACTTCCGGACGAGCCCCGGCAACCTCGGCGGCGCCGAGCAGAGCGAGCGGATCCGGCGTGAGCAGGGCTGGCTCGGCCGGGGGCCGAGCGTGGTCGTCACCGACCTCGGGATCTACCGCTTCGACGAGACGGGCGAGATGCGGCTCGAGTCGCTCCATCCTGGAGCCAGTTTGGAGCAGGTCCGGGCGACGATCGGCTGGGACGTCCGGATTGCCCCGGAAGTCGCTGCGACGCCGCCGCCGACCCCGGACGAGCTGCGCTTGATCCGCGAGGAGCTCGACCCGGGCGGCACCTACATTCGCTGACGGCGCGGCTTCACCAGAGGGCGACGGCGACCAGCCGATCGTAGCCGGAGCCGGGCACTCTACCCAGCTGCTGCCCGGTCGCGGCGTCGACGGCGACGATCGAGCCCAGTCCGCGCGTCATCGCGAACAGCATCGTGCCGTCCGGCGTCAGGCCAAGAGCGTCGACGCGCCAACCGGCGAGGTCGTGCCGGACTGCCACCAGGTCCCGCGTCCGGATCACGGTCACGCCATCGACGGCCGGCACGAAGAGGAGCGAGCCGTCCAATGAGACGGCGATGCCCCGGCCCACCGGGCCGATGTCGGAGTGGCCGAACTTGGCAAGCTCGATCGGCGCGGCGGCCGTCGTCGTGATCGGGGCGGCGGCGGTGGTCGTAACCGTTGCGGATCGCCGCACCGCGAACTGCGCCGGATCGACCTCCACGACGAGCCCGAGGGCGTTCGCGGCGTAGACGGTCGATCCATCGGGTGACGCCGCGAGATCCCAGGCGCGCCCGATCTTGTCGACGCCGCCAGCGCTCGTCGGGAGATCGATGCAGATCGCCCACGCCTCGGCCGAGTTCAGCGCATGGATGAAGGCGTGCTCTGGTCCGGCGTAGAGCGTCAGAACGAGGCCGCCCGGGCGTCGCAGCTGAGCGAGCGGGACTCCGGCCATTTGCTCGTCCGGGTTCCCCTTGTCGACGACCACGCCATCCCGGAGCACGCCGGTCGTGACGTCGACCGCCCGGACCTGGTAGTGGCCGCCGGCTGCCGCGTCGAGGTGCTCGACGACGTACAGGATCCGACCGTCGGGCGAGAGCGCGTCGTAGTCGAAGATGCCGGGCAGGTCGACGATGCGGGCGAGCTGCAGATCGGATGTGCCGGCTTCGACGACGCCTCCGACGACGCCTCCGTAGTGCTCCACGATCGCGAACCGCGACCGGCCCTTTGAAATGCCCGCGGCGTCCTCGACGAGGGCGATCGTCGAGCCGTCGATCGAGAGGCCCACCAGCGTCGGATCAAGCCCGACGGTCGGGAGGTGCCAGTGACCCGGCAGACGGAGCTCCGGGCCGCCGAAGCCGGGCTGGACGACGACGTCGCGAACGATCGTGGCAGCGCCGTCGGCGGTCGCGGTCGCGATCCGAGTCCAGCCATCCCGCGGCGCCCCAGCCGGCAGGTCCATGTCCAGATCCCCGCTCGCCGCCTCGATCAGCTGGAGACCGGGACTTCCCGCACGACCGACGACCAGGAGCGCGTTCGGCGGCGGATCGTTCGGACCGGAGCCGGCGCCGGGAATGCCGCTCGGCGCCGGAGTGGTCGACCGCATCGCGGGCGCGGTTGTCTGGCTCGGCCTGGCGCTTGACGGAGCCGCGGCCGCACAGCCGACGACGAGGATGCACGGGATCGCGACGCGGGCGACGCGAGGGAGGACTGCGGTGCGCATCGGTGTCGTCTCCTTCAGCTGTCGGACGCAGCCCGGCGTCGTCAGTCCCGATACACCGCCCGCGGGATCACGGTTCCGGCCGGATCGCCTCCGCCAGCGCGATCGCGGCCGCCCGGTCGAGGGCCGACTCGAGCCGGTATGTCACGTCGCCCTTCGCCCAGAGGAGCGTGTTGCCCACCAGTCGATGGCTGTCGAACACCGGGATCCCGCTCGGGTCGACGAACACGATCTCATGCGGAGTGCCCGCGATCCAGTAGCCGGTCGTGCCGCCGACCGTCACGACGGTGAGCGTGGTGCCCGGTTCGATGATCTTCTGGAAGTAGCCCGAATCGAGCGATCCGCGGAACTCGCCGAGAACCAGGCCGATCGCGGCCTCCTGTGTCGCCGGCAGTGCAGGGCCGGTCGGCCAGACGAGGGACAGGCGACCGTCGAGCAGCCACGCCGCGGCTGGCGCGCCGGTACCGGCGCTCGCGGCCGGAAGCGCCACGGGGAAGTCGACCGCAGCCGACGCGCGCGCAACCTCCACGGACGTTCCGAGCCCGAGATTCCAGCCGAGCAGGGCAGGACCCGTGAACTCCGGGCTTGCCGACGAACCCGGGCGGACGCTCGCCGGCGGAGCGACCGTGGCGCTGCTCCCGAGCGGCAGTCCACTCGGCGCCGGCACGATCCGGATCCCCGGCAATCCGAGCCCGATCGCGCCTGCGATGGCCGCGAGGATCGCCAAGGCGATGACCGCGGCGATCAGCGCCCAACGAACCGGACGCGCTCCCGACGGCCAGAGGCGTCGCGTCGGGCGGTCTGCCCCCGCCTCGATCCGTCGCAGCGCCCGTGCTGCCGCGTCGTCGCCAATCCCTGGACCCGATGCCGGCACGGCGAGGTCGGTGCCAAGCTCGCGGAGGCCGCGCTCTAGGGCGGCGTCCGACAGACGTGCGAGCGACGTGCGATCGATCATCGGGCGACCTCGCCATCGTCGTCGCCGGCCAGCCCGGACCGGAGCCGCGCCAGGGCCCGCGAAAGGCGCGACTTCGCCGTGCCCCGCGGGACGCCGAGCAGCTCGGCCGCCTCGGCCTCCGAGAGGTCGAGGAAGAACCGGGCCGCAATGACCTCGCGGTCTTCGTCGCGGAGCGCGTTGACGCCGGCGAGAAGCCAATCGCGCTGCTCTGCGGCGAGGACCGCCGACTCGGGCGACGGGGCCACGTCGCCAGGCCGGCGGTCCTCGGCGGAGCGGAGCGCCAGGCCCGCTCGGCGGCCAGCCGACCTCCGACGGTTGCGCGCCTCGTTTGCGACGATCCGCAGGAGCCACGGCCGGAACGGCGAGCCGGCTCGGAATCGGCTGAGCGCGGCATGGGCCTTGACGAACGCCTCCTGCACCGCGTCGTCGGCGTCGCCGTCGGGCGCGAACAGGTGCGCGGTCCGGATCGCGACGTCCTGATACGCCCGCACGAGCTCCTCGTAGGCCATGAGGTCGCCTCTCCGCGTGCGGTCGATGAGCTCGGCGTCACGACGCCCGTCGTCTTCCAGTGGACGGCCCTCCACGGTCAACCGTATTCCCTACACCGGCGGGCGGAGGCAGGTTCCGTGGGGCGTGAATTCGAATGCGCGCACGGAAACCCGGCGCGTGTCGCGGTACGACAGGCCGGCCGAGCGTCAGGTCACCGCCGGCGATCGCCAGACAGCACCAGACGGAGGACGGCTAGACTCAATTCATGGACGTCCTGTCCGCCCCGAGCGATGTCGCCACCTGTCCGAATTGTGGCGAGGGCAACCCCGTACGATTCCGCTCGTGCGGATTCTGCGGCGCTGAGCTTCGGGCCGAGCGCGCGGCCGATGAGATCCACCGCTACGTCACCGTCGTCAACTCGGACCTCAAAGGCTCGACGGCACTCGGCGAGCGGCTCGACCCAGAGTCCCTTCGCGAGGTTCTGACTCGCTACTTCGACGAGATGCAGCTGGTCTTCGAGGCCCACGGCGGGACGATCGAGAAGATCATCGGCGACGCGGTCGTGGCGGTCTTCGGGCTGCCCGTCCGGCGCGAGGACGATGCCATCCGGGCGGTGAGAGCGGCGGCCGAGACGATGCGCGTCCTGGCCAGCCTGAATGAGCAGCTCGATGCGGTCTGGGGCGTCCGCCTCGTCACCCGCACCGGCGTCTCGACCGGAGACGTTGTCGTCGGCGACGTTAGCGCCAGCCAGCATGTCCTCACCGGCGAGACGATCAAGGTTGCCTCGGCGATGGAGCAGAACGCGCCGCCCCTCGAGGTCCTCATCGCCCAGTCGACCTACGACCTCGTCCGCGAGCACGTCGAGGTCGAGCCGATCGGCCCGATCACACCGAAGGGGATGGCGGAGTCCACCGAGGGATATCGGGTGATCTCGGTCGCCGAACCGGCCCTCGGGATTGAAGGAGCCACGGCCGACACGCCGGCGCCCGATGGAACGCGCCACTGCCCGAACTGCGGCGAGGAGAACGACGAGCGACAGACCTTCTGCGGCATGTGTGCGGCGCCGCTTGTGAGCGTGGCGAAAGCGCAGGACAGCCGCAAGACCGTGACGCTCGTCTTCGCCGATCCCAAGCCACGGACGGAATCCGGAGCGCCGCCCAGCCCCGAGGCCCTTCGGGAGGTCATGTCGCTCTACTTCATCGAGATGAAGCGCGCCCTGGAGCGTCACGGAGGAACGGTCGAGAAGTTCATCGGGGACGCGGTGATGGCCGTGTTCGGGCTGCCCGTCCGGCACGAGGACGATGCAGTCCGGGCGCTCCGGGCGGCCCTTGACATGCAGGCCGCCCTGCCCGCCCTCAATGAAGGCTTCGCGACGACCTGGGGTGTTCGACTCCTCAATGCGATCGGTGTCAACACCGGCGAGGTGATCGCCGGCAACGCGACCCTTGGCCAGCGGTTGGTCACCGGCGACGCCGTCAACGTCGCCGCGCGGCTGGAGCAGGCTGCCGGGCCGGCCGAGGTGATCATCGGCGACCTGACCTACCGCCTGGCGAAGGACTACGCCGAGGTCGATGCGATTGCGCCACTGACCCTGAAGGGCAAGGCCGAGCCTGTTCCGGCGTACCGGCTGCTCGCAGTCCGCGACCGGCCTGCCGAGCCGACGTCGGGCGTCGCCCCATTCGTGGGTCGCGAGGTGGAGATGAGCCGCCTGGCGGTCGCCCTCGCGGACGCCGAGACGAAGCGAGTGGCCCGGATGCTGACGGTGGTCGGCGACGCAGGGGTCGGAAAGTCCCGCCTCGTCAAGGAATTCGCCGAGCAAGCTGGTGCCGGAGCCCGCGTCCTTCGTGGCCGCTGCCTTCCGTACGGCGACGGCATCACGTTCTGGCCGCTGGCCGAGATCGTCCGTGAGGCGGCAACGATCGCGGCCGAGGACACGCCCGACGTGGCGGTCGGAAAGCTCGCCTCGCTGCTCGAGCGAGAGGGGTGCGACTTATCCGAGCGGCAGGAAATCCTCGACCGCGTGGCGGCCGCGATCGGCCTGTCTCCCGCGCAGTTTCCGATCGCCGAGCTGTTCTGGGGCTCTCGGCGGCTGCTCGAGGCGATGGGCCGTGAACGGCCCTTGGTCGTCATCATTGACGACATCCACTCCGCGGAGCAGACGTTCCTCGAACTGCTCGATCACCTGCGGGATGAGGCCCGGGACTCCTCGCTCGTGCTCCTCTGTTCCGCGCGTAACGAGCTCCTCGAGGAACATGCCGAGTGGTCCGACGCCCATGCTCAGCAGCTCCTTGTGCTCCAGCCCCTCTCCGATGCGGATTCCGGCCGGATCATCGAGGAGCTGCTGGGCGAGGCAGGGCTGGATCGGTCCGTTGTCGAACGGATTACTTCAGCGGCTGAAGGAAATCCGCTCTTCGTCGAGCAGATGGTCTCGATGCTTATCGACACGGGGGCGCTCCGGCGGGAGGAGGGGCGATGGCGTTCCACGGCGATGGCAAGCCAGATTGCCGTCCCGCCTTCGATCCATGCGCTTCTGGCCGCTCGCTTCGACTCACTTGGCCTTGGGGAAAAGCAGGTCCTCGAGCCCGCTTCGGTTATCGGCTTGATGTTCCCTGTGGCGGCAATCGAGGAGCTCGTTGCCGACGACGCGCGGCCGATCATTGACTCGACCTTGGCCGCGCTCGATCGCAAGGAGTTCGTCAAACCGGCCACCCTCGACGACGAGGCGGCCTTCAAGTTCGCGCACCTCCTCGTCCGCGACACGGCTTACGGGTCCCTGCTCAAACGAGCCCGCGCTTCCTACCACGAGCGGTTCGTCGACTGGGCTGAACGGATCAACGCGGAGCGCGGTCGGGGGCAGGAGTTCGAAGAGATCCACGGTTATCACCTTGAGCAGGCGTACCAATATCGGGCTGCCCTGGGTGTGATTGACGAGCCGGCACGACGCCTGGGCGAGCGCGCAGCGGCGAAGCTTGCCTCAGCCGGCAGACGAGCTCTCGGCCGCGGCGACCTTCCGGCAGCAGCGAACCTGCTGGGCCGTGCCCAGGCCCTCCTGCCGGCCGAAAACGCGTTCAGGATCGAGCTCATGCCCGACCTTGCCGAGGCCCTGATCGCGCAGGGCGAGCGCGACACGGCCGCCCAGGTATTGATGGAAGCCGAGGCCGCGGCCGAGGCCATCAGCGATCCACGTCTTCACGCCCGAGCGAGCCTGCTCCACGTCATGGTCAAGCAGATGGGCTCAGCCTCGGTGTCAACCGACGCGGCGATCGCAGAGGGGCAGCGGGACATCGCAATCTTCGAAGCCGCCGACGACCACGCCGGGCTCGCTCGAGCCTGGCGGCTGCTTGCTCAGACGTACAACAATGTCGGTCGCTTCGCGGAGGCGTCCGAAGCGGCCGACAACATCGTGCGGCACGCGACTGCCGCTGGCGAGCCCAGGTTGGCGGCGCGGGCCGCGACCACGAAGGCCTATTCACTCCTCCTCGGATCCGTCCCCGCAGATGACGCAATTCGCCGGTGCGAAGAGCTGATCTCGCAGGTCGGCGGCGATCGGCGAGCCGAAGCGATCGTATCGGGGACCTTGTCTGTCCTCCATGCCATGCGCGGCTCCTTCGACCAGGCCCGAGAGCTGTACACGCAGCAGCGCCTGATCCTCGAGGGACTCGGGCGAAATGTGGCGGCGCTGACGACGTCGATCAACTCGGCAAGGGTCGAGCTCCTTGCCGGGGACCCCGTGGCGGCCGAGCGTGAGGCCCGCCGCGACTACGATGCCTTGGGAGCCCTCGACGAAACCTACTTCCGATCAACGGTCGCCGGGATGCTCGCGCGAGCCCTGTACGAGGGCGAGCGGTTCGCCGAGGCCCAGGCCGTTGCGGAGGAGGCCCGCGCCCTCACCGCCGACGACGACTTCGAATCGCAGGTCCTGTGGCGGGGAGTCGCGGCCCGGCTCCGGGCCCGGGTCGGTCGGGCAGATGAGGCATTGGAGCTGACGGAGAGCCAGTTGCGGCTTGCGGCAGAGACCGCTTCGCCGGTCTTCGAGGCGGACGCACGTGTCGAGCGGGCCGAGGTCCTCCTCATGCTCGGACGACTAGACGAGGCAGAGCCCCCCTTGCGGGAGGCCCTGCGACTGTCCGAGGAGAAAGGCGACCTGGTCTCGGCGGCCCGGATCAAGAGGCGCCTGGAGGCACTCGGCTCGGCCTAGAACGGATGACTTCCCCCGTCCCACGACGACGGGGAGCTCGCCGTGCCGACGCGGATGACGATTCCCAGGTCGGCGTCGTTCATGATCGACGCTGCATCCGATCCCAGCACGGACCGGATGTCCGCCTTCTGCTTGGTCCTGAGGAGAATGCACGGGTCGCTCGCGGAGAGGCCCGCGGTCCCGCAATTCGCGGGGATCCCGTACCAGCGGACTCCCTGCGGCTGGACAGCATCGTCCCGCACCATCGTTGCCGCGACGAGCCTGTTGTTCGTTGCCGAGGTCTTTCCCAGCCAGCCCGTAGTTCCGGGACCTCCGCCGATCCAGATGGCCCCGAAGCAGATGTTGAAATTCGCCGGTCCGCGGTTGAGGACATTGCTTGCCTTGAGCGTCGCCTTCGGAATCACGATCAACTCGAGACCTGTCGATGTGACCTGCGTCCCCGTCCCCGTGACTCGTTGATCAGAGATGTCGCTGACCCACGTCGAGTTCCCGCATTGCTTCGCGGTCGACGCCGTCAGCCGGGTGGACTGGAGAACGTTCACGGTCCCGCAATAGAACCCGCACCCGGAGGCGGTGATCTGGCTCCACGAATTGACGTAGGTCTTGCTGTTGGTGCTCCCAAGAGCCTTGTTGATACACGAAGTCCCTGTGCAGGCCTTGACGTCGCTCACAATTTGGAACGTGCGACTCAACCCCGATCTGCTTGTTCCGTCTGTCGTCGTGGCCGTGATCTGTGCAGGCCCGAGCGTCACGAATCCGGGCAGGTCGCCGAAGGTCGCGATGCCCGACGATGTGCCGGCAAGTGAGGCTGTCGCTCCGATGCTCACCGGCGTGTGGTCGGCCACATTGTTCCTGAACTTGTCACGAATCAGGACTTTCACGCCGGTCGAAGCCGGAGACAGCGCACACGGCGCAGTGGACCCGGACGGGACGCAAGCGCTGTAGATCGGAGTGCTGATCTTCGTGTCGAGGGGCTCCCCGGCGAAGCCGGCCACCAGGTCGCTGAAAACGACAGTAAACGCGGCGTCCGGATTGACGGTGAAGGCGATGCTGCTGGTCTGGGCGCTGTGGAGGGTGTCCTTGACGGTGAGCTTCCGACCGCTCTCCGCCTTGTAGCCGATGAGGCCCGACAGGTTGGCCGTCCCGCTCGTGCCGATCGCCGTGAAGGTG
>JBBRSJ010000018.1:0-57365 GCA_038245515.1 Candidatus Limnocylindrales bacterium | reverse complement strand
CTGTTCCGATCGAACGGCGAGCGCCTGGCGACCCTGCCCGGCTGGGTCGATGCCTACAATCGACGGCGTCCCCACGCCGGGCTCGATGGCCGGACGCCGCTATCGGTCCTCGTCAACAAGGTCGAGGAGAACGACAACTAGATCGAGTCGCCGACGGTGCTGAGGATCTTCGAGACCTGGCCACCCAGGAAGATGAGGGCGATGATCGCGACGATCGCGATGAGGGCGAGGATCAGCGCGTACTCCGCGAGTCCCTGGCCTTGCTCGTCATCCCGATGAAGGGCCGCGAGGAACGAGTTGAAGAATGACATTCGGCGGTTGCCTCCCTGGTTGAGGGAGCGCTCCCTTAGCGCTCGATCTGGTCGATGCGGACCCGTCCCCCGGCCGCGGACCCAACCCCGGAAGTCGATGTTACTCTGCGCGGCGTCGCCTGCGCGGAGAAAGTGAGAGGCCGCCGGACTTGAGTCCAGCGGCCTCTCGAACGTCAGTGGTGGCGACGGCCTAGACCGAGTTGCCGACCGTGCTGAGGATCTTCGAGACCTGGCCGCCCAGGAAGATGAGGGCGATGATCGCGACGATCGCGATGAGGGCGAGGATCAGCGCGTACTCCGCGAGTCCCTGGCCTTCCTCGTCATCCCGATGCAGGACGGCGAGGAACTTCTGAACGAGTGCCATGCGGCAACCTCCTGGATGAGTACTCACCCTCAATCGAGGGCTTCGTCATCATGTCAGAACTGCGACCGGAAGGTCCAGTAGCCCATTGGTACCGACCTGACCATGCTGCTTGGACTGCCCGCCGACCGCCCCGAACCGGGACGAATGACCGGTGCCGGCGTGGCAGTGGCGGCGGGGCGGCCGGACCGGATCGCCGCGCCGGATCGCCGCGCCGTCACCATGCCCGATCGCCGCGCCCGATCGCCGCGCCCGCACTTGGCGGCGCGCCGCGCGTCGACGAGCCGGATTTCCGCCCCTCAGGCGACTCTCGCCTACTCGGGAAGGCCCGCGCCAGGCCCGATCGCCTTCCACGCACCAGCCCGGCGGGGATTCTCGTCCTCCCAGGCGTCTCTCGCCTGAGCGACGAAAATCTTGGCCCGATCGCTGCGCAATAGGCGACAGACGCCTGAACGCAAGAAATCAGCGGCGATCGCTAGGACGCGGCGTCGATGGCGTCGCCGACAGCCTTGAGGACCGCACTCAGCGTCGCTCCGAAGACGACCAGCAGCACGACCGCGAGCAACGCGGACAGGGAAAGGATCAGGCCGTACTCGACGACGCCCTGGCCGCACCGCGATTGGCTACGCACCCGGCGGCACGCAGCCGAGGCGAGGGCCCCGACCGGGCCAGAGGGATCAGCTCGGTTGGTCCGGCGCATGAGCACTGGCCGCGACGTCGGTCCGGAGCTGAAGGGTCGCGCCGCCGTCGAGCAGCTCGGCGGCGATGCCGGTCGTCGCCGCTCGCTGCTCGATCTCGCGCCACGTCGCGACCGGCAGGGCGATGATCGCCGCCTCGCGCGCGGCGACCGCCTTGCCCTCCGCCTTTTCGCGGCGGTCCGCCATCATCGATTCGAGCGCCGGCGGGACGTCCTTGCCGGTCGCTTCCACCGCCTTGATCGAGGCCGCGACCTCCTCGTCGGCCGCCGCCATCTCGTGGGTCGGCTGGCGCTCGGCGGTCACCAGCGCCTCCACGACGTCCTCCGTCCAGTCGAGCTTGATCGAGATCCGGTCCGGCCGCGCCGAGAGGTAGCCCGTCAGGGCCTCGTCGATGATCCGGAACAGGCTGCTCTCGAGGTCGACCGACAGCCGGCTGTCCTGGCCGACCGAGTCGAACTCGACCGCGATCCCCGCCCGCCGGCCACGCTCGCGGGCCGCCCGGCGCAGCGTCGGGACGAGGCCGAGATCGTCGAGGACCATCGGCCGGACGTCGAAGATGAACGTCTTCGTCGCGTCGAGCGTCTGCTGGACCATGGACACCAGGAGCCGCAGCTCGCCGCGGGCACCGTCCGCGTCGCGGCCGAGGAGGCGCTCGACGATCTGGGCCTGGAGGACGATGTTCGTCAGGCTCTGGGCCGGTCCGTCGTGCATCGCCCGGGCGATCTCGCGGCGCAGGTCCTCCTGGGCGTTGAGGACGATCCGCGACATCGGCGCGCCCGCTCCGCCACCCGCTCCGCCGTCGCCACCGTCGCCGGCACCGATCCGAGCTGCGTCGCCGGCACCTGCTGAAGACGCGGTCGCGGCCGATCCATAGGCCTCGGCCAGCTCGAGGAGGCTGTCGCGGAAGCGGGCGAGCGTCTTGCGCTTGCCCTCGAGGACGTCGACCTGCGACTCCATGACGGCCGCCCGCCGAGTCAGCGACACGAGCTGGGCGTTGAGCGCGGCGAGGTCCGGCGGCGGCAGGTTGACCGCGCTCGCGAGCTTCTCCGCGGTCTGGGCCCGGCGCTGCTCGTGGCGCGTTGCCTCCGTCGCCGCCTGGGCGACGAGCATCTCGATCTCGGACAGCTCCCCGTCGAGGGCGGCGATCTCGGTGACGAGACGGCTCGCCAGGTCGCCGGCCGGCTCCGAGGCGGCGTCGGCCGGAGAAGCGCGGTGGGATGGGGACACGAGGACGATCAGTCCTCCGGCATCCGGATCCAGCCCTGGCGCATCGCGTACACGACGGCCTGGGTCCGGTCGTTCACCGAGAGTTTGCGGAGGATCGAGCTCATGTGGTTCTTGACGGTCTGCTCGCTGATCGACAGGGCGTAGGCGACCTGCTTGTTGGTCATGCCCTGGGCGATGTTGTCGAGGATCTCGACCTCGCGCGGCGAGAGCGGCGCGAAGATCGGGGCGGCCTCCTGGCCGTAGACCGCGAGCTCGCGGAACTCCTTGAGGACCCGCGACGCGACGGCCGGCTTCGAGAAGACCTTGTCGTTGATCAGGTACTCGCCGGTGACGACGCGGCGGATGATCGTGACGAGGTCGTCGGGCCCGACGTCCTTGAGGATGAACGCGGCCGCGCCCGCCTTGATCGCGTCGAACAGGGCATCCTCGTCCTCGGAGACCGCGAGGACGATGATTCCGGTCGAGGGCAGCTCGCGCTTGATCCGCTGGGTCGTCTCGATCCCGCCGGGAGCTGGCAGCGAGAGATCCATCAGGATGATGTCCGGCGACGTCTCGAGGGCGCGATCGATCGCGGTCCGGCTGTCGTCCGCCTCGCCGACGACCTCGAAGTCAGACTCGCGCTCGAGGATGTTGGCGATACCCACCCGGAAGAGGGCGTGGTCGTCGACGATCAGGATCCTGGTTCGCTCGCCGTCGGACCGGCGATCCGGGCCTCCGCGGCGTCGTTCGCGGCCGTCATAGTTCATCGACTGGTCTCCTCTACTCCCAACGGAATCGCGAGCCGGACGAGCGTGCCACCGTCCGGGCGGGAATGCACCTCGAAGTTGGCCCCGATCAACTCGGCTCGTTCACGCATGAATTGCAATCCGAAGTTCCGACGTCCGCGAGCGGCGACCGCTCCGATGTCGAACCCGCGCCCGTCGTCACGGACCGACAGGACCCAGTCGCCACCGTCGATCGCGCTGGCGACCGTGACGGCCGAGGCGGCACCGTGCTTCCGTACATTCTGCAGCGCTTCCTGCAGGACGCGCAGGACGACCGTCTGCTGGGTCCCGCTCAGGCGATCCGGCGAGGCGCCGAGGTTCGAGCTGATCGCGAGGCCGGTGAGGGCGGTGGCGCGGCCGATCGCGTCCGAGATCGCCCCGTCGAGGCCGAGCTCGTCGAGGACCGGCGGCCGGAGCTGGCTGATGAACGTCCTGACCGAGCCGAGCTCGCGCCGGAGCAGGTCGCGCAGAAAGCGCAGCTCCGTCCGGGCGGCGCGTTCGTCGGTGTCGATCACGCGCTCGATGTACTCGACCTGGAAGATCGCGTTCGAGAGAACCTGGGCCGGCCCGTCGTGGACCTCCTGGGCGAGGCGCGAACGCTCGGACTCCTGGGCCTCCACGATTCGCATCTGGACGTCGGTCGGCAGGCCCTCGCCGTCGTTGACCAGGCTGGCGTCGCCGCGCTCGAGGAAGAGCCAGGTCGATTCGAGGGTGCGCAGGGCGATCTCGAGCTTGGCGAGCTCGGTCTGCTGCCGCCCGAGCTCGGCGCCGAGCTGGTCGACCGACGAACGCACGGCGCGGACCCGGATATCCTCGGCGCCGGCCTCGGCGGCCTCGGCGGATTCCGCTGCTTCGTCGTCCGGCGCATCTTCCGGCCCGTCGTCCGTGACGGCGGCCAGGTGGCCGTGGGCCGTCGGCCCGCCGTGGGCGAGCGGCCCGCCGCGCTCGATCGCGTCGAGCTCGTCGCGCAGGGCCTGCCAGCGGTTGAACTCCTCGGCGTACGCGGTCCGATAGCGCTGGCCGACGGCGCGGAGCGTGTTCGCGCTGTAACCGACGGCCTCGGACGCTTCCGCGCGGAGACCGTCGATCCGCACGTCGCGGACGGTTCGGATGTCGTCGCTGGACCGGGCAGCGTCCATTCGCCCCGGAGTATACGGGCCGGTCACGGGCAGACGACGCGATAGATCCGGAGGGTGTCCGCGGCGTGACCGCCGAGCGCGCTCGATGGACCGGGCGTGATGTCCTCGAAGCAGGTCGCGTCGGGGGCCGTGCCCGCGGCGATCGCGGCCCGGAACGGGTGATCGCCACTCGTCACGACCACGATCCGGGCGCCGAAGTGGCGGGCGAGGTCGAGCACGCTCGACGGCGGCTCGTACGGCAGGGCGAGACCCGTGCCGCGGCCGATGTACGGGAGCCAGATCGGGGCGTCGGAGATGATCGGCGTCTTGTCGCCCAGCGGAACGCCGACCTCGTCGAGCCGGAATGCCGCATCGGTGAGCTCGCGGCGAGTCGATTGCGAACCGTCGGCGAAGGTCGGCAGGAGCATCGCCGAGAAGAGCAGCGCCCCCGACACCGTCAGCGCCGGCGCCAGCCAGGCCACGGGCCGGGTCCAGTCGCGCCGGCGGCCGACCGCGAGGATCAGGCGGTCGAGCGCGAGCAGGGCCGAGATCACCAGGAGCACGTGGATGGCGCCCGCGGCGTGGAGGAACGTGCCCCAGGTCGTCGAAACGGGGAACAGCAGGCTGGTGACGAGGAAGATCAGGACCGAGATGAGGAGCAGCGGCTGGATGGCGCGCGTCCGGGTCATCCACGGCAACGCGACGAGGCCGATCAGCGACAGCGGCGCGCCCGGCAGCAGGAGCACCTCGAACAGGTTGTGCTCGATGCCGGTGGCCCGCATCTCGAGCAGCCGCCCGATCCCGACGCCGAGGTAGCGCGCCAGCGTCGGCGGCTGGCTCCAGGCGAAGATGTCGGTGCCATTGATCGACAGCGCGTTCGTCAGGGCCTGGCCGGGGAGGGGACTGCCGAAGACGAGCCAGTCGCGGATCATCCACGGGGCGAAGAGGGTGAGGGCGACGACGGCCGGAATCGCGATGAGGGTGCTTCGCTCGCGGCCGGTTGCCCGCAGGCGCCACGCGAACACGACCCAGACGAGCGCCAGCCAGGCCGCCTCGTTGCGCGTCAGCGCGGCGAGGCCCAGGACCACGCCCAACCCGACGAGGAGGGCCAGGGGCCGCCGCCCGCCGCCCGAGTCGCCTTCGACGGCTCGCCGGATCCGCCCGATCAGGAGGCACGCCGCGAGCGTCAGCGCCGCGAAGGGCATCGTCGAGTCCGGCAAGGTCGAGTGAAGGATCAGCGGCAGCGAGACCGCCGCGGTCAGACCCGTCCCGATCGCGAGCGTCCGAGCCCGCCCGACCGGCAGGCCGCGCTCCTCGGCAACGTCCGCCGCCAGCCGCCAGGCAAGTACCGGCACGAGCGTCCCGATCAGGACCGAGCTGACCTGGGCCGCCGCGAACGTCGTGCCGAGGATCGCCATCGGGAGCGCGGCGGCGAACGTCGGCAGCGGCAGCCAGACCTCGAACGCCTCGCGCGGCACGACCAGGGGCTGCGTCTGGAAGCTCCACAGCGCGTCGCTGATCAAGCCGCGGCCGGAGATCAGGTTCCGGGCGACGTCCACGTAATAGGCCGTGTCCTCGGGCTTCGGGAAGACGACGAGGGTCGCGGCGTACCACCGAACGGCCAGGGCGATGACGAAGACGACGCCCGCCGAGACGACCGCCTCGCGGCGGGTCACGGGCGGCTCGCCGTGACGCTCGACGGCGACAAGGGCGCCGCCGCGACGACCTGGCAACGGGGGTCGGCGGGGCTCAGGCAGATCGGGTAGACCGCCGCCCGTGGCGTCGCGCCGTCCGCGGCCGGGATCGTCAGGACCGGCGAGCCGATCCAAGCCGGCCGCGACTGGCCGCTCAGGACCGGCGCCAGTGCCGCGACGATGCTGTCGCGTTCGAGGATGAGCCACTCCGTCCGGTACGCCGTGGCGACGTCCAGGATCGTGGCCAGCGGGTCGTTGACCGTCACGACTCCACCGTGACCGCTGGCGTAGGCCGTTCCCGAGGCATCGATCGACATCACGCGCGCGCCCGGATCAGCGTAGGCGGCGAGGGCGGCGGCCTCGGACGAGCGATCGGCCCGTTTCTGCGCCCAGGCCGTGTGGACGGCCAGTGCCACGAAGAGCGCCAGGGCCGACCCCGCGACGACCGCGGCGGTCGTGAACACCCGGGTCGCGGTCTCGCGGTTCCAGGCGCGGCGGCGGGCGGCCAACCACCCCACCGCCACCCCGATTCCCTCGAGAACCAGGATGTAGGAGTGCGGCACGAGCGCGACCGCGGAGTGGATGAACGTCCCGCCCGGTACGTGGACCGCGGAGACAACAGCCGAGAACGCGAACAGGATCCCGGCGTAGGTGAAGAACGGCCCGAACCAGACCGAGCGCCGGCGCGACCACGCGCCGATGACCAGCGGCGGGACCAGGACGATCGCACAGGCCAGGGTCGAGAAGATGCTGATCGCGGCGACGAGGCCGCCGATCCGGCTCAGGAGCAACGGTCCGAGCCCCTGGCCGAGGAGCCAGTCCAGGTTCGCCGGGGTGGTGATCGAGTTCCACTCGTCGATCGATCGGATGAAGAGCACCTTGCCCGACGCCGACGACGGCGAGATCGAGCCGAAGACCGTGAGCTGGCGGACGATCCACGGCGCCATCACCGCGACGAACAGCCCGGCGCAGGCGACCGCCGACCAGAGCGGGATCACCGGCTTCCGCGCACCGGCCGACCGCCACGCCCGCCAGCGGTCCCACAGGAACGCCAGCCCGAGCGTTGCGCCGACGAACACCCCGTCGTTGCGGGACAGCGTCGCGAGGCCGACCAGGAGCCCGGCAATGGCGAAGGCCCGGGCGTCGCCACGGAGCCCGCGCGCGCCGAGCCACAGGGCGCCGGCGACGAGCGGCTGGTACAGCGAGAAGTTGTCGGGCTGGACCATGAACGCGAGCAGGAGCAGGGGCAACGCCACGAGCACGCCGGCGCCGACCGCGACGAGCCGGCTCGAGCCGGCGTCACGGGCGATCGCCCAGGTCAGCGGCGCAGCGGTCGCACCGATCAGGGCGAACGGCAGGGCGGAGGCGAACGCGGTCGGCCCGAGCAGGGCGATGAACGGGACCTGGACGATCGAGGCGAGCGGCATCCAGTGGGCGTTCGACGGGATGGGCAGGGTCGGGACGAGCGGGATCTTCCCGCCGACCTCGGCGAAGATCCAGACGAAGTCGACGTGGAACCCGTTGCCGGCGGCGAGGTTCCGCGCGACGTCGACGTAGTAATAGGAATCGGGGTAGGCCGGGTCCGGGAAGTGGCCGATGACGACGAGTCGCGCGACGAGGGCGAGCAGATAGAGGGCAATCGGGGTCCGCACGGCCGGTGCAGCGTAGCACCGGCCCTCGAACGCTCGACCCGGTACGAATCGGCTATCGGCGCCGACCCGCGGGCGCAGCGACGGGCGCTCCGGCGCCGCCTACGATGGGGCCCAATGAAGCCCTCCGCACGGGCTCGGCGAGAACGCCGGGTCCGACTGGTCCTGTTCGTCGCAGCCGTGCTCGGGACGTTGATCGGGATCAGCACATTCGTGCTCCACCTGACCTCGGATCCGCTCGCCGACGTCCGCGCCTACTACGACGCCGGCGCCCGGCTGAACGCGGGCCTGCCGCTGTACGTCCAGGCGGCCTCGACGAACGAGGCCGAGTTCTACCGCTACCCGCCGCTCCTCGCCGTCGTCTTCCGGCCATTGGCCCTGCTCCCGTACGCCGCGGCCGCGGCGATCTGGGAGACGGTCGTCGTCCTGTCGCTGGTCGGGATCGTCGTCCGGGTCCGGCCCGGGCGCGACGGCTGGCTCGTCTTCGGGATGCTCGCGATGGCGATCCTGTGGAGCGTGGCGATCGGCCAGGCACAGGTCCCGGTGACGTTCCTCATGGCGCTCGGGTCGCCGTGGGCCATCGCCCTGGCGACCAACCTCAAGATCCTGCCGGCGATCGTCGCGATCTGGTGGATCGGCCGGCGCGACTGGCGATCGCTCGGCAAGTTCGCCGCCTGGATGGCCGGGCTCGGGCTGCTCCAGCTCGTTCTCGAGCCGGCCGGGATGCTGGCCTTTCCCGCGGTGTTCAACCTTGGCCAGGTCGGCGAGGTCCGGAACTGGTCGCCCTACGTGATCTCGCCGTGGCTGTGGGCCGGACTCGTGATCGTCGGAACCGTGATCGCGCTCCGCCTCGCCCCGAGCCGGTGGGGCTGGGCCGCGGCGGTCGTCCTGTCGGTGCTGGCCACCCCGCGGCTGCTCCTGTACCAGCTGATGACGTTCCTTGCCGCGCTGCGCGCCCCGGACGGCGAACCGGAGCCGGAGACGCGGGCATGAGCGTCGCCGAGCGCCGCCGCCGCCGCCCGATCGAGCCCGAGACGGCCATCTGGCTCGTGATCGCCGTGCTCGGGTGGGGGCTGCTGATCTCGCTCGGCGTCGCGATGTTCTCTTCGACGCCGCGGACCGCCGGCTTCGATCTCGAGCTTGTCCTGCGCGCCGGGCGGGCCATCGCCGCCGGCACCTCCCCCTACGACCCCGCAATCGTCGCCGGCCGGTCGCCCGATGCGGTCGGGCTGTTCTACAGCTATCCGCCGCTCGTCGCGCAGGCCTTCGGGCTCGTGGCGTCGGTGGGGTCGGGAGCGCTGCTCGTCGGCCTGGGCGTGCTCGCGACCGGCCTGTTCCTCGTGACCGTCGACCGGCTCCGGGCGCTCGTCGCCCCCGGCCGGGCACGGGCCGGCTTCGTGATCGCCGCCGCCGCTTCCGCCGTCGTCAGCGCGCCCTTCTTCTTCGCGGTCCTGTTCGGGAATCTCGACGCACTGTTCCCGGCCCTCTACGGCTTCGCGCTGATCGGAGCGCTATCGCCGCGGCTCGCCGATCGCGTGACCGGCGGCGTTGCCCTCGCCCTTGCCGCGGTCACCAAGCTCTATCCCGCCGGCCTCGGACTATGGTTCCTCGTCCGCGCCGCCCGGGACCGGGATCGCCGCCCGGTCGTCGTGATCGCCGCCGTGGTCGCCGGCCTGGTCCTCCTCGGGCTGAGCCTGCTCGCCGGCGGGGGCGCGCTCTGGCGCGAGTACCTGAGCGTGGTCTCGGTCGCCGGGCGGGCGGAGATCGTCGATGGCCGAAACCTCGGGCCGGCCGCCCAGCTCGCGCTGCTCGTCGGCGGTGGCAGTGACCTCGCCCGGACGATCCATCTCGCCGTCGCGGCGGTCGCGGTCGTCGCGGTCGCGTGGGCCGCCTGGACCCGGCCCGATCCCGTCGAGAGCCTGGCGATCGCCGCCGCGGCGACGCTCTTCCTCCTGCCCGTGACCTGGGTCCACTACCCGGCGGCGATGCTGCCCTTCGCCGCCGCCGCCGTCCTGCGTTCGACCTCGGTCGCGGGCGCAGCCGCACCCTCGGCCCGCGCGGCCATCCGCGGCCTCCTCATCGCCGCGGGGGCAATCGCGGCGGTCGCGCTGGCGTGGCTGCCCCTGCTGTGGGTCGCGGTCGGGCTCGTCCTCGTCGCCGTCCACCGCTCGATCCCTTCGGCCGCCCAACCCCAGGGCGGAGGCGCATGACCGACGCCCTCGCCCGCGCCGCCGACCGCCTCGGACCCGCCCGGCGCCGGGCGATCCGCCACGCCCTCTCGATCGTCGGCCTGATCTCGCTCCCGTACATCGTCCTGATCAACCGAAGCCAGTCGCTGTTCGGCTTCGACGCCTACGCCTACTGGTCGATCGACCTGAACAACCTGTACGGCCACTCGATCGGCAACACGTCGGACCTCGGCGCCTTCCGCTACACGCCGGCGATCGGTCAGCTGTTCGCCGGCTTCCACGTCCTGCCGTGGGAGGTCTTCTTCGGCCTGTGGTTCGCGGCGATGATCGCGGCGCTGATCTGGCTGACCGGGCGGTGGTGGCTCGTCCTGCTCGCCTTCCCGCCGATCCCGCTCGAGCTCTACCACGGCAACATCCACCTGTTCATGGCGGTCGCGATCGTCGTCGGCTTCCGCTACCCGGCGGCGTGGGCGTTCATCGTCCTGACCAAGGTCTCACCCGGAGTCGGGGCGCTGTGGTTCCTGTTCCGCGGGGAGTGGCGGAAGTTCGCGATCGCGGTCGGGGCGACGCTCGCGATCGCGGCCGTGAGCTTCATCGTCGCGCCGGACCTGTGGCGGCAGTACACCAAGACGATGATCGACAACCTGACCTACGACCCCGGGCACCCGTACCCGGTGCCGATCCCGGTCCCGATCCGGATGGCGGCCAGCGCGCTGATCGTGGCCTGGGGCGCCCGGACCGACCGACGCTGGACGGTCCCGGTGGCGGTGACCCTGAGCCTCCCGATCATCTGGTTCCACGGCCTCGCGGTGCTCGTCGCGATCATCCCACTGTGGCTCGGGGACCGCCGCCGCCGCGGAGCGGCTACCGCGGCCGAGCCCGCCGCGCCCGTCGCCGGCGCCCGACCTCGCCCGACCTAGGATCAGCGGGGCGCCGCTGCCGGCTTGGGCGCGGAACGATTGGGCGCCGGCGCAGACGGCTCGCGCCGCGCGAACGCCGGCACCTTTCCCGAGAGCGCGAACGCGATCCCCGCGACCAGCGAGCCGCCGATCAACCCGAGGCCCGTGTAGGTCCCGATCGCGAACACCGCGAAAAGCGCGATCTCGCGCCGGATCTCGAGCAGGGCCGGGATCAGGAAGAGCATCCCGAACATGTGAAGCGACGGCGCGCCGACGATCGAGAGCAGCCCGATCCAGGCGCCCGCCCGCCGCATCGGCACGAAGAACATCGCCACCAGGCTGAGCACTGTCAGCAGCAGCCCGAGAGGCCGCCCGAGGTAGACCGACAGCGGCCAGCCGACCGCCTGCCAATTCGGGTCGCCGGACTTGCCCGCCTGGCCGAGCCAATCGAACCAGCTCTGGAGTCCCACGAGCGGCAGCGTCACCAGGCAGACCCCCGCCACGATGGCCGCACCCGCCAGTGCCGCCGCGGGCCGCCGCCGCAGCACGAACAGCCACGTGTGCCCCTGCGAGACCTTGATTGCGCCGATCAGCGTGGCGAGCGTCCCGTCGAGCACGGCGCGCCCCGCCGAGGACGCACTTCGCGGATCCCGGTCGATCGGGCGGAAGGCCAGGCCGCCGCTGCGATACACGACCGCAGTGAAGGCCGCGAGCAGGGGGACCTGGATGTTGCCGCCGAGCAGGGCTTCGGCGAACGGCGCCCAGGCGAGGGCGATCGGGACCGCCCACCACGGGATCGCGAGCCGGCGGCAGGCAAAGACGCCGCAGCACAGGACCAAGAACGTCCAGGTCCCGAACAGGAGCTCGCGCGGCACGCTCAGGAGCGGCACGAGGAACGGCAGCGTGACCGGCGGGTAGAGGAACGGCAGGTCCGGGCCGACGATCACCGCGAAGGCGCTCGCGAGGTACGCCTGGCCGCCGTCGGCGAAGCGGCGGGCCGCCCGGAGCGGGATCTCGAGATCGACCCCGTACGGGTAGCGGATGAACAGGTCGATCAGCGTCTGGCCGATGATCAGGACCGCCAGGAACCCGAGCGCGATCAGGACCGCCCGCTCGAGGCGGAGGCGGGCACGCTCCTCGCGGGCCCGGCGCGTCGCGTCATCCACGGCGCGATCGTACTGTGCGGCAATGCGCCCCGGGAGCCAGTACATTCGGAGGCCTGACCCGTCGGTGGCGGCCGCTAGACTGCCGGTCATGACCGCGCCTTCGCTGACGCTCGTCCTGCCCGCCTACAACGAGGCGGAGCGGCTCGGACCCGCCCTCGACGAGCTCTTCGGCTACCTCCATCGTCGCGGCCAGGAGGCTCGGGATGGCGCCCCGGGCTCGGCGGCACTCCCGGATCGGGTGGACGTCCTTGTCGTCGACGACGGCAGCAGCGATGGCACGGCCGATCTTGTTCGCGCCCGCCCAGAAGCTGCGGCCGAAGCCTCCGGCGGCCGACCCGAGCTGACCGTCATCTCCGTGCCGCACGGCGGCAAGGGCGCCGCGGTCCGGGCCGGAATGCTCGCCGCGACCAGCGACTACATCGTCTTCACCGATGCCGACATGGCGACCCCGCCGGACATGATCCCGCTCCTTGTCGAGGCGCTCGACACCAACGACATCGCCCTCGGCAGCCGGATCCAGCCCGATGGCTCGGACATGCGCAAGAGCCAGCCGTGGTACCGGCGGCTGCTCGGCAAGGCATTCCACGTGCTCGCCGCGATCTGGGTGGTCGGGCCGGTCAAGGACACCCAGTGCGGCTTCAAGGGGTTCCGGCGCGCGGCGGCCCATGACCTGTTCGCCCGTCAGAAGGTCACGAGCATCGTGTTCGACGTCGAGGTGATCTCCCTCGCCCGACGGCGCGGCTATCGGATGGCGATCGTGCCGATCCGCTGGGCCGACCGGCGCGGCTCGCGGATGCATGCGCGACCCGGTCTGGCTCTGCGCGTAGCGTGGGACCTGCTCCGGATCCCCCTGATCCATCGCCGGCTCGGCGGCAGACCGGCCGAGGTGCTCGGACAGCCGGGCGAGGGCTCCCGCGACGGGTGAGTGATCGTGCCCGCGCCGACGCCATGAGCTTCCGGCGCGGCGAATCTGCGGTCTTGACCCGGTTCCTGCCGCCCGTCGCGATCGGGGTGTTCGTCCTCGTCGTCGGGGCCGTGGTCGCCGCGGCATCCGCCCAGGGCACGCTCGGCTACGACTTCCTCGCCTACGACCGCGCCGTACGCCGGGTCCTCGACGGCGCCCCGCTCTACGACCCCGCGATCCAGCAGGCGGGCGGGTTCGCCCTCTTCCTGTACCCGCCGTCGTTCGTCCTCGCGATGCTGCCGTTCGGGCTGGTCCCGAGCGGGGTCGGGACGTGGATCTGGCTCGGGCTGTCGGTCGCGGCGCTGATGGCCGGGATCGGGCTGCTGCCGGTGCGCGCGTCCGTTCGCTGGACGGTGCTGCTGCTCGCCGGGCTGTCGTGGCCGGTGGCGTACAGCCTGAAGCTCGGGCAGGTCGGGCCGGAGCTGCTGCTGATCTTCGCGATCGGCTGGCGCTGGATGGATCGGCCGGCGCGGCTGGGACTGGCGGGGGCCGTTGGCGCGATGATCAAGATCCAGCCCGGGATCCTGCTGGCTTGGGCGCTGCTGACGCGACGCTGGCGCGCGGTCGCGATCGGGGTGCTGGCACTCGTCGTCGGCGCGGTGGTCGCGACGGCGGTGGCGGGCGGGCCCTCGATCTGGCCGGACTACTTCGGGATCCTCCGCAACGTCAACGACCCGATCGCCACGCCGCACAACTTCACGCCCGGGGCCGTCGCGTTCCAGATGGGCGTCCCTGCGGGGACTGCGGCTCTCCTTCAGGTCGTGAGCTCGATCGCGGTCGTCGGACTGGTCGTCGTCAGCGCGCTCGCCTGGCCGGCGACGACGTCACTGCTCGTCGCCGTGGTGGCCAGCCAGCTGCTCTCGCCGGTCCTCTGGGATCATTACGCGATGCTGCTGCTGGTCCCGATCGCATTCCTGCTCGAGCGGGGCTGGTGGTGGACGCTTGCCATCCCGCTCGCGACCTCGGTCCTCGTCCTGCCTCTCGGCCAGCCGCCGATCCTCTACCCGGTCGCATTCTGGCTGACGCTGCTCGCGCTACTCGCGACAGGTCGGCGGACGGCTGCCGAGCGGGCCGTCGCGCCAGCCGAGATGGCCGCGTGAGCGTCGCCTCCGTTGCACAGCGTCCCCCTGAGGCGCGCCCGACGTTCCTCGAGCGGTTCGACTGGCCGGCTCGGATCGGGATGGGCCTGACGATCCTCGCCGCGCTGACCTATTGGCTTTGCAACCGGTTCTTCGATGCTCAGCACAGCGACTTCTTCTACCTTGCGGACGCCTTTCTTCATGGTCACACCTGGATCGATCTGAAGTCGGTGCCGCCCGGGGCCATCGGTGGCCAGGACGTCATCCCGGCCGGCAGCAGGTTCTATGTGCCTTTCGGGCCGTTCCCGGCAATCGCCCTGATGCCCCTGGTGGCGGTGATCGGGCCCGTCACCGCGGACCAGTTCGAGTCCGGGATCAACGCAACGCTGGCGGCAATCGTCCTCGGGCTGGCCTGGTGGGCGACTGGGAGCTATGGCGTCCGACGCCTCGTGGACCGCTTTCTCCTGGTGGTCTTACTCGGCTTCTCGACTCAGATCTGGTGGGTGACCACGCGGGGCGGGGTCTGGCACACGGGCCAGCTCACGGCAACGATCCTGACCCTGCTGTGCCTGATCGAGCTCGGCGGCGGTCGCCGCGCATGGCTGATCGGCTTGTTGGCCGGCTTCGCGTTCCTCTCGCGGGCGCCTGTCGCCTTCGCGATCCCGGCCTACGCCCTGCTCCTCGCCGGCGACCGGATCTGGAGCCCGCGGTTGTGGCCCTGGCGCACGTGGCTCGAACTGGCTACGGGCGTCCTTCCTTCGATCGCGTTCTTCTTCTGGTACAACGCAGCGCGGTTCGGGTCGCCGTTAGAGTCGGGTTACGCGCTCGCCGTCCTTCCCGCATTCCTCGAGGCGCAGCGACAGCAGGGCCTCTTCTCCATCGTTCACGTTCCGATGAATCTCGACTACATGTTCCTCAAGCTCCCGGCCGTCTACCGCGGCTGGACCGACCTCCAGACTCCGTTCTTCGTGCCCGATGGTCTTGGCATGTCGATCTTCTTCACGTCGCCCGGCTTGCTGTATGCCATTAGGGCGCCATGGCGCGAAAGTCGGTCGTGGTGGCCGCTTTTAGCCGCCATCCTTGTGTTAATCCCGACGCTGCTCTACTACGGTGGTGGGTGGCTCCAATACGGCTACCGGTACGCCCTCGACTCGATCCCGTTCATCTGGCTGCTCTGCACGCTGGCTGCCGTGAAGGACGATCGCGATGGCGAGGGCATGGGCTGGACGTGGCGCACCCTGATCTTCTTCGGCGTCCTCGTCGGCATGGCGGGCGTCTACTGGGCCTACCACCTGCTCTGACGTCGGACCGTCGCCCGGAACATGTCGCGGCGAGTACAAGGCGGCAACCGAACGCCGCATGCGACACTCCCCCGGACCCCGGCCCCACTGGAGGAACCGTGCGCCATCCCCGACTCATCCTTGCGATCTTCATCCTGTCCGGCGCCGCCGGGCTGATGTACGAGGTCGTCTGGTCGCGCCAGCTCGTCCTGGTCTTCGGCAACACGACGCAGGCGGTCTCGACGATCCTGACCGGCTTCTTCGGCGGGCTCGCGATCGGCTCGTTCCTCGGCGGTCGCCTGGCCGACCGGGTGCGCTCGCCGCTCCGGCTGTACGGGATCATCGAGCTGGTCCTCGTCGTGATCGTGCTCCTGACGCCGATCACGTTCCGGCTCCTCCACGAGCTCTACCGCGGAATCTTCCCCTCGATCGAGGGACAGCCCGTCGTCCTCGCCCTGATCCGCTTCGCGCTCGCGATCCTCGCCCTCGCGCCGGCGACGGTGCTCATGGGTGCCACCCTGCCGACACTGACTCGTCAGCTGTCGCACGACCGCCACTTGTCGACGGCGTTCGGGCGGCTCTACGCCGCCAACACGTTCGGCGCGATCCTGGGGACCTTCATCGCCGGAGTCTTCTTGATCGAATTGGTCGGGCTGACCGGCACGTTGGTGATCGCGGCTTCCCTCTCCGCCGCGGCCGGCGCGGTCGCTCTCCTGTTGAGCCGCGGCGTCGATCCCATTCCTGCGGCACCTTCCGGCGACCAATGGCGCGAGCCGGCGTGGATCCCAGCCGCATCCAATTCCGCGGCGACCCGCCGCCCGACCCTGGCCTTGCTCCTCGCCTTCGTTTCGGGGCTGACGTCCCTCGGCTACCAGGTCCTCTGGACGCGCCTCCTCTCGTCGGGTACGGGCAACTCGACCTATGTCTTCACGCTGATCCTCGGAATGTTCCTGATCGGAATCACTGCTGGAGCGTTCCTCTTCGCCAAGTTTCGCCCGTTACTGCATAACGTGGTGGGGATCATCGCCGGCGCGCAGCTCGTGATCGCGGGGCTCGCAACCGGTGGTCTCGTGCTTGTGATTGCCCATCCGTCCGTCTTCGATGTAAGCCGCGAGCTCGCCGCGGTCTCCGCGGTCCTCGCGCCCATCGTGCTCGTTGTCGTGCCGGCCACGATCGTCATGGGCTTCACCTTCCCGGCGGCGTCGACGCTCCTCGGCGACGACCCGGCCCGGATCGCAGCCAACGCCGGACGTCTCCTCGCCGCGAACACCGCCGGCGCGATCACCGCGACCTTCGCGATCCCGTTCTTCGTGATCCCGCTCGTCGGCTCGCCGACGGCGGTCGCCCTGCTCGCACTCGTCAATGTCGCCACCGCGGTCGCCCTGGTGGCGAGCGCCTCGGGTCGATCGGCATTGACATCGGTGCAGCGGGTCGGGACGGGCGTCGCCGCGGCTGTCGTCGCGCTGGCCATCGTCGCGGGCCTGGTCACGCCGGGCGCGATCGTCGATCCGAGCGTCGCTCGGATCAAGGCCGCCGGCGCCAAGCTGTTCGCGAGCCAGGAGGATGAGATCGCGTCCGTCCAGGCCGGGGCCACAGTCACCCCGCAGCTGTGGGTCACCGGGACGGCAATGACGCTGCTGACCGTGGACGCGAAGCTGATGCCGGTCCTGCCGTTGATGATGCGTCCGGATTCGAAGACGGCATTGACCGTCGCGTTCGGCATGGGCTCGGCGTTCCGCGGCGCGTTGATCGCAGGGCTGAAGACAGAGGCGATCGAGCTCGTGCCGACTGTGCCCGAGATGTTCCGGTACTTCTACCCGGATGCAGCGCAGGTCCTGGCCAATCCGAACGGGAACGTGATCATCACGGACGGCCGGAACCACGTGGAGCTCACGACCGAGCGCTACGACATCATCGTGACCGACCCGCCGCCCCCGATCTTCTCGTCGGGCGCGTCGGTCATCTCGTCGCTCGAGTACTACCAGGCCGGCCACGCCATCCTGAACCCGGGCGGGATCATGATGCAGTGGGTCCCGTACGGCGCCACGATCGACGAGTTCCGGGCCCACGTCCGGACGTTCCGCTTTGTGTTCCCGCACGTCTCGATGCTCTTCGGGCCCGGCGCCTACGGGCTGTACATGATGGGCTCCGACCAGCCGATGGTCTTCGACGACGCGACCATCCGCCAGGTACTGAGCCGGCCAGGCATCCTGGACGACATCTCGTCGGCCTACGACTCGCCCGCCCACACGGTCGATGCCTGGGTCACGAGGATCGGCCAGCTCCGCTGGATCGCCGACGACCAGGTCGACGCGTTCACCGGGTCCGGGCCGTTGATCACCGACGACCACCCGCTGCCCGAGTACTTCCTACTGCGACGACTCTTCAACCAGGGCGTGCCACAGGCGGGCCCGGGATTGCTCCAGTCGCTGACGCCGCACTGAGGACCGAACGTGGCGCAGGGCCTCCGTAGGCGCGTCTCCCGGCGAGGAACAAGCCCGCAGGCAGGTCTCGCCCATCCGTGGCGCGACGGCGCCATCCTCGCTGCGGTCCTTGTCGACGTTTGGTTCCTCCTCACCGTCGCGCCCACTCTCTTGCCGGGTGGGGACGCCGTGTCCTGGTGGACGATCAACCTTGCGGACCCCTACGGTCAGGCCGCGCAGTCGATGACCGGGTTCGGCGCCTTCCGCTACAGCCCGGTCGTCGCGCAGGCGTTTGCGCCGTTCGCACAGATGAGCTGGCCGGCGTTCCTCGCCCTTTTCCTCGCGATCCAGCTCGTCGCGGTCGTCGCGATGGCGGGACGGCGCTGGCCACTCGTGATCCTGTTCCCGCCCGTGCTCCTGAATCTCATGGCCGGCAACGTGGACCTGTTGATGGGCGCCGCGATCGTCGCCGGGTTCCGGTGGCCTGGCGCCTGGGCATTCCTGCTCCTCACGAAAGTCACGCCTGGGGTCGGCGTGCTGTGGTTCCTGTTCCGCCGCGAGTGGCGCTCGTTCTTCGTGGCGATCGGGTCAACGCTCGGGATCGCCGCGATCTCCTTCGTCCTCGCTCCGCAGCTCTGGAGCCAATGGTTCTCGGCGTTGCGGGCGATGGCCGGGCTACCTCAGTCTGACCTGGTGCCACCGCTCCTCGTCAGGCTGCCTCTCGCGGTTGTGGTGGTCGCGATCGCCGCCCGAACTGACCGACGTTGGCTGCTTCCGGTCGCGTGCCTGATCGCGGTCCCGAATCCGTGGATCGTGACATTGGCCATCCTCGGCGCGTCGATCGCCCTTTGGCCGCAGGACAGGCCGGGCATGGCTCGCCCGCCTGGTGCGACCGCGACGCGCGTTCCGGGTGCTGCCGAACCGATTGCGCCCGCAATCGAATCGCCGGACCCGGTGCTATTCTCGACTCGTGACCATCCACGCTCCCGACAGGGAGCCTGCCTGTCCGGGCCTCACTGACCCCCGGCAGCACGAGAAACCAGATCCTGCGGCCGCATCCCCGACTGCTCTACGGGTCGAGCGGCGCTCGTTCGGCGACGTCCCGCGGGCGACCTGGGATGAGCTGGCCGCCCGCAACCCGTGGGCCACGCCCTTCTCGAGCTGGGCGTTCCAGCGCGCCTGGTGGGATGCGTACGGCGGCAGCGCCCACGACCAGACCCTGATCGCCTGCAACGCGTCGGGCGAGCCGGTTGCGATCGTGCCGCTGATGCATCGCCACGAGGTGGAGCCCGGCGACGCCGACACCGCCTCCAAGATCCGGCACGGCGACGACTCGAACCTGACGCCGGTCGCGCCGACTGCGAAAGCGGTCTTCTTCGGCGCCTCGTACCACGCGGACTACGCGACCATCCTCGCGGCGCCCGCCGACGTGCCCGGGGTGGCTGAGGCGGTCGCCGAGCATCTCGCGGTGCACAGCGTCGAGCCGGGCGACCGGGAGCCGTGGGACGCGATCGACCTGCGCCGGCTGCGCTGCGGCGACCCGACCGCGGACGCCCTCGCCGCGGCGTTCGGGGCCCGCGAAATGACCAACGGCTGGACCCTCAACCTCGAGCGCGAGGACGTCTGCCCGGTCGTCCAACTGCCGGAAGGCGGCGACTTCGAGGCCTACCTCGACACGCTCGACAAGAAGTCCCGCCACGAGATCCGGCGCAAGTTCCGGCGCGCCGGGAGCGTCGGCGAGATCGCGTTCGCCGAGTCCCCCGATCCGCTCGCCGAGCTCGAGGCGTTCATCGACCTCCACCAGAGCAAGTGGGGCCCCGACGGCCTCTTCCCGCCGACGCCCGGCGGCGACGCCTCGCGGGTGTTCCTCCGGCGCTGGTTCGAGGAGAGCGGGCCCGGCGGCCCGGTAAAGCTGATGTTCCTGACGATCGGCGGGCGACGCCTCGCGGCCGGGATCCTCGTCGTCGACCGCGACCGGATGATGTTCTACAACGCCGGCAGCGATCCGACGGCGCGGGAGCTGTCGCCGGGGGTGATCCTCGCGGGCGAGTCGGTCCGCTTCGCGGCCCAGCTCGGGATGCGGGCCTTCGACTTCCTCCGCGGCAACGAGCCCTACAAGTACGAGTGGGGCGCGGTCGACGAGCCGATCCAGCGGCTCCTGGTCCGCCGGGATCGGGCCACGGCCTGATGGGCGCCCCGCCTCCGTGGGATCCGTGCCTCGTCCCCATTGAGCACTTCCCATTGCCCGGGCCGAAGCGCGTCCGGGTCATGGAGATCCTCGCGACCGGCACGAACGGCGGCGCCCAGGAGCACGTCTTCGGGCTGATGTCGCGGCTCGACGCGACGTACTACGACGCGTCGATCGTGTCCCTGTCGGCGGGCAGCGCCGTCCGCAAGCTCCAGCGCCACGGCTTCGACGTGACCGTGATCGACGCGCCCGAGGAGGGGGACGCCGTGCGGGCCTTGACAGACCACCTCGCGCTCGTGCAGCCGGACGTCATCCACACCCACATGTACCGCGCCGACGTCGTCGGGACGAAGGCAGCCATGGCCCTCGCGGAGCGGGGCCTGCGCCGGCCGTACGTCGTTTCGACGGTCCATTCGTCGCGCATCCGCTCTCACGAGGACCGCGAGCTGCTCCGCCAGCTGACCCCGCACATGGACCAGCTGATCGCGGTCAGCAAGTCGATCGAGCGCAAGATCGCCGACGAGCACCGGACCGGGGCGCCCGTCCGGCTCATCTACAACGGCGTCGACCTCCAGCGTTACGACCACCCCGATCGCTGCTCGCCGCTGCCCGAGGCGTACGGGATGGAGTCCGGCTCGCGGATCGTCGGGGTGATCGCCCGGCTCGAGCCCGAGAAGGGCCATCAGACGCTGATCGAGGCGTGGCCACATGTCCTGCGCGAGGTGCCCGACGCGTATCTCCTGATCGTCGGCGAGGGCTCGCGGCGCGACTTCCTCGAGCAGTGGGCGTCGGCCCACAAGGTCGGCCACCGGGTCGTGTTCACCGGCCGCCGCGACGACATCCCGGCCGTCACCGCGGCCCTCGACGTCGCGGTCCTGCCGTCGTGGCGGGAAGCCCAGGGCCTCTCGATCCTCGAGGCGATGGCGTTGTCGCGGCCGGTCGTCGCCAGCGACGTCGGCGGGATCCCGGAGATGATCGAGGACGGCGTGACGGGCCTCCTCGTGCCGCACGATGAGCCCGTGGCGCTGGCCGCGGCGATCGTCCGGTTGCTGAAGGACCATGCATTCGCCGAGAAGATCGGCCGGGCCGGCCACGACCTCGTCCACGACCGGTTCTGCATCGAACTGATGGTCAAGGCGATCGAGCAGATCTACGACGAGGGCGCCCGCGCGGTCCGTCTCGCGGAGTCCGCCGCGAGCTGAGCGGACTTCCGGGTCAGTTGCCGGTCGACGATGATCCGGCTACGGTGCCGGAACATGCAGATCTCTGCGCTGGCCCAAGCGCGATTCACTGCCCCGGCTCGGGCCGGCGCGGTCGTCGCCAGCCTGGTCTATGTCGCAACCCTGCTCCTTGGGCTCGTTCCCCTCGGGGTTGATGCCCACGCGTACTGGGCGTCCGACCCCCTCCATCCGTACTCGACTCGATCGATGCTCGCCCAGGACGGCTACTTCTATTCGCCGGCGTTCACCCAGGCCCTCGGTCCGCTTCATGCCCTGCCATGGCCGGTGTTCGCCGCGATCTGGACGCTCTTCCTTTGCGCGGTCCTGTTCTGGCTCGGCGATCGGTGGTTCGGGTACCTGCTGATCGTCCCAGTCGTCGCGATCGAGATCGCGATGGGCAACATCCACATCCTTCTGGCGGCGGCCATCGCGCTGGGGTTTCGGTTCCCCGCGTTGTGGGCGTTCGTCCTCCTGACCAAGGTGACCCCGGGCGTCGGCCTGCTCTGGTTCGTCGTGCGCCGCGAGTGGCGATCCCTTGCGATCGCCTTGGCGGCGACGGCACTCATCGCACTCGCGTCGTTCGCGCTTCGCCCGATGGCCTGGCAGGAATGGATCAACACGATGCTCGGGACCTATGCCGCCGCAGTGCCATCGCCCCTCGCGATCGGCATCATCCCGATCACGATCCGGCTCCTGGCTGCAGCGGCCCTCGTGATGTGGGCGGGCTACACGGACCGCGCCTGGCTGGTGCCGGTCGCGGCGTTCATCGCAGTGCCTGTTGCGTACATCAACAGCCTCGCGATCCTCGTCGCGGTGCCCTATCTGTGGGTTCACCCGCCAAAGGCGCGCGCCCGGGGCATCCATGTTGCAGGACTTTCGACCCGTACCGCCCGTTGACCCGGGCGCTAGCCTTGGGCTCCACGTTATCGCCGAGGGATGTCGAGGGGATGGAGCACTCCGCTTACGCGTTGATGGCCGCCCAGGAGGACCGCCACTGGTGGTTCGTCGGTCGGCGCGCGGTCATCTCCGCCCTGCTCGACCGGATCGACCTCCCCGGGAACGCCCGGATCCTCGAGGCCGGTTGCGGCTCGGGCGGGAATCTCGGAATTCTCCAGGAGCGCGGTCTGGTCAGTGCCTTCGAGCCGTTTCCCGAGGCCGCCGACTCCGCCCGGGACCGGTATCCCGTCTCGGACGTCCGACCGGGCCGGCTCCCGGACGACGTTCCGTTCGCCGACGGGACCTTCGATCTCGTGGCCGCCCTCGACGTCCTCGAGCACGTCGACGACGACGTGGCCTCGCTGGCCGCGCTCATCCGGCTCGCCAAGCCCGGTGGCGCGATCATCGTGACGGTGCCGGCCCATCAACTGCTGTGGGGCTCGCACGACCGCCGGCTGCACCACATGCGCCGGTACGGCCGGAGCCAGCTCCGGGCGATCGCCCGCGCGGCCGGCGCGGAGATCGTCTTCGAGACGGCGTTCAACACGGTGCTCGCGCCGATCGCCGTCGTCTACCGCCTGGTCGAGAATCGGAGCGGCGTGGAGCTCGGCAACCAGGAGCGGCTGCCGGCGCGGCCGATCAACAAGCTCCTCGGCTGGCTCTTCGCCATGGAGCGCCGCGTCGTCCGGCGGTGGTCGATCCCGCACGGGATGTCGTACGGCTTCATTCTTCGGCGGACCGACTGCGGCGCGACAACGGCCGGTCCGGCGCCCAGCGAGGCGTGACCGGGGACCGGCTCGCGCGCGACCTGTTCGCGGGCCTGGCCGTCGCCTTCATCGCGATCCGGCTCGCCAACCTCGAGCCTTGGACCCAGAGCGTCGACGCCTTCGCGTACTGGTCGACGCGAGCTGGCCTCCACTACGACCAGTCGACGGTTGGCAGCCTCGGCTCGTACCTGTATTCGCCTGCGTTCGCCCACCTCCTTGCGCCCGTGACCTGGCTGCCCTGGCCGGCTTTTGACGGGCTCTGGACCACCGTCAACGTCGCGATCCTGTGGGCGCTCCTCGGCCGCTGGTCGCTGCCGGCACTGCTGTTCCTGCCGATCCCGTTCGAGCTGATCGCCGGCAACGTCCACCTGATCTATGCGCTGGTCGCAGTCGTGGGCCTGCGCTATCCGGCCCTGTGGGTGATCCCGTTGATCACGAAGGTCACGCCCGGCGTCGGCCTCCTGTGGTTCGCGGTCCGGCGGGAGTGGCGGTCGCTCGCGATCGCGGTCGGCCTCACGGCGGCGGTCGGTCTCGTTTCGTGGCTCATCGATCCCGCGGCATGGCGGGCGTGGATCGGGGTGCTCGAAGGAGGCAGCAGCGATCCGGCCGGCACCCAGGGAACGTTCATCGCGATCCCGTTGCTTCCGCGGCTGGTCGTGGCCGCGGCCGTGACGGTCTGGGGTGCGCTGACGGATCGACCATGGGTCCTGCCGATCGCGATGACACTCGCGCTGCCGGTCCTCTGGCTGAACGGTTTCGCCACCTTGGTCGGGCTCGGGCCGACGATCCTCGCGCGGTTCCGAGGCCATGATCGGCCGGTGCTCGTCGCGCCATTCATCCAGCCAGCCTCGTCACGAGCGTGATCGCCCGAATGCGCCGGCGCGGGGCTGGATCCGCATCCCTCGACGGCCCGTCGCCCTTCCCGACTGCCGCGTTCGCCGTGCTCGTCGTGGCGCTCGTGGTGGCGCTCGTCGACGTCGCGGTGGTCCCGATCCTTCTCCACGAGGGCTCGACCGACTGGCGGGCCTACGACGAGGCGGCCCGGGCGCTGGCCGCGCATCAGCCGCTCTATCCGTGGGCCGCCACTGCCGAGATCCGGGACGTGACGGCATATCCATACCTCTACCCCCCGGCCTTGGCCGCGATTTGGGGCCTCGGGCTGACGGCGCCAATGTTCGCCGTCATCAAGGTGCTCTCGGTCGGGACGATGGCGGTGTTCGCCAGGCCGGCGTCCGGCCGCTCCTGGACGGCCCCGGCGGTCGCTGCTGCGGTGGCTGTCGTGGCCCTGACGCTCGCCTCGCCGCCGCTCATCCATGACGTCATCCTTGGCAACGTGATGACCCTGTACCTCGCCGCGACGGCGCTCGCGGTCGCGTTGCCGGATCGGCGCTGGGCGGCCGTCCCGCTCGGAATCCTGACGGCGGTGGCACTGAAGCCAGCGATCGCAGCTGTCCTGCTGTGGCTCCTCGTTCGACGGCCTGCCCAGTTCGTCACGTCCTTCGGCGCCGGCCTGGTGACGACCGTGCTATTCGCCGCGGTCGTCGGGATCGGGCCGTACGTCGACTACCTGGCCGCCCTGCCGAAGCTGGGCGGCCTGGCCCAGCCGTTCAGCGGCAACCTCGGCCTCTCAGCGATCTCCTTGACCCTCGCCCTCGCCGCGATCCCAATCGCCCTGGCGTGGGTCGTGTTGGCCGCAGGGACGCTCGACGCCTGGTCGAGTGCCGCGGTCGCCGTCGCCCTCACCCTGATCGTCCAGCCGACTCTGGGGTTGAACTACGCGGTGCTGCTCGCGCCGGCCATCGCCGCGCTCTGGTTCGTGGACCGGCGAGCGTGCCTGGCTGCGGGGATCCTGGCGCCCTTCCTCACGCTCGTCAGCCCGCCCCTCGCCGGGGTCGTCGTGGCGGGGATCGCGTCTGGAGCCGGCTGGCGACTCCGGCGCGCCGGACGGATCGCCGCGCCCGTCCCGGCCGGCACATGACCCTCGCGCGCCTGTGGGCGTTCCTCGCGGTCGCGCTGCCGGTGCTTGCGGCCCTCCTGGCCGGCCTCTCCTCGGTCGACCTCGCGTACCACCTCCGGGCCGGCGAGCAGCTCCTCGCGACCGGCGCCATCCCGACGACGGACTCGTTCACGTTCACTGCCGCGGGCGCCCCGTGGCTGAACCAGCAATGGGCGGCCCAGGCCGTGCTCGCCGTGACCTTCCGGATCGCGGGCTGGACCGGGCTCGCGGTCCTGCGCGCGGCCCTCGTCGGCGTCGTCTTCGGGTGCCTGTTCGCGACGTGCCGCCGCCAAGGGCTCGACCTTCGTCGGGCGGCGTGGCTGACCCTCGCCGCGTTCGCTGTTGCCGCCCCGGCCTTCGCCCTTCGGCCCCAGCTGTTCGGCATGGCGCTGCTTGCAGTCACGCTCCTGATCGTGTCCGTCCGGCGCGCCCATCCGCGGGCGCTGTGGGCCGTGCCGATCGTGGTCCTCGTCTGGGCGAACGTTCACGGCAGCTTCTTCCTGGGGCCGCTCGTCCTGGGTCTGGCGTGGCTCGCCGACCTCCACGATCGGGCGCCCCGGCGCCACCTGGCTCTCGTGGTCGCCGCCGTATCCGCGGCTGCCGCGCTCGTCAACCCGTTCGGGCTCGCCGTGTGGTCGTACGCCGCCGGCCTGTCGACGAACGCGGTCGTCACCAACCGGATCAGCGAGTGGCAGCCGACGACGCTCCGGACCGTGGTCGGGATCGTCTTCTTCGCCAGTGTGGCACTCGTTGTCGTCGTGCTCGTCCGCCGCTCGCGGGCGGTCACCTGGCCGACCCTCGCATGGCTCGGGCTCTTCGCGGCGATCGGGGCCTATGCCGTCCGGGGGGTCGCGTGGTGGCCGCTGGGTGCCGCGGTCGCGCTTGCCGCGTTGCTGGCGGCGCCTGCCGGTGACCCGGAACGGCCGCCGCGGCCCGAGCGTTCGAGTCCGCTGAACGTCGCCGTCGCCGCGGTGCTCGTGCTCGCCGGCGTCGCGCTCCTTCCGGTCTGGCGCGCCGTGGATCCGCGAACCGGCCTCCCGACCGGGGTCGTCACCGACGCGCCGCCCGGAATCACGGCTGCCCTCCGCGATCTCGCCCTGCCCTCGGATCGCGTGTACAACCCCCAGCCGTGGGGCTCCTGGTTCGAGCTCGCCGCGCCAGTCGCCCCGGTCGCGATCGACTCGCGGATCGAGCTGTTTCCGGTGGCCGTCTGGGACGACTACGATCGGATCGCCAGCGGTGGCACCGGCTGGGAGGCCACGATGGGCAAGTGGGGGGTCACGATTGTCGTCGCCGATCGCGATCAGCCCGCGCTCGTGACCCGCCTCACCGACCGCGGATGGCGCCAGGCATTCTCCGATGCCGACGGGACGATCCTCGTCGCGCCAGCGCGATCGGCCGAGGCGGCCGTCGGCTTAGCCGCTGCGCTCCAGGGCCTCCGATCGTGACGCGCACTCGCTTCACCCTGATCATCCTGACGGGTTTCATCCTGGCGTTCGCGGCGCTGGAAGTGGTCCTTGGGATCCGGAGCTTCCACTGGGGAGACACGCCCGGGATCGACCTGTCGATCTATCTCGGGGCCACCGATCGCCTCCTCCACGGCGGACCGTGGTTCCTGGACCGGCAGCAGGCTCCCTATCAGGTCGAGATGGGCGACGTCCTGTACCCGCCGACCGCGGGAATCCTGTTCGCGCCTTTCCTCGTCCTGCCCTCGGTCCTCTGGTGGGCGATCCCGATCGGGCTGATTGCGGGACTCGTGTGGGTCTGGCATCCGGCGCCCTGGACGTGGCCGCTGATGGCCCTGTGCATCGCATGGCCATTGACCCCGGCCCGAATCATCACCGGCAATCCCGCGATGTGGCTCGCCGCCGCAACCGCGGCCGGACTGCAATGGGGCTGGCCTGGCGCCTTCGTGATCCTGAAGCCAGCGATGGCGCCGTTTGCGCTGGTCGGTGCCTGGAGCCGCTGGTGGTGGGTGACAATCGCCGTGCTCGCCGCGATCACGGTGGCACTTCCCGAGACCTGGCGCTACCCGGCGACCCTGCTGAACGCCCACTTCGACGCCGGCGTCCTCTACGGGTTCATGGACGTGCCGCTGCTCCTGCTGCCGATCATCGGGTGGCGCGGGCGGACCCGCACGGCCTGACCGTCGCCGCTGCAGGCTCGGTCCAGCGAACAAATTCACGAGCGCCATGAGGCCAGGTGCGCCCGGGAATAGATCCACCAGCGATCCCTGGAGACCAGACTTCGGTGGTTCATCAACGTCCCTGCCGATCCGGCGAGGCCGCCATCACATGAGCTGAGGGGCCCGAGGAGGTTCGAGCTTGCCACAAGCGAGGCGATGAGACCGGCCGCGACGATGTGCGGGCGCTGGCCCACGATTGGCACCCCTCGTGCGTCTATCAGCGGAACCTCCGACGGGTGCTCGGCAGCGACACCCGGCTGCTACCGTTCGGAGGATGGGAACAGATCTTGACGTCGTTGTCCTCGGCGGCGCGGGTCACGTCGGTCTCCCGCTGAGTCTGGCCTTCGCTGATATCGGCCTTCGGGTGGGTATCTACGACATCAGCCAGCCGGCGCTCGATCGAATCGCGGCCGGTCAGATGCCGTTCAAGGAGAACGGCGCCGACCAGCTCCTTCGAGACGTCCTCCATTCCGGACGGCTCGAAATGAGCACCGACGGTGCGATTCTGGGGCGGACGCTTCAGGTCATCGTCGTCATTGGAACCCCCGTGGACGAGTTCCTCGCCCCGTCGATGACGGTATTCGAACGGGCGGTCGATCAGATCTCGCCCCACCTCCGCGAAGGGGCCCTCGTCGTCCTGCGCAGCACCGTCTACCCGGGCACCACGGCGTATGTCGCCCAGCACCTCGCCCGCGGCGTGCCGAGCGTGGACGTTGCCTTCTGTCCCGAGCGGATCGCCGAAGGTCACGCGCTCGAGGAGCTCCGCACGCTCCCGCAGATCGTCGGTGCCGACACCGACGTGGCGGGGGAGCGGGCGGCCGAGCTCTTCGCGCGACTGACGACGAAGATCATCCGGACGACATCGAAAGAGGCGGAGCTGGCGAAGCTCTTCACGAATACGTGGCGCTACATGAAGTTCGCCGTTGCCAACCAGTTCTTCATGATCGCCGATCAGGCCGGCGTCGATTACAACCACGTCCTCAATGCGATCCGAAGCGACTATCCGCGGGCTGCCGACCTGCCCGGACCTGGCTTTGCGGCAGGTCCCTGCCTGTTCAAGGACACGATGCAGCTCGCCGCGTTCACGGCCGACCACTTCCCGCTCGGTCAGGCCGCGATGCAGATCAACGAGGGGCTGCCGGCCCACATCGTGTCCTCGCTCGAAGGTCGGTACGGGAGCCTCGCCGGCAAGACGGTCGGCATTCTCGGGATGGCATTCAAAGCCGAGTCGGACGATTCGCGAGCATCGCTCAGCTACAAGCTTCGCAAGCTGCTGGCCTGGGCGGGCGCCCGCGTCGTGTGCACGGATCCTTATGTCCTCGACGAGCGGCTGACGACTCTCGAATGCGTCCTGGAAGAGAGCGAGATCCTCATCCTCGGAGCGCCCCACACCGCCTACCGCGCACTCGAGATCGGCGGCAAGGACGTCGTCGACATCTGGGGCGCCATGGGTCGCGGGATCGCCTTGTGACTGGCGACCCGGAAGATGCGTCACCGGCCCTGCCGGAGCTCTACGCGCAGCGGTTTCCGGAGACCGAGGCTGCCAGCAAGAGCGCGATCTGGGTCGAGATCGCCCGCTACCTCCAGCGGTTCGTGCCGCCTGACTCCAGGGTCCTCGACCTCGCCTGCGATCATGGCGACTTCATCAATCACATCACGGCCGGCGAGCGGTCGGCCGTCGACATCCGTGACGTGCGGGATCATCTCGCTTCGGGAGTCGAGTTCCTCCAGAGCGACGGATTGAGCCTCGCCGGGCGGCTGCCCGCAGCGTCCTTCGATGTTGTCTTCATGAGCAACTACCTCGAGCACCTTCCATCCGGCGAGGCGGTGCTGGCCCAGCTCCGCATTGTTCGCGGGCTCCTGAAGCCCGGCGGTCGCACGATCATCCTCCAACCGAACATCCGCCTCGTCGGGCCCGCGTACTGGGATTTCCTCGACCACAAAACCGCGCTGACCGAGAAAAGCCTCGAGGAGGCCGGCAACGTCGCCGGGCTCGAGACCGTTCAAATCATCACGCGCTTCATTCCCTACACCACGAAGAGCCGCCTGCCTCAGCATCCGCTCCTGGTTCGCGCCTACCTGGCGTTTCGCCCGGCGTGGTGGCTCCTCGGCCGACAGACGCTCTACATCGGCCGCCGACCTCAAGGGGATGCATGAAGATCCTGATCACGGGCGCTGCCGGCTTCATCAACGGCTATCTCGTGCCCGAGCTGCTCGACGCCGGCCACGAGGTCATCGGCCTGGACGACTTCAGCAAGTACGGTCATCTGACGAAGTCCTACGACGACCATCCGCGCTACCGGTTCGTCGAGGGCGACGCGAAGGACGTTCGGCTGATGACCGAACTCGCGGCCGATGTCGACCAGGTCGTGGCCGCGGCCGCGATGATCGGTGGCATCAGCTACTTCCACGAGTTCGCATACGACCTGCTCGCGGAGAACGAGCGAATCCTGGCTTCGACCTTCGATGCAGCGATCGCGTCGCACAAGGCGGGCCGACTCCAGCGGATCATCGTCGTCAGCAGCTCGATGGTCTACGAGTCCTCGACCGTCTTCCCGACGCCGGAGGGAGCCCAGAAGACCTCGCCGCCGCCGATCTCGACCTACGGCTTCCAGAAGCTCGCGTCCGAGTATTTCGCGGCGGGTGCCTGGGAGCAGTTCCAACTCCCGTTCACGATCGTCCGGCCCTTCAACTGCGTGGGCATCGGCGAGCGGCGGGCGGTGCGTGACACCGACATCATGTCCGGAAACGTGAAACTGGCCTTGTCGCACGTGGTCCCGGACCTCGTCCTCAAGGTGCTCAGAGGTCAGGACCCGCTCCACATCCTCGGCGACGGGTCGCAGGTTCGCCACTACACGTATGGCGGCGATCTCGCCCATGGGATCCGGCTCGCGATGGAATCGCCGGCCGCGCTCAACAACGACTTCAACCTCTCGACCGCCCGTTCGACGACGGTCCTCGAGCTCGCGGAGTGCATCTGGTCGAAGACCCACACCGACGACAAGCCATTCGCCTATACCTCCGACAAGCCGTTCGAGCACGACGTGCAGCTCCGTGTCCCGGATGTTCGCAAGGCGAAGGAGATCCTCGGCTACGAGGCGACGACCTCGCTCGAGACGATGCTCGACGAGGTGATCCCCTGGATCGAGGGCGAGGTCGAGGCCGGTCGCCTGTGATCGTGCAGGCGCCGGACGCGACGCCCGAACTGTCGATCGTCCTGCCCGTCTTCAACGAGGGCGAGGCGGTCGAGCCGGTCCTGCGAGCGCTGTCGGCCGGGATCAGGACGCGCCATGAGCTCGTCGTCGTCTATGACTTCGACGAGGACACCACCGTTCCGGTCATCGGCCGGCTTGTTGCCGAGATCCCGAATCTGCGGTCGCTTCGGAATGACCTCGGTCGTGGCGTCCTGAATGCGATGAAGGCGGGGATCGCGGGCACGCATGGTCCCTACGTGCTGATCTCGATGGCCGATGGGTCCGACGAGCCGCACATCGTCGATTCGATGGTCGGCCTGGCCCGCGAAGGCGCGGACGTGGTCGCCGCCAGCCGATACATGAAGGGCGGTCATCAGGTCGGTGGGCCGCTCGTGAAGCGACTGTTGAGTCGGACCGCCGGGCTGAGCTTGCACCACTTGGCCGCTGTAGCCACCCACGACGCGACGAACAACTTCAAGCTCTACCGCCGGACATTCCTTGCGACGACTCCCATCGAAAGCACCGCCGGGTTCGAGCTGGGCCTGGAGCTCACGGTCAAGGCCACGATCAACGGCTCAAGGGTCGCCGAGGTGCCGACGACGTGGCGGGACCGGACGGCCGGCACAAGCAACTTCAAGCTGCGGAAATGGCTGCCTCACTACCTCCACTGGTACGGGCTCGCGTTCACGAGCCGCCTCCGGTCGATGGCCTCGAGACGACTCTCTAAGTGGTTCTAATGAGCCGCTCGGCGGATGACATCGCATGGTGACATGTCACCCGCCACGGGCAGTTGACATCGCGAGCCAGGCCGGTCATGCGCAGCCTGTTGTTCGCGCAGGACCACGGCACTTGAGGGGCCGGACGATGCCTCTCATGATCATCGCCACAGCGCTCCTCGTTCGGATTCCGACACTTGCGCAGCCGCTGGTCGAAGCACACGGCTTCCGGCAAACCCAGACGGCGTATACGGCGCTGGAATACCACCGTGGCGGGATCGACCTACTTCACACGCCCCTACCGGTCCTCGGGCCGCCTTGGGAGGTGCCATTCGAGTTCCCTGTGTTCCAGGCGATCGGTGCTCTGGTCATGGGGGCCGGCATTGCGCCGGACACGGCTCTCCGACTGACGAGCCTCCTCATGTTCGTGGTCGTCATCACCCTCGTCTTCGCCATCGTCCGTCTCGAAGTCGGATCTGGGCCAGCTTGGGCGGCAGCAACGATCGTTGCGGTCATCCCACTCGGCTTCCTCTGGAGCCGGACCGCGACGATCGAGACCTCGGCGCTCGCAGCTTCGCTCGGCACTGTGTACGCCGGTCTCCGGTGGGACCGCTCAGGCGACCGTCGGATTCTCGCGATCGCGCTTGGACTGGCCGTGCTTGCGGGCCTCATCAAGATCACGACAGCGTTTATCTGGATCGGACCGGCCGTTCTGTTCCTCTCGCGCTCGCGATTGGCAGCCCTCGCAATCGCCGGGGCAGCGGCTGGTTCTGGCGCGGCGTGGGCGATGTACACGGACGGCATCAAACTAGGAGCATCGGCGACAGCGCCGCTCACAAGCTCTATTACACAGCGCTGGGCAATCGGTACTCTGGCCGAGCGCCTTGACCCAACCGCTTGGGGGTCAATTCTCTTGTGGTCGGTTGGCAGCTTGGCGATCGTGACCATTCTCGCGGGTCCTATCGCGATCCGGACGCGGCTCGGGCGCTGGATGATGCTCACGACAACCCTTGGGCCGGTTGTCCTGATGCACCTGTATGTTGTGCACGACTACTACTGGATGGCTGTCGTCCCTTCGGCCGCCATTCTCGGGGCCCTTCTCCTTACTCGGGTTTCTGAAATCTCCCGGCCCAGGCTTCGGTTCGAGGCGCTCACAGCCCTCGCCGCGGTCTTTGTGCTCTCTGTTGTCGCATATCCCCTTTGGCTTCTGCCGTTCGAACCTATGGTCAATCAACCGGACTTGATACGCGCCGCCGATATCGCCGCCCGGACCAATCAGAGTGACGTCATTGCGATCCGGGGCGAGGACTGGTCGCCGGTGATCCTGTATTACGCCGACCGGCGCGGGATCATGCTTTGGAAACCCGACCTCGTTCCGCCGCCCGGGGCGGTCGTCTTCGACTGCCCCCCGGAGAATCAGTCTGGGCTATGCGTGCAGCCGTAACTCGCGGGCGATGAGGCGGCAAGATCGAGACGCCACCGAGTCCGACGCCTCCCGTCCGTCCGTGCGACGATGGCGCGATGGAGAAGCCCAACCGCGATCAGCGACGTCGGAACAAGTTCGGCGGCGGCCGATCGTCGGAGCACGGCGGCTGGCCGACCGTTCAGCCTAATCCCGTCTTTGCGGGCGACGAGGCGAACTCCGAGGCGGCGAGCTCCGAGGCGACCAGCGACGCGGCTCCGGAGGATGCGGTGAAGGCGCCGCAGCCCGGCAAGGCGACGGCCAAGCCAGCCGACAAAGGCGATGGCCCTGCGGACGATTCGGGCGCCAAGCCCTAGTCGAGCCTAGGAGGCGACCGTCGACCAGTAGCGCTCGGCGACGGTCCCCGACCCGCCGAGCAGGGCGATCTTTCGAGCGTACGCCCGGACCTGGCGAGCCATCTCCTGTGTCCCGCCGAACAGGTTGTCCATCTGGCTCTCGTAGATGTTGATGCCGGTGATCTTGCGCTCGAGCTGATCGCCGATATCGGCGTACTCGGGGCTGATCCCGATGCCGGGGGGCAGGTCCGCAAACGCGCTCCGGGGCAGGTCCTCGAGCTGCTGGAAGTCGTTCCACCAAGCGTACGGAAAGTCCTCGTAGAACGTGACGATCCCCGCGTACTCGGGCCCGGGCATCACCCAGCGCCGACTCTCGCCGAGGAGCCGGACGCCGACCTCGCGGGCGAGCTGGTGGTCGACGTGGTTGCCGACACCGAGCGGCAGGTAGAGCTTCTGCGGCTCGAGCCGGACGATCTCGCGGCGGAGGATCTCGAACGGGGACTTGTCGTCGTCGCGCGGTGCGCTGAGGAGCTCCTCGTCGCTGGTGTACCCGCGGAAGACCGCATCGGGCAGGTCGAGGAACACGATCGAGGCCTCGGCGAACGCCGCGAACGTCTCGTCCTCGAGTCGGCGCTTCGCCATGACGTCGCCGGCCGCTGCCGCCTCGACGATCTCGTCGGTCAGGACCGCGCCCTGCGTCGGGAGCGCATCGATGACCGGCTGGCCGGCCAGCGACTCGCTCCGGATGCTCGCCCGGCGATACCACGACGAGCGCTGCCAGAAGCGCTTGGCGGCGGCGTCGGCATCGGCTTGCGTGGCCTCGAGCCGGTCGTCCGTCGCGGCCCACGCCGGCAGGTACTCCGGGTCACCGTAGACCGGATGGTCGGCGGCAATGTGGCTGCGGTTGAAGGCCTCACTCACCGGCCACATCGTCTTCGAGCCGAAGCCGAGCGCCTCGCGCTGGTAGGTCGTGAGGCTGTCGCCGCCGGCGGCGCCCGAGAAGACGGTCAGGATCGTGATGTTCTGGCCGAGCTCGCGGAGGCTCGCGATCAGCCCGCCGCAGGAGAGGGCGACGTCGTCAGGATGGGGGGCGACGAAGACGTGGGTCATGGCCGGGCGAGTATACCGAGCGAGCTCCCGAGTCCGCGTCGTTTGCCCTACTCGGATGCAGGCACCGGACTTGCGCGCCGCAGGTCAAGATAGGGCTGTGTCTGCCGTCGCGGCTCGTGTGTCCTGAACAGGGGGAATCGGTGAAGGTCGCGTGCTCCACACGGCCGGTCGGGCGGGCGGACATCATCCCAGTCGCCGTGATCTGCGCGCTGGGCGTCGGCTTGCCCCTCTGGATGTCCGTGGCCTCTGGCGCGGTCGGAGTCCCGGGCAACGACGACTGGGTCTACATGCGGGCCGCCGGCGGTCTGTTTCGCTCGGGGACTCCCGACATGGTCGGGCACACAGCCGCGTCAATTGGCCAACTGGTCCTGAGTCAGCCATTCCTGTGGCTGTCCGGGGGAGCGCCCTGGGCGTTTACGGCGTTCGGGCTCGTGATGGGGCTCATCGGCCTCGTCGCGACGTACCTCCTGGCTCGCAGCTACCTCAACACGGGCATGGCGGTCCTCGCGACCGTCATAATCGTGGTGTTCCCTGGATTCCTGCGCGAAACCGGGAGCTTTATGACCGACGTGCCCTGCTACGCCCTGATCATGCTGAGCCTGCTCCTCGGCACGAGGTTTCTTATCGTGAGCCGCAGCTTACCGAGCCTCGCGGCGGGTCTCGCGGCAGGTCTGATCGCGTTCAGCATTCGCGAGTTCGCCCTCGCCGCGCCGATCGCGATCCTGATCTGTGCCTGGGCGACGAGCCACGTGAACGAGCGGAGGTGGCTCCTCGTCCTGGCGCTGCTGTCGGGCCTGGGCGCCATCGCGATTCTCCGTGCGGCGATGGCCGTTCCGGGCGCTGGCCCACCGGCGCCATTTGACCTCAAGAGAATCACTGGCGTCGGCGCATCGATGTTGACGTTTTCCGCCGTCCTCCTGCCCGCCCTCGTCCTGGCAACCGCCCGGTGGCGGCATGAAATTCGTCCCGCGCACCTCATCCTCGGGGCGGGAATCGCCGCCTTGCTAGTCGCCGCGCCGGTCACCCCATTCATCGGGAATCTCTGGCAGTCCAATGGGATCGCAGGCGACCTGCTGTTGGCAGGCAACCGATCCCTCCTGATCGGCCCGGGGGCTTGGGTCGTGTCATGGCTGATCTCGGTGCTGGCGGGGATCCTGGTGTGCGCCCTTGCGATGATGTGGATCGATCACCAGCTGCGCTCAGTGCGCACCCTCGAATCTGCCCGCGCATGGGTCATCAGGTTCGCCCAAGGTCAGCAAGCCCTTCTGTTCCTCTTCGTCGTGGGCTACATCAGCGAGCTCGTGCTCTATGCGCCGGTAGGTTCGATCATCGATCGGTACCTGTATCCGATCGTGCCTCCAGCGGCCATCCTGCTACTGGGCGGGGTCCGACTGGATTCAGCGTTCGCCCGCAGCCACGCGGGGGCTCACGCGGCACTCGCGTGGTTGGCCCTGTCGGCATTCGTGATCTCCGCCAATGCCTTCGCCTATGACGCCGCACGGTTTCGAGCCGGTGAGGCGGCGGTGGGCCTAGGTTACGATGCCCGGACCGTTGACGCCGGGTACGAGTGGGTCGGATCCCACGGCGTCGGTCCGATCAGCGGGAAACCCAACGACGGCGATTTCAACTGGTACGACAAGTTCTGGTCGTCGTTCCGTCCGTGCGCGGTCCTGTCCAACAGTGAACTAGGCAGTCCTTCGTTGGCGCTGATCCAGGCGGACATGGCCGCGTACCGTCAGTATCTGGCGTTCGGCCCCGACCAGCCCCTGTATCTCTATGGGGCTCGAGCTTCCGGATGTCCGCCACCACCGGGCTCCTGAGATTGGCGCCGTTGGAGTCAGCATCGACTGAGCCACCGATACACTGCTGTGGTACAGGACGATGGGGCGGAGGCGGTCAGTGAAGGTAGTCATCCTCGCGGGGGGCCTCGGGACGCGCCTCTCGGAGGAGACCGCCTCCCGCCCGAAGCCGATGGTCGAGATCGGCGAGCGGCCGATCCTGTGGCACATCATGAAGAGCTACAGCCACTACGGCTTCAACGACTTCGTCGTCTGCCTCGGTTACAAGGGCTACATGATCAAGGAGTACTTCTCGAACTACTTCCTGCACATGTCCGACGTGACCTTCGACATGAGCGACAACTCGATGGTCGTCCACCAGAACGCCGCCGAGCCATGGCGGGTGACCCTGGTCGACACCGGCGCTGAGACACAAACCGGCGGGCGGATCAAGCGTGTCGCCAAGTACGTTCGTGACGATACGTTCATGCTGACCTACGGCGATGGTGTCGCAGACGTCGACATCGGAAAGCTCCTCGACTTCCACCGCGCCCATGGCAAGGAGGCCACGATCACGGCCGTCCAGCCGCTCGGCCGCTTCGGCTCGCTCGACATCGACGATGGCGAGGTTGTCGGAGGTGTGCTGGCGCCGGGCGTCCGAGCCTTCCAGGAGAAGCCGGTCGGCGACGGCTCCTGGGTGAACGCCGGCTTCTTCGTCCTCGAGCCCGCCGTGCTCGACCGGATCGCAGGGGACGAGACCCTGTTCGAGAGCGCACCGCTCGAGAGCCTCGCGGCAGACGGCCAGCTTGCCGCGTTCCGCCATCGCGGCTTCTGGCAGCCGATGGACGCCCTGCGCGACGTGCGGACGCTTCAACAGCTCTGGGACTCAGGGGACGCTCCGTGGGCTGTCTGGTCCGCCGGATCTCGGACATGAGGGGGATCATCGTTGCCATCTGAGCCGACGGCGACTCGCCGATGTCCCGTCTGCGGCGCCTCCTCCACTGAGCTGCTCTACCGCCAGCGCTTTGCGAGCTTCGCAAAGGGCAGCCTCGGGGACGGTTATGACGTTGTCGCGTGCGGCGCCTGCGGAACGTGTTTCGCGAGCGGTCTCCCGGACGAGCGGCGCTTCGCGACGTACTACGCCGACTCGTCGAAGTACGACCTGAGCGCGTCTGGGGCCAGCCTGTCGGCAGCGGACATCGATCGGTATGCGGGTCAGGCCGAATTCGCGGCGGCGAACGTGATGGACCTGGCTGCTCCTGCGCTCGACGTCGGGACGGCGACCGGTGGATTCGTCCAGGCGCTCACGGCAGCCGGCTTCGAGCGTGCCTACGGCGTGGAGCCGTCGCCCGACGCCGTCAGGGTCGCCCGGGACGAGGCGGGACTCGCCGTCGCCGTGGGCGGGCTTGAGGCCGCGGCCGCCTGGGGGCACGACTTCGGGCTCATCAGCTACGTCGCCGTGTTCGAGCATCTCCTCGACCCGCGCGGGCAGGCGCGGACGGTCAGGGAGTATCTGAGACCGGGTGGCCACGTCTTCATCAGCGTCCCCGATGCCGGTGCGTTCAGCGATCACATTGAAGCGCCGTTCCAGGAATTCAGCGTCGAGCACATCAACTTCTTCAACTCGGCGTCGCTGGCGAACGTCATGGGTGCCGAGGGCTACTCGCTCGTCGCGGACCGCAGCATCGTCCTGCCGTTCGGCACCGACGGGCGGGGCCCGGCGCTCGAGGCGATCTATCGATACGACGGCGTCGTCCGGCCGTTCGAGCCCGAGCTGGCCGGGGCCGAGGCGATCCGCAAGTACATCGATGGGTGCCAGCGAACCGAGGACGGGATCGCCGAGCGAATCGCGGAGCTGGCGACCAACGGCGAGACGATGTACGTGTGGGGAACCGGCACCCACACGCTTCACCTTCTTGAGACGACGCGCCTGGGCGAATGCCGGATCGAGGCGTTCCTCGATTCCAACCCGCACTACGCGGGAGGCACGCTGGTCGGACGACCCGTCGTCGCGCCGTCCGACCTGAAGGCCGTCGATTCGCCGATCCTCGTCTCCTCGGCGGTCAGCCAGTCGGGCATCGCCCAGGCGGCCCGCGACCGGTTCGGCAACGACGTTCCGCTGATCCTTCTCTATTGAGCTGCCCGAGATGACCCTGGCGGACAGCTACCGTGGCCGAAGCGTCCTGGTCACGGGCCACACCGGGTTCAAGGGTTCGTGGCTGACCGAGTGGCTCGGATCGCTCGGCGCAAGGGTCACCGGCTATGCCCTCGACCCGCCAACCTCTCCGAGCCTGTTCGATGCGGTTGGCCTGGCTCCCCGAATCCATCACGTGGTGGCCGACGTCCGCGATCGCGACCGCCTGGCCGCCGAGACCGCTGCGGCCCAGCCGTCGGTGATCTTCCACTTGGCCGCCCGGGCCCTGGTCCGCCGCGCGTACGAGGAGCCGCGCGAGACGTTCGAGACCAACGTCATGGGTACCGTCAATGTTCTCGAGGCGGCGCGCGCCTGTCCCTCGGTCGAGGCGGTCGTGATCGTCACGACCGACAAGGTCTACCAGAACCTCGAGACCGGGACGCCGTTCCGCGAGGGCGACCAGTTGGGCGGCCGCGACCCGTACGGTGCCAGCAAGGGAGCCGCTGAGCTTGTCACGGCCGCCTACCGCGAGAGCTTCTTCGCCGACGGCGCCGCGATCGCCTCGGTCCGGGCGGGCAACGTCATCGGCGGCGGAGACTGGGCGCCGGACCGGATCATCCCCGACTCCGTCCGGGCGCTGGTCGCGGAGGAGCCGATCGTCGTCCGGAACCCCGATGCCATCCGCCCCTGGCAACACGTCCTCGAGCCGCTCTCCGGGTATCTCCGGCTCGGCGCCCTCATGCTCGACGACGGGTCGCGCTACACGGGTGCCTGGAACTTCGGGCCGACGAAGGAGCGCTCGGATCAGCCGGTCCGCTGGGTGGTCGACCGATTCATCGCCGAATGGGGCTCCGGCTCGTGGACCGCACCGCCGAGCAGCGAGGGCCAGCCCCACGAGGCTCAGCGGCTGAGCCTCGACAGCGCCAAGGCGCGCGAGCAGCTCGGTTGGGCTCCGGTCTGGGATCCGGGAACCGCCGTCGGCCGGACCGCCGCCTGGTATCGTGACTACTACGGGGCCCCGGACCGCGCCCGCGAGCTCGTGGCAGACGAGCTCCGGGCCTACCAGGCCGACGCCGCAGCCGCCGGGCTGTCCTGGGCCGAGGCCGCGGCCCGAAGAACGACCGCGTGACCGACATCCGGACCGGCGCCGTCGACACCCGTGATGAGATCCTCGATCTCGTCGCCCGCTACCACCGCGAACGCCACGTCCCGCGCCCGTTTGATCCCGCGCGCGATCCGGTCCGCTATGCCGGCCGCGTCTTCGGCGAGGCGGAGATGCGCTACCTCGTCGATTCGAGCCTCGACTTCTACCTGACCGCGAGCCGCTTCACCGAGGAGTTCGAGGCGGGCGTCGCCGAGTACCTCGGCCGCTCGGACGCGCTCTTCGTCAACTCGGGCTCGTCGGCGAACCTCGTGGCGCTCACCGCGTTGACCTCCCAGAAGCTCGGTGAGCGTCGCCTGAAGCCGGGCGACGAGGTGATCACGGTCGCGGCCGGCTTCCCGAGCACGGTGGCGCCGATCGTCCAGAACGGCCTGGTCCCGGTGTTTGTCGACGTCCGGCTCGGCGACTACAACGCGGATCCGGAGCAGCTCCGGGACGCGGTCGGGCCGCGGACGCGGGCGATCATGCTGGCCCACACGCTCGGCGTGCCATTCGATCTCGACACGGTCATGGACCTCGTCGAGAAGCACGACCTGTGGTTCGTCGAGGACAACTGCGACGCCCTCGGATCGACCCATCGCGATCGCCTGACCGGGACGTTCGGCCACCTCGCGACCTCGTCGTTCTATCCGGCCCACCACATCACGACCGGCGAGGGCGGGATGGTCTACACGGCGGACGACGAGCTCGCCCGGATCGCCCGATCGATCCGCGACTGGGGCCGCGATTGCTACTGCGCCGGCGGCGAGAACAACACCTGCGGCAAGCGATTCGCCCAGCAGTTCGGCAGCCTGCCCTACGGCTACGACCACAAGTACGTCTACAGCCATCTCGGCTACAACCTGAAGGCGACCGACATGCAGGCGGCCATCGGCTGCGTCCAGCTCGGCCGGCTCGCGGAGTTCGGGGCCGCCCGGAAGCACAACCATGCCCGCCTCCTCGCGGCCCTGCGGCCATACGCGGACCGGCTGCTCCTGCCCGTGGCGCCCGAGCACACGGATCCGTCCTGGTTTGCCTTCGTCATCACGGTGCGTCCGGACGCTGGGTTCACACGGGCCGATCTGACCGCGTTCCTCGAGGCCAACCGAATCGAGACGCGCGGCCTGTTCAGCGGCAACCTCCTCCGCCATCCGGCGTTCGAAACGATCGAGCGCCGCGTCGTCGGAGACCTCGTGAACACCGATGTCGTGATGAATGACACGTTCTTCGTCGGGGTGTATCCGGGCATCGACACGGCGCGCCTCGACTACATGATCGGTGCCTTCGGGCGCTTCATGGCCGGTGAGCGGGCGACGGGCGGGAGGATCGCCTGGCCCGCTCCCGCGCCGGCCGACCGCTGAGCGGAGGGTGGCCGTTGTCCGCCGGATCAGCTGCCGGGTGCTCGCGGTGACCGATCACGGCGAGCGGGTCTACACCGTGGCGCTGGAGCCGTCGATCCCGGTGCCGTCGTTCAAGCCCGGCCAGTTCCTGCACTTCGCGCTCGATCCGTACGATGGGGCCGGGTTCTGGCCCGAGTCGCGGGTATTCTCGATCGTGAGCTCACCGCGCATCCGGGACCGGCTGACCATCACCTACGCAGCGAAGGGCGCCTTCACCGGCCGGATGGAGCAGGAGCTCGTCCCCGGCGCGACCGCCTGGGTGAAGCTGCCCTATGGCGAGTTCGTGATCGACGACCGGCGTGACGCCGTGCTGTTCGCGGGGGGGACGGGGGTGACGGCGTTCACCGCGTTCCTTCAGTCGCTGACCTCGGACCACGCGTCGCGCGTGCTTCTCTTCTACGGCGCCCGCACCTCGGATCTGTTCGTGTACGGCCCGCTGGCCCGTTCGATGGCGGCGGAGGTGCCCTCCCTGACCTGCCATCTGGTCTGCGAGGCGACCCACGGTCGTCTCAGCGTCGAGGCGGCGTGGCCCGCGATCGATCCGCTGGCCGACCCGCTCTTCTACCTCAGCGGCCCCCCGCCGATGCTCGGGGCCCTGACTGCCCAGCTGCTTGAGCGCGACGTGCTGGCCGACCGGATCCGGACCGATGCCTGGGAATAGAAAGGCGCTGCCGTCCCGGGATCGCCTGTACCCGAGTGACCTCGACCGAGTCGTGGCCGGGGCAGCGGGGGTGTTCGAACGTCTCCGCGACTCACGAATCTTCATGACTGGAGGCACGGGATTCGTCGGGCGCTGGATGCTCGAATCGCTGCTCTGGGCTAACCAGCGCATGGATCTGAACGTGCGCGTTCTTCTTTTAGCCCGCGATCCGGGTTCATTCCGCGGCAGTTACCCACACCTCGCAAGCGCCCCTGTGGTCGAAATCATCCAAGGAGACGTTCGGTCATTCGAGTTTCCGGCAGGGCTGGTAGATCGAGTGATCCATCTGGCCGCCGAGACGAACACCAGCCTTATCAATCCAGGTCCAGAGGTGTACTTCGACGTCATCCTCGGCGGCACGCAGCACGTCCTCGACTTCGTGGAATACAGCGAGGCGTCGTCAATCACGCTCGCGAGCTCGGGGGCCGTATACGGCACGCAGCCTGAGACGGTCGCGAAGTTGCGCGAGGATGACCCGTACGCGCCTCTGCCAACCCGGACCAGCGCCGCATATGGCGAGGCGAAACGGTGTGCGGAGATGTTGACCTACGCACGGTCGGAGCGCGCTGGCTTCACTGCTGCAGTAGCACGATGCTTCGCGTTCGTCGGTCCGTATCTTCCCCTCGACTCAGGATTTGCCGTGGGCAACTTCATCAGGGATGCCCTCGGCACCGGGGAAATTCGGATCGAAGGCGATGGCAGCCCACGGAGAACGTACCTGTACGGAGGAGATATGGCCGCATGGCTATGGTCGATTTCAGTGGCAGGCGGCAATCGGCGCCCGTACAACGTGGGTTCCGACAGAGCGGTGACCATCGCCGAGCTTGCGGACATGGTTGCCCGTTCGGCAGGCCGGGGTGCGTCCGTCCGCATCCTCGGCGACAAGGGCCGCGACGGGGTTGGGTCCTCCTACGTTCCCGACGTGTCTCGCGCCAAGGCAGAACTCGGCCTCGACCTCACTGTCAGCCTCGAGGAGGCTTTGGATCGGACGATCGAATGGCACCGGAATATGCCAGATCGGACCCCAGTGGAGGACTTTCGGTGATCGTCGCGGACACCGTTGTGGAGTTCCTGGCGCGGCACGGCATACGCGACGTGTTTATGGTCTCTGGAGGAGGGATCATGTGGCTGACGGACGCCCTCGGTCGCGCCGAGTCCCCGCGCTTCTGGTGCAACTACCACGAGCAGGCTTGCGCCATTGCGGCCGAGGGGTACGCGAGGGTTACCCGAGGGCCAGGCGTCTGCTTCGTGACGACGGGACCAGGGGCAATCAATGCTCTGTCGGGATTGGCGGGCGCGTGGGTTGACTCAATTCCGGTGATCGTCATTGCGGGACAGGTCCGTCGCGATCTGATCGCGGACTATTCGCGTTGGCGACAACTTGGTCCCCAAGAGATCAATGCCGTGTCGATGGCCAAGCCGGTCACAAAGTTGGCCCTTGAAGTCGCCTCAGCTGAGGAAGTCCCCACGGCATTGGAGCTGGCGTGGCAAACGGCCGTCGAAGGTCGTCCCGGACCCGTATTGCTGAGCATCCCACTCGATGTTCAGGGCGCACAATACGTACCCCCCCAGAGCGGTCGCCGGGCCAGTTCCGCCTCGCCAGCCCTTGATTCCTCGGCAAATCGGGCCGCGCCGATGGATAACCGGGCCGCCGCTGACGTATTGTCGCGGCTGGATGCGGCCGAGCGTCCCCTGATCGTGGCTGGCAATGGAATCCATCTGGCCAGCGCCGAGCGACAATTCGACGAGTTCGTCCGACGGGTGGAGATTCCCGTCGTCGCCACGATCGGCGCCATGGACCTCTTGGGTGAAGATCACCCATATTTTGTCGGCCGTTTCGGCCCGACCGGCCAACGTCGCGCGAACTTTGCCCTCCAAAACGCAGATCTCCTTCTCTGCCTCGGGTCGGGGATGTCCGTCGCCGCGATTGGGTTCGATAGCACCGGTTTTGCGCCACATGCGGCCAAGATCATGGTCAATGTCGATGGGAACGAACTGACGAAGCCCCATCTTCGAATCGACCTGGGCCTCGCGATGGACGTTCGCGAGTTCATGCAGGGCGTCACGGACGCCCTGCCGCGGGGCGAGGCATTCGACAGGCAGTCGTGGATTGCAGCATGCCGCGACTGGAAGGTCCGCTACCCGCTCGTCACGGACGACTACACAACTGACCGTGCTCACGTGAATAGCTATTACCTGGCCAACGCGCTGTCGAAAGTCCTTTCGGCCGACGACGTCGTACTGACGGGCAATTCCCTCGACGCTCATTCAGTATTCCATTCGTTCGCCGTGACCCGTGGCCAACGAGTCATCACCAACGTCAACTTTGGGGCAATGGGGTGGGACCTCCCGGCGCTCGTTGGGGCGTGCGTCGCTCGAGAGGGTCGCCGGGTCGTACTTGTCACCGGCGACGGGAGCCTTGCCTTCAACTCTCAGGAGCTGATGACAATCGGCGCTCAACGCCTCAATGCCCTGATCTTCGTCTTGAACAACGACGGGTATCAGTCGATCCGAAGCACGCAGCAGCGATTTTCGGAAGGGCGTCTGGTCGGCAGTGATCCGGCCTCAGGGGTATCGAATCCATCGTTCGCGGGCCTCGCTGAGGCCTACGGTCTTCGATACTTCAATCTTGATACCAATGATGCGGTTGACAAGCTCCTCGCAGGAATGGTCGGCGAGGGAGGTCCAATGCTTTGCGAGGTCAATGTCAGCTACTCGCAGGAGCGGGTTCCGCGCGTCGTGTCCGGGAGGCAGGCGGACGGCACGATGTCCTCAGGCGCGCTTCATGATCAGTACCCGCATCTTCCGCAATCCGAGATCGACGAGAACATGAGCGTGTCGAGAGCCGATTCGGGTCAACCCGGGCCAACCTCATGACGATCGGCCCAGAACGTGGAGGTCACCATATATTGGCAGACCAAGGACGGAGCCCAAGATGCTGAACGACGCGAGGATCCTCGTCACCGGCGGAACCGGTTCATTCGGACGTGCCTTTGTTCAGCACGTCCTCGACAACTATAAAGTCGGCGAGATCGTCATCTTCAGCAGAGACGAGTTCAAGCAACACCAGATGGCTCAGCGATGGCCCGCGGATTCGTTCCCGATTCGCTACTTTCTCGGCGACATCCGGGACAAGGAACGCCTACTCAGGGCCTTTAACGGGATCGACTACATCGTCCACGCCGCTGCGTTGAAACAGGTCCCGGCTCTTGAAGACAACCCCATTGAGGCGGTTCGCACGAACATCGTCGGCGCCCAGAACATCGTCGAGGCTGCTCTCGAGCGTGGAGTCCGCCGTGTTGTCGCGATCTCCACGGACAAGGCCGTGAACCCGGTCAATCTCTACGGCGCCACCAAACTCGTCATGGAAAAACTGATGCTCGCGGCGAACACATACGTTCGATACCGCGACGTCCGATTCTCGGCGGTCAGGTATGGAAATGTCGTCGGCAGTCGAGGGAGCGTCATCCTCCTATACGCGAATCTGCTCGCCCAAGGCATCCGGGTTCTGCCCGTGACCGACCCGGCGATGACTCGCTTCTGGATCACCCTCGACCGGGGCGTCGCGCTCGTGCTCAAGGCTCTGGGGGAGGCCCAGGGCGGCGAGGTGTTTGTGCCGAAGATCCCGAGCATGAGCGTCGGAGACCTGTTCGCATCAATGCCAGTGGAATGTACGTCCCGGATCATCGGCCGTAGGCCGGGCGAGAAGCTGCACGAAATGCTAATCGGCGAGAATGAGGGGATGCGGGCCCTCGACTGCGGCGACCACTACGTCATCGTGCCCGATTCCCCCCGCTACGAGCCGGGACCCTGGGCCGACGGCGCACCCCGGATGGATCTCGGGTTCAGCTACGCAAGCGATACCAACACGGAGTGGGTGACGACGACGGAGATGCGGCAACTGTTCGAGTCCTTGGCCCGCAACAAGGCTGACTGATCCAGCTGACTATCGACCGCGTGCGCGGATGATCGCGATCGCGAGCGACTTGAGGATCCTCGAGTTGGCTCTGATCTGCCCACCTATCCTTGCCGACCCGTCGCGAGGCGAGATCGTCACCGCGATCTGAGTTACCGGATGTTGCCGCCTGACAATGAACAGCGCGAGCTCGGTCCCAATCGATCGATACGAATCGAAGTGCCCAAGCTCTCGGTACGCCTGCATTGCGTACCCCTTCATCCCGCAAAGCGGATCCCGAATTCCATAGGCACGGCGCGTGTAGAACGCAAAGAGGTGCTCGGACAGGCGGGCAGGCTTCGGTCGCACACCGAGAACCGCCCACGATCCAGCTTCGAGAGCTTCCGCGAAGATCGGAATCAGAGTTGGATTGTGCTGGCCGTCGGCATCCAACGTGATCACATAGTCCACCGCCAACTCCTCGGCGCGGACGAACCCGCTATTCAGCGCCTCGTCGTATCCACGGTTGATCGTGTGGCGAACGACCGCGGCCCCTGCACTGGCAGCCTGCTCAGCGGTGTCATCCGTTGAACCGTCACTGACGACGACGGGAAGTCCATGCGCCGTGACGGCGCCCACGATTGCGGCGATCGAGCGCCCTTCGTTGAGCGCCGGGATCACAATCGCTATCCGAGATCGATCCATCGCACGTGGTCGCCACGCGACAGAGACCGTAGGAGAGTCGATCCCAACACGTCGTCCAGTTTGCTCGGGGCCAGCCCATCGGTTGGACAGGGCCGCAACACAGCGAGATCCGACCTCTGGAGAAGATGTCCGGCCGGTAGGTCGTCCGCAGCCCGAATGGAGCGCCGTTGCAGGACCGCGGTTTCGCGTTCGTTGGCCTCCACTCTCTTGATTGGCGAGCCCAGGGCCTCTTCGATCTCGCGGGTCCGATCTACCATCTCGCGCCACCCCCGCCCATCGAGTGAGAATGAGTGGTCGGGTCCGACGCGACTCGTGTCGTCCGTGAAGTGCTTTTCGATAACACGGGCACCGAGCGCCACAGCTCCGAGAACGGTGGTGTTGCCAGGCGTGTGATCTGAGAGCCCGAGAACAACGTCGGGATACATCTCCGCGTAGGTCCGAAGGACATTCAAATTGACGTAACCGATGTTCTCGGCCGAGCCCGTGTAGTTCGTGTTGCACTGCATTAGAACAAGGTCCGTTGCCTCCGATAGTGCGGCGTCTACCGCAGCGCACACATCGTCGAAACTCGACGCACCCGTTGCAAGGAGAATGGGTTTCCCCTTGCGAGCCATGTGCTCGATAATTTCCAACCAAGTGATGTCACCAGATCCGACCTTGAACGCGGCAACGAATGGGTCGACAGCGTCAACAAGTTCGATCGAGTACGGAGACGTGAGGAATGTGATTCCTGCCTCGTCACAGGTCTCCTTGAGGATCGGAGTCCAGCCAAGGTCGAGGCTCGCGTCTGCGTAGACCTCAAATACGCTCTTGGTCCACGTCGACTGATGCGATCGCCGTGCGCCGAGAGCGCGAAAACCGTGGTCACTCACGATCGTCTCGGCGGCGAAGTGCTGAAACTTGGCTGCATCAGCACCCGCAGCCGCCGCGAGATGGATCAGCTCCTTGGCGCGACTCAAGTCGCCGTCGTGATTTGCCGCAACGTCCGCAACGAAGTACGCGGGTTCCGAAGCCCCGACCAAGCGGCCGCCAAGGGCAAAGGTCTTCAGAGTCACTCGACCTCCCAGAAGTGGTACGCAGCACCCATTGGACGCTGCTTCACGCGCGCCACCCATCCATCGTCGTATTGGCTTCGCATCAATTCCATCCCTTCGGCGGCAGATGGCAGTGTCCGGTTCAACGACGACGAAATCGCGGCACCGGATAGTGCGGTGTTCTTGGGTCGAGGGGCGATCAATTGAGCGGCATCAACGCTGAGTTCAGAGATGCCTTGAGTCGAAAGACCGAATATGCCGGCCAATTGAATCGCAAAAGCGTGCTTCGTCAGAATCGTGCTACCTCCAGCATGGAGGAGCCCAGTCAGTCCTGCGTTCCATGTTTGTTCAATCAGCTCAGAAAAATGCGTCACATGGATCGGCGTATAGGTCACATCGCCGAACATCGTTCGCGGGGTTTCCTCGACGAGGCCCCGCAGAACCCATTCGGCGAACGACGTTCGGTCCGCTCTGCTCCAACCAAAGATGTTTGTTCGCAAGACCGTCCCACGGGCGAGTTCGAGGCAGGCCGCCTCACCCTCCAGTTTCGTCCGCGCGTACGTATTTAGCGGCGCGGGCGTGTCCGTCTCGTCGTAAGGTTCGCCCTTCCGACCGTCAAAGACCGAGTCGGTCGAGATATAGATCATCGCCCCGTCCCATTCAGCGACGACGCCGCGGATGACCTCGGTCGAATGAGCGTGAATTTGATGGGCAGTAGACGCATCACGTTCACATTGATTTACGTCGACGACGGCCGCCGCGTGCACGACGAGGTCAGGTCGCTCGGCCAGCAGCAAGCCCCGAACCGCATCGTCGTCCCGGAGGTCCACGAGCGCCCAGCGAACGCCTTTGCGTTGGAACCCGAGCGCTCGACTCGTCGCGACAACATCGTGACGTCCGGCAAGATGATCGATCAACGCAGTGCCAAGCATGCCGGCAGCGCCAGTAACCATTATTCGGGCCATCGTTGGGCTTGGTGGGGGCAATCCGCCAGTGGTCACGTTTGGATGCCGCCTGCTGGCCATGAATGCGATGTCCGAGCCGAGGAAACCTCCGAAGCAGGAGGACCAGGATCGAAGCCGATCCGCTCTTTCTCCACCACCAAGGGCCGACGATGCACCTGCGTATGAATGGCGCCGATGTATTCACCGAGAACGCCAATGAAGAACAGTTGAACGGCACCGAAGAAGTAGATCCCGATCAGCAGGGGTGCCAAGCCCAGCTGGAGTTCGTCCCAGAACATGAGTTTCGCCACGAGATACCCAAACGCGACAAGGAGGCTGACGACCGAGATGGCAAATCCCGCCATCGTGGCGAGCCGAAGCGGCACCTTCGAGTGGTTCGTGATCCCCAACATCGCAACATCGTAGAGGCTGAAGAAGTCGTTCTTGGTCCGGCCGCTCGTTCGCGGTGGTTGAAGGTAGGGGACCTCGGCCCGCTGATACCCAAGGTCGCTGACCAGGCCGCGAAAGTACGGGTATTGCTCGTCCGTCCCCCTGAGCTGTTCGATGACGGCGCGGTCATACAGTCCGAAGCCTGTGAAATTGTGTGCGAGCTCGACGTCCGAGGAGAGCCGGCCAACGAGCCAGTAGTAGAACTTCCGCGTTCGTGCCATGAGCCAGGAGTCTCGAGTCCCCTGTTTTACGCCGATGACGATCTTGTAGCCCGCCTCCCAACGTCTGACGAACTCCGGGAGGAGCTCAGGAGGGTCCTGGAGGTCGGATACACATGTCATAACCGCAGCGCCGCGAGCCGCCAAGAGACCGTGGTAGGGAGAGCGGATGTGGCCGAAGTTTCGGGTATTCACAATGACTTTGACCCGCTCGTCGGCCGAGGCGAGCTCGCGTAGGATTTCGACCGTTCCATCGGTCGAGGCGTTGTCGATGAACAAGTGGTCGTAGTCGTAGCCCGGTAGCGTCTGCATCGCCGCTTGGACCTGGCGATGGACTTCGCGGACGTTGCCTTCCTCATTGAAGCAAGGCGTCAGGATCGTCACGAGGGGGCACGACGATTCCTTTCTCGCGGCGGGCATCGATCAATCCTCCGCGACGATGGCCGGATTCGCCGTGGGCGCGCCTGGGGTTCCCCCTCGGGGCCCGCCGGCGAAGCTGTAGTACCGGTGGCTCACATAGCTGCCGATGATCACCGCGCCGGTCAGCAGCGCCTGGACCACGTAAATGTTGAACGGAAGGACGTTCAGCAAGACCGGCAAGGCAAGCAGCCCGATGATGAGCCCCGCGACGTACACGAGTGAGAAGCGCGGGAGCTCGCGAAGGATCGAGGCGTTGCTCCGGAACACGATGAGGCGGTAGCCGAGATAGGCGTTCAGCACCGCGATCGGCCAGGCGAGGACGACGATCACGAGGTAGTGGAGGTGCTCGCCGAGGAGGAACTGGAGCAAGGCCCACACCGCATAGCCGAAGACGGTGTTCCAGCCGCCGACCACGAGATAGAGGATCTGCTCCCGGCGGCGGAAGTAGAGCCTGACGAGCCCTCCGAGCGTTCGATGCTCGCGGAGGCCGTCGAGCTGCCCTTCGAAGCGGCTCGCCATGCCGGGCACCTTCGGCTGCATGTCATCCATCGTACCCGCCCAGAACGCACCTCTCGCGCGGCCCATGGTCCTGCGACATCCCGAGCGCAGGGTTGAGTCCTCGACGCGTCGGGCGAGTCCGGTCGACGATGGCGCCATGGACAAGCCCAACCGCGACCAGCGACGTCGCAACAAGTTCGGCGGCGGTCGCGCGTCGGAGCACGGCGGCTGGCCGACGGTCCGGCCGAACCCGGTGTTCGCGGGCGACGACGCGAGCGCGGAGGCCGGCGCCGAGCCCGCCGCCAAGCTCCCGCCGATGCCTTCGTGCAGGAGTCGCCCGACAAGGCGATGACCGGCGCGCCGGATCAGAGTCAGACCGACGAGACTGGCCCCGGCACCGGTGGCGCCACCGAGCAGGCCGGCCGAGCGCCGCGCCACGAGGGCGCGAGTATACCGAGCGGGCTCCCGGCTCCGTGCCGGCTCCGTGCCGGCTCCCGCCCTGGCGTCAGTCCGGAAAGCCGGCCTCGCCGATCAGCGGGACGAACACGACCGGGCCGTCGTCGGTCTCGGTCCAGGTCTCGCCGATCCGGGTGACGACGATCAGCGACTGGCGATCGCGGTTCCCGACCGGGACGACGAGCCGGCCGCCATCCGGATCGAGCTGGTCGCGCAGCGGCCCCGGCACGTGCGGTGAGGCGGCCGCGACGAGGATCCCCCGCCACGGCGCGCCACCCGGATCGCCGAGCGAGCCGTCGCCGACCCGGACCTCGACCCGATCGCCATAGCCGAGCCGCTCGAGCCGCTCGCGGGCGGTCGTGGCCAGCGCCTCGTGCCGCTCGATCGAGACGACCCGGCAGCCCATCTCCGCGAGGACCGCGGCCTGGTACCCGGATCCGGTCCCGATGTCGAGGACTCGATCGCCGGGCCGGACCTCCAGCAGCTCGGTCATCCGCCCGACGATGTACGGCTGGCTGATCGTCTGGCCGGACTCGATCGGGAGGGCATCGTCCGCGTACGCCGATCCCCTCAGGTCCGCGGAGACGAACGCGTCGCGCGGCACCGTCAGGATCGCCGCGAGGACGGCCTCGTCCCGGATCCCCCGGGACCGCAGCTGGATCTCGACCATGCGGGTCCGCTCGCGGAGCGCCCGCTCGTCGACCGGCGCCTCTTCCTCAGGCGAGGGCGAGTCGCCGGCGCTCATCGACCCGGCCATACGCCGTAGTCGACGGAGCATCCGAGGTCACCCGGGTCACGATGCCGCGGGCGACTGGGAGGGGGCCGGCGAGCCCGGGGCAGCGGGCGATCCCGACGCGGCCGGCGATCCGGACGCGCGGGCCGAGCCGGACGGGCCGGACGGGCCGGCCGAGCCCGACGGAGCCACCGATTCCGACGGCGATGGAGCGACCGACTCCGACGCCGCCGGCGCTGGCGACGGAGACACGTACGGCGTGAACGCCCCGCCGGCACCGAGCAGCATCCCGTTGAGGAAGATCAGGGCGAACACCGCGACAGTCGCAATCACGAAGATCTGCGACGCTCGATCGCTGACCCGGACCGCCGGGTCGATGACGGGCGCCGGAGACGCGACCCTCGCGGCCCGGGCCGCGCGCTCAGCGCGGTTCCGCGCGGGTTCGGGTGCTGCGCCGGTAGCCAGGGCTGCCGCTGCGGCGGCCGTGCCGGCATCGGCGACGGCGGCGTCGCCTTCAAGCGCGGCTTCGTCGGCCCGGTGGCTCGCGAGCTCGTCGTCCTGGACCCCGTAAGCGTCATCCGGCGGACCGTCGAATTCGTCTTCGCCGCCGAGCTCGTCGGCGGCGCTCGCCGCCGCGTCGGCCTCGGCCCGGGCAGCCTCGTCATCGCCCTCAGGGACGGCCGCTCCAGTCATGGCCGCCTCCGGCGGGATCGCGATCGGCTCGGTTGCGTCGGCCGCGGGCTCCTTGGGTTCGGTCATCCCGTCGTGTCTCTCCTGTGGTGGTCGCTCGGTGGCGGAAGGCGCGACCCGCCGGCCGACACGGCAAAGCCGCGTCCGATGCGGCCGCCAGTGTACCGAAGGTCAGGCGTCGCGCATGTCGGGCACGAGGAGGCCGGCCAGACCGGCGAGCACGGTCATGATCCCGCTGAACACGAGAACCGGGGCGATTCCTACGACCTGGCCGATCACGCCGCCGATTGCCATGGCCAGCGTCAGCGACCCGTACACGAGGGCGAAGCGGAAGCCGACGACACGCCCGATCAGGTCCTGCGGCGTCCGTTGCTGGAACAGGGTCTGGCTCGGAATCACGAAGATCATGTTCGCGATGCCCGATCCGAACAGGATCCCGATGTCGATCAGGAGATTGCCGCTCAGGGCGAAGGCGATCAGCAGGAGCCCCCAGAGGACGTACCCGGCGACGACCATGCGGCCCTTGGCGAGGCGCATCCCGACGAGGCCGATGACGAATCCGCCGACGAGGTTGCCGACACCGATCGAGGTCTCGAGGAACGCGTACGCCGTTGCCGCGTCCACGTGGTTGGAGGGCGCGAGGAAATCCCGGACGAAGATCGGGGTCAGCGCCGTGAGCGAACCGAGGGCGAACTGGGCGAAGGCGGCCTGGATCGTATTCGCGAACAGGACCCGTTCGCCGCGCAGGAAGCGGAAGCCCTCGCGCATCTCGGCAAGGACGCCGGTGGGCGTCTCGGCGGCGGCGGGCTCGGTCTCGGAGTCGTCGGCCACGGCGGCCTGGCGGCTGCGCTGGACGGCAGGGATCGCGATCGACGCGATCAGGATCGCGGACGCCGCATACGTTGCCGCGTCGATCCAGAACGCGAGCGCGAGCCCCGACCCGAGGAAGGCGACGAAGATGCCCGCGATCGGGTAACCGATCACGTCGGCGAATGTCTCGCCGCCCCATAGGGCGGAGTTGGCCGCCAGCAGGTCCTCGTCGGCGACGAGCCGGGGCAGGACTGCCACCCGCGCCGGCCGGAAGAAGATCGAGATCGAGGTGATCAGGAAGGTCAGCGGATACACGAGATACACATTCGTGATCGCCGCGATCGGGAGAAGCAGGACGACCGCGGCTCGCAGCAGGTCGCTCACGATCAGGACGTCGCGCTGGTTCCAGCGGTCGACGAAGGTGCCGGCGATCGGCGAGAGCAGCAGGTTCGGGAGGGTCGCCGCCACGAAGACGAAGGCGACGGCCGCGACCGAGTTCGTCACGCCGCCGACGAGGAAGGCGAGGGCGATCTGGTGGATCCGGTCGCCGAACAGGCTGATCATCTGGCCGGTCCACAGCGACGTGAACGACCCGTTGAGGGCGAGCCGGACGTAGGGATGGCGACGGACCCGCGCGCCGACCTCGTCGAGTTGGAGGCCCGGCAGGCCCGGTAGCGTGGTCGCGCCGCCGTCGTCGAGGGTGCCGGCCGCCGCCGCCGATGTGACCGGAGCGAGCGGCACGACCCGCTTGCCCAAGTCCACAGCCCGCCTGCCCGCGACGCCCCGCTTGCCAGACGCCGGGGGCGCCCACACGTCCACCGGCGCGCCGTCGGCTCCGCGGACGCGGCCGAGGAATCGCCGCTCCACCGGACCGCTCATCCCGGGTCCCACCCCGCCGAGCGTCATCGGCAGGTCGAACGCGGTCGGATCGGCGAGCACCCCGAACCCGGTCCCGGGCCGGATCCGTTGGCGCCCGAGTGCCGCCTGGAGGCCACGCGGCAGACCGGTCGCACCGGCGAGACCGGCCAGCGGGCCGGTCGCGCCATTGTCGGCCGACTGGTCGCCCGGCTTGTGGGTCCGGACGACGGTCGCGAACAGGAAGAAGCCGAGACCGGCGGTCAGGAAGAGATCGCCGATCGAGGCGACGTTGCGAATGAACGGCAGCGGGATCGGCAGGATATCGGCGAGCGGACCGGCGTGCCGGAAGAAGTCGACATCGAGGGCGACCGGCAACGTTGCGTGGAAGGGCGACGAGACGTCGGCAATCGTGAAACCGGCCGCCTCGAGGCTCGGGATCCAGATCGGCATGTGGCCGCCGTTGGCGGTGATGGCGATCGTGTTCGCAAGGATCCCGACGAAGGCGAGGCGGAGTCCGGGCTGGGCCCGGTTCACCCACAGTGAGGCGAGGAGGAGGCTGAAGGCCAGCAGGAACAGCGGCATCCGATACGTTTCCACGAGGGGAGTGCCTCGCGTCAGCAGCCATTCCGTGCCGAACCGGAGGATGACCGAGAGCAGGAGAATCGCCACCCAGCGCAGGCGAACCTGGGCGAGGTTGGTCAACGAGCCGCCGGCCAGCAAGCCGAGCACGAGGCCGAGGAGGATGCCGCCGATCAGCACGGAGCGCAGACTCGGAACGCGGCCACGGTCATGGCGTCGATGATGCCCGGCCGAGGCAGGCTGCGTGTCGCCTGATCCATCGAGCCGTCACCCGCAAGATGTCGGACGGGCGGCCAGTAGCGCGGCGACCCGAGATGGTCGGATCCCGGCGATCAGCCCTGATCCGCGGTGGCCGTGGCGGTCATGCCGACCGGTGAAGCGCTACCGGCCGCGGCAGCCGAGGCCGTCGCCTGGGTCATCCGGCCGGCAACGTGGCCGATCAGCGGGATCTGGCGCGGCGCCGCCTGGCGTCCCGGATCGCTGACGTTCTGGACCCAGGCCGTGCGAACGAAGGCGTCGACGACCACTGGGTCGAACTGGATGCCCGCGAACTTGCGGAGCTCGCCGAGGGCCTGCTCGGGCGTGAGCGGCGTCATTCGATACGGCCGCTGTGCGGTCATCGCCTCGAATGCGTCGGCAACGTGGAGGATGCGGGCGAGCTTCGGGATCTCGTCGCCGATCAGGCGGTCCGGATAGCCGGAGCCGTTGTACCACTCGTGGTGGTGGCGGATGATCGGCAGCTCGGGCGCCAGCTTCGTGACCGGCGAGATGATCTGGGCGCCGAGCACCGGATGCGCGTTCATCATCATCCGCTCGTCGCGGGTGAGCCGGTTCGGGTTGAGCAGGACGCTGTCCGGCACGCCGATCTTGCCAACGTCGTGGAGCAGGCCGCCCCACTCGAGCGCCTCGAGCTCCTGGGCGTTCACCCGCATCTCCCGACCGATGTCGATCGCGATCAGCTTGACGTTATGGCTGTGCTTGCTCGTGAACGGATCCCGCTTGTCCACCGCCTCGGCCAGGGCGCCGATGGTCTGCGTGAACATGTCGCGCATCTCGACGAACCGGTGGTACGCGACCCGGGTCGTGTAGAGCGGCAGGGCAAACAGCAGCGACGCCCACCACCCCACCGTGTACATCTGCGCCATCAGCCACGCCAACGGCGCCAGGGCAAGCGCGTTCGCGGTGATTCCCCTGGCATCACCGAAAAGGACTGTCGAGACGCGCTGCTGAGATCGCAGCCCAACTAGAAAGGAGGTCATCCCAAAGTTCAATCCGAAAAGGACAACTGCTCCGACCATTGCAGCCCCAAACGTCATGAGCGGGTCGTCGGACCTCCCTCGGATGAACTCGTAGAAATAGCTCCCAACAAGGGCAGGGAGGACAACCCCCGCGTGGTTGGCCAATGTGCCATACCACGGGACTCGTCCACGAAGTTCGCGAAGCTCGGTAGTCCCGGCGAGTGCTACCCAGCCCGCTGCCACGGGCCCGCCGAGGGTCATTGCCGCAACGATTGGCGCGATGGCCACCGACACGAAAGTGCCGCGCGGCATCCTCACAGGCAAGGCCCCAGCGAAGAGAGTAATCGCAGTCCAGAAGGCTGCCCCGCCTATCTGGGCCAATAGGCTCGGGCGTGCACCCTCGGGCCAATGGCCGAACGCGATCCCCCAGCGCATGCCAGCTACCCGGCTTGGGTCGGCGGAAAACACAAGACTCGTGAGCACGAGCGCCACTGCGCTGATACTCACGAGCCCCGTGATCCATAGCTTCAGGGTCCTGGACATTGGTACCCCGTACGTCGACGTGATCTAGAAGACTCTAATCCTTCCGAGTCCATCCTGATCCCAGTCGAACGTACTAGAAGCCCTTGAGCGACGCACCACCTGCAATCGCCATTGCTGCGACGGCGCCGACCGCCGAGAGAATCCGGATAATTCGATCTTTCATCGACCTTGACTCTCTACTTACCAAGCCTTGGTAATGGACTGAGCCTCCACGCTCGTTCCTCCTTCTGGCCTTCGTGAATCCTCGTTGGAAACACGAAAACCGACCTGACACAGTGGTCGGTCGGTTGCACTACTTGCTCAGCTTCACCCTAAGTGCCCATTTCAGGTGGAGCTTCGGCGCGTCCGAGGGTCTTAACTTTGCTTCCTAGTACCTCCGTACTGGGAAGTGCACCGGACTATAGGGAGGCCGGAGTAAACCGGTCAATACGTCATCCTACCTATCCTCATAGGGCAGACTCGGGCGGGGCCTCGATATCAAGGTCTCTTTTCAGGAGAGCGGCGTAGTGGGAGTACTGCTCAGCGGCGGCCGAGTGTGCACCCGAGCTTCGGAGTAGCCGCAGGACAGAAAGTTCGAGGTGATCGTTGCGAGGATCGACCTCGAGCGCGCGGCGAGCCATCGCTAGGCCCTCCTCGAACCGCGAGGCATCTAGGTATTCGCGGACTTGCCTTTCGACAACCCGCAGGTAAGAGATATGCAGCCAGTCGCGGAAATCGACTGTCCATTCGTCGTAGGAGAACTCAATTGCGAAGCGACCGACGTAGGCGGCGCATAAGGCTTCGGCCACTTCTGCACTGGGCTGGCGGTCAAATTGGCCAACTAAGGCCACACAGGCACCACTCCGTGATTTGACCAACGCAACATCGAGCCAAAGGAGATCGGCGTCTTGCTGAACATAGCCGGCCGAGGTGTCCTCGCTGTATTCCCGTTCAAAGACTCGTCGGAGAAAGTAGACGGACTGATTCAATGAGTTGACGGCCGCAGCGGGATCGATGTCTGGCCAGAGTGCTTCCGTTACCTCTTCACGGGTCGCCGAGAACCGGGGCCGGGTCAAGAGAAAACATAGAAGGGCGAGCACCTTTCGGCGGACCTCGTGGCCGCCCAGGACCGTTTGTCCTATTCGAATTTCCGTCCGGCCCAGGTCTTCCACCGAGACGCGGGGGGCGAGCCTTCGAGCGAGTTGACGTCCCAATCGCTTTTCCTCTGGGCTCGCTTTAGAAGTTCGCCCAACGACACTGAGCAACTTCACGTCGGATGAGTCACCAACATCCGCGAGCAGTCGTAGCGCACGCGAGCGCGTATCGGGAGTAAGTGATGCCAGCGCCAATCGGATCGCCGGTAGCCAGCGTTCGGGCCTGATGAGAGCCTCCTCTACCACGATCCGTTTAGCGTCATCGCCCAATTGATCGATGTTGTCGACGATCAGCTCAGCGCCGAAGGAGATTGCGCAATGCAAATGAGCCGGAAGATTGAGGATCGCCGCGTCGAGCCGCCCCGACGAGACACCGAGGGCAAGAGAGGACACTGAGTGCCATAGGCCCGCTCCCTGGCGCTCGGCGAATTTCGCCGCTTCATTCGCGACGGCAGGCGCCGTCGAGTCTCGGAGGAGCGCCACAGAGCTTGCCCGTAGGGATAGCACGCGGCTTGCCTGCCCGACGGTCGCAGCCGGTTGGGAAGCGTCAATCTGCGAAACGATCGCGAAAGCTTCGGCATAGGCCCGCCGGCGCAGAGCAATACCGGCTCTAAGAACCGGAAGCATGTGACCCATGGAATGCGGCGACCGCTCGTCAACCTCGGTGAGGAGTTGCGCTGCGGTTTCGACATCTCCGATCAGCAATTCCAGCTCTGCCAGCTCGGTCAGAAACTCGGTGCGCGACGAGTGACGGGTGCTTCGGCCAGCATCAGCGAATGCTTTTCGCGCGGACGCGAGATCGCCGCGGTACCCGGTGAGCGTAGCTTTGAGGAAGAGCGCGGACCCGAGTTCACTCCCAGAGGAACTTGCTGACAATAGATCAGCGGACCGTAGGACTCGCTCGAAGGCCAGATCGAATTTGCCTTGCACCCGATCGGCCAAGGCTGCATTGAGGAGGCTCACGCCCTCGAAGTGGGTTAGCTGGTCACGCGCCGATCGGATCGCGAGCGCCTCAAAGACCGCCGAGGCCTCCCCGAGATGGAAGTCGAGCGACGCCTTAATGAGGATCGTGGTCGCAAACGCGACTTCACGCATCAACTGCGTTGATCCAGTCCG
>JBBRSJ010000017.1:0-73000 GCA_038245515.1 Candidatus Limnocylindrales bacterium | reverse complement strand
CAGCCGGTGGGAGCGTGATGGAGGCCTTGGCTCGGCACGTCCAGGCCCAGATCGACCTCCGGGCCATTCCCACTTCCGCGTTTCGGTCGTCAGCCGGCTGGGCTCCCAGTTCGGCGACGATTACCGACGCACACACCTAGGATGAACGGCGATGAAGACGATCCTCGTCGTCGATGACGAACCGAAGATCGCCGAGCTGGCGCGGGATTACCTCGAGCACGCAGGCTTCGCCGTGCGGACCGCGGGCGACGGCGAGACCGCCCTCGGCCTGGTCCGCCGCGAGCGACCCGACCTCGTCGTGCTCGATCTCGGGCTGCCCGGACTCGACGGGCTCGACGTCACGCGATCGATCCGGCGGGACACGAACCTGCCGATCATCATGTTGACCGCGCGCGACGACGAGCTCGACAAGCTGGTCGGGCTCGAGCTCGGCGCGGACGACTACCTGACAAAGCCGTTCAGCCCGCGCGAGCTCGTGGCCCGTGTCCGGGCCGTCCTTCGCCGGGTTGAGGCCGCTGCCGAGCCGGGCGGGGCGGAGATCGTCCGGGCCGGAGAGCTCACCCTCGACCTGCCCAGGATGCGGGTCGACCTCGCCGGCCGGGCGATCGACCTGACGCCGACCGAATTCGCGTTGCTTGCCGCGCTCGCCCGGCAGCCCGGCCGGATCTTCACCCGGTCGCAGCTCCTCGACGCCGTCCACGGGGTCGCCTTCGAGTCCTACGAGCGGGCGGTCGACACCCACATCAAGAACCTTCGCCGCAAGCTCGAGCCCGATCCGCGTCGACCCGTCCACATCCTCACGGTCTACGGGGTCGGGTATCGCCTTGCGGACGAGCGACCGTGACCGGCGGTCCGGGCGAACCGGCCGACGCGTCCGAGGCGGCGCCCGACGCGGCGGGATTGGCCCCGGAGCGCGCCGCGGACGGCGGGCAGCGCATCGGCCGGCGCGAGGGGTCGGAACAGATCGAGGCCGCGCGCCGCCGGCGCCGGGCGGAGGAGCAGCATGAGAGCGGTCCTCCGTGGACCTGGGGCAATTCCCCGTGGCGCGGTCCGCGCGGCGGTCGCGGTCGTGGCCGGGGCGGCGGCCCGTGGTCCGCCGGCAACGAGCGGCCCGGATGGTGGCCGGACGACGAGCCGTGGCCGTCGGCGAGCCACAAACCGTGGCGCGGCTTCGGGTGCCTCTTCGGCGTGCTGTTCCTGGCCGGCGTCCTCGGGCTCGTGTCCATCGCGCTCGGTGTTGTCGGCCACGTCGTCCAGGCCTCGGGCCCGGCCGGCTGGCTCGTCCGGCTTGCGGCGACCGGCGTTGCGATCCTCGTGGTCGTCACATTGGTCCGGACCGCCCGCACCATCCGTGGCTCGGGCACGGTCCTCGATGCCCTGGTCAGCCAGGCCGCCCGGGTCGAGGCCGGCGATTACGCCGCGCGGGTCGAGACCGTGGGCCCGGTCCCGGCTCCGGTCCGGGAGCTCGCCCGCGGCTTCAACACGATGGCCGCCCGGCTCGAAGCTGACGAATCGACGCGTCGCACCCTCCTCGCCGACGTGACCCACGAGCTGCGGACGCCGCTCGCGGTGGTCCGGGGCAGCGTGGAGGCGATCCTCGACGGCGTCCATCCCGCGGACACGGCGCACCTCGGTGCCATCCTCGAAGAGACCGAGGTCCTGGACCGCCTGATCGAGGACCTCCGCACGCTCGCGCTGTCCGAGGCCGGTGCGCTGTCGCTCCATCGCGAGCCGACCGACCTCGCCGTGCTCGCCGGCGACGTGGCGACGTCCTTCGACGCGGCCGCCGCGAGGGTCGGCCTGGAGATCACGACCCGCATCGCGGACGATCTGCCGCTGCTCGATGTCGACCCGGTCCGGATCCGCGAGGTCCTCGCCAACCTCGTCGCCAATGCGGTCCGCCACACTCCCCGCGGTGGCCGGGTTTCGATCGCAGCGGACCGGACGCACGAGGGCGCCGGGGACGCCGTCGACATCCGTGTCCGGGACACCGGCCCCGGGATCGACCCAGCCATCCTCCCGCACGTGTTCGAGAGGTTCGCGCGCGGCCCCAGATCGACGGGCAGTGGCCTCGGCCTGTCGATCGCCCGCGGTCTGGTCGAGCTCCACGGTGGGACGATCGCGGCGGAGCTGCCGCCCGGCGGCGGGACCGAGATCCGGATCCACCTGCCGCTTGGCGCCCGGCATCCCTAGCCGGGCCAAGTCCGCGCTGGCTCCTTGGTACCGTCGGCCGGGATCCCGACGAGGGGTTGCGCCCCGGCACCGGCGCGGGCACCCTTGGCCGATGATCGGACGTCTGCGCGCTCCCCGTCGATCGATGGCCATCGGCTCGCTCCTCGCGGTCCTGCTCATCGCCCTCACCGCCATCCCGGCCGCGGCCGCCAACTTCCCGCCGCAGGACTCGCGCTATCACTCGTATTCCGAAATGGTCGCCGACATCCACGCGGTGGCCACCGCCCACCCGAACATCGTCAGGGTCTTCAGCATCGGCAAGAGCTACCAGGGCCGCGACATCTGGGCGGCGAAGGTCAGCGACAACGTCAACGTCGACGAGCCCGAGCCGGAGATCCTGTTCGACGCTCTTCACCACTCCCGGGAGCACCTGACCGTCGAGCAGGCGCTGGACCTGCTCCATCTCCTTGCCGACGGCTACGCGACCGACAGCACCGTCGCCGCCATCGTCGACACCCGCGAGATCTGGATCATCTTCGCCGTCAATCCGGACGGCTTCGAATACGACCTCACGTGCGCTGGCAGCAGCCATCCCCCGTATTGCGCCTGGCGCAAGAATCGCCAGCCGAACGCCGGGACGTCGGCGATCGGCACCGACCTCAACCGCAATTACGACTACGACTGGGGCTGCTGCGGCGGGTCGTCGAGCAGCCCATATTCGTTAACCTACCGCGGACCAAAGGCGTGGTCGGCGCCCGAGACGCGGGCCGTCCGCGACTTCGTCCTCAGCCGTCGGATCGGCGGGATCCAGCAGATCAGGGCTCACATCACGTTCCACACGAACGGCCAGCTGATTCTCTGGCCCTACGGCCACACCAAGCTCGATATCCCGTCCGACATGACGGTCGCCGACCACCAGGCGTTCGTGGCGATGGGCAAGGCGATGGCGGCCCGCAACGGGTACACCGCCGAACAGTCGAGCGATCTCTACATCACCGACGGCGACGAGATCGACTGGCTGTACGGCAGCCAGCGAATCTTCTCGTTCACGTGGGAGCTCTATCCGACCCAGACAACGAGCGTCTGGACCGACTTCTACCCGCCCGACGAGGTCATCGCGGCCCAGACCGCCCGCAACAGGTCGGCCCTCCTGTGGTTCATGAACGCCGGCGGCTGCCCGTGGTCGGTGATCGGCCTGACCGCGACGAATTGCGGGCCGTACTTCGACGACGTCGAGATGTCCCGCGGCTGGCAGTCAAATCCGGACGGCACCGACACTGCGCCCTCCGCGGCCCGGCTCGTGCGTGGCTATCCGCAGCAAACGACGTCGGGTGGCGTGGTGATCCAGCCTTCGACGATGTCATCAGGTCGGACCGCGTTCGTGACCGGGCCGCTTGCCGGACCGACGGTCATGAGCAATGACCTCGACGGTCGGACGACGATCCGGAGCGTGCCGATCCAGCTCCCGGCAACGCCGGGCAAGCTGACGATGCGCTACGTGTTTGCCCATGGGCCGACCACCTCGTCGGACTCGCTGAAGATGTTCGTCGAGGACGCGGCCGGCGTCCGCACGCTTGTCTGGGCAACGGCCGGCTCGTGGACCACCGTCGGGGCGGCCTGGCGCGTCGCAAGCGCGGCGTTGACGCCGTGGGCGGGCCAGCCGATCCGGATCGTGATCCAGGCCACCGACGGCGCGAACGACAGCCTGGTGGAGGTCCTCGTCGACGACATCCGCGTCGAGCGGCCCTCCTAGCAGGGAACCCGTGTCGCCGGCACGGCGTCATGGGCCGCATCCGCCGACCCCGCCCGGGGACGGCCAGCCCTGGAGGGCGATGCGATGCGGCAACGACGACTCGGTCGGTTCGGACTCGGCCTCTCCACGGTGGTCCTCGGCCTCTTCCTGGCGGTCACCCCGACGCTTGCCTGCGGCGGGTTGATCGGCCCGAACGGGGCGGTGAACCTCCTCCGGACGACGACGCTCGCCGGATACCACGATGGCGTCGAGCACTACGTGACCGCCTTCCAGTTCGCCGGTGGGGGCGGTGCCTTCGGCTCGATCACCCCCTTGCCGGGTGTCCCGTCGAGCGTCGTCAAGGGCGGCGACTGGACGCTCCAACGCCTGATCCGCGAGACCAGCCCGCAGCGCGAGGCGTTCGGCGCGGCCAGCGCGCCCGCCGCGTCGGGCGGTGCCGTCGAGCTCATGAAGGTGAAGATCGATGCCCTCGACCTGACTGTCCTGCAGGGCGGCGCCGCCGACATCGGCGCATGGGCCACGAAGCACGGCTTCCGCCTGCCGCCCGACGCGCCCGAGGTCCTCGACTTCTATGCCGAGCGCAGCCCGATCTTTCTCGCGGCCGCATTCGACGCGAACGCCGCGGCGGCACGCGGCCAGCAGCTCGGCGACGGCACCCCGGTCCACATCACGATCCCGACCAAGAATCCGTGGGTCCCGCTCCGGATCCTCGCCCTCGGCAAGACCGCCGGCGAAGCCATCGAGGCCGATGTCTACCTCCTCACCGACCGCGCGCCCGCCCTGCTGCCCGCGCCCAACGGCCGGAACGGCATTCGCCTCGACCACAGCGATGCGGCGACAGACAGCCTCCTGGCCGACTTGCGCTCCGATCGCGGGATGGAGTGGGTGCCCTCGTCCGCATGGTTGACGAAGGTGGCGGTCGACGGCACGGCGGCCCAGATCGGCTTCGACCTCGCGATCGACGCATCGGGCGCCGGTCGGCCGTCGGCGATCGATGCCGGGTTCACGATGCCCGGTGCGGTCGTGCCACCGTCCGGGGTCGATCTCAGCCGGTTCCTGCTCGCGCTCGGGTTCGTGGCGGTCGGCCTGGTCGGGGTCACCCTCATCACCCGAGCCCGTCCGTCGACCGGCCGGCCGGTCGGCTGGTAGGCAGCGGGAGACCCCGACGATGCGCAGCAGGCGGACGGCGGCGGGTCTGGGGCTCGGGCTGACGATCGCCCTCGCGGCCGGGCTGGCGGCCAACGCCGTCGCCCGGTCACACGACCCGATCGAGATCCCGATCACGATCCACTACTCGCACTACGAGCCGGCGACCATCAGCGTCCCCGCCGGGCGGGCGATCACGTTCGTGATCACCAACACCGACCCGATCGATCACGAGTGGATCGTCGGCGACACCGCGACCCACGAGCGGCACCGGACGGGCACCGAACCTGTCCATAACGCACGGCCGACCGAGATCTCGATCCCGGCCGGCACGGTCCGCCGGACGACCGTGACCTTCGCGGCAACCGGCTCCGAGCTGTTCATCTGCCACCTGCCGGGTCACGAGGCTTACGGAATGGTCGGCACGGTGGTGATCACTCCGTAGACGCATGACTCCGTTCGTCGCTCAGAGGCGACGAAGGCAAGGCGCCGTCCGGGGACTGCAGCGAGCAGGCTTCAGGCCTATGAGCCAGGACCGCAGGCGGCAACGCCGCCATCGTCGTTCCTGTGCGCCGGCCACAACCTTGACTCTGGCCTCGGGGGCCGCGCACACTGCCGCGGGGTCACAGCAGAGGTGCAAGTGGCGACGACGGGCCTGATCGTCCGCAACGCGCGCATCCATCCCACGCGGGGCGGTCCCGTCGACCCGTTCGACGTCCTGGTCGAAGGCGAGCGAATCGTCGCGATCGAACCGGCCGGCTCGATCTCCACCGGCGATCGGCTGGAGCTCGACGCCGGCGGCAGGCTCCTTTCGCCGCCGCTGGTCGATCCGCACGTCCATCTCGACGCCGTCCTGACGGTCGGCGAGCCGCGCTACAACGAGTCCGGAACGCTGATCGAGGGCATCCACACCTGGGCCGAGCGGAAGCCCTTCCTGACGCACGACGATGTCAAGGACCGAGCCCGGCAGGCGATCCTGTGGGAAGTTGCCCAGGGGACGGGGCTGATCCGCTCGCACGTCGACGTGTGCGATCCGAGCCTCACCGCGATGCGGGCGCTGATCGAGCTCCGCGACGAGCTGCGCGACCTCGTCGAGGTCCAGCTCATCGCGTTCCCCCAGGACGGGATCCTGTCGTTCCCGAATGGAAAGGAGCTCATGCGCGAGGCGATGCGCCTCGGCTGCGATGTCATCGGCGGCATTCCCCACTACGAATGGACCCGTGACGACGGCGTCGAAGAGGTCCACTTCCTGTTCGACCTGGCGCGCGAGACCGGCGCCCCGATCGACCTCCACTGCGACGAGACCGACGACGACCAGTCGCGCTTTCTCGAGGTCGTGGCCGCCCGAACGATGCGCGACGGGATGGGCGGCCGGGTCGTCGCCGGCCACACGACCGCGATGGGCTCGTACAACGACGCCTACGCCTTCAAGCTGCTCCAGATCCTGAAGCGGGCCGGGGTCACGATCGTCGCCAACCCGTTCGACAACATCGTGCTCTCGGGCCGTTTCGACACGTATCCGAAGCGACGCGGGATGACCCGGGTCAAGGAACTCGACGCGGCCGGGGTCAATGTCGCCTGCGGCCACGACTCGATCATGGACCCGTGGTACCCGCTGGGCCGAGGCTCGATGATCGACGCCCTCTCGATGCTCGTCCACGTCGCCCAGATGACGGGACGGGGCGAGCTGTTTCGGGCCTGGGAGATGATCACGACAAATCCCGCCCGCGCCGCCGAGGTCGAATACGGTGTCGCGACCGGCAAGCCCGCCAACTTCGTCGTTTTCGATTGCGTTGACGAGGCCGAGGCGATCCGCCTCCGCCCCGCGGCGCTGTGGGTCGTCCGCAATGGCCGGGTCGTCGCCGAGACGGAGCCGGCACGGAGCGTCGTTCACGTCGATGGGGCCGCCCAGCCCGTCACGTACCGGCGCGATCCCGTGGGGGGTGGTGGCGCCACGTCGGCGCCGATGGCGATGAACGGCGCGGGTCCGAGCCGCGCCTGGAGCGAGGGGGACGCCGACCGATGACGATCGTGCGTTCGCCCGGATTGGAGGTCAGGGAATGGCGATGACGGATGCGCGGCCCCACGAGGGGATGCCGACCCGGGAGGGCGACCTCTCCATCGAGGGTCGCGGCATGGAGCCGATCCCGGAGAACGCGCGCTACGGCTCGGTCGGCCGGATCTTCACCGTCTGGTTCACGCCGAACCTCGTCCCGGCGGCCTTCTTCATCGGCACGCTGGTCACGCTCGACTTTCTGAAGCTCGGGTTCGTGACCGGGCTCCTGGCGATCGTCGTCGGCAATCTCGTCGGGTCATTCTTCGTCGCCATGCTCAGCACGATGGGTCCGAAGCTCGGCCTGGCCCAGATGCCGGCGGCGCGGCTGCCGTTCGGCAAGTCGATCGTCGTCCCTGGCATCCTGAACTGGCTGAGCACGATCGGCTGGGACGGGATCAACAGCCTGTTCGGGGCATACGCGCTGACGATCCTGATCCCGGGGCTACCGTTCGTCGTCGGCCTCCTGATCATCGTCCTGTGCCAGGGCGCGCTCGGGATCTTCGGCTACGAGGCGATCCACACCTTCGAGAAATGGGCGGCGCTCGTCCTCGGGGTGATGTTTGTCATCCTCACGATCGCGATCCTCGGCAAGGCGGATACGAGCCTGACCGACGGATTGAGCGGGCTCGACCAGGTCGGTGCGTTCATCGCGATGGTCGCGATCGTCGCGAGCTTTGTCCTCGCCTGGGCGCTCTACGCCTCGGATTACTCGCGATACCTGCCCTCGAACACATCGACCCGACAGGTGTTCTGGTACACCCTCGCCGGAATGGCCATCGCGTCGGCCTGGCTCGAAGTCCTCGGGCTGCTCGTGGCATCAAAGGCAACCGGCGGCGAGTCCAGCCAGACGATCTACGACGTCCTCGGCGGCAGCGGCGCGATCGTCGCAAGCCTGGCGATGGTCGCGATCGCGATCGCGACCGTGGCCGTCAACGCGATGAACGACTACACGGGATCGCTGTCGCTGCAGGCGGCCGGCCTCCGGATCAAGCGGATCTACTCGGCGGCCACGGTCGCCATCCTCGGCTTCCTGTTCACCCTCGTCCTGAACACCGGGGACTTCGCGACCAACTTCACGAACTTCCTGCTGTTCATCAGCTACTGGATCTCGCCCTTCGTTGGAGTCGTCCTGGCCGACTGGTGGCTCCGTCGGCGGCAGGCCGACCCGAATTCCATTGTCAACTTCGGAGCACTTCCGAATGGGACCGTGGCGCTCGCGGCGTTGGTCGTCGGATTCCTGGTCGGGATCCCCTTCCAGAACTCGTCGCTCGGGTACGCGTGGGGCGGCCCCTTCAACTACATCACCGCGAACTACCTCCACGGCGCAGATCTGGCGTACTACGTGGGCGGCGGCGTCGCGTTCGCGATCTATTGGGTCGGAGCAAGGTCCAGCCTGCGACGGGCCTGATGCGGGGTGGCCTTCCGGCCGGCAACCAGGAGCACGAGACCCTCGGCACCCGCCGGGGGTCTCGCCTTGCCTGGCGTCAGCCGGGCAGGACCGGCCGGCGATGGACGACCGGCGCGAGGTCGAGGGTGGCCACGTGGGTTGCGATCTCGTCGGCGGTCGCGATCCACAGGCCGTCGATCTCCTGGGCCCGCTCGATCAGCTGTTCGAGTGCGACAGCTCGCGATGCCCGGCCGGACACGAACGGGTGGTTCGTGAGCATGAAGAGGCCGCCCTCGTCGACGAGCGCCTCGAGCTCGAGCGTCCAGCGAGCGAGGACGTCAGCGGGGCTCGAGATCACGCCGGATCCGGTGATCCCGGGCAGGTAGTTGTACGGCTCCCAGTCATCGAGCGCCCAGTGACCCGGGAGCTCGACCAGCGTCGGCGCGCCGGGCTCGGGCGACGTCGCAAGCACGTACGGATGATCCGCGTCCATCAGCCCCGAGTCGTAGGCAAAGCCATGGCGAACCAGCAACGCCGGCGTATCGAAGCTCAGCTCCCAGTTCGGCCCGCGGTAGCCCGTCGGGCGGATCCCGAGAACCTCGTCGAGTGAGGCGAGACCACGGACGAGGCGGGCTTCCTCCTCGGCCGGGCTCGCGCCGTGGGCGCCTTCGTGGAGGTAGCCGTGATGGGCGATCTCGTGGCCGGCGTCGCGGATCGCCCGGCAGATGTCCGGCCAGCGTTCGGCACTGAAGCCCGGGATGAAGAACGTCGCCCGGATCGCGCGCCGGTCGAGGAGGCGGAGGATCCGGGCGATGCCGGTTCGCGCCCCATACGCCTGGTGGCTCATCATGTCGAGCCAGGCGGCGCTCTCGGGGTGCTCGAACAGGATCGGGCTCTCGGCGTCCACGTCGAAGGTGAAGCAGGCCGCCGCCCGAATCCCGTCGGGCCAGCCGAAGCCGTGCGGCAGCGTCGCCCGCCAGTCGAGCGCTTCCGTCATCGGGCGATCCGGCGCAGGGCGACGAGCGACAGCATCTCGTAGGCGAGGTTGGCGGCGAGGGTCGCGGTCTGGGCGGCCGGATCGTAAGCCGGGATGACCTCCACGACATCGAACCCGACGAAGTCGATCCCGGTCAGGCCACGCAGGATCGCGAGCATGTCGCGGGCCGACGGGCCGCCGGCCTCCGGCGTGCCGGTGCCGGGGGCGTAGGCCGGGTCGACGACGTCAATGTCGAAGCTGATGAACGCCCGCCGATCGCCGACCCGCTCGCGGATCGCTGCCGCGACCGCGTCGGGTCCGAGCCGGAAGACATCCTCGGTGGTCAGGTACTCGAGGCCGAGCTCGGTCCGGAGGCCCGTCCAGTCCGCGGTGTCGTAGAGCGAGCCGCGCAGGCCGACCTCGATCGAGCGGTCGACGTCGACGAGGCCCTCCTCGATCGCCCGGCGCATCCACGTGCCGTGGTTGTACTTCTCGCCGAAATAGCTGTCCCAGGCATCCGTGTGCGAGTCGAAGTCGATCACCGCGACCGGACCGACCGAGCGCGTCGCGCGGAGGTGGGGCAAGGTGCAGGCGTGGTCGCCGCCGATCAGGAGCGGCACGACCCCGGCGGCGACGATCGGCTCGAGGGCCGTCTCGATCGCGGCGTAGCTCCGCTCCGTGTAGCCGGGCACGATCGCGACGTCGCCGTAGTCGACGCAGGACAGAATCTCGAACGGCTTCACGTCGAGATTCGGGTTATACGGCCGGAGCATGACGCTCGCCGCCCGAACGGCGTTGGGCCCGAAGCGGCCGCCGACGCGGTACGTCACGCCTGTGTCGAACGGGACCCCGACGATCGCGACGTCGACCTCGTCGGTCGTCCGGACGTTGGGCAGCCGGGCGAAGGTGGAGGGACCCGTGAACCGCGGGCTCTTGAGGGAGTCCTCGGGGACGTAACGCGGCATCGTCAGAGTCTACGCAGCCATGCAGCGTGACGAACGTGCGATCCTGCGCCGATGAGCCCCGCGACCGCAACATCCACGATCCGGGCCGCGGTCCTCGACCGGCCGGGCGTCCCCATTCGGATCGAGACCCTCGAGCTGGATCCGCCGGGCCCCGGCGAGGTCCGCATTCGGATGGCGGCGGCCGGCGTCTGCCACTCCGATCTGCACGTTCGCGACGGCGAATGGGAGCGCGAGGGTCCGATCGTGCTCGGTCACGAGGGATCCGCGTTCGTCGAGGGGCTTGGCGACGGCGTCGCGGAGGCGTTCCCGGGTCTCCGGGTCGGCGGTCTCGTGGCCCTCGCGTGGCTGATCCCCTGCGGGCGCTGCCGCGCCTGTCGGGCGGGCCGCGTCTGGTCGTGCTCGGCGTCGCCGTCGTACACCCACCGGATGCCGAGCGGGCGGGCGGCCACCCACCGGCCCGACGGCGCGGGCGACGTGCTCACGTACTGCGCGATCGGGACGTTCGCCGACCGCCAGAACGTGCCCGCGGCCGCGGCGATACCCGTCCCGGACGGCACGCCCCCCGAGGTGGCCGCCTTGATCGGTTGCTGCGTGACGACCGGCGTCGGGGCGGCGACGAAGACCGCCGAGGTGCCGCCTGGTTCGTCGGTCGTCGTCATCGGGCTTGGCGGGGTGGGATTGTCGTGCGTGATGGGTGCGACGCTCGCGGGTGCGGCGCGGATCGTGGCCGTTGATCGCGTGGCGGCGAAGCTCGAGCTGGCTCGATCCGTCGGCGCGACCGACGTCCTGTTGGCCGGTTCCGACCCCGTCGAGACGCTGGCGGAGATCCGCGACCTCACCGATGGCGGGCCCGACACGTGTTTCGAAGCGATCGGCCTGCGGGCCACGATCGAGACCGCCATCGGGTGCCTCCCGACAGGCGGCACGGCGTGCCTCGTCGGAATGACGCAGTTTGGCGTCCGGGCGTCGTTCGAGCCGTTCCCGTTCGTCGACGGCGGCCGCCGAATCCTCGGCTCGAACTACGGTTCCGCGGATCCGGCTGTCGACTTCCCGCGCTACGCGGCGCTCCACCTCGCGGGGCGCCTCCCGGCGGAGCGGTTGGTCACTGGACGGACGAACCTCGAGGGGATCGAGAACGCGTTCGCGGCGATGCGCCGGGGCGAGGGCGTCCGGACCATGGTCGAGTTCGGAGCGGGCTGAAGGCCGGGCCGGCTGCGCCTTGGCTGATCGCCCGGGCGATCAATCCTCGATGAACGAGCACCGACCGCGCAGCGGTTCGGACGCCCAACGCCGGATCTGGGGCTCGGCCACACTGGTTCGCCGGGGAGTGATCCTGGCCACGATCACGGGCCCAGCGAGTTTCAGTCCGGGGCCGGCGGACCGTGCGGTGGCGGCTTCGCGGCCGGCGGCTCCGGTTCGGTGATCGGGGGCAGGAGCGGGGTCCCGGTGATGAGGCGCGATCCGCGGCCGTGGGTGAGGAAGCTCCACGCCCAGCGGACGGTCACCACCACCCGGTTCGCGAATCCAATCAGGTAGACGATGTGGATCGCCAGCCAGAGCGCCCAGGCGAAGAACCCGCTCTGGCGACCGAACGGGCCCATCCACGGGATGTCGGTGACGCCGGCGAGCCGGCCGATGACCGCGACGTCGCCCTTGTTCGAGTAGTGGAACGGCGGCGTCGGCTCGCCCGACAGCCGGCGCCGGATCGTCGTCGCCGCGTGGCGACCGGCCTGGATCCCGCCCTGTGCGACACCCGGCACCGGGCGGTCCTTCCTCCATGGCTGGACCGCGGCGTCGCCGATCGCGAAGATCTCGGGGTGGCCCGGGATCGTCAGGTCCGGCTCGACCTGGATCCGGCCGTTGCGGTCGGTCGGGGCGCCCGTCGCCTCGGCGACGGCGGCGACGAACGGACTCACCTGGATTCCGGCCGCCCACAGGACCGTCCGCGCCGGAATCCGCTCGGTCTGGCCACCCGCCATCTCGACGGTGACACCGCTGTCGCCGACGGCGGTGACCCGCGTGCCGGTTCGAACGGTGGCCCCGAGCCGCTCGAGCTGGCGCTTGGCCGACGCCGACTGCTTCGGGGGATACGTCGGCAGGATCCGGTCCATCGCCTCGACGAGGAGGATGCGGGTGCCGGCGGTGTCGATCGAGCGGAAGTCGCGGCGGAGCGTGTCGCGGGCGATCTCGCCGAGCGCGCCCGCCAGCTCAACCCCGGTCGGTCCTCCGCCAATGAGCACGAACGTCATCCATTCTCGGCGACGGGTCGGGTCGTGCTCGCGCTCGGCCGCCTCGAAGGCGATCAGGATCCGGCGCCGGATCTCGGTGGCGTCGTCGAGCGACTTCAGGCCGGGCGCGAGGCGAGCCCAGTCATCGTGGCCGAAGTACGAGAACCGGGCACCGGCCGCCACGATCAGCGTGTCATACCCGATCGGGCCGCCGTCCGACAGGCGGACTTCGCGCTTCTCCGGATCGAGCACGACCGCCTCGCCGAGCAGGACCGTCGTGTTCTTCTGGCGACGGAGGATCGAGCGGAGCGGCTGGGCGATATCGCCCGGCGACACCGCGCCGGTCGCGACCTGGTACAGCAGCGGTGCGAAGAGGAAATGGTTGCGCCGATCGACGAGGGTCACCTCGACCCGGTCATCGCAGCCGAGCTCCTTCGCGGCGTACATGCCGCCGAATCCGCCACCCACGATCAGGACCCGATACCGGTCGCTCGTCGAATCCATCTCCTCGCGAGTCTAGCCCGATAGACTCAATGCGAATGCGACCCCTGCCCTCGCCCTTCGACGACATCACGGCCGGCCGGCCGGCCCGGATCGGCCTGCGCGCATCGGCGCTCCTCGGCGCACGCCTGCTGACGAAGGACCTCGCCTTTCCGGCCGAGGAGCGCGAGGCATTCGGGCTCTCGGGGCTCCTCCCGGATCGCGTCCTGACGATCGAGGACCAGGTCGAGCTCGAGCTCGAGCACCTCAGGCGCAAGGACGACCCGCTCGAGCAGTACATCGGCCTGTCGGCTCTCCAGGACCGTAACGCGACGCTCTTCTACCGCCTCCTGGCCGAGCATGCCGAGGAGTTCCTGCCCGTCGTTTACACCCCGACGGTCGGCCGCGCGTGCCAGGAGTGGAGCCACATCAACCGCCGGACGCGCGGCCTGTGGATCACCCCCGAGGACGCCGACCGGATCCCGAAACTGCTCCGCCACAGCCCGTACGACGACGTCCGGCTGATCGTCGTCACCGACAACGAGCGGATCCTCGGGCTCGGCGACCAGGGCGCCGGCGGCATGGCGATCCCGATCGGCAAGCTGGCCCTGTACACCGCGGCCTCGGGAATCCATCCGGCGCTGACCCTGCCCGTCTCGCTCGACGTCGGGACGGACAACCCGTTTCTCCTCGCCGACCCGCTCTACCTCGGCCATCGCGAGCCGCGGCTCCGCGGCGCGGCCTACGACCGGCTCGTGGAAGAGTTCGTCGTCGCGGTGGCGGAACGCTGGCCGGGATGTGTCATCCAGTGGGAGGATTTCAAGCAGCACAACGCCCTGCGCCTGCTCGATCGCTACCGCGACCGCGTCTGCTCGTTCAACGACGACATCCAGGGCACGGCCGCGACCGTGGTCAGCGGGCTTCTCGCGGCGATGCGGATGCTCGGGGAGCGCCTGGTCGACCAGCGGGTCGTGATCGCCGGCGCCGGCGCGGCCGGGATCGGGATCGCCCGCCTCATCCGGCTGGCGCTGCTCGACGACGGTGCGACGCGCGAGGCTGCGGCGGCCGCCATCGCGGTCGTCGATTCGCGCGGCCTCGTCCACGACGGCCGGGGCGACCTCGCAGGCGACAAGGTCGAGGTCTGCTGGCCCGCCCGCCGCCTCGCCGTGGATGGGTTCGCCGTTCGCGCCGATGGGACCATCGGCCCCGACGACGCGCCGCCGAGCCTGCTCGAGGTCGTCCGGGTCCTCCGGCCCACGATCCTCATCGGGGCGACGGGCAAGCCGGGCGCCTTCGACGAGGCGCTGATCGGCGCGCTGGCCGAGGGCGCCCGGCGCCCGGTCGTCATGCCCCTCTCGAACCCGACCGCCGCCTCCGAGGCGGCCCCGGCCGACGTCCTCCGTTGGTCGGGCGGCCGCGCCATTGTGGCGACGGGCTCGCCGTTCCCGCCGGTCGAGGTCGGCGGCACCCGGCGCGAGATCGGCCAGGCCAACAACGTCTTCGTCTTCCCGGGACTCGGGCTCGGGGCGATCGTCGCCGAGGCGCGGACGATGCCGGACCGATTCTTCCTCGTCGCGGCCCGGACGCTGGCCGCCCAGGTCGACGACGACCGCCTCGCGGCGGGCGTGATCTACCCGCCCGTCGACCGTCTGCGGTCGGTCACGCGGGCGATCGCCCTCGCCGTCGCGACCGCGGCACGCGAGGACGGACTGGCGGGGCTGGGCGATGACGCCGACCTCGAAGCGGTAATCGACGCGGCGATGTGGTGGCCCGACTACGTGCCCTATCTGGCGGCGGAGGATCGTGGCGCGTCGACGGGTGAGGTCTAGGCGCCCTCGCGCTCGGGAGCCACGACCGCCTGGTCCGGCAGGATGTGGTGGACAAGCTCGGGGAAGGCCCGGACGACCCCGATCAGTCCGATCAGGCACAGGACGCCGCCACTGATCACCGATGCCTGAGCGCCGACGACCGAGGCGACGCCTGCCGCCTCGATGTCGCCGAGACGCGGCCCGCCGACGACGACCAGCATGTTGATCGACGAGATCCGGCCGCGGAGCTGGTCAGGCGCGGCCAGCTGGACGATCGTCGCCCGGAACACCGCCGAGATGACGTCCGCGGCGCCGGCGACCGCGAGACAGGCAAGGGCGAGCGGGAACGAGAACTCGGCCAGCCCGAACAGGGTGATCGCCGCGCCCCAGATCGCCACCGACACGACCACCGCCAGCCCCGCCCTTCGGATCCGCGACACCCAGCCCGAGAGGAGCGCGCCGAGCAGCGCCCCGCCCGACGGCGCGGCCGCGAGCAGCCCAAGACCCTGCGGGCCGGCGTGGAACACGTCCAGGGCGAGGGCCGGGAAGAGCGCGACCGGCATCCCGAAGATCATCGCGTTGAGGTCGATGACGTAGGTCGAGAGGATGATCCGGCGTCGCATCGCGAAGCGAATGCCCTCGCGGACGGCCGCCAGACCCGGCCGGGCCGCGCCGGCCATCGGCGGCAGCGGCGCGATCGCCACCAGGGCAACGAGCGAGGCGCTGAAGGTGGCGACGTCGACGACATAGGCGATCGGCAACCCGACCGTGGCGATCAGGACACCCGCGACGGTCGGCCCGACGACCGACGCCAGCTGGAAGTTCAGCTGATTCAGGGCGATCGCCGCGGGCAGTCGCTGGGGGGGCACGAGGCGCGGGATCGAGGACGAGCGGGCTGGCTGGTCGAGGGAGCCCAGCGCGGCCGCGGCGAAGGCGACCGCGAACAGCGCGATGAGCGGCACGCCCGGCTGGAGGGCAAAGATCACGAACAGGACGCTGCAGGCCATCAGGCCGAGCTGGGTCCGGATGAGGAGGCGCCTTCGGTCGACCGCGTCGACCACGGACCCCGCGCCGAGCGAGAACACGATCAGCGCGACCAACTGGCAGAGGGTCAGAGCGGCGATCGCGAGGGTCGACCCGGTCTGGGCGTAAACCTGGTACGGCAGGGCGAGGCGGGTGATCTGGTTTCCGATTCCGCTGACGGCCTGGCCAGCCCACAACCAGCGAAAGTCGCGGTCGCGCCGGAGCGGCGCGGTGTCGAGGAAGATCCGGCGCACTCCGGAGCGCGGCCGGCGAGCTCGAGGCGCGATCACCCGCCGGAGGGGATCGTCGCAGACGGGTTCGTCGCCGGACGGGCTACTTGTCGCGCTCGGCGGCGTTCGCCATCGCAGCCTGCGCGGCAGCGAGCCGAGCGACCGGGACGCGGTACGGCGAGCAGGACACGTAGTCGAGCCCGATCTTCTCGCACTTGTGGATCGAATCCGGGTCGCCGCCGTGCTCGCCGCAGATCCCGAGCTCGAGGCCGGGCTTGGTCGAGCGACCCTTGTCGACCGCGGTCTTCATCAGCCCGGCGACCGCGTCGTCGAGGGTCTGGAACGGGTTGACCGGCAGGATCCCGTCCTCGACGTACTTGAGCAGGAACCCGCCCTCCGCATCGTCGCGGCTGTAGCCGAACGTCATCTGGGTCAGGTCGTTCGTGCCGAAGCTGAAGAAGTCGGCCTCGGTCGCGATCTCGTCGGCGGTCAGGGCGCCGCGCGGGACCTCGATCATCGTCCCGAACTTGTAGTCGACGACGATGCCACCATTCGCCTCGCGGACCGCCGTTGCCTCCTTCTCGAGAAGCGCCCGTGTCGCGGCCAGCTCGTTCACGTGGCCGACGAGCGGGATCATGATCTTCGCGATCGGGTGGCCGCCGGCCTTCTTGACCGCGATCTGGGCGTTGAGGATCGCACGAGTCTGGATCTTCACGAAGTCCGGGATCATCAGCCCGAGACGACAGCCACGCAGCCCGAGCATCGGGTTCTGCTCGTGGAGGCTCCGGATTGTCGCGAGGAGCTCCTTGTCCTCCTCGGAAGCGCCGCCCTGGAGCTCCGCGCGGGTGACCTTGACGAGCTGCTCCTCGAGGTTCGGCAGGAACTCATGGAGGGGCGGGTCGATGAGGCGGACGACGACCGGCAGCCCGTCCATCGCCCTGAAGATGCCCTCGAAGTCGCCCTGCTGGAGGACCTCGAGCTTGGCCATCGCGGCGTCGAAGGTCGCGATCGCGTCGCGCTCGTCGGCCGTCAGTTCGCTGCCCGCGTCGCGCTTCGCCTTCGCCCGAGTCGCCACGCTCGCGACGAGGATTGCTCCGCGCACGATCTCCAGGCGCTCGCCCTCGCGGAACATGTGCTCGGTCCGGCACAGGCCGATGCCGCGGGCTCCGTAGCTCCGCGCCTGGGCCGCCTCCTCGGGCTTGTCGGCGTTCGTCCAGACGGCCATCCGGCTGAACTCGTCGGCCCAGCCGAGGATCGTCTGGAGCTCGGGCTGGTCCTCGAAGCGGGCCTCGACGGTCGGGATCGCGCCGACGAAGACCTCGCCGGTCGAGCCGTCGACGCTGATCCAGTCGCCTTCCTTGAAGCTCAGGCCGCTGTCGGTCGAGCGGGCGCTCTTCGAGCCGTAGTCGACGAGCAGCTCCGCGCAGCCGGCGACGCACGGCTTGCCGATCTGGCGGGCGACGACCGCGGCGTGCGACGTGGCGCCGCCGCGGGCGGTCAGGATTCCCTGGGCGACGGCCATCCCGTGGAAGTCGTCGGGCGAGGTCTCGATCCGGACGAGGACGACCTTCTCGCCCCGGCCCACCCACTCGACCGCCACGTCGGCGTCGAAGACGGCCTTGCCAACCGCGGCGCCCGGTGAGGCGTTGAGGCCCTTCGCGATCCGCTGGGCCTTCTTGCGCGCTTCCGGGTCGAACTGGGCCCGGAGGAGCTGGTCGACCTGGGCGGTCTCGATCCGGCCGACCGCCTCCTCCTTGGTGATCATCCCGTCGGCGACCATGTCGACCGCGATCTTCACCGCGGCCGCGGCCGTCCGCTTGGCCGAGCGGGTCTGCAGCATGTAGAGCTTGCCCCGCTCGATCGTGAACTCGAGGTCCTGGACGTCACGGTAGTGGGTCTCGAGCTGCTGTCCGATCCGCTGGAACTCGTCGAAGACGGCGGGCATGTCGGTCGCCATCTGGGCGATCTTCGGCGCGGTCCGGACGCCGGCCACCACGTCCTCGCCCTGGGCGTTCGTCAGGTACTCGCCGTAGAGCGTCCGCTCTCCGGTGTTCGGGTCGCGGGTGAAGGCAACGCCAGTGCCCGAGTCGTCGCCCATGTTGCCGAAGACCATCGTCACGACGTTGACCGCGGTCCCGAGGTCGTGCGGGATCTTCTGGCTCTCGCGGTAGTCCCGGGCGCGCTTTCCGAACCACGAGGCGAACACGGCCTTGATCGCGAGGTCCAGCTGCTCGTTCGGGTCGGTCGGGAAGTCGCGGCCAGTGTCAGCACGGACGATCTTCTGGTACTCGTCGACGAGCGCCCTGAGATCGTCGACGGTCAGGTCGGTGTCCTTCGCGCCGTGGCCGTGGGCCTCCTTACGCGCCTCGAGTGGGGCGTCGAAGCGCTCGGCCTTCACGTCCATCACGATCCGTCCGAACATCGCGATGAACCGGCGGTAGGCGTCCCAGCCGAAGCGCTCGTTGCCGGTGAGGGCGATCAGGCCCTGGAGCGTCTCCTCGTTCAATCCGAGATTGAGGACGGTGTCCATCATCCCGGGCATCGAGAACTTGGCGCCGGAGCGGACGCTGACGAGGAGCGGGTTCTTCGCATCGCCGAAACCCTTGCCGGAGCGCCGCTCGACCTCGCGCATCGCCTCCTGCACGTCCGCCCACAGGCCGTCGGGCAGCATCTCGCCCGCGCCGAAGTAGTCGTTGCAGGCTTCGGTCGTGATCGTGAAGCCGGGAGGCGTCGGGAGACCCGCGATCGTCATCTCGGCGAGCCCGGCGCCCTTGCCGCCGAGCAGGTCCTTCATCGAGCCGTTGCCCTCGGCCGTGCCCTCGCCCCAGGCGTAGATGTAGCGCTTGGACGCCTGATGCGTTCGGTCGGTCGCAGTCGGGGCGGTCGTGGCCATCGGGCGGCTCCTCGGGTCGTGACGCCGTCGGTCGACGGCGTGGAAGCAGGTCGTGTGAAGTTGCAATTGTACCCGCGGCCCCTCACGGGCTCGGTTGCCGAATGGTGCCGCGATCGCAGGGCTTGACGCGGCGCTCTCTTCGGCGATGATGTCGGTCGAGCGACCGACCGGCCCGGAGCACAGACCATGGAGGATCCATGACCGTCGACGCGATCACGCCCGACCATGCGCCGGCGCCCGCGCCGAGCGTCAGCGCCCACGACGCGATCCTCGAGGCCGCCCGCTCGTGCCTGCTGGCGGACGGCTACGCCCGCCTGTCGACCCGCCGCGTCGCGGAGGCCGCCGGTGTGCCCCTCAGCCAGATCCACTACCACTTCGGCTCGAAGCAGCAGCTGATCCTGGCTGTGCTCGCCGCCCAGAACGTCCGGCTGCTCGAACGCCAGGCCCAGATGTATGCCGGGCCCGAGCCGCTCTGGGTCCGTTGGAACCGCGCCTGCGACTTCCTCGAGGTCGATCTCGCGTCGGGCTACGTCCGGATCCTCCAGGAGATGATCGCGGCGTCGTGGTCCGAGCCGGAGGTCGCAGCCGAGGTGCGGAGCCTGATCGCCGGCTGGCACCGGCTCCTCGCCGACGTCGCCCGGAGCGAGGCGAAGCGCGGCGGCGACCTCGGACCCTTTACTCCGGAGGAGATCGCGGCCCTGATGGCGCTGCCGTTCCTCGGCGCCGAGTCGGTGATCCTCGCCGGCGTCACGGAGGAGCTGCTGCCGACACGGGCGGCCCTGCGCAAGGTCGGCGTCGTGCTCCAGCGGATCACCGCGGCCAATGGAGATGAGCGATGACCCAGCGCCCTCAGGTCCCGCGTCGGCACCCGATGACGAGATGGCCGCGGTGACCGCGACGATCGAGGACTACTTCCTCGGCTGGTTCGACGCGGATGCCGAGCGGATGCGCCGGGCCCTTCATCCCGACCTGGCCAAGCGGTCACACGTCATCGGCCGGGACGGCGGGCCCCTGGCGATCAGGCCCGTGACCGCCGACCAGATGATCGGCTGGACTGCGGCGGGCGAAGGCGTCGACGACGCAAGGACCGGCCGGGGCCTGACGATCGTGGTCGACGAGGTCCACGACTCGATCGCGACCGCCCGGGTCAATTCGGCTCTCTATCGTGAGTACGTCCACCTCGCCCGAACACCCGAGGGCTGGCGGATCGTCAACACCCTCTGGACGTGGACGGATGGCGACTCCCGCCGGCCCTGACGGCCCTGCGCCGGCCCGCGGCGCCGAGCAGTCCCGGGCCCGCTACCCGGACATCGAGCGGTTCGCCGAGCGCGACGGCGTCCGGATCTTCTACGAGGTCTATGGCACGGGCGAGCCGACGATCGTGCTGTCCCGACCTGGCACATCGTCCATTCCCGGATGTGAAAAGGATCCCCGGTCTGGCGCGGCATGGCCGGGTCATCGCCTTCGACCCGCGCGGCAGCGGTGGCTCGGATCGGCCGGCGACGGACCGCGCCTACCGCGCGGACGAGTTCGCCGCCGACATCCTGGCCGTCCTCGATGCGAACCGGACCGATCAGGCCGTCCTCGTCACGTTGTCGCTCGGGGCACAGCACGCCCTGATCGTCGCGGCGAAGCATCCCGAGCGAGTCAGCGGCGCGCGCTCGCGGGGTAGGATGGCTTGGACATCCCCAACCGTGGAGCGCCCGTTTCCCATGACCGAGCTCACGACCCCCGTCGCCGGGATCGACCCCGCGGCGGTGCAGTACAACGCCAGCCTCGTCCGGCGCGAGGATGACTCCGACTCGCTTGCGCGGTTCTGGGTCCGCTTCGACGGCGAGCCGACCCCGTTCGAGCCGGGCCAGTACATGACAATCGGCGTGATGGTCGACGGCAAGATCCTCCAGCGGCCGTACTCGGTCGCGTCGCCGCCGGCGGTCGCCGGGACGGACGGATACGAGTTCTACGTCCGCCGCGTCCAGGGCGGGGCATTCACACCGAAGCTCTTCGAGCTGCCGGTCGGGCAACGGATGCGGATGATCGGACCGAAGGGCAAGTTCATGCTCCTGCCGGACGATGAGCGGATCCACATCTTCATCTCGTCGGGAACGGGCAACGCGCCGTTCGTCGCGATGATGCGCCAGCTCCTGACCGATGGCCGGCCGCGCAGGGCCGTGATGCTCAATGGCGTCTCGTACGAGAGCGAGCTCGGCTACCGCGACCTCCTCGAGGGATGGCAGTCCTCAGGCGAGTACCCGGTGACGTTCATCCCGACGGTCTCGCGGCCGAGCGACCCGCGCAACGAGCGCTGGATGGGCCGGATGGGCCGGGTCGAGTCGATCCTCGCGCCGGTCCTTGAAGAGCTCGACCTGACACCGGAGAACTCGATCGCCTACATCTGCGGCAACCCGGACATGATCCTGTCGGCCGAGGAAACGATGCTCGGCCGGGGCTATCCCGAGGAGCAGGTCCATAAGGAGCTCTACTGGCCAAAGGGGAAGGAGCCGCGCGGCGTCGTCGGCGCCGCGGACGTCGCCGCGGCGATCGACGCGGTCGAGGCGAACGAGGACCAGTAGGTCGCAACCGCCCGGTTCGGCACGCCCCGTTTCTCCGCGTTGAGTTTGCGGACGGTCGATTCGATGCCGATCAGGTCGGACTTGACCTCCACGATGAGAAGCGCGCGTTCCGGGCGGCCGGCGCCGATGATGTCGATCGACCCGCGCTCGCAATAGACGCAGTATGTCGCCTCGATTGCGACCTCCCAGCCGAGCGCTCGGAGGCGCCGGACAACGTCGGCGACGATCCGCGCGTGCTGCTCGTCGATGAGCCGGTCCAACTCGCCGCCACGCCACGAAACGATCGGCTCCCAGCGTGCGTCGAGAGCGGCGAAGGCGCGACGCATGGTCACTCCCGAGAGGTGGGACGAGTGCCCGCGTTCGATCAACGAGATCGCAGCCTGGGACAAGCGGACGCGCGCCCCGAGTTCCCTCTGGGTCAACCCGCGCCGGATCCGGAGCGCCCGCAGGATCCGCCCGACCCGTACGTCATCCATCCCCGCGGATGTTGGCGCGACCCGCTTACCAGCGGCTTATATCCCGAAGCGGTCTGCACGGAACGGGGCGATCGGCCAGTCGGTCCGGCCGTCGATGGTGAGGTCGGCGAGGATCTCGCCCATCAGCGGGGCGAACTTGAAGCCATGGCCAGAACACGCTGACGCGAACGCGATACCCGGCGCCGCGGGGTGGCGGTCGATCACGAACGCCTCGTCGGGCGTATTCGTGTAGAGGCATACGGTCGAGGTCGTGAGCGGACCGTCGGCGGTCGGCATCCGGGCCCGAAGAAACGCCCGCACGGGGTCGATATCGGCCGGACCGGCGGCACGATCGAAGGAGTCCGGCTGGACGAACGCGCCCTGGTGGTGGATCGCGACCTTCAGTCCGAGCTCCGGGTCGTGGGGGAAGCCGTAGAAGACGCGGCCGCCGTCATCGAGCAGCCAGACCGGGAGGCGATCCGCTCCCACGCTGGCCGGATCGACCGTCGGCGCAAACCAGCAGACCGCCTCGCGCTCGATCTGGAGCGGCAACGCGAGGTCCGCCACCAGCGACGCGATCCAGGGCCCGGCCCCAAGGACGAGATGGTCGGCGCCGACAACGGAGCCGTCCGCAGCCTCGACCTCGAAGCCACCGCCGGATGCCGGCCGCCAGTCCACCACCTGCCGGCCGAACCGGAGCTCCGCCCCGGCGCGCTCGGCGACGGCCAGGTGGGCCGCGTTCGCTCGATCGGCGCGGATCACGCCCGCTCGCTCCTCCGCGAGTGCGACGGTCCCCGGCGCAGGCTCGAACACCGGCCAGCGGCGATGGATCTCGTCGGCGTCGATCACCTCGTGGGCGAGCCCGAGGTCCCGTGCGGTCTGGATCGCGCCCGCCACCGGTCGACTGTCGCTCGGGCCGCCGTACAGACCGCCCGTTCGTGTCAGGATCGACTCGCCCGTCTCGGCCTCGAGCACCAGCCAGCGGTCCCACGAGGCGATCGCGAGCGGAACGTAGGTCGCGCCCTCGAAGTAGGCGAACCGGATCATCCGCGACCGGCCGCCCGAGGAGCCCATCGCCTCGCCCCGGCCGAACCGCTCGATGCCGAGCACGCGCTGGCCGCGCCGGGCGAGCGCGGCGGCAGCCGCGGACCCGTGGGCGCCGAGCCCGACCACGATCGCGTCGAACGTCTCCATCGGCGCCGATCCTACGCGGCCAGGGGGTCGTCCGGACGGGCCGACTGCGGCGAGTGCGCCGCGAGCGACGAGAGCGCGCGCCCGTCCGCCTCAGAAGGCGCGCGACGCGGCCAGCTTGTCCATGAGCAGCCGCTTGACGCTCTCGAGTGGCACCCGCTCCTGGGTCATCGCGTCACGCTCGCGGATCGTGACGGCGCCGTCGTCGAGCGAGTCGACGTCGACCGTGATGCACCACGGCGTCCCGATCTCGTCCTGGCGCCGGTACAGCTTGCCGATCGCGGCGGTGTCGTCGTAGACCGCCATCATCTCGGTCGCGAGGTCGGCCCGGAGACGGTGGCAGATCTCGACGATCTCGGGTCGCTTCTTGAGCAGCGGCAGCACGGCGACCTTGTACGGCGCGATGTCCGGGTGGAAGCCGAGCACGACCCGTGTCTCGCCGCGGACCTCCTCCTCGCGATAGGCGTCGATCAGGAACGTGAAGGCCGCACGATCGGCGCCGGCCGCCGTCTCGACGACCCACGGGATGAAGTGCTCGTCGGCGGCCTGGTCGAAGTCCTCGAGGTTCTCGCCGCTGGCCTTCATGTGGGACGAGAGGTCGAAGTCGCCGCGGTTGTGGACGCCTTCGAGCTCCTTCCAGCCGAACGGGAAGCGGTACTCGACGTCGATCGCCTTCCTCGCGTAGTGGGCGAGCTCGTCCGGGGCGTGCTCGCGGAAGCGCAGCCGGGACGGGGTCACGCCGTAGCGCTCGTACCAGGCCTTGCGCTCCGGGAGCCACTCCTCGAACGCGGCGCCCGCCGCCTCGCCGGAGCGGACGAAGTACTGCATTTCCATCTGCTCGAACTCGCGCATCCGGAAGACGAAGTTGCCCGGGCTGATCTCGTTCCGGAACGACTTGCCGATCTGCGCAATCCCGAACGGGATCTTCTTGCGCGAGCTCTGCTGGACGTTCTTGAAGTTGACGTACGAGCCCTGGGCGGTCTCCGGCCGGAAGTAGACGATCGAGGCGTCGTCCTGGACCGGGCCCATCCACGTCTGGAACATCAGGTTGAACCGGCGCGGTGCGCTGAGCGGGCCGCCATCGTTCGGGCACTTCAGGCTGAGGCGCTCGACGACCGTCGGGTCGAGGAGGTCGGAGGCGCTCAGGTTCTCGGCGCCCGGCAGCTCGTCGAGCCGGTAGCGGCGATGGCAGGTCGCGCACTCCACGAGCGGGTCTGAGAAGCTCCCGACGTGGCCGGACGTGACCCAGACCTGGGGGTGCATGAGGATCCCGGCGTCGAGCCCGACGATGTCCTCGCGCTCCTGGACCATCGCCCGCCACCACGCGCGCTTGACGTTGTTCTTCAGCTCGACCCCGAGGGGCCCGTAATCCCACACGGCGTTGATCCCGCCGTAGATCTCGGACGAGGGAAACACGAACCCGCGGCGCTTCGAGAGCGAGACGATGGTCTCGAGATTGGCGACGGCGGGCGCGACGTCATCGGGGTTGGTGATCGTGGGGGTGTCGGTCACGGGGTTTCTCCTTGGCGCCGGGCCTGGCATGGCCGGTCGCGGACGGGCTGAGCCCGGCGATCCTAGCAGAGGGCCTGCTCAGGCCGGCGGCAGCGCCTCGTGCAGGAGACGGATCGCCGAGCCGCCCATGACCGCGACGATCGCGGGCTCGTCGAGGCCGGCGTCGAGCAGGGCAGCGGTCAGGAGCGCCATCCCTGACGCGTCGAACGGCACCGCCACCGCACCATCGAAGTCCGATCCGAGCCCAACGTGGTCCTCGCCCGCGACCGACACCGCATACGCGATCGAGCGCGCGATCGAAGCCGCGTCGTCACCGCCGCTGGCCGTTGGCCAGAACCCGATCCCGACCATGCCGCCGGTCGCGGCGATCCCGAGGAGCTGGTCGTCGCTGAGGTTGCGGGCGTTGTCGAGGACCCCGCAGACGCCGGTGTGCGAGGCGACGACGGGACGCGTCGCGACCGCGAGAACGTCGTCGATCGTCGCCGCCGAGGCGTGCGCCAGATCGACGATGATCCGCCGCCGCTCCAGCTCCGCGACGAGCTCGGTCCCCGCAGCCGTCAGCCCGCCCTTCACGAGGCCGTGCGCCGATCCGGCAAAGGCATTGTCGAAGAAATGGGCGAGCCCGACCATCCGGTAGCCGGCTCGATCGAGGCGCTCGAGGTTGGCGAGGTCGTCGTCGAGGGCGTGGGCGCCCTCGAGCGCGAGGACGCCGGCAACTGCGCTGCGATCGCGAGTGGTCCGCCGCTCGAGAAACTCGTCGAGATCCGCGGCCGAACGAACCACGGTCAGCCGGCCCCCGGATTCCGCCGCGAATCGGGCAAGGCGCCCCGCCTGGTGCTCCGCCCGCGCCAGGAGGCTCCGCCAGGTGGCGCGCGGCCAGCCGAGCGCGAGCGCGACGGTGGCGATGTCGTCGGTCTGGTCGCCGTTCGCGTCGATGTTCAGGTGACGCGGCACCTTGGTCGCGACAGCGAACACCTGGACCGCGATGTTGCCGGCTGCCAGCCGGGGCACGTCGACATGGCCGCGGTTGGCCCGGCGAAGCAGGTCCCGCCCGAGCAGGAGCGTGTCGGCATGGAAGTCGACGATCGTGAGCCGCTCGTGGAACGCGGCGGCCGCCGGCGGCACGGCGTACGGCCCGGGATCGGCCACCTTGTTGAGCCGTCGCTCCGTCCGGTCGGCGAGTCGCTCGACCACGGTCCGCCGCAGGATCGGCCCGCCGAGCGACAGACCGACGGCCGCGGCCGTGGCGAGGAGCCCGGTCCGGCGCAGCTTCATCAGCCGGCGAGCTCGGCCGCGACCTCGTCGCGCAGCTCGACCGGCTCGCCGGTGTAGGCCGCCGCCTGGAGCGTGAAGAGCTGGGCATAGCGCCCGCCGAGCGCCATCAGCTCCGCGTGCGTCCCCTGCTCGACGAGCCGGCCATGCTCGAGGAACAGGATCCGGTCGGCCTGCCGGACGGTCGAGAAGCGATGCGAGATGTAGATCGCCGTTCGGCCCCGGGCGAGCGACCGCAGCCGGGCGAACAGCTCGAACTCCGCCTGTGCGTCGAGCGCCGACGTCGGCTCGTCGAGGAGGAGGATCCGGGCGTCACGCATGAACGCCCGGCCGAGCGCGATCTTCTGCCACTCGCCGCCGGATAGCTCGACGCCGCCGTCGAACCACTTCCCGAGGGGGGTATCCCAGCCGTCGGGCAGGCGGTCGAGGAGGCTGTCGGCGCCGCCCTTGCGCGCTGCGTCCACGATCGCCTCGCGGTCCTCCAGCGCGCCGAGCTCGCCCAGGCCGATGTTCTCCGCGGCGCTCGCCTGGTACGTGACGTAGTCCTGGAACATCCCGCCGATCAGCTTCCGGACGGCGTCCGGCTCGAGCTCGCGGATATCGGTCCCGTCGAGGAGGATCCGGCCGGCGGTCGGGTCGTAGAGGCGGGTGATCAGCTTGATCAGGGTCGATTTTCCTGCCCCGTTCCGGCCGACGACCGCGACCGTCTCGCCCGGAGCGATGGTGAAGCTGACGTCGGACAGGGCGTCCTCCTCGCGGCCGGGATAGCGGAAGGTGAGGTGGTCGAAGGTGAGCTCGCCGCGGACGGACGAGAGGTCGAGGACCGGCGCCTCGTCGGCACGCTGCCCTTCGGCGCCGGCCCGGCGCGACGTGGCCGCGGAGCCGTCGCCGGCCGTCCCCTCGATCCCGACCGGGGTCGCGAGCAGCTCGAACAGGTCGTTGAGGTAGAGGTTGTTCTCATACATCGAGCCAAAACCCGAGAGCAGGCCCTGGACGGAGCTCTGGACCGACGAGGCCGCCTGCGTGAACAGCGTCAGGTCGCCGAGGGTCAGCCTGCCGGCGATCGCCTGGAGCGCGACGTAGAGATACGTGAGCGAGCCGGCGAGCGTCGTGATCGTCGACCAGATGAACCCCACGAAATAGCGCGCGACGACGAGGCCGCGCTGGCGATCCTGGTAGACCGTCGAAAGCTGCCGGAACCGGTCGATGAAGTACGGCCCGAGCCCGAACAGCTTGACCTCCTTGGCATACGTGTCGGTCGTGACGAGCGTCGTCAGGTAGTCCATCCGGCGACGGAGCGGTGACGCCCAGCGGGCGAAGCTGTAGCCGCGCCAGCCGTAGCGCGTGTCTGCGATGAACGCCGGGATCGGCGCGATGACCGCGACCAAGGCGAGGAGCGGACTGAGCACGATCAACAGGAAGATCATCGACGCGAACGCGATTGCGGTCTGGATCAGCCCGAACACGCCGCTGACCATGAACAACGGCCGGCTCGACGCGCCCTGCTGAGCCCGCCGAAGGAGGTCGTACGACGTCGAGTCTTCGAAGAACGCGAGGTCGAGCTTCGCTGCGTGATCCATGATCTCGAGTTGGATCGTGTTCGTGACCCGCTCCTGGAGGAGCTGCTGACAGACGTTCCGGAGCGTGCTCAGGAACGATGAGAGGGCGTAGATCGCGAACTGGGCGGCGGCGAGCAGCACGACCGTCCCGACTGCGTCGAGCGTGAGCGGGCCGACCGTGACCGTGGCCGACAGGTTGGCGCCGGCGCTCACGGCGATCGCACGGACGACGGCGTCGATCAGGAGCTTGGCGATATAGGCGGTGATCGCCGGCACGATGCCCGCGAGCACGGTGGCGACGGCGAGGCCGAACGTCAGGATCCGGCTCGCCGACCAGACGAGGCCGAGGACGCGGGGCAGGGTCGAAATCAGCGCCCGGGCGGCCTCGCGGGTCCGGGTGAGCCGGCCGCGGAGATCGGTCGGGGCGTCGCTCGGCGGATCGGGGATGTCCGGGTTGCCGCTCAAGCCGCTTTCGCGACCTTCGACGCCGGCCCGGAGCTCGCGGCGGAAGCGGTTGCCGCGAGGGATGATCGGCGGATGGCTCAGCTTGGGCCCCCGATCGATCCGCAGTTCCGTCCGCCGAGGTCAAGTTGCAGGATCTCCTCGCCGTCGGCAATCCCGCCCGTCCTGACGAAGCCGTACCGGAGATAGAACGACATCGGCGAGCCGTCACCGTCCCGGCAGCTCGTGAACAGGATGTCCCCACCGGGTCGGGTCCGGACGTAGTCGGCCACCGCGTCGATCGTCGCCAGGCCATAGCCCTTGCCCTGGTGTCGCGCGTCGACGAGGACCCGCCACAGGAAGTAGGGCCCGACGATATCCTCGTGCGCCGCGAGCGTCTCGGCCGGGATCCCATCGCTGATCATCACGAAGCCGACGAGCTGATCGCTGTCGTGGACCGACCACATCCGCGGACACGCGATGGCGTCCGCGATCGCATCCTCGAAGTGGCTGATCATCGAGCCGAGGTACCCCTCCCGGCCGGGTCCGCGGCGGAGGCCCATGACGGCCTCGACGTCGTCCTCCGTCACGATGTCGCGGAGCTGGACGGTCGCCATCAGGTCGCCAGCGCCTCTGCGGGCTCGGTGGTGGCCGCCAGGGCTTCGGCAGCTTCGGCGGCCGCCGTCTCGCCGGCGGCGATCTCGCGGGCGATCACGGCCTGTTCGTGGCGGAGCGCGCGCTCGGCGGCCTCGGGCGTCCGGATCTCGTCGAGGAACGCGAGCGACCGGGCATCGCGCTCGAGGACGATCCGAAGGAAGTCGCGCAGGGCGCTCTCGACCTCCTTCTCGGTCGCGGCGGCCAGGCGCAGGCCGGCGATCGCCTCGACATCCTGGCGCTGGTAGGCCTTGAGGAGCTTGAGGGCGTCGAGGCTCAGTCCGCTTCGCTCGTGCGGCGGGCCCGGGCATCGATCGCATAGGACGCCGCCGAGGGGCGGGACCCAGCGGAAGCGGCCGTCGGCCTCAAGGATCCGGTCGCACTCGACGCAGCGGTCGACCTCGGGCCGGACGCCGAGCTCGTCGGCGAGGTGCATCTCGTACCAGCGGGCGACGCGGCCCGGGGCCATTCCGGCGTCGAGCAGCTCGTAGCCGCGGCGGAGGATCGCATAGACCGGCTCGGCGCCGCGGTGCTCCTCGAGACTGCGATCGGCGAGCTCCGCGAGGTACCAGGCGGTGGCCGCGCTCTCGAGCGAGTCGCGCAGGTTCAGCCAGGCGTGGCCGACGCTGACCTGGGTCACGACATCGAACGTCCGGCCACGGGCGAGCAGCACGTTGAGCTCGGCGAAGGGCTCGAGCGAGCCGCCGATCCGCGAGGTCGGGCGGCGGATGCCCTTGGCGATCGCCTTGATCTTGCCACCGGTGGGCGTGATCAGCGTGAGGATGCGGTCCGCCTCGCCATAGTCGAACCGCGAGAGGACGATCGCATCGGTCGAATATCGGCGCGGGATCGGCACGATCGAAACGTAGCACCTCCGCTGGCCAGGGGCCGTCAGGAACTCCGGCGTCGGCGCCACCTGCCGGGCGCGATTCCGGTCCCACCGACCCGACCTTGGATTGGTGGAGGCTGGGAGCTCGTACGAGCCCGGATCGGCAGCCCACGCACGATCGGAGGGCGCGACATCGTCACTCACCGGCTCGACGACGCCTCGTCCGGGCCAAGCGGCCGATTTGCTGATGGGAGTGGAATCGATTCATCCAAGCGCGCCGGCGCTGCGTATCCATCGCAGGCGTCGGTCCGGATGCGTCCCCCGAACCGGCGTCTTTTTGCTGCCCGCGGAGGGGTCCCGACGGTACCGTGGTCGCCATGACGACCGAGTCGATCGTGTGCGCGGGCTGCAGCGAGATCGTGGCCGAGGACCAGGCGGTCCTGCGGATCACGGCCGGTGTCGCGGCCGAAGCGGGCGTATTCGGCGCCCTCCTCATGCGACCCGATGCCTATCTCCACGCTGGCCACCCGTCGAACGGTCCGTGGGGTGATGAGCCGAACGGGGAGCGTTGGTGCGCCACCCCAGAGAACTTCGACCGAGCCCTCGCGGCCCTGTTCGGTCACGCCACCAGCGGCGGCTCGGGCACGTACCGAGGCGACTGACAGTCCAGGCGCGGCGGCAACAGGCTACTTGCGGCTAGCATGATTGCCGGAATCCCGATACCATGCGCGCGTGACCACCGCCCAACCGGTCCTCGACGCCGCTGCCCTGATCGCGGACACCGAGGCCGAGATATTACGGATCGTGCGCGACCGGGACCCATCGACTGTCGGCGTCTACGAGATGGTCCGCTACCACCTCGGCCTCGACGGCACTGGCGCCTCGGCTGGCAAGCGAATGCGGCCGCTCCTCGGGCTCCTCGCCTACGCCTCGATCGCCGGCGACTACCGCCCCGCCCTGCCGGGCGCGGCCGCGGTCGAGCTTGGCCACAACTTCAGCCTCGTCCACGATGACATCGAGGACGGCGATCGGGAGCGCCGCCACCGCCCGACCGTCTGGGCAGTCCACGGCGTCGCCCAGGCGATCAACACGGGCGACATGCTGTTCAGTCTCAGCCGGATGGCGTTGCACCGCCTGTCGGACCTGGGCTTCTCCGACACGAAGGTCCTCCGCCTGATGCGCCTGTACGACGAGACATGCGTGGCGCTGTGCGAGGGCCAGTACATCGATATCGCGACATCCGAGTCGGACGAGGTGATGTCGGTCGACCTGTACTTCGACATGATCGGGCGCAAGACGGCCGCACTGATTGCCGCCTCGATCGAGGCCGGCGCCTTGCTCGCGTCCGACGACGACGAGGTCATCGCCCGCTACCGCGGATTCGGCTGGGCGCTCGGGCTCGCGTTCCAGCTCAACGACGACCTCCTCGGAATCTGGGGCGCGGAGCTGGCAACCGGCAAGAAGCCGTCGGACATCGCCCGGCGCAAGAAGACCCTGCCGGTGATCTACGCGTTCGAGCACGCCGGCCGCGACGACCGCGAGCGCCTCACCGCGCTCTATGACAACGGCGGCCCGACCACGGCCGACGTTCCCGAGATCATCGCGATCCTGGAGCGGACCGGCGCCCACGACTTCACCCGGGCCGAGGCACGCCGCCACCGCGACGAGGCCCTTGCCGAGCTCGATGCGGCGGGCGTCGTCGATCCCGAGGCCCGGGCCCGCCTCGAGGACATCATCGTGTCGGTGATCGCAGCCTAGCGAGGTCGGGCGCCCGACCCAGTGCCCGCCACCCGCCGCGGACGATCCGCCGAACGCTGATGTGCGTCGGACGCACGATGCGGCGGCTGGCGATCGCCCCCGCCCTCATCCGGTGCGGGTGACGCACGAAGCAACGCTGGAACGGGACGTTTCAGGGCCCGAACGAGCCCTCCTTCGGCGTTGTCTGCGCCGGACGCACACGACACGCCTGGGCCGCCCGGACCCTAGCGGTCGCCGTCCTCGTCGGGGCGCGGATCGCCGTCGCCGTCGGGGCGCCTCCGGACGACCAGGACCTTGCCGACGCGGCGCCCGTCGGTCGTCTCGACGGTCAGGAGCAGGCCGTCGACCTCGACCACGTCGCCCGGCGACGGCACCCCGCCGATCCGGTGGTAGATCAGGCCCCCGACCGTGTCGTACTCGTCCTCGTCCTCGAGCCCGAGATCGGTGTCGAAGAGCTCGGCCAGATCGTCGATGTCGGCCCGGCCATCGACCCGTGCCTCGTCCTCGGACAGCCGCACGACCATCGGCTCCTCGGTGTCGTATTCGTCCTGGATCTCGCCGACGATCTCCTCGAGGAGGTCCTCGATCGTGACCAGGCCGGCCGTCCCGCCATACTCGTCGAGGATGATCGCGATGTGGACCTTGCGCCGCTGGAACTCGTGGAGGAGGTCATCGATCGTCATCGACTCGGGCGCGAAGACCGGCGTCCGGAGCAGCGACCGGATACCCGGGCGCGGTCCGGAGCCTGCTTTCAGGATCGGCAACAGGTCCTTGGCATAGAGGATGCCGACGACCTCATCGATCGACTCCTCGTAGACCGGGACGCGGCTGTGGCCCTCGTCGACGACCTTGTCGATCGCCTCCTCGAGCGTGGCTGACGCGGGCAGCGCCGCGATCGCGATCCGCGGGACCATCACCTCGTGCAGGCGGCGCTCACCGAGCTCGATGATCGAGTTGATCATCTGCTCCTCTTCCGCCTCGAGGACGCCCTGCTCGCCGCCGCGCTCGACGATGAGGCGGAGCTCCTCGGCGGTGATCTGGGCCTCGTTCGAGACGTTCGCGCCGAACAGCTTCGTGATCCACGCCGTGACGCCCGTCAGGAGCTTGATCAGCGGGCTGAGGGCGCGCGCGAGGAACTCGATCGGGAGCGACAGCGCGATCGCGAACCGCTCGGTGTTGGCGAGGGCGAGGGTCTTGGGCACGAGCTCCGCGAAGATGATCGTGAACAGGGCCAGGACGACGGTCACGACGACCAGCGAAAGCGTGTGCGCGCCGTTCTTGTCCAGGCCGGCGTTCGCGAGGATCGTGGTGAGGCTCTCGACCAGGCTGACCGCCGCATACGCCGACGCAAAGAAGCCGATGACGGTGAGCCCGAGCTGCGAGACGGCGAGGAAGCGGCCCGGATCCTCGAGCAGCCGCCGAACGCGGCGGGCTCCCGAGCTGCCCTCGTCGACGAGCTGCTCGACCCGGCTCCTCCGGATCGACACCAGGGCGATCTCGCCGGCGACGAAGAAGCCTTCGAGGAGGGTCAGCAGGATCAGGATGAGGATGTCGATCATCAGGCGGGGTCGGGGCGCGTCGCGTCCGGCGCCGCCGCGGGGGCGCCGGCCGCGGGGGCGCCGGCCACCGGTTCGGGTGCCGCGTCGGCCGGGCGCGGATCGCGGATCCGGGCGGGCATCCCGACCGCGAGCTTGCCGGCTGGGACATCGCGGGTGACGACCGCGCCGGCGCCGGTCTTCGCGTCGTCGCCAATCGTCCGCGGCGCCACGATCATCGTGTCGACGCCGAGGAAGACGCGCTCGCCGATCGTCGTTCGGTGCTTGCGCCGACCGTCGTAGTTGGCGGTGATCGTGCCGGCGCCGACGTTCGTCCCGTCGCCCAGCTGGGCGTCGCCGAGATAGCTCATGTGGTGCTGCTTGACGCCACGCCCGAGGCGGGTGCTCTTGAGCTCCGCGAAGTTGCCGACCTCGGCATCGGGTCCGACGTGCGAGCCGGACCGGAGGTGGCTCATCGGACCGACGCTGGCGCCGTCCTCGACGACCGACCGTTCGACGATCGAGGCCCAGACCAGGCAGCCGGCCCCAATCGTGCTGTCGACGATCTGGGATCCGGCCCCGATCGTCGTGCCCGGACCGACCCTGGTCGTGCCAAGCAGGATCACGTTCGGCTCGAGCGTGACGTCCTCGGCGAGCTCGACCGTTGCGTCGATGTAGGCGGTCGACGGGTCGCGCATCGTGACGCCGGCCCGCATCCACTGGCCGTTGATCCGGGTCCGGAGATCCCACTCGGCTTGCGCGAGCTCCGCTCGGTCGTTGATCCCGAGCAGCCGCCCGTCGTCCTCGACCGTCAGCGCGACGACGAGGCGGCCGTCGGCCCGGGCCAGCTCGACGAGCTCGGTCAGGTACAGCTCACCGGTCTTCGGCGAAGGATGGAGGGATCCGATCCGTCCGCGCAGCCAGGCGGCATCGAACGCGTACAGCCCGGAGTTGATCTCGTCGATGGCGATCTCCTCGTCGGTCGCGTCCTTGCGCTCGACGATCCGCTCGACCGTCCCAGCGTCGTCGCGGACGACTCGGCCGAGATGGGCGGGATCGATGGCGTCGACCGCGACCAGCGCGATCGCGGCCTCGTCGAGGCGGCGCTCCTCGAGCAGATCGCCCAGGAGGCCTGCGTCGAGCAAGGGTGCGTCGCCGGTCAGAACGAGCAGCTCGTCGACGTCATCGGAAAGGGCGGCGAGCGCGGCCGCGACGGCGTCGCCGGTCCCGCGCGGCTCGGCCTGGAGGGCGTAGTCGACGGTGTCGCCAAGGGCCTCGCGGACTGCCGCGGTCGCGAGGCTCGTGACGACGAGTGGGCGGCGACCGGTGATCTCGCGGCCGGCGTCGACGACATAGGCGACCATCGGCCGGCCGGCCAGAGCGTGGAGGAGCTTCGGCGTCCGCGACTTCATCCGCGTGCCGAGGCCGGCCGCCAAGATGACGGCCGTGACCCGGGAAGACGAGCGGGGACTTGGGGGGTTCACGAGGGGCGACGCGAGCGGGCGAGGGTCAGGGAGGCGATCCCGACGCGGTCAGGGCCCGGCGCGTGTCGAGGTGGTGATGTCATCTGAACGTGGCGCGATGGTATGGGCGCGCCGCGCCGCGCGTCAAACCTCACCGCTGGGTCCGGCTCGGCCCGCTTCGGCCGGCGGCGGCCGGCTGAGCGCGCCGGCTGAGCGCGCCGATTCCGGTGGGAGCAGCATTTCGCGCCACTGGCGGCCGCGAGGGTCGAGCCCACGCCACGTTCACGCACGGGCTGAGCACGGATCCGGTGGATCCGTCCGCGTGAAGCAGCCCCTCCTGTTCTCGCAATCCCGGTCTTGCCTGTGGGCGTGGAATCGGCGACCGGACGGGAGGCGTCGAGGCAGTTTGGTCGCGATGCGGTCAGGAACGGCCAGTCGCCTCGGCCCCGAACCGCTCGCCGGCGTTGAGGTCAGTCACGGCGCGCGGCGACCGCGTCGGCAAGAGCGCGGCGCGCGATCGCCTCGATCTCGACGAGGCCGCCTTTCGGGAGCACCCCGACACCGATCGTGGAGCGGGCCGGCGGCGGCGTCGGCATGAACTTCGCGTAGACGGCGTTGACGGCCGCGAAGTCGCCGACGTCTGCGAGGAAGATCGTCGTCTTCACGACGTCGTCGAAGGTCAGGCCCGCGGCGTCGAGGACCGACTGGAGGTTGCGCAGGGAGCGCTCGGCCTGGGCCTCGACGCCCTCGACGAGCTCGCCGGACGCCGGGTCGAGACCCAGTTGGCCCGAGCAGAACACGAACTCGCCGCTCCGGATGCCCTGGCTGTAGGGCCCGATCGCGGCCGGCGCGCCGCTGGTCTGGATCGCCTGACGAGTCATGGATCTCTCCTGTCTTCGAGCGGCTGTGGCGGGGTGGTGGTGCGGGGCGTCGCCGCAGCGTCGTCCGCGTCGGCCTCGGGCGGTCGGATCGCGAATGTCGTGGCGGCGATGAACGGCGGCCCGTCACCCGGGCTCGTGATGAACCCCGTGCCGACAGCCGCTCGGACCGACGCGGCGGCCAGGTCGGCGTCCTCGAGCGAAGGATAGAGCGCCCAGAGGGTCGGGCCGGAGCCCGACAGGCCGATCGGCCGGGCGAGGAGGCGGGCGAGGGCCCGGCTCAGGCCGACGAGCCCGTCGACGACGGCCGCGGCAGCCGGCAGCAGGTCGTTCGATGAAGCGAGCACGCCGGCCCGCTCGAGCAGCTGCCGCGCGCCCAGCCCGGACCCGAACTCGCTCGCGAAATGCTCGGAGCTGCGACGCGCCACGCCGGGCTGACCCATCGCGCCACCGGACCAGGCGTCGAATACGGCTGAAGTGTGGGCCGCCACCGCGGGCGTGACGAGGAGGATCCCGGGCGCTGCTTCGCCTGGGTGGAGCCGCAGGCCGCGCAACGGCAGGACGCGCTCGCCGCGTCCTTCGACGAGGGCCGGTCCGGCGGCGGCGAAGAAGGGCACGTCGCTCCCGATCGAAGCAGCCAGGGCGGCGCGCTCGGCCGGCCCGAGGAGTTCCGTCGCGGACCACGCCTCGAGTGCGCCGTCGATCGCGGCGGCGGCGTCGCTGCTCCCGCCGGCAAGCCCGGCGGCGACCGGGATTCGCTTGTCGAGGCGGACGACGAGTCCGGGCGGCGGTGAGTCGAGATGGGCGCGGACCGCGCGCCGGGTCGCCGCCAGCGCCCGGAGGACGAGGTTGGCCGCGACCGGGCCCGCGTCGAACCCATCGATTCGGAGCGTGTCCGAGGCGTCCGGCCGCGGATCCACGGCCAGGCTCAGGCGATCCGCCAGGCCGAGCGGGGCCATGACCGAGTGGAGTTCGTGGTAGCCGTCGGGCCGTCGGCCGACCACGGCAAGGGTGAGGTTGAGCTTCGCGGGCGCGAGCCGGACCACCGGAGTCACGCGCCGCGCCGGGTCCGGGGCGCTCATACGCCGGGCTCCTCGTTGTCTCGCCGGCCGCGCCGGTCCGGGCCGATCTCGCCGAAGGCCTCGAGCAGGGCCAGCCACTCCCCCACCGCGAGGGTCTGGGGTCGCCGGTCGGGGTCGATGCCGGCGGCGGCGAGCGCGGCGCCGACGCGATCCGGCTCCACGGGGAGCTGCCGCGACAGGACGTTGTGAATCATCTTGCGGCGCTCGCGGAATGACGCCTGGACGAGACGCCACAACGCGTCCTCGGCCTCGGGGCTCGGCAGCCGGTCGTCGGCCGGGTACGGCTCGACGACGATCACGGCGGACCGCACCGCGGGCTCGGGCTCGAATGCCTCGGGCGGGACGTCGAACGCGATCCGAACCCGGGCGTGGTACTGGACGAACACGCTCAGGTAGCTCATCCCGCCGGGCGGCGCGGCGATCCGTTCGGCGACCTCGCGCTGGACCATCAGGACGAGGCGCTCCGGCCGCGGCTCCGTGCCGAGAACGCGATGAAGGATCGGGCTCGTGATGTGGAAGGGCAGGTTCGCGACCACGTCATATGGCGGCGGAACCACGGTCGTCAGGTCGAGGTCCAGCGCGTCGCCCTCGATCAGGCGGAGGCTGCCTTCCTCGAGCGCGCCCTCGAACCGGGCGCGCAGGAAGCCCGCCAGCCCGCGATCGATCTCGACCGCGGTGACGGCGGCGCCGGTCGCCAGAAGGCCCTCGGTCAGGAGCCCGAGCCCGGGGCCGATCTCGAGCACGCTCGACCCGGGACCGGGCGCAGCCTCGGCGAGAATCTTCTCGAGGACCTCGGGATCGGCGAGGAAGTTCTGGCTGAGGCCGTGGCGGGCGCGCAGCCCGGCCGCCTTGAGGGTCGCCCGGACCGCAGCCGGATCGATCCGGACCGGCCGGGCCGGCGGCTGCCGGGCTGCGCCAATGTCGACCCGCGGCCCGCTCATCGCCGGGCCAGTGGCAGGGACGGGCTCGCGTCGAGGGCGAGATCGGCCCGCTCGCCGGCCGCGAACCGGCGCGCCCCCGCGGCGCCGATCATCGCCCCGTTGTCGGTGCAGAGGGCCGGCCGCGGCACGATCAGCGGCAGCCCGCGCGCCTCGGCCTCGCCGGCCAGTCGCGTCCGCAGCGCACTGTTCGCTGCGACGCCACCGCCGAGCACGATCGAGCGGGCACCGGTCATCTCCGCGGCCCGCATCGCCTTGGTTACGAGGACGTCGACGACGGCGTCCTGGAACCCCCACGAAAGCTCGGCCACGGCCGCGTCGGAGAGCCGGGCGTCGGGTTCGGCGGCCGCCGACGCGCCGGTCGGCAGGCCCTCGGCAATGCGCGCCTCGTCGATCGTCCGGCGAGCCGCCGTCTTGAGCCCGCTGAAGCTGAAGTCGTAGGAGTTGCCGAGCCATGCCCTCGGGAATGCGGCGTCATGGCGGGTCGCGGCATCGGCCGCGCGCGACACCTCCGGACCGCCCGGGTACGGCAGGCCGAGCAGCCGGCCGACCTTGTCGAAGGCCTCGCCGGCGGCATCGTCGACGGTCTGGCCGAGGAGCCGGTACGTGAGGTGGTCGCGCATCTCGACCAGGAACGTGTGGCCGCCCGAGACGATCAGGGCGACAAGCGGGAAGACCGGCTCGGGCGCGTCGGCGCCGGCTGAAGAGCCGCCCGTACCCACCACGTCGGTCAGCCACGCGGCGTACAGGTGACCCTCGAGATGGTTCACCCCGATGAGCGGCTTGTCGTGGACCCAGGCGAGGGTCTTCGCGAAGTTGATCCCGACGAGGAGCGACCCCGCCAGTCCGGGGCCGCGCGTGACCGCGACGCCGTCGAGGTCGGCGATCGATACCCCGGCGTCCGCGAGCGCCTGATCGAGGACCGGGACGATCCAGCGGAGGTGAGCGCGGGCCGCGACCTCGGGCACGATCCCGCCGCTCGCGGCGTGTAGCGCGGTCTGGCTGGCGACGACGTTCGAGAGGATCCGGCGGCCGCCGGCGATCACGGCGATGCCGGTCTCGTCGCAGGACGATTCGACCGCGAGGAGGACGGGCCCGTCGGCCCCGATCATCGGGCCCGAGCTCGCCCCGGTGCCGGTCACGCCGCGCTCCCAGTCGGCGCGCCCGAGGGCGGCGGCTCGTCGTGGTCGGGGTCCGGGACCGGCTCGAAAGGCTTCTCGGGCGCCGGAGCAGCGTCGAGCGCAGCCCGGAGCCGGTCGATCCGCTCGCGCAGGCGCGGGTCGTCGAGCGGCTCGGTGGTCATGATCAACGCGTCCTCGTTGTTGTCGCTGTAGTAGCGCGGGCGGAGGCCGACCGGGCGGAACCCGTATTTCTCGTACAGCCGCCGGGCAGCGAGGTTCGAAAGGCGGACTTCGAGCGTGGCCTCGCGGGCGTGGCGGTCGCGCGCGAGGTCGATGAACGCGAGGAGCAGCCGCTCGCCGATCCGCTGGCGGCGCCAGGCGGGATGGACGGCGAAGGTCGTGATGTGGGCCTCGTCGACCATCAGCCACATTCCGCCGTACGCCACGATCCACCCGCCGGCCCGTCCGACGAGATACGACGCGAGGCGGTTCGTCAACAGCTCGCTGCGGTAGGCGTTCTCGGGCCACGGGGTGCTGAAGCTCGCCTGCTCGATCTGCTGGACCTCGTGGAGATCCTCGACCCGCATCGGCTCGATCGTGAGCTTCACCGGCGGTCGCGCGACCATGCGACCTCCCCGCTCTCGCGCTCCACGCCGCGCGGCAGGCTGACGTACTCGGGCACGAGGCGGGCGAGATCGTCGACGTCGCCCGCCGTGTAGCGGGCGACGCCCATTGCGACCAGCGCCGCTCCGAGCCCGTCGGCGGCGACGGTCCCGCGGGCCACCGCATCGATCGGCGCGCGCCCGTCGAGGTCGACTGCCACCAGGGTCTCGTCCGGCGCCAGGTCGGGCTCCGTGCCGCCCGGGAGCAGGACGGCCGGTCGACCCCGGCGGACGAAGAGCCGGTCGTTCGGGCCGGCAGGCAGGAGCAGCACGGCCCGCTCGCCGGCACCGCTCGCGGCCAGGAGCGCCTGTCCCGTCGAGATCCCGATCAGGGCGACGGCGAGCTCGTGGGCGAGGGCCTTGGCCGCGGCCATTCCGACCCGCAGCCCGGTGAAGGCGCCGGGACCGGTCCCGACGATCACGCCCTGGATCCGCGACCGGCGCAGGTTGGCCTCACCGGTGAGCCGCCCGATTGCGGGCAGGAGCTGCTGGCCATGGGTCCGGCCCGCCGACCAGCTCGTGGCGCCCAGGAGCGCGCCGTCGAGATCGGACGCCACAACGACGATCCGGGTCGTGGCCGTGTCGAGCGCGAGCAGCCACGGCCGCCGTCCGTCGGAGTCCGGCCGGGCGGTCATCGGACGGCCTCGACGTAGCGTCCGTAGGCCGGCTCGGTCGCCGCGACCTCGATCTCGCGCGGCTCGTCGCCCGTCCCGTCGATCCGGATGTCGAGCCGTCCCGCCGGGAGCATCGCAGCCATCCGCTCCGGCCATTCGACGACCGTCAGCCCATCCGCCTGGCGGTCGTCGACGACTCCGCCCGCCAGCGCATCGGCCGCGTCGGCGAGCCGGTAGAGGTCGACGTGGAACAGCGGGATCCGCCCGGCGTACTCGTTCATCAGGATGAAGGTCGGCGAGTTGACGGTGTCGTCGATTCCGAGGCCCCGGGCGATGCCCTTGGCGACCTGGGTCTTGCCGGCCCCGAGCTCGCCCCACAGGCAGACAAGGTCGCCGGGCGCGGCCACCTGGCCGAGGCGCTCGCCGAGGGCGAGCGTCGACTCGACCGACGCGCTCCGGAGCCGGGCCCGGAGATCGGCGGCGGGCATGTCAGGCGTCCCGCCGGCGAACCGGCATCGTCATCGTCAGGCGTACCGCTCGAGGTCGGCGATCGGGATCGCCAGGGGCGCACCGTCGCCGAGCTGGACCCAGCCCGCCTCGAGGAAGGTCCCGCCTCCGAACCGGCGCACGCCGGCCGGCCCGGCCCAGCGGCCTTCCTCGCCGGCGTGCTCGCCCGAGCGGACCCGGACGTGGCCCGGCGGCGGCCCGAGCACCTCCAGACCGGGCTCGTCGAACACGAGCGCCGGCGGATCGATCGAGATCGCGACCGCCGACCCGGCAAGATCCTCGAGGACGGCAGCGAGCGGACCCGCGATCGGGCGGCGAAGCGCGCCGTCGAGGACGAGCACGGCGAACGGCGGACGTTTGTGGAGAGCCGCGCGCTGACGGGCCTCCGACGCCAGGAAGTCGCGCCGCTCCTTGCCGGCGAGCCCGCTCACCACGACCCCTCTGACGCCCATGGCGCGCGCGCGGGTGAGCGCCTCCGCGTCGACCCGCGAGCCGATCAAGAGGATCGTTCCTGCCAGCCCGACGTCCAGCGACGTCGAGCGCAGCCGCCCGCCGTGGCGAGGCTCGCCGCGGTCGCTGCCGAGTGAGAGCCGGCCACTCGTCGGGTCGCCCAGCGCCTCGACCCCGTGGATGGCGCGGCCCTGGGCGCGGACCCGGATGTCGATCCCTGGACGAACGTCGCGGACGACTCCGGCAAGCGGGCATTCGACCGCCTCGTGGTGCTCGCCCGCCGCGAGCGACCAGCGCCCGCGATGCTCGAAAAGCAGCTCGCCTTCCTGGGCCGCGCCACCCCGACGCAGGCGGACGCCGGGTTGGCCGGAACTGGCCCAGCGATCGCCCGGCCGCGCGTCGTCCGGCGCTGCGCTCGCGTCGAGCTCGACGACCCGAGCGTCGCGGAGTCGCTCCGCGATCGTCGTTCCGGCGACGATGGCATCGCCGGCGACGACGATCGCGCGATCGCCCGCCGCGAGCGGGAACCGGACCTCGATCGGGCCGCTGACCAGCGAGCGACGGGCGACGAGGTCGAGCCCGGTCGTCGCATCGACGCTCTCATGCGAGCCTCCGCTGGCGCGACGGCCATGCGCGGCGCGGCGTGTCTCGGTTGTCATCGGTCGCGCGTCTGCCACAGCGACTCCTGCCACGCCTCGAGGAGCTCGCGCCGACGGTCCATCCGATCGGGCAGCCGGAGCGGCACGTCGCGCAGGTCGACGAGCAGCCCGCCGAGGCCACCTGACACGTCGATCGCGAAGCGCCGGCCGCGCGCGCCGAGCCGGACGGCGTCGCGGAAGTGGAATTCGGCGGTCGCGGTCTCGCCCGGCGGCAGATCGACGACCTCCAGTCCGCCGGGGACGAGATCGGACTGGCTCGAGCCGGTTCCAGCGTGCACGGTCATGTGGCCCGCGCTTGCGCCGGCCCGGATGCCGCCCGGGATCACCACGCTGCCAAGCGGCGTCAGGATGTCGTCGACGAGGTCGATCAGGGCCTGGCGACGCTCGCTCGCGTCGGGGATCACGCCGATCGCGCCGAGCAGGCGGGCATGGTCCTGGGCGATCGCAACCGCGGCCGGCCGGCGCAGGACATCGGCGACGGCCAGTGCAACGGCCGGGCCCGGCGCCACGGCGAACGCACCACCGGCGACGATCACGAGATCCGGCGCAGGCAGGGCCGACTGATCCGGCGTCGCCTCGATGAGGACGGTCAACGCGGCTCGCGCGGCAGCAAGGCGGAGGCGCGCGCCATCCCCCGCGATCCCCGACCACGGCCACAGCCGGAGCTCCCGGAGGCGATCCCGGAGGCGATGCCGGTCGAGCGGCATCGTCGACCACGCCGCCACGCGATCCACGACGGCGTCGCCCGGATCCGGCGGCACGAGGCAGGCGTCGGCGACGATCGATACGGTCGCGGTGGCGTCGTTGCCGTTGGTGCCCGGCGAAGCGGTCGCGCGCAGCCCTCCGTCGAACCCGATCTCGATCAGCTCGATCCGCCGGTCCAAAACGTCGGCGAGGGCGCCGACGGCGCGGCCCGCCGCGCGACGTGGATCGTCCGGTCCGCCCCGGACCTCGTCGAGCAGCCCGCAGAGCGCCGACCCCGGCGGCGTTCCGGCATTCGCGGCCGGGCCGAGCAGGAGCTCGCCCGGCCGATCCCCGAGGGTCGCCTCAAGCCGCTCGAGCTGATCGGCCATCGCCCCGGCCAGCACCACCGTCAGCTCCGGGCGACGCGTGACGGCACCGCCCACGATCACCCCGAGCTCCTCGAGGTGGGCCCGCTCGTCCGCGCCGGGTGGGTCGCCGGCGCCGACGAGGAGAACGTTGACCGCGGGGTCGAGCAGGCGAGCCGTCAGGGGGAGCGCGTCGGTGCCGTCGAGCGACGCCTCGCGCGTCCGCCAGCCGGTCTTGCGGGCTGCGTCCGCGAGGGGTCCCAGGGCGCGCTCAGAGGAGGCCACGACGAGGATCGTGCGGGGCGGCGCGCTCCGCGCGGTCAGACGCGGCAGACTCGCCGCCAGCCGGGCCGGATGTGTCGCGCTGTCGTCGTCGACGAGGCCGATCGATGTCGCGAGCCCGGGGTCCGCGGCCGCCACCCGGCGGATCAGCTCGGTCGCGATCGCGTCGGGCTCGGCGGCCGACGGCAGTGCGAGCGAGCCGATGAGGCGCCAGCGATGGGCGAGCCGCCCGATCAGGGCAACCGAGGTGGTGGCCGCACCATGGTCGAGGGCCAGGAAGGCTCGCGGTTCGGAGGTCACGACTTCATGCTACCCGCGAACGCGCGCCCCGGGCGCCGCGCGCGATCAGCTCGGCGTTCGGGGGGCCCGCGGCAATCAGCGGAGGGCGTCGACCGTCAGGCGTCCCACGTGATCTCTTCGTCGATCTCCTCGAGCCGGGCGATCAGCAGCTCGATCCCGGTCTCGTCGGCGAGGATCTCCGACGCCGACGCGTCCTCACCGCCGAACAGCCCGCGCAGCACCGGGTCGAAGAACAGCATCGCGTTCGCGCCGAGCGGCCGGTACGGGCGGCTGGCCTCCAGGAAATGCACGGCCGGCCCGGTCAGGCCCCGGAGCTGGATCTCCCGCGCGACCCGCTCGACGAGCTCGTCGCGCTGCTCCTCGGTCCGGCCATACGGCATGCTCACGCGCGGACCTGCCCCTTCGAGCGAGCGCCCGCGACCCTCGCGCTGGAATCTGCCGTTGGGGGAGCGTCCGTCGCGGCCGCGAGGGCCGCCTCGAACGCCTGGTAGGCGGCCGCGCCGCGCATCGCGAACGTCACGTGCTCGATCGTCGGCGACCGCGGCAGCTCGTCGCGAACCGCATGGACCGTCACCGTGGCAGCCTCGTCGAGCGGGAACCCACCGACCCCGGTGCCCATCGCCGGGAACGCCATGCTCCCGACGCGCAGCTCCCGGGCTCGGGCCATGGCGCTCCGAACCGCTCGATCGATGACCTCCGCGCTGGTTCGCCTGTCGCGATCGAGCGAGACGGCGTGGATCACGATCTTGGCGGCCAGCCGGCCGGCCGGCGTCACGATCGCCTCGCCGAGCGGGACCGGCGCCTGTCGCACCGCGGCGAACTCGATCTCGTCGCCGCCGGCACGCTTGATCTCACCGGACACACCCGTGGACATCCAGAGCGAGAGGTTTGCGGCGTTCACGATCGCGTCGACCTCGAGATCGCAGATATCGCCGTTCCAGAGCTCGATCCGGGCCAAGGGTCCTCCAGCTGGGCCGGCAGACGCACACCGGCGGGACCGGCCGGCGCATCGTACACCCGGGCCAATCGGGCGGACATCGCGGTCACGACCTCCCACGAGTTCGTGGTGCGCCATTGCGCCACCTCCCCGGCCGCAATCTCCGCGTCGCCCTGGCGGCCGATGAGGACGACCTCATCGGCGAGGTCGACCGGCGGTCCCGGCACGTCAGTGACGTCGATCATCGTCGCATCCATCGCGACGTTGCCAACGACCGGGACGCGCCCGCCGCGGACGAGGACTTCGGCCTTGTTCGACAGGGATCGCGGCCAACCGTCCCCATACCCGAGCGGGAGGGTCGCGATCCGGCTCGGCCGGGCTGCCCGCCACGTCGGCCCGTACGAGACGCCGTGGCCGGTCGCGAGCTCGGCGACGCGGACGGGACGGGCACGCAGCGACAGGACGGGCCGGAGCTCGCGGGCGGCCATCGGGAGCAGCTCGAAGCCGAGCCCGGCCGCGGCCAGCTCGTCGGGGATCAGGCCATAGGTCGCCAGGCCGGGCCGGACCGCATCGTAGCGGGGCACGCGCCCGAGCAGGATCCCAGCGCTCGCGGCAAGGTGCCGGCGTGGGATGGCGATCGCGGCCGCGTCGAGACGCCCGAGAGCATCCTCGAAGCGCGCGACCTGGGCGGTGGTGATGTCGACGACCTCTGCCTCCTGGAGGTGCGACCACACGCCGCCGATCGCGGCGCCGGCCGCGAGAATCCGGCGGGCGGCGTCGACCGCGCCCTCGGGTGGCACGCCGCCGCGCCCGAGCCCGGTCTCGATCTCGAGCTCGATCGAGAGGCGATCGACGACCCCAGCCGCGCTCGCGGCCGCAAGGACGTCGTCGAGGCCGCTCGGAGCGCCGCCCGCGACCGCGATGCCGCGCCGTGCGGCCTCGGCGGCCTCGTCCGGCGGGACCGGGTACATGACGAGGATCGGCACGGCGAGATCGGCGTCCGCGAGGACAACGGCCTCGTCGAACGTCGCGACGCACAACCCGTCGACACGGGCGGCGGCCAGGACGCGGGCGACCGGGAGCATGCCGTGGCCATAGGCATCCGCCTTGACGACCGGCAGGATCGCGACGCCCTCACCGGCCAGCCTCCGCAGCACGGCGATGTTCGAGGCCAGGGCGGCGGTGTCGATCTCGATCCAGGCCGTCCGTCGGAGGGGCGCTAGGCCGGCCCGGGCCAGGCGCGTCTCGATCGGCGTCGTCGGCTCGCCGACCACCCTCATCCGCCGTCGGCCGCGGGCTCGGCCTCGATTCCGGGCGACTCGGGGCCGTCGGGCTGGGCGGACTCGTCCGAACGGGGCGGCCGGACGCCGAAGCCCAGGCGGCCGCCCGCCTTGCGTCGCTCGGCGACGCCGGCAAGGCGCTTGCGCGCGAGCGCGATGGGGTCCGGGAGGTCGGATGCGAGGAGGCCGGCGTCGCCGATCCGCTCGCGCACCGTGTCGCCGGCGAGGCCGTGGAGGTAGACGCCCAGCCGGGCGGCATCGTACGGCGCGAGATGCTGGGCGAGGAGCGAGCCGATGGTGCCAGCCAGGACATCGCCGGTCCCTCCGCTCGCGAGTGCCGGGTTCTCGAACGGGGCGACCGCGACCCGTCCGTCCGGCGCCGCGATCACGGTCTTCGCGCCCTTGAGGACGACGACCTGGCCCCATGCCCTCGCCGCGTCGCTGGCGGCCGTGGCCCGGGCGGTGTCGTCCCCCTCGAGGTCGCCGTCGGCCTCCGGATCGCGGCCGCTGCCGGCCCGGAGTCGGGCGAACTCGCCGGTGTGCGGCGTCAGGACCGCCGGCCGGCGATCGCCCTCCCACCACGACTCCATCGTCGCGAGCGCGCGAAGCGCCTCGGCGTCGAGGACGATCGGGGCGACGGCGCCGTCGTCGCCGGTTGCGAGGAGCAGTCGCACGAGCTCGGCGGTCGCGAGACCGGGCCGGATCCCCGGGCCGATGACGATCGCATCGTGGTCGTGATCGAGGATCCGGGCCAGCGCGGCCTCGGGGTCGACCTCCTCGACGTCGTCCTCCGGCAGTGCCATTGTCGTGGCCTCGACGACCTTCGCGGCGAACAGCGGTTGGAGGCTCTCCGGCACCGCGAGCGTGACGAGCCCGGCTCCGGCGCGGCCGGCCGCGCGGCAGACGAGAAACGCAGCGCCCGCGTAGTCGAGCGATCCGGCGAGGACGAGGACCTTCCCGAACGTGCCTTTATGACCGCGCTTGGGCCGCTCAGGGAGGAGGCTCGAGGCGATCGTGTCGTCGAGGACCTCGGCGCCCGCGATCGGCGCCAGCTCGGCGGCCGGATCGGCGTCGGGCTGGGTGTCGAGCCGGCCGAAGCCGACCCACCCACGGCCGCTCACGCGCGATCCTCCGGCGCCGCGTCGAGGGGCCCATCCAGCGCAGCGTTCGCCTCGTGCAGTTTGCGCAATCGCTCCATCCGGGCCAGGAGGCGCTTCTCCCGATCGTCGAGCCGCTCGTCGATGTCGAGCGGGAAGACGTAGCGGCCGCCGGTCGTCCGCACGCCGAAGGCGATCGCGACCGCGTAGTCCGACTCGTGGGTGATCGAGACCGCGATCCGGTCCATCCCGAGCTGCCCCGCGCGGGCGGCGGCCCGCCCGTGAAGCCGGATCGAAGGCTGGCCGGTCGGCAGCCGTTCGACCTCGATGTCGCGCCAGCCGATGCCCCGGACGCCGAGCCCGAGGACCTTGCTCACGGCCTCCTTGGCGGCCCACCGGCCGGCGAACGTCTCGGGCCGCATCCGGACGTAGCGCTGTTCGTTGAGCGTCAGGACCCGCTTCGAGAAGCGCTCGCCGAAGCGGGCGATCGACGCTCGGATCCGGTCCACCTTGATGATGTCGATTCCGAGCTCCGTGGTGCCGGCCGGGACGGCCCCACCGAGCGCCGCAGCAACGGCCGCGGCGGCGGACGGCGCAGCCACGGGAGGAGCGGAGGCGGGCTCGGCAGGCACGACGATGACGCCCCTACTCGACCGTGACCGACTTGGCGAGGTTGCGCGGCTGGTCGACGTCCGTGCCCCGGGCGACCGCCACGTGATAGGCGAAGAGCTGGAGCGGGATGATGCCAAGCACCGGGCCGAGGACCTCGTGGGTGTCGGGCACGTACCAGACGTCGTCGGCGTAGCGGGCGATCTGCTCGTCGCCTTCGGTCGCTACCGCCAGGACCCGGGCGTCACGGGCCCGGCCTTCCATCACGTTGCTGATCAGCTTGTCGTACACCCGCGATCTGGTCGCGACCGCGACCAGCGGATATTCGGCATCGAGGAGCGAGATCGGGCCGTGCTTCAGCTCGCCCGCGGGGTAGCCCTCGGCGTGGACGTAGCTGACCTCCTTGAGCTTGAGCGCGCCTTCGAGGGCAGTCGGCATCGCGTAGCCGCGTCCGACGAACATGAAGCCGCGAGAGTTCACGTAGCGGCGCGCGATCGCCGGGGCCCCGGGCGCCGTCGCATCGATGGCCCGCTGGGCGGCCGCCGGCAGGGCGTGGAGTGCGTCGGCCAGCTCGCGTTCGACGGTCTCGTCGAGGGTCCCGCGGGCTCGGGCGATCGCCGCGGCGAGGATCACGAGTGTCGTCACCTGGCTCGTGAACGTCTTCGAAGCCGCCACCGCGATCTCGGGTCCGGCCTGCAGGAACACGACCGCGTCGGCCTCGCGGGTGATCGCCGAACCGACGGTGTTCGTGACGGCGACGATCGGACAGCCCTGCTCGCGGGCGTGGCGTGTCGGGGCGATCGTGTCGGCCGTCTCGCCCGATTGGGTCACCGCGATCACGAGCGTCTTTCCGTCGAGCGGCGGCGGGCTGTACCGGAACTCCGACCCGACCGTGGCGCGGGCCGGCAGCCCCGTCCACTCCTCGAGCGCCGCGGCCCCGACGAGCGCCGCGTAGTAGGCGCTCCCGCAGGCGACGAGCTCGACCCGGGTCGCCGCGCGGAGCTGCTCGGCGAGGCCGTCGATCTCGGCCAGGCGGATCCGGCCGTCGCGGGTCACCCGGCCGGCGATGCACTGGCGGAGCGATTCGGGCTGCTCGTGGATCTCCTTGAGCATGAAGTGGTCGAAGCCGCCCTTCTCGGCCGCCTCGGGCGTCCAGTCGATCAGGGTCTCGGGCCGGTCGAGCACCTTGCCGTCGACGTCGGTGATCACGACCCCGGTCGGCCGGACGTCGGCGACGTCGCCCTCCTCGAGGAAGATGATCCGATTCGTGTGAGCGAGGATCGCGGCGACGTCGCTTGCGATGAAGCTCTCCTCGCCATGCAGCCCGACCACGAGCGGCACGTCCTGGCGGGCGCCGACGAGCCGGCTGACCTCGCCGCGATGCATGACCACGAGCGCGTATGCCCCGTCGAGCTTGCGGAGCGTCGCGCGGACGGCGTCGGCGAGGTCGCCCTGGTAGGCCTCCTCGACGAGATGGGCGATTGCCTCGGTGTCGGTCTCCGACGTCAGCGTGTGGCCGCGCGCCTCGAGACCGTCGCGCAGCTCGCTGAAGTTCTCGATGATCCCGTTGTGGATGACCGTGATGTTGCCGGTGCAGTCCTGGTGAGGATGGGCATTGAGGTCGTTCGGCCGGCCGTGGGTTGCCCAGCGGGTGTGGGCGAGGCCGATCGCGGCATGCGGGGTCCGGTCGGCGATCGCGGTCTGGAGATTGGCGAGCTTCCCGGCCTTCTTCTCGAGAAACAGGTCGCCGGCCTCGTCGACGAGGGCGATCCCGGCCGAATCGTAGCCGCGGTACTCGAGCCGCCGAAGCCCTTCGATCAGGATCGGGCCGGCCTCCCGGGGACCCGTGTAGCCGACGATTCCGCACATGTCGCTGAACTCCTCGCGTCCTGCGGCAGCGACCGCCGGGCCCTTGCCCGTGTTTCGGGCGCCGTCGTGGCGCCTGCTCCGCTGCGACGCGCCGCCAGACGACGGCAGCTCGGCGCCGGCACCGCCCGGGCTCCGGCGCCGCGCTCAGTTTAGTCGCTCACCCGCGAGGGCCGCGATCGCGTCTGCGAGCTCGATGACGAGATCCGCGTCGGGGCCCTCGACCATCACCCGCAGCGCGGGCTCGGTGCCGGATGGCCGGACGAGGACACGGCCGCGCGCGCCGTCCGCCGCGAGCCGGGCCTCGGCGTCGCGGATCGCGCGCTGGATCGCCGGATCGCCTTCCCACTGGTCCTTGTGGCGGGCCTTCACCGCGCGCTGCTGCTGGGGCAGCATCGGGATCTGCTGCGCGAGATCGGCGAGACCGCGGCCGGCCCGGGTCATCACCCGCAGGACCTCGAGCGCTGTCACGATGCCGTCGCCCGACGTCGTGTGCTCGAGCACGATGACGTGGCCGCTCTTCTCGCCGCCGAGACCGGCGCCTGAAACCTGCATCCCTTCCAGGATGTACTTGTCGCCGACCGGGGTCCGGATCACCTGGCCGCCGGCCGCCTCGACTGCGGCCTGGAGCCCGCCGTTCGAGAGAACCGACACGACGAGGGCGCCCTCGGGCAGCACGCCCCGCTCGATCCGGTCGAGGGCGAGGATGCCGAGGACCTGGTCGCCGTCGACGATCGCGCCCGAGGCGTCGACCGCGATCAGCCGGTCGGCGTCGCCGTCCAGCGCGAACCCGACGTCGGCGCCGCGCTCCCGGACGGCCGCGGCCAGGGACCACGGCGAGGTCGCGCCGCACGCCACGTTGATGTTGATCCCGTCCGGATCGTTGTGGATGACCTCGACGGTCGCCCCGGTCGCGGCCAGGATCTCGGGGCCGACGACGCCGCCGGAGCCGTTGGCGCAATCGAGGACGATGCGGATCTCGTCCGCCCGGATCGAGCCGGCCAGGCCAAGCCGGTGGCGAAGGTAGCGATCGATGAGGGCTGGGTCCATGACGGCTCGACCGATCTCGGCATTGCCGACGGCGCCGAGCTCCTCGGAGCGCCAGATCAGCTGCTCGATCTCCTCCTCGATCCCGTCGTCGAGCTTCAGTCCCTGGCTGTCGAGCACCTTGAGCCCATTGTCGTCGGCCGGGTTATGGGAGGCCGACACCATGATCCCGGCCGCGAAATCGCCGGTCCCGGCGAGGAAGGCGAGGGCTGGCGTCGGGACGCAACCGGCGATCCGGACGTCTGCCCCGAGGCTGGTCGCGCCCGCCGCGATCGCCGACACGAACATGTCGCCCGACCGGCGGGTGTCCTGTCCGACGACCAGCTGCCCACCGAGTCCGACGAGCCGGTGGGCCGTCGCCCGGCCGAGGGCATAGGCAAGCGTCGGCTTGAGCTCGATGTTGGCGATTCCCCGGATCCCGTCGGTCCCGAAGAGACGGGGCATCTCAGCCGCCGCCTGAGGCCGCGGGACTGGCCGGCGCTGAGGCCGGCGCCGAGGGCGTCGCCGAGGGTGTCGCCGCCGTGATCGTGACCGTGACCGTCGGCGGGCTGACCGCGATCAGGGTCAGGCCCTGGACGGTGATTGTCAGCGGCACCTGGTGGACCCCGACATCGAGACCGGCGACGTTGGCCGTCAGGGACAGGGTCGCGCCGGTGAGCCGGTCGAGATCGACCGGCGAACCACCCAGCGTCACGGTGGCCTGCTGGATGGAGAGCGCGCAGGTCCGATCCGATCGGGCGCCCACGAGGACGATCCCGACGCTGAAGTCCCGGCTCGCGGTCACCGCCCGGATCGCGACGTGGACGTGGACGGTCGAGGGCTTGACCGCGCTGACGCCGGTCGGCAGGTCGAAGCCGACGTCGACATCGAGATCGGAGGTCCGGCCCTCGACGGAGACCGGCAGCGTCGGGGCGTTGACGACCGTGGCGAGATCGACGGCGTCGCCCTGGAGCGTCACCGTCGGCGAGGACAGCGTCACCGGCCCTGGCGCAACCTGGAAGCCGGGCGCCGGGTTCCCCACGATGGAAGCGATGATCGGGACGGTCGCGGTCTGGCGGTTCTGGAACACCTTCATCGTGACCCGGACGGTCGCCGGCGTGACCTCCACCTCCCGGACCGGTTCACCGAGGTCGTCGACCGGCGTCATCGGAAAGTCCCGATCGATGCCGATGCCCGATGCGTCGATCGGCACGTCGGCCCGGACGGTCGTCACCCGGGCGATGTCCGACTGGGCGCCGCGAACCGTTGCCCGGTCGATCGACTGCGTCGGCGGCTGGATGTCCAGCCCGGACGGAACCGGCCCGGGCATGACGACCACGGGCACCTCTTTCGTGTCGACCTTCTCCAGCGTGACGGAGGCGAACGCCGGGGTCACCGACAGCACCTGGATCCGGGGATCGGCCGACTCGACCACGACGCGGGCGGATTGGGCTTGTTGGCTCGGAGTGATCTGCGAGAGGTCGACAGTCGCGGTGAAGTTCGCGGACGTGATCGTGACACTCGACTGGTCGGTGACGAAGTAGCTGATCTGGGTCACCTCGCCAAGCGACCCGATGAGTCTCGTCTGAGCCTGCTGGTTCACGCCGTGGATCGGGACGTTGACGTCGTGCGACTGGGCGTTCTGGGAGACGACGAGGCCGGCGTAGAGCAGGGTCGCAAGCGCAACGGCCATCAGCTTGAGCGGCCAGTTGTAGACGATCAACCCGACGAGTCGGGTCATCGCGGGGCCTGAGCGGCGGCCTGGTCGTCATCCGATCGAGGCGGCTGCGGTCGGGGACGGAGCCGGCCGTTCCGGCCCGGCACGAAGCGACCGAGATCCGACAGGCGGGGCGCCCCTCCTCCAGCAGTCCGATCCGGGCCCCCGCGGCCGAACCGGGCGCGACCCGGGGTCGGGGCGAGGAGCGCCATGATCGCCTTGGCGAGCTGGGCCTCGCTCAAGTTGCGGACGATCCGGGCCCGCTCGACGAGGCTGACCTGGCTGTTCTCCTCGGACACGACGACGACGACGGCATCGGTCTGCTCGGTGATCCCGAGGGCCGCCCTGTGGCGGGTCCCGAAGCGCTCCGTGTGGACGGTCATCTCGGCCAACGGCAGGAGCGCTCCCGCGGCCAGCACCATCTCCTCGCGGATGATCACCGCGCCGTCGTGGAGCGGCGTCCGTGGTGCAAAGATCGTGCGGAGGAGGTCGGCGCTGAGATCGGCGTGGAGCATGACTCCGGTCTCCGCGACCTCTTCGAGGCCGGTGTCCCGCTCGAGGACGATCAGAGCGCCATGGCCGTCCCCGGACAGCAGCGTCGCCGCCTTGGCAACCTCGTCCGCGACGTGCTCCACGAGCCGCTGCTCGGACGGTGAGAACAGCCAGTTGAACGAACCGACGCGGCCGATCCGCTCGAGCGCCCGGCGCAGCTCCGGCTGGAATACGACGACGAGCGCGAACAGGCCGACGACCGCGAGGGTCTGGAGGATCTGGGTGAGGAGGCGCAGATCGAAGGCACGCGCCGCGGCGTAGACCGCAAAGAGGACGCTGACTCCGATGACGAGGCTGACGGCGCGAGTCCCCCGGATCAGGCTGAAGAGCCAATAGATCAGGAGCGCCGTGATCCCGATGTCGACCAGCGAGGTCAGGCCGATCTGGTCGACGATCGACGCGAGAAGCTGCGGCATCGTGCCTGCAGTCTACATCGGGCGGTGGGGCCGGGACCGCGACGAGCGGGTCGTTCGATCGACGACTGCGGGCTCGCGGGCCGCCTGGCGACGCGTCGTCAGGCGCAGAGCTCGGCCATCCGCGGCTCGTCGGGAAGGCGCTCCTCGACAAGGGCGCACAGACGATCGTGGACCTCCGCATCCCCGTCGAGGTCCGCGAGGCGGCCGAGCAGGAGCAGCTTGTCGATTGCGAGGGTGAACCAGCCGCGATCGAGGTACAGCTCCGCGAGCAGGAGGTGGACGTCGGGGTCCGACGGGGCGAGCCCGATCGCGAGGTCGCAGGAATCGAGCGCGGCCGACAGTCGTCCGGCACGGCGATGAGCGCGCGCCGCGGCCAGGAGCCCCTCGTGAGCGGCGGCCAGGTCTCCGGCGTGGAGGGCGGCCTCCGCCGCCGCACCGAGGGCGATCCCGAGCCCGATCGGCTCCGCGGGCTCGACGGGATCCGGCTCCCCCGGCTCTTCCGGCTTCGCCTGCTCTTCCGGCTTCTCCCGCTCTCCGGCCTCGACGGCCTCCTGCTCATGAGACGCGGTCCGCTCGCTCGGCTCCGAGGTCGGCTCGAGCTCGCCCTGCTCGACCTCGCTGGCGGTCTCGGCGATCGCCGGCTCGGCTGTTTCGCCCCTGGCCGGAGCCGTGCCATTCGGCGCGAGGACCCGGAGGGCCTGATCGAGCGCGAGCTGGGCCGCCTCGTCGTTCGGCGACGAAGCGCGCAGGCGCGCGGCGAAGCCCTCGACCTGCTTGCGGCGCGGCCGCGACTCGGCGAGCTCGAGGGCGCGCCGCGCCGCATCGGTCGCATCGGCCAGGCGGCCGGCCGCGTCCAGGCTGTCCGCGAGGCGATCGAGCGCGGCGGCGGCGTCCGCCCGGCGACCGGCCTTGACGTGGACCTCGGACAGGCCGCGCAGCGCGCTTTCGTCGCGCGGGGCGAGCTCGAGCGCTCGGTCGAGGGCCGCGATCGCGTCGTCGAGTCGGCCCATCTTGACCAGGACGCCGCCGATGCTCGTGTGCGGCAGGGCCCGGTCGGGTGCGATCGTGGCGGCCTCGCCGTATGCGTCGACCGCGGCGTCGTTCCGGCCGCGAAGGGACGCGACGTGACCGCGCCGCAGGGCGTCCTTGTAGCGCTCGTACAGCGAGCCGTTGGCCGTCGCTCCTCCGGGCCGCGGCGCGCGCTTGCCGGGGCCGGATCCGCTCCCGCTCATCCCGCGAGGACCTCAACGAGCAATGCCTTCTGGACGTGCAGGCGGTTCTCCGACTGGTCCCAGATGATGCTCCGCGAACCGTCCATCACGGCCGAGGTGATCTCCTCGCCGCGATGGGCCGGCAGGCAGTGCATCGCGACGGCGTCGGGGCCGGCCGCGTCGAGGAGCGCGTCGTCAACTCGGTAGTCGACGAAGGCGTCGCGGCGTGCCTCGGTCTCGACCTCCAGGCCCATCGACGTCCAGGCGTCGGTGTAGATCACGTCGGCACCGCGGACGACCTTGGCCGGGTCGCGGCCGAAGACGAGGCGACCGCCCGCGGCAAGCGCCAGCTCCTCGGCTCGCTCGACGACCTTCGGGTTCGGACCGTATTCGGCTGGATGGGCGAGGCGAACCTCCATCCCGAGCATGGCCCCAAGGAGCGCCAATGAGTGGTAGACGTTGTTGCCGTCGCCGACGAAGGCGAGGACTCGCCCGTGGAGGTCGCCGAACCGTTCGCGCAGCGTGAAGATATCGGCGAGCGCCTGGCACGGATGCTCGCGCAGGGTGAGGCCGTTGATGACCGGGACCGACGCCTGGGCGGCGAGCTCAACCACGACCTCGTGGGGCCCGGTCCGGGCAACGATCGCGTCGACAAACCGCTCGAGGTTGCGAGCCACGTCGCGAAGGCTCTCGCGGGCGCCCATGACGACGTCCTCGGTCAGGTAGATCGCATGGCCGCCGAGCTGGTTCATCCCGGCCTCGAACGTGACCCGTGTCCGGAGGCTCGGCTTCTGGAAGAGCATCGCGAGCGTGCGCCCGGCCAGCGGCGTGGTGTTGGCGGCCCCGCTCGTGCGCCGGGCGTGATCCTCTGCCTTGAGCCGCGCCGCCCGATCGAACAGCCGCTCGACCTCGCCCGCCAACAGGTCGGCGACCGACAGCAGGTCGCGCCCGCGCAGGCTCGTGGCGGCGACGGAGGTGCTCACGTGGTCATGCTAGCGGCACAAGGCCCAACGTTCGCCAATTCGTGCTCATCGGCCCGCCTGATCGCCGGGACAATCAATCGGTGACGAATGAGCGTCGCCGCCCGCGAGTTCGTCCGCGAAATGGCCGATCTGGGGTGATGGCCGCGCTCATTCGTCACGGAGCCATGACGGCGGCGATCACGGACGCGGAACGCATGCCGCGGCGCCCAGCCGAGGACTGCGAGGGCGCTCCTCGCCTGTCTGCGTTGCGTAGCCCAGACCGAGTGCGATGGTGAGCACTTGGCGTGCTCGCCGGGCGTTAGCGCTTGGTGTACTGAGGTGCTTTCCGGGCGCGCTTCAGGCCGTACTTCTTGCGCTCCTTCATCCGCGGGTCGCGGGTCAGGAGGCCAGCCTGGCGCAGCGGCAGCCGGTTCGTGTCGGCGTCGACCTCGAGCAGCGCTCGGGCGATGCCGTGACGGATCGCACCGGCCTGGCCGGTGACGCCGCCGCCTTCGACCTTGATCATGGCGTTGTAGTGGCCCTCGGTCCCGGTGACCCGGAACGGCATCCGGAGATCCGCCTCGTTGACGGCGTTGCCGAAGTGCTCCTCGAGGGATCGACCGTTGACGACGATCTCGCCCTCACCGGGCAGGAGGCGGACCCTGGCGACCGCAGTCTTGCGGCGACCGGTCCCGGAGAAGAAAGCAGGGGCTGCAGGCATGAGGTGGCTCCTCGTCAGGTGAGCGGCTCAGGCCGCTGGGCCTGATGCGGATGGTCGGTGCCGGCGTAGACCTTGAGCTTGCGGAGCTGCTGCACGCCGAGGCGGTTGCGCGGCAGCATGCCCTTGACGGCCCGCCGGATGACTTCCTCAGGACGCCGCTCGAGGAGGTGACCGAGCGTCTCCTCCTTGTAGCCCTGGGGATGGCCGCTGTGGCGAATGTAGAGCTTCGACTCGAGCTTGTTGCTCGTGACCGTGATCTTCTTCGCGTTGAGGACGATGACGTGGTCGCCCGAATCGAGGTTCGGCGTGTACGTCGGCTTGTGCTTGCCCTCGAGCACGCGCGCGATGCGCGACGCGAGGCGGCCGAGCGTCTCGTCCGCCGCGTCAACGACGTACCAGCGCCGCTCGATCTCGCTTGCGCGGACCGTGTAGGTCTTCGTGCTCATCGTTCCTCAGTCGTCTCCGTCTGTCGTATCCGTCTCCGTTTGCCGTCCAAGGACGACGCGGCGGAGGCAGAGCCCGCGAGCCGGGGCGGTTGCCCCGTTGCGAGCCGGCGTCCCGGCGGCGAGCGCCGCCTGGACCTCTGTCTCGGTCATTCTTCCGTGGCCCACCTCGAGGAGGACGGCCACCATCCGGCGGACCATGCTCCGGAGGAAAGAGTTCGCCCGGACGTCGATCGTCACAAGCGAGCCCTGTCTCCCGATCCGGACTGCGTACACGGTCCGGACCGCCGAGCGACCCTCGACCACCGATCCGAAGGCGGAGAAGTCGTGCGGGCCGATGAAGGCCTGCCCGGCATTCGCCATCGCCTCGGTGTCGAGCGGGTCCCGCACCCCGAGCGCATGACGCTCGCGAAGCGGACTGCGCGGCCCGTTCCAGACGGTGTAGCGGTATTCCCGATACCGCGCCGCACGGCGTGGATGGAACCCCGGTGCCACCGACCGGACCTCGCGGATCGCGATGTCCGGCGGAAGCTGGCCGTTGATCGCCGCCTCGAGCCTCGGAGTGGCGACTCGTCCGGTGAAGGTGAATGCGATCACCTGACCCGACGCGTGCACTCCGGCGTCCGTGCGGCCGGCCCCGTCGACCGCCTGGCGGGCCCCATCGCTGAGGCGGGCAAGTGCGGATTCGAGTTCCCCCTGGACCGTCCGGAGCCCGGGCTGTTGAGCCTGGAAGCCGGCGAAGTCCGTGCCGTCGTATTCAACCCTGGCCCGGAACCGTCGACCGGCCGGACGCTCGGGGGCACCCTCTCGGGCGCCTGGTGGGTGATTCGTCAGACGAGCTCGATCTGGACGATCGGAGCCGCGTCGCCGCGACGAAGCCCGATCTTCACGATCCGGGTGTACCCGGACGTCCGGTCGGCGTACTTCGGTGCAATCTCGTCGAACAGCTTGGTGACGACGAGGGGCTCGTTCGGGAAGGCGGCCACCACGGCCCGGCGGGCCGTGAGGTCGTTTCGCTTCGCAAGCGTGATCATCTTCTCGACCCGGCCCTGGATCTCCTTGGCCTTCGCCTCGGTCGTCTGGACCCGCTCATAGCGGAGGATCGAGACGGTCAGGTTCTTGAAGAGAGCCAGCCGCGGGCCCTGCTTGCGGCTGAGCTTCCGACCGCCGATGCAGTGGGCCATCTCAGGCCTCGCCCTCGTCCTCTTCGCCGGCGTCTTCGAACGCGGCCTCATCGAGCCCGTCGGACTCGGTCTCCGGGATGATGAAGCCGCGCATCCGGAGGCGCTCCTTCATCTCGTCGAGGGACTTCTTGCCGAAGTTCCGCATCCGGAGGAGGTCGTCGTCCTTGAGCTGGAGGAGCTGGCCGACCTTGACGATGTTGTTGCGCTTGAGCGAGTTATAGGCCCGCATCGGCAGGTCCAGCTCCTCGATCGGCATATCGAGCATGTTCGGGGGCAGTTGGGCCATCCCGGTCGCGACCTGCTCGCCGACGACGGCTGCCATGCCGATCGTGACGAACGGGCGGAACTGGTTGACAAGAATCTCGGCCGAGCGGCTGAGAGCCTCCTCCGGCGTGATTGCGCCGTCGGTCTCGATCTCGATCGTGAGCTTGTCGTAGTTCGTGTTCTGGCCGACCCGCATGCCCTCGACCCAGTAGTTGACCTTGCGGACCGGGGTGAAGATCGCGTCGATGGCGATCACGCCGATCGGGAGCTGCTCGCTCCGCTCGGCGCCGAGGTAGCCGACGCCGCGCTCGACAGTCAGGTCCATCTCGATCGTCACGTCATCCGTGTCGAGGGTCATCAGGACGAGCTCGGGGTTGATGATCTCGACATCGGCCGACTCGGCGATGTCGGCGGCAGTGACCTGGCCCGCGCCGCTCTTGATCAGCCGGAGCTGGACCGGGTGCGTCGCGAAGCTCTTCAGGCGGAGCTTCTTGACGTTCAGGACGATCTGGGTGACGTCTTCCTTGACGCCCGGGATCGTCGAGAACTCCTGGTATACGTCACGGATCTGGATGCTGGTGACCGCCGCTCCGTCGAGCGACGACAGCAGCACTCGGCGGAGGGCGTTGCCGAGGGTCACGCCGTAACCGGCCTGCAGCGGCCCGGCCTCGTACTTGGCATACGTCCCGGCTTCCTCGACGGGCTCGATCTGCGGGTTCTCGAGTTCGATCATGTGGGGGGCTTACCTCGAGTAGTACTCGACCACGAGCTGCTCGTTGAGGTCGAGCGGCATCTGGTCGCGGCGGGGCAGGTCGGCGACCGTTCCCGTCAGCTTTGCGGCGTCGAGCGACAGCCATTCCGGCGCCTGGTGCGAGCGGAGCGTCTCCTTGGCCAGCTTGAACGGCTCGCGTGCCTTGCGGGCCTCGCGAACTTCGATCTTGTCGCCCGGCTTGACCTGGTACGACGGGATGTTGGTCGGGACGCCGTTGACCGAGAAGTGGCCGTGCCCGACGAGCTGGCGGGCCTGGGCCCGCGAGCTGGCGAAGCCCATCCGGTACACGACGTTGTCGAGGCGCAGCTCGAGCGTCCGGAGGAGGCTCTCGCCGGTCACGCCGGGACGGTTCTCGGCAGCGTCGAAGTAGTTCCGGAACTGGCGCTCGAGGACGCCGTAGACGCGGCGGACCTTCTGCTTCTCGCGCAGCTGGAGGCCATAGTCACCGACCTTGCGGCGACGGACGCCGTGCTGGCCGGGGGGCGACGGACGGCGCTCGAAGGCGCACTTCTTCGAATAGCAGCGGCTGCCCTTCAGGAAGAGCTTTGCGCCCTCGCGGCGGCACAGCCGACAGACGGATCCGGTGTAACGAGCCATGGTCTCCCTCCCCGATCAGACCCGGCGCCGCTTCGGGGCGCGGCAGCCGTTGTGGGGGATGGGCGTGACGTCGGTGATCGCACTGACCTCGAGGCCGGCGGCCTGGAGCGACCGGATCGCCTGCTCGCGACCGGCGCCCGGTCCCTTGACATAGACCTCGACCTGGCGCATCCCGTGCTCCATCGCGCGGCGCGCGGCGCCCTCGGCGGAGAGCGCGGCCGCGTAGGGTGTGCTCTTGCGGGAGCCCTTGAAGCCGGCCACGCCGGCCGAGCCCCAGCTGATCACGGCCCCGGTGAGGTCCGTGATCGTGATGATCGTGTTGTTGAACGTCGCCTGGATGTGGACGTGCCCCTGTGGGACGTTCTTGCGTTCCCGGCGGCGTTGCTTCACCGCCCGCTTGCGATCGGCCATGCTCTGTCAGGTACCTCGGCCTACTTCTTCCGCCGCACGCCGACCGTCTTCTTCGGTCCGCGCCGCTGACGGGCGTTCGTCTTGGTTCGCTGGCCACGCGCCGGCAGGTTGCGTCGATGGCGCATCCCGCGGTACGAGCCGATCTCGATCAGTCGCTTGATGTTGAGCGCGACCTCGCGGCGCAGGTCGCCTTCGACCTTGTACCGCCGGTCGATCAGCTCGCGGAGCCGGTTGACCTGTTCCTCGGTGAGGTCGCGGACCCGGGTGTCCGGGTTCACGTTCGTCTGGGTCAGGATCTTCTGCGCAGTCGGCAGGCCGATACCGAAGATGTAGGTGAGCGACACCTCGACGCGCTTCTCGCGCGGGATGTCGACGCCGGCAATGCGTGCCATCGTTACCCCTGCCGCTGCTTGTGCTTCGGGTTGGTGCAGATGACCATCACGGTGCCGTGGCGACGGATGACCTTGCAGTTGTCGCAGCGCGCCTTGACGGAAGCTCTGACTTTCAACGGATCCTCGACTCGTTCTCGGTGCGGCCGGCACGCCGGTCCGCGGTTACTTCAGGCGGTAGGTAATCCGACCGCGGGTCAGGTCGTAGGGCGAAAGCTCGACCCGGACGCGATCCCCTGGCAGGATCCGGATGAAGTTCATCCGGAGCTTCCCGCTGATGTGGGCAAGCACCCGGTGGCCATTCTCCAGCTCGACCGCGAACATCGTGTTGGGAAGGGGTTCGATGACCGTTCCCTCGACTTCGATCGCATCACGCTTGGCCACAGGCTTGTGTGCTTCCCTTTCTCACGATGAGTGTCGGCCCGAGCGGGCCGACACACGAACGCGTAGCGTATCAAAGTTGATCGCTCGGGGCAAACGGAATATGCCCGGGATCATGCGACTGTGGTCAGAATTTCGGGCCCGTTTTCCGTGATCGCGATCGTGTGCTCGAAATGGGCGGCGAGGGAGCCGTCGCGGGTGACGACGGTCCAGCCGTCGGGCTTGACCGCGACCTCGTGGCTGCCGAGGGTCAGCATCGGCTCGATGGCGAGGCAGATCCCGGGCACGAGCTTCATCCCGCGGACGCCCGTTCGGTAGTTCGGGAGCTGCGGCTCCTGGTGCATCTCGGTTCCGATGCCGTGCCCGACGAACTGGCGGACGATGCCGTAGCCACCGGGTGCCGCGGCGTCCTCGATCGCGGCCGAGATGTCCCCGAGGTTGGCGCCGACCACGGCCGCGGCGATCCCGGCCATCATCGCGAGGCGGGTGGTGTCGACGAGCCCGGCGACCGCCGGCGGCGCATCCCCCACAATGAACGAGCGAGCCCCATCTCCGTGCCAGCCATCGAAGATCGCGCCGGCGTCGACCGACACGATCTGGCCCTCGCGGATCAGCCGCTCGCCCGGGATTCCGTGGACCACCTCGTCGTCGAGCGAGATGCACAGGCTGGCCGGGAACGGGTTGCTCTTGTGGCCGTAGCCCTTGAACGACGGGACCGCGCCCGACGACCGGATGTGGCGCTCGGCGAGGCGATCGAGGTGAGCGGTCGAGACGCCCGGCCGGAGCTCCGACTCGACGAGGGCGAGCACCTCGGCCACGATCCGGCCGGCGACCCGCATCTTCTCGATCTCGCGGCGCGACTTGCGGGTCACCATCAGCCGGCCGGCCCCGAGGCGAGGGTGCTCGGGGTCTCCGGACGCCCCGGGATCGGCGCGTCGATCGCCGCAAGCACGCGTTGGCTGACGTCGGAGATCGGCTCTCGGCCGTCGACCGACTGGAGGACGCCCGCGTTCCGGTAATGGTCGACGACCTCGAGGAGCGGCGGGATCTGCTCCCTCATCCGGGCCCGGACCGTCTCCTCGTGGTCATCCGGACGCTGAACGATCGGCGAACCGTCGAGGTCGCAGACGCCGGGCGCGAGCGGCGGGTTGGAAGCGAGGTTGTAGACGTGGCCGTTGGCCGTGCAGATCCGGCGGTTGGCCATCCGCTTGACGAGGTCCTCGGTCGTGACGTCGATGAAGATCGTGCGGTCGACTCGCCGGTCGGCCTCGCCGAGCGCGGCGTCGAGCGCCTCGGCTTGGACGCGCGTCCGGGGAAAGCCGTCGAGGATCGCGCCGGGCGCGGCGTCTGGCTGCTCGAGGCGGTCGAGGAAGACGCGGACGATCGTCTCGTCAGGGACGAGCTGGCCGCGGCTCATGAAGCGATCAGCCTCGCGGCCGAGCGCCGTGCCGTTCGCGACCGCCGCACGGAGCAGGTCCCCCGAGGCGAGGATCGGCACGCTGAGGTGGCGCGCGAGGACCGGTGCCTGGGTGCCCTTGCCGGCACCCGGTGAGCCGAGGAGGACGACGACCGTCATCGTCGGCAACCTCGAGCCGACTGGTCGTGACGCCCCGTGGGAGCTCGGCGAGTCGAGCTCTCCCTGAGGCCTCCGTGAGCGAGCGCCGATTCCGCGCCGAGGGTGCCCGCCGCCCGAAGCGGCACGCTCATCGAATGAATCCTTCGTAGTTCCTCATCAGCAGCTGCGCCTCGATCTGCTTCATCGTCTCGACGATGACGCTGACGACGATCAGCAGGCCGGTGCCGCCCAAGGCAATCCCCGAGAGCGACGGGAAGATCAGCCCGAGGAGCGTCGGCAGGGTGGCCACGATCCCGAGGAAGAGGGCGCCCGCGATCGTGATCCTCGTCACGACCCGGGCGAGGTAGTCGGCGGTCGGCCGGCCCGGGCGGATGCCCGGGATGAAGCCGCCGTTCTTGCGGAGCTGCTCCGCGGTGTCGTCCGGCTTGAACGTGAACGCGGTGTAGAAATACGTGAACCCGACGGTCAGGGCGAAGTACAGGACGACGTACGGGATCGTCCGCGGGTTGAAGAAGCCGACGATGCCGTTGGCGATCGACGCCACCCAGCCGACCTCGGAGCTCGTGAAGTACTGCGCGATCTGCTGCGGGAACAGCAGGATGCTGATCGCGAAGATGATCGGGATGACGCCCGCCTGGTTGACCCGGAGCGGCAGGAACGTCTGACCGCCCTGGTACATCCGTCGGCCGCGCACGCGGCTCGCATACTGGATCGGGATCCGGCGCTGGCCTTCCTGGATGTAGATGATCACCGCTACCGAGATGATCGCGATGAGCGCGAACCCGATCACGAGCGGCAGGTTCGGTGTCGTGAGGAAGCCGCCGATGGCGCCCGGCGCGCGGCTCACGATGCCGGCGAAGATGATGAAGCTGATGCCGTTGCCGATGCCCTTTTCGGTGATCAGCTCGCCGAGCCACATCAGGGTCATCGAGCCCGCAGTCAGGGTCGCGATCTGGGTCAGGGTCGCCCCGTTGGCCAGGTCGAACCCGGACGACAGGATGCCCTGCGAGTTCAGGAGCGCCAGGAACCCGTACGACTGGAGGAGCGCCATCGGCACCGCCAGGTAGCGGGTGTACTGATTGATCTTGTTGCGACCGTATTCGCCCTCGCGCTGGAGCGCCTGGAGCGACGGGATGACCCCGCTCATCAGCTGCATGATGATCGAGGCGTTGATATACGGGTTCACGCCGAGGGCCACGACCGAGAAGCTCGACAGGCCGCCACCCGACAGGAGGTCGAGAACGCCGAAGAGGGCGTTGTTCTGGAGGTACTGGTGGAGCTGCGCCTGGTTGACGCCCGGAACCGGGACGTGGGCCAGGAACCGGAAGATGATCAGGATGCCCATGACGTAGAGAAGCCGGCGCCGGATATCCGGCGCGCGGAACGCGTTCAGCAGCGAGTCGAACACCGGTCGCTACGCGCCTTCGTCGCCGTCGGTGGCGGCCTCGGCCTCGTCGCCGGTCAGCGGCGCCGCATCGTCGGGCTCGGTGACGGCATCGGGCGCATCGGCGGGCTCCTCGGCCGCGCTGGCGGCGTCGGCGTCGGGCTCGGCCACGTCGGGCGTGTCGAGGGCGGCTGCCCCGCTCGCGCTGGGCGCGACGGCCTTGTCGGCCCTGGCTGCCCTGGCGGGCTTCTCGGGCTTCTCGCCCTGGTCGGCGTCGGCCTTACCGGCCTTGTCGGCCTTGGCCTCCGCCTTCGCGTCGCGCGCGGTCTTCGCCGCTGTCGCCGCATCGGCCTCGGCCGCGCGCTCGAGGGCAACCTCGTCGCGAGCCGTCCGGGCCCGGACGTCACCGGCCGCCGCGGCACGGCCGGCTGCGGTGCGACGGATGCGGACGGGTCGACCGCCCTCCTCGCCGACGCCGATGGCGGGCAGGGATTCGGCCGGGACCTCGAGGATGCTGACGGCGCCGCCGGCGGCCTCGATCTTGGCCGTCGCCGACTTCGTGAAGGCGTCGGCGACCACGAAGAGCGCCGTCGCGAGCTCACCGTTGCCGAGGATCTTGAGCGGCTTCTTGACGTTCCGGACGAGCCCGACCGCGCGAAGGATGTCCGCGTTGATCGTCAGCTGCTCGCCCTTCTTCGGGGACGTGCCGGCTTCGGCGAACGAGCCCTGCTCGATCCGCGCCGCGATGTCACCGACGTTGACAACCTCGTACTCGACCTTGCCGCGGTTCTTGAAGCCACGCAGCTTCGGGATCCGCATGTGGAGCGGGGTCTGGCCGCCCTCGAACCAAGGCGGGATCGAGCCACCGGCGCGGGCCTTCTGGCCCTTGGTGCCGCGGCCGGCGGTCTTGCCCTTGCCGGCCGCGATGCCGCGCCCGACCCGGGTCCGGGCCGTGTTCGATCCGTCCGGCGGACGGAGGTCATGCAACTTCATTTGGCCTCCTGGGCGTCGGACCCGCCGATCTCCTCGACCGAGACGAGGAAGCGGACGGCGCGGACCATGCCGCGGGTCGCGGGATTGTCGGGGATCTCGACCGTGTGCCCGATCCGCTTGAGCCCGAGGGCGCGGACCGTCGCCCGGTTGCGGGCGATGTGGCTGATCGTGCTCCTGGTCTGGGTGACGCGCAGCTTAGCGGGCATCGCCGGCCTCCAGGACCGCGGCCGGCTGGCCCGGGATCCGGCTGACGAGCTTCACGCCGCGGCGGGCGCCGAGCTCCTCGGCCGAATGCAGGCTGCGAAGCGCCTCGATCGTGCAGCGGGTCACGTTGACCGGGTTGGTCGAGCCGAGGGTCTTTGCGAGGATGTCGCGGATCCCGGCCGCCTCGACGACGGCGCGGACGGCGCCGCCGGCGATGACGCCCGTCCCCTGCGAGGCCGGCTTGAGCATCACTCGCGACGCGGAGAACACCTGGCGGACCTCGTGGGGGATCGTCGTCCCGACCATCGGGATCTTGATCAGGTTCTTCTTCGCGTCCTCGACGCCCTTGCGGATGGCCTCCGGCACCTCGCCGGCCTTGCCGAGCCCGGCGCCGACCGTGCCGGCGCCGTCGCCGACGACAACGATCGCACTGAAGCTGAAGCGGCGACCACCCTTGACGACCTTCGCCACTCGGTTGATCTGGACGACGCGCTCCTCGAGCGCGAGCTTGTTGGGATCGATCCGTGCCACGTCAGCTCCTCTTGATCAGAACTCGAGGCCGGCTTCGCGGGCGGCTTCGGCGAGCGACTTGATCCGCCCGTGATACCGGAACCCGGCTCGATCGAACACGACGCGCTCGACGCCGGCGGTCTTCGCCCGCTCGGCCACGAGTCGACCGACCACGGCGGCCTCCTCGGTCTTCGTCTGCTTGGAGCCGCGGAGCTCCTTCTCGACGGTCGAGGCGGCGGCCAGCGTGCGCCCGGAGGCGTCGTCGATGACCTGCGCGTAGATATGGATGTTGCTGCGGAAGACCGCGAGACGCGGCCGCGACTCGGTCCCCTCCAGGTGGAGGCGGATCCGGTCGTGGCGCTTGCGTCGTGCGGCGCCGCGGCTGGCGACCTGCGTCATCGTGCTCGTTCCTTCACTGGGTTACTTCTTGCCGCCGATCTTGCCGGCCTTGCCGGCCTTGCGGCGGATCTTCTCGCCGGCGTAGCGCACGCCCTTGCCCTTGTAAGGCTCGGGCTTGCGAGTGGCCCGGACCTGGGCGGCGATCTGGCCGACGAGCTCCTTGTCGATGCCGATGACCGCGAGGCGGGTCGGGTTCTCGATCTCGAAGGAGATGCCCGACGGCGGGTCGATCTCGATCTGGTGGCTGTAGCCGAGGTTGAGGGTCAGCTTCTCGCCGTTCTTCGCGGCGCGGTAGCCGACGCCGGTGATCTCGAGGCCCTTCCGATAGCCGTCGGTCACGCCGATGACCATGTTGTTGACCAGCGTCCGGGTCAGCCCGTGGAGCTGCTTGTGGGTCTTCTGCTCCGTCGGCCGGGTGACGACGAGGTTGCCCTCCTCGCGGCTGACGGTCATGTCGGGATGCAGCTCGCGGCTGAGGGTCCCCTTGGGGCCCTTGACCGTGAGCCGTCGCCCATCGATCGTCACGTCGACGGTCGAGGGAACGGCGATGGGCAGGCGGCCGATACGTGACATGGTGTGCCGCCTACCAGACGAACGCGAGGACTTCGCCGCCGAGCTCGGCCTTGCGGGCCTGCGCGCCGGTCATGATCCCCTGGCTCGTGCTGACGATGACGATGCCCAGGCCGCCGAGGACGCGCGGGATGTCGGTCTTGCGGGCGTACACCCGGAGGCCGGGCTTGCTGATCCGCTTCAGCCCGGACACGACCGGCACCTTGCCGTCGACGTACTTGAGGGTCAGGTGAAGGACGAGCGTCGGGCCATCCTGCTCCTCGCGGACGTCGGCGATGAAGCCCTCGTCCTTGAGGATCCGGGCGATCTCGCGCTTCGTCCGCGACGCCGGGACGACGACCTCGGTGTGGCGCGCCCGGGAGGCGTTCCGCACGCGGGTCAACATGTCGGCGATCGGATCGGAGATGTTCATCTGGGTTCCTACCAGCTCGACTTGGTCACGCCGGGCAGCTCGCCCAGGAGCGCGCGCTCCCGGAAGCAGATCCGGCACAGGGCGAAGCGCCGCATGTAGGCGCGCGAGCGCCCGCACACGAAGCAGCGGCTGTATCCGCGAACCTTGAACTTCGGCTCGCGCTTCGCCTTGGCGATCAACGACTTCTTGGCCATGGTCTCCTCCCGCGCGCTACGAGGCGAAGGGCATGCCGAGGAGTTCAAGAAGCTTCTTGCCCTCCTCGTCGGTCTTCGCCGTCGTCACGATGCTGATCTCCAGCCCGCGGAGACGATCGACTTTGTCATATTCGATCTCGGGGAACGCGAGCTGCTCGCGTAGCCCGAGGGTGAAGTTGCCCCGGCCGTCGAAGGACTTGCCGGGCACGCCGCGGAAGTCGCGGATGCGGGGCAGGGCCAGGGTGGTGAGGCGATCGAGGAAGTCCCACATCCGGTCGCCCCGGAGGGTCACCTTCGCGCCGATCGTGTTGCCCTCGCGGACGCGGAACTGTGCGATGGAGCGCTTCGCCTTGGTCACGATCGGCTTCTGGCCGACGATCGTCGTCAGGTCGCCGACAGCCGCGTCGAGCGCCTTGGCATTGGACAGGGCCTCGCCCAGCCCGATGTTCACGACGATCTTGGCGACCTTCGGAACCTGATTGGGGTTGCCGTACTCGAACTGCTTCTGGAGCGCCGGCACCACGTCGGTCGAGAATTTCTCCTGGAGGCGGGTCGTCACGACTTCGACTCCAGCTGCTCGCCGCAGTGGCGGCAGACCCGGACCCGGCGGCCGTTGTCGAGGGTCCGATGGGCGATCCGGGTCGGCTTGTCGCAGTGGCTGCAGACGACCATGACCTTGCTCATCGACAGGGGCTGGGCCAGGTCGATGATCCCGCCCTGGGTGATCCGCGGCGTGCGGTCGTTCGTGTTCGCGCTCTGGCGCGGCTTGGTGTGGCGCTTGGCGATGTTGACGCCCTCGACGACGACCGCGGTCGTGACCAGCGGCGACATCCGGTCGAGCCGGCTGCCGTACTTGGTCCGGGTCTTCTTGAGTCCCTGCGGATCGCTCACGACCCGCTCGACCGTGCCGCGCTTGCCGGCGTCCTTGCCAGTGAGGACGACGACCGTGTCACCGCGGCGGATCTCGGCGACCTTCGTCACCTTGCGCTGGGGCTGGGGTGCGGCCATCACAGCACCTCCGGGGCGAGGGACACGATCTTCATGTAGTTGCGGTCGCGCAGCTCGCGGGCGACCGGCCCGAAGATCCGGGTGCCGCGCGGGTTCCCCTGGTTGTTGATCAGGACGGCCGCGTTCTCGTCGAACCGGATGTAGCTGCCGTCCGGCCGGCCGTACTCCTTGGCGGTCCGGACGACGACCGCCCGCACGACGTCGCCCTTCTTGACGGCGGCGTTCGGGATGGCCTGCTTGACGCTGGCGATGATCACGTCGCCGACGCCGGCCGTGGTCTTGAGCGAGCGGCCCATGACCCGGATGCACTGGATCGAGCGGGCGCCGGTGTTGTCGGCGACGCGGAGGCGGGACTGCGGCTGGATCACGCCTGGGTCTCCTCGGCACTCGCCGCGGGCGCATCGTCAGCGGTCTCGTCCGCCGTGTGGCGGCCGGGGTGGGCGGACGCATGGATCGCCTCGTCGGTCTCGACCTCGTCGATCGCGATATCGGCCGGGCTGCCGTGCTCGCCGGCCCGTGTGACCACCGAGACCAGCCGCCAGCGTTTCGTGGCCGAGAGCGGCCGCGATTCCTCGATCAGGACGGTGTCGCCCGTATGGGCGTCGTTGAGCTCGTCATGGGCCTTGAACTTGGTCGTCAGCCGAATGACGCGCTTGTAGAGAGGGTGGCGCGCCAGGCGCTCGACGGACACGACGATCGTCTTGTCCATCTTGTCGCTGACGACGCGGCCGACCTTCGTCTTCCGCTTGTTCTGCACCTGGGGGGTTGCTCCTGTCATCGCGTGATCTCCCTACGCCGACTTCGCGTGGGCGCCAAGGCGCTCGCGCTGGACGGTCAGGATCCGCGCGATCGTTCGCCGCGTCTGCGGGATCGTGCTGTAGTCCTTCAATTGGCGGGTCGAGAGCGCGAAGCGGGCCTGCCAGAGGTCCTGCTTCGCCTCGCGGAGGGCGTTCTCGAGCTCGGTGTCGGAGAGCTCGCGGACCTTCACGATGTCCATCAGCCCGCCTCCGTCACGTTGTCGCGGGTGACGACCCGGGTCTTGACTGGGAGCTTGTGGCTGGCGAGGCGCATCGCCTCGACGGCCGACTCATGGTCGACGCCCGCCATCTCGAACAGGATCCGGCCGGGCTTGACGACCGCGACCCAGTGGTCCGGTGCGCCTTTGCCCGAGCCCATCCGGGTCTCGGCGGGCTTCTTCGTCGCGGGCTTGTCCGGGAAGATCCGGATCCAGATCTTGCCGCCGCGCTTGACGGAGCGGGTCATCGCCCGGCGGGCGGCCTCGATCTGGCGGCTCGTGATCCACGCCGGCTCCTGGGTCGCGAGGCCGTAGTCCCCGAAGGAGACCGTGTGGCCGCCCTTGGCCAGGCCCGACATGCGGCCGCGCATCACCTTGCGGTGCTTGACGCGCTTCGGCATCAACATGGGTCAGCTCCCCTGCCCGACGGCCGCGACGGCCGGGACCGCGTTGCTCGGGGCGGTCCGCTCGGGGGCCAGGTCGCCACGGTAGATCCAGACCTTGACCCCGATCCGACCGTACGTCGTGTGGGCGTGGATCTGGCCGTAGCTGATGTCGGCGCGGAGGGTGCCGAGCGGGATCCGGCCTTCGCGGTCCCACTCGCGGCGGCCCATCTCCGAGCCGCCGAGCCGGCCGGCGACGGCGATCCGGACGCCCTTGGCGCCGGCCTTCATCGAGCGCTGGATCGCCTGCTTCATCGCCTTCTTGAAGGCGATCCGGCGACTCAGCTGGCCGGCGATGTTCATCGCGACCAGGTGGGCGTCGAGCTCCGGCTGGCGGATCTCCTTGATTTCGAGCTTGACCCGGCGCTTGGTGAGCCCGCCGATCTGCTGGCGGAGGATCTCGACGTTGGCGCCACCTTTGCCGATGACGATCCCGGGCTTGGCCGTGTGGATCGTGACCGTGACGTGGTTGATGCCCCGCTCGATCTCGACCTGCGAGACGCTGGCGTTGGCGAGCCGCTTCTCGACGAGCTTGCGGATGCCGATGTCCTCCTTGAGGAGGTCGGTGTATTCCTTGTCCGCGTACCACTTCGCGGTCCAGGTGCGCGAGACACCGAGACGGAAGCCGTACGGATGGACTTTCCTGCCCATATCTCTAGGCCTCCCGGTCCGCGACGACGATCGTGATGTGAGTCATGGGCTTGTGGATCGGGAACGCCCGACCCTGGGCCCGCGGCCGCCAGCGCTTGATCGTCGGGCCCTCGTTGGCCTGGGCATCGGCGACGATCAAGTCTTCGGCGGACAGGTTGTGGTTGTTCTCGGCGTTGGCGGTCGCGCTCTTGAGCACGGCCAGCACGTCATGCGCCGCGTGCTGCGGCATGAACTTGAGCAGGGCCGCGGCCTCCTCGACCGGTCGGCCCTTGATCGCCGCGACGACGAGGTTGGCCTTCCGGGTGGAGCCGCGGAGGTACTTGGCAGTGGCGGAAACGCGCACGGTCCTCGGCTCCTACTTCAACGAGGTCGATCGTTCGGTGTGCTTGCCATGCCCGCGATAGGTGCGGGTGTGGGCGAACTCGCCGAGGCGATGGCCGACCATGTTCTCGGTCACGTAGACCGGAACGTGCTTCTTGCCGTTGTAGACGGCGATGGTGTGTCCGATGAAGGTCGGGAAGATCACCGACGCCCGAGACCAGGTCTTCACGACCTTCTTCTCGTTGCGCCGGTTCATCTCCTCGACCCGCCCCTGGAGGCGGAGCTCGATGAACGGGCCCTTCTTGACGGAACGGGACATCTGCTACCTCCTCCCTACTTGCGGTGGCGCGATCGGACGATCAGGCGTCCGGTGGTCTTGGCGCGACGGGTCCGATAACCCATCGCCGGCTTGCCCCACGGCGTCTTGGGCGGCATCCCCGTCGGGGACTTGCCCTCGCCGCCGCCATGGGGATGGTCGCGCGGGTTCATGACGACGCCGCGGACCTCCGGACGCTGGCCCATGTGGCGGGCCCGGCCGGCCTTCCCGAGGTTCTGGTTCTCGTGGTCGAGGTTGCTGACCTGGCCGATCGTGGCCATGCAGCGCATCGGGATCCGGCGCATCTCGCCCGACGGCATCCGGACCGTGGCGTAGTCGCCTTCCTTGGCGAGGAGCTGGGCCGAGGTGCCGGCGGACCGGACGACCTGGCCGCCCTTGCCGGGGACGAGCTCGATGTTGTGGATCGTCGTGCCGAGCGGGATGTTTGCGAGCGGCAGGGCGTTGCCGACCCGTGCCTCCGCCTCCGGCCCCGAGACGATCACGTCGCCGACCTTCAGCCCGTGCGGCAGGAGCATGTAGCGCTTCTCGCCGTCGCGGTAGAACAGCAGCCCGATCCGGGCCGAGCGGTTCGGGTCGTACTCGATCGTCGCCAGCTTCGCCGGCACGCCGAGCTTGTCGCGCTTGAAATCGATCCGGCGGTAGTGCTGCTTCTCGCCGCCGCCGCGATGGCGGACGGTCAGCCGGCCGGCGTTATTCCGGCCGGAGCCGCGGGTCTGCGGCTCGAGCAGGGGCTTGTACGGCTGGTCGGTCGTGATCTCCTCGAAGGTCGACCGCGTCATCTGGCGGAGACCCGGCGAGGTGGCCTTGTAGGAACGAAGCGGCATCGTCAGACCCCCTCGAAGAAGTCGATCTTCTGGCCGGGGGCCAGGGTCACGATCGCCTTGCGCCACGGGGTCGTCCAGCCCTTGATCCGGCCGCGCTTCGTGCCGCGGCTCTTCTCCTTGGACTGAGTCGTCAGGACGTTGACGCCCACGACGGTGACCTTCTCGCTCGCGTAGAGCTCCTCGATCGCGTTCTTGATCTGGATCTTGTTCGCGTCACGATGGACCGCGAAGGTGTATTTGTTGCCGGCCTTGGCATCGCGATCGCCGAGGGTCGAGACGTCGATCGACTTCTCGCTGATCACGGGTCGCAGGATGATGTCGGCGGCGGTCAGGGCGCTCACGCGTAGACCTCCTCCATCCGGGCGAGGGCCGGCTGCTCGATCAGGACGATGTCGGCCTTGAGCAGGTCGACGACGTTGAGCGAGTCGGCGAGGATGACCTCGACCGTCGCCAGGTTGCGGGCCGACAGCTCGAGCTTCTCGTCACGCCCGGGGGCGATGACGAGGATCCGACCGCGGGCCTCGAGCGCGCCGAGGACGCCGGCCAGGTCGCGCGTCTTGATCGCCTCGAGGGCGAACGTGTCGATGATCTTGATCGCGTCGTCGCCGAGCTTGGCGGTCAGCGCACCGCGTAGGGCAAGCCGCTTCATCTTGCGCGGCAGGCGCTGCTCGTAGCTCCGCGGGTGCGGCCCGAACACGGCCCCGCCGCCACGATAGTGGGGCGCGGTCCGGGTGCCCTGGCGGGCGCGGCCGGTGCCCTTCTGGCGGTACGGCTTCTTGCCGCCGCCGCGGACCTCGCCGCGCGTCTTGGTGTCGGCGGTGCCCGTCCGGCGGCCTGCCAGCTGGGCCGTGACGACCTGGTGAAGGACGGCGGCGTTGACCGGCGCCGCGAACAGCGACTCGGACAGCTCGACGCTGCCGACGTTCTTGCCAGCTCGGTCGTAGAGGGTGGTCTGCGGCATCGTCAGGCCTTCTTCACGAGGATGATCGAGCCGCGCGGCCCGGGCAGGGACCCCTTCACGAGGAGGAGGTTCTTGTCGACGTCGGCGCGGACGACCCGGAGCTTCTTGACGGTGACCCGCTCGTCGCCCATGTGGCCGGCCATCTTCACGCCCTTGTAGACGCGACCCGGCGTCGTGCCGGGACCGATCGAGCCCGGCTCGCGGTGATGGTCCGAGCCGTGAGTCGTGGGCCCGCGGTGGAAGTTGTGGCGCTTGATGTGGCCGGCAAAGCCCTTGCCCTTGGAGATGCCGGTCACGTCGACCAGGTCACCCTCGGCGAAGAGGTCCCCGAGCGCGACCGCCTGACCGAGCTCGTAGCCGTCGAGGCTGTCGATCCGGAACTCCCGGATCTTCGCGAGGTTCTGGGCGCTCTGCGGCAGGTCCTTCAGCTGGCCAGCCTCGGGCCTGCTCAGCTTCTTGCGGCCGCTCTCGGCCCCGAGCTGGACGGCCGTATAGCCGTCGCGCTCGTCGGTCCGGAGGCGGGTCACGGTATTCGGTTCGATGGCCAGGACGCTGACGGCGACCATCGTGCCGTCGGCCTGGAACACCTGGGTCACCCCGACCTTGCGGCCGATCAATCCAATGCTCATGGGTTCCCGGTCACATCTTGATTTCGATGTCGACGCCCGCGGCAAGCGAGAGTCGCATCAGGGCGTCGACCGTCTTCGAGCTCGGGTCCAGGATGTCGACGAGCCGCTTGTGGGTGCGGATCTCGAACTGCTCCCGGGAGTCCTTGTCGATGAACGGCGAACGCAGGACGGTGAACTTCTCGATCCGGGTCGGCAGCGGGACCGGTCCGACGACATCGGCGCCGGTGCGCTGGGCCGTCTCGACGATCTGGGCCGCCGACTGGTCGAGCAGTCGGTGGTCGTAGGCCTTGAGGCGGATTCGGATCCGCTGCTTTGCCATCTCCCTACTCGGCGATCGTGACGATCGCGCCGGCGCCGACGGTCCGGCCACCCTCGCGGATCGCGAAGCGCTGGCCGATCTCGAGGGCGATCGGGGTGATCAGCTCGACGCTCATCTCGACGTTGTCGCCGGGCATGATCATCTCGGCTCCGTCGGGCAGCCCGATGGCCCCGGTGACGTCGGTCGTGCGGAGGTAGAACTGGGGTCGGTAGCCGTTGTAGAACGGGGTGTGGCGGCCGCCCTCCTCCTTGGTCAGGACGTAGACCTGGGCGGTGAACTTGGTGTGGGGCTTGACCGAGCCCGGCTTGGCGAGGACCTGGCCGCGCTCGATCTCCTCGCGCTCGATGCCCCGGATCAGGCAGCCGACGTTGTCGCCGGCGCGGCCCTCGTCGAGGAGCTTCTTGAACATCTCGACGCCGGTGATCACGATCTTGCGGGTCGCCTTGACCCCGATCAGCTCGACCTCGTCGCCGACCTTGACGATGCCGCGCTCGATCCGGCCGGTCGCGACCGT
>JBBRSJ010000016.1:0-77235 GCA_038245515.1 Candidatus Limnocylindrales bacterium | reverse complement strand
GGTTCTTGGCCAGGTACTGCTGGTGGTAGTCCTCGGCGTAGTAGAACGCCGGGGCGGGCTTGATCTCGGTCGTGATCTGGCCGTACTTCGCGGCGGTCAGGCGCTCTTGGTAGGCGTCGCGCGACGCCTCGGCGATGCGCTGCTGCTCGTCGTCGGCCGTGTAGATCGCCGATCGGTACTGCGTCCCCTGATCGTTGCCCTGGCGATGGCCCTGGGTCGGATCGTGGTGCTCCCAGAAGATCTTCAGGAGCTGCTCGTACGACACCTTGGCCGGGTCATACGCGACGAGGACGACCTCCACGTGGCCGGTCTTGCCGGAGCACACCTCGCGGTAGTCGGCGTTCGGCGTGAAGCCGCCGGCGTAGCCGACTGCCGTGCTGATCACGCCGGGCGTCTGCCAGAAGTCCTTCTCGGCGCCCCAGAAGCAGCCCATCCCGAAGATCGCGCTGCGCGTGCCGTCCGGCCATGGGCCCTTGAGGGACGCGCCGGTGACGAAGTGCCGGTCGGTCAGCGGCGTCGGCTCGTTGCGGCCGGGGAGGGCCTGATCGGGGGAGGGCATGGACGGGGAGCGGAAGAGGAACTGCATGAGCAAATCCTACGCACGCGGCCAAATCCCGCCGACGACCAACGAAGGCTCCCGGTCAGGCTTCGCCGAAGTCGCCATCCGGCTCCACGACCGGCAGCTGGAACCCGACCTCTGCCCCGCCGCCGTCGCGCGGCCGGAGCCACGTCCGACCGCCCATCGCCTCGACGAGCTGGCGACACACGAACAGGCCGATCCCGGCGCCCGACGCCGACCGGCTTGCCTCGGTCGTTCGATAGAACAGCTCGAAGGCGCGCTCCGCGGACTCCATGTCGATGCCGATCCCGCGGTCGAGCACCCGGACGACGACGCAGTCGTTCTCGACGCCGAGCAGGATCTCGATCGCGGACGGCGCCTCGCTGTACTTGACCGCGTTGGTCAGGAAGTTCCGGACGACCTGCTCGACGTACGTGGCCTCGGCCTCGATCAGCGGCAGGTTCGGCGGCGCCGCGAGGACGAACTCCCGATCGGGAACGCGCTGCGCCTCGGTCTCGACGATCTTCCGGACGAGCCGCGGGAGGTTGATCGGCTCGGCCTCGATCTCCAACCGGCCGCCCTCCGCCCGGGACAGGACGAGGAGGTCCTCGACGAGGCGGTAGAGGCGGTCCGATTCGGCCTCGATGTCCGCGATCGCGTCCGCGCGGGCCTCGACGCTCAGGTTCTCGCCGTGCTGGCGAAGGACCCGCGCGAGCCCGTAGATCGTCGTGATCGGCGTCCGCAGCTCGTGGCTGATCACTCCCACGAAGGCTTCGCGGAGCGTGGCCGAGCGTCGTTCGACCTCGTGGTGGGCGGCGAGCTCGACGTGGCCGGCGAGGACGGCGACGACCCCGAGCACAAGGTCCTCGTCGGCCGCCGAGAAAGCGTCGATCTGGGTCGAATCGACCTCGAGCAGCCCGATCCCGATGCCGTGTCGGACGATCGGCACGGCCAGCCACGATCGGACGACACTGGCGGCGGCCCGGCCGCGCATCCGGTCGCCGCCATTGAAGAGGTCGCCGGTCCGGTACGGCTCGAGCCGCTCGACGACGCCCCAGCTCCGGCTCGGGCCGCGGGCCAGGCGCTGGGCGAGGGCCTCGTCGGCGAACGGGCCGACCGCGGCCCGGACCACGAGCTCGTCGCCCTCGACGAGCGCGATCGAGCCGCCTGTCAGATTGACGACCAGCCGCAGTCGGTCGAGCGCCTCGTGGAGGATCTGGTCGAGGTCGAGCTCGCCCGACGCGGCAGCCGCAATCTCGATGATCAGGCGTGACGACGCCCCGGAGCGCGGGGCGACGTCGACCGATTCGAGGGTCTGGTCGGGAGCGTCCACGCCGTCATCGTACCGCCGCCCGCCCGGCGACTACCTCGATGGCGCTGACGGCGTCGACGACCCGCCCGCCCGGCGACGGCTACTTGATCAGGCCGTAGTCCGGCGGGCTGGCCAGGCGGAGAGCGTTGTAGAAGAAGTGGAAGCTCGAGTTGCCCTGGACCTGGAGGTCCCAGCAGATGAACTGGAGCGTCAGGTCAGTGCCACCGCCGGAGCCGCCCGCGCCGCCCGTCATGAACACCTGGGCGCCCGGCGCGTAGACCGTCCCTGCGATGTCCACGCTGCCGCCGCCGCTCAAGGAGACCACCGGCTGGGCGAACGAGCTCGAAGGCGCAGGTGTCCCGCTCTGCCAGAGGAGCAGGTTGTTGTAGCCGGGGTACCGGACGTTGGTCAGGAGGTCCGCAGTATCGAGATAGGGCCGGAGCTTCAGCGTCGCGCCGGCGCCGACCGACACCTGGTCGAAGGTCGCGGTGGTGCCGGTGTTGTAGATCATCGCGCCGCAGTTCGTCGCCGTGCAGTTCGTCGCCCAGTTCGCATCCGTCGTGGTCGTCACGCCGTTCGCGACCGAATAGACGGCGTTCTGGGCGCCGATGTCGAACCCGCCGCCGTCCATCACGTAGATGCCCGGATGGAGGAAGGCCTTGACGCTGTTCTTGAGCTGGATCCCGCCGTGATAGAGGCCGGGCTCGAGGACGACATCGCTGCCGCCGTAGACCTGCCGCGTGGCGTAGAGCTGGGGGATCGCCGGTGTCGCTCCGCTCAGGAAGGTCGTCATCGCGGTCAGGCCCGCGAGGGGGTCCTTCACGTAGGTCGCCCCGGTCAGCGGCGTCGGCGAGAGCGTCAGGGCACTTGGAGCGTAGCCGCCGACGATCTTGATCACGGCGCCGTTGTTCAGGGTCAGGTTGGCCGAGTTGCCGTTCGTCCCGAGCCCGCCGCCGTTTGCGGCCGTGCACGCGGAGTCGATCATCATCGACCCCTCGAGGGTGATCGTCGGGCCGCCCGAGATCAGGGTCGAGGGGCAGCCGCGCCGGCCGTTGGGCCAGCTCGCGTTCGACGAGTCGAGGACGATCACCGAGTAGGGCGCGGGCTTGACCGGGCCGTTGATCGCCTGGCTCGAGCTCGTGACGCTGAATCCGTTGACCCCGATCGCACCGCCGAAGAAGCTCGGCGAGTGGCCGTCGATGTCGACCTGGACGGCCGCGTTGTTCCAGCCGTCGGGGCACGACACATGGATCGAGCCGGTCGGCGTTCCCGGCAGGGCGGTCTGGACCGCGGTCTGGGCGGCCGTGGTGATCGCAGCCCGCGGGCTCCCGGGCGGCGGACCGGCGGTTGCGGAGCAGCCCTTCACGCTCTGGATCAGGTTGGCCGCCTGAAGGGCGGCACTGTCGCTCGCGTTCTGCATCTGGCGACGGAGGACGAGGGCATGGGCGCCGTCGAAGAGGAGTGCCGCCATCGCGAAGATCGCGGTCAGCGACAGGACGAACAGGACAATGATCTGGCCGGGCTCCTGCCCGCGGCGACGCGACGAGCGCAGCATCAGTGATTCACCACCATGGTCGAGTTGGCCGCCACGTCGAACCCGTTCATGCCGAGGATCGCGGGCGTGAGGAGGTTGATCCGGCTGGTCACCGCGATGGTCACCGACGTTCCCCGGGCGTTCGTCGCGGACACTCCGGCGACGATGGCGTCCGTGTCGCCCGAGCAGCCGGTGCCGTAGCAGACCGTCACGGTCAGGCCGGTGCCGCCCGCCGTGGCGTTTGCGATGACGGCGTCCTTGATCGCCTGCTTCGACGGCGACGGATAGGGGCACGATGACGATGCGCCCGGAATCGTCGTCACGTCACGGCGGGTCGGCCCGACCGGGCAGATCGTCGTGTCGGATCCGCCGTGGACGATTGCGAACCGAGCACCCTCGCGGGCGGCGGAGGCGAGGCTGTTCTGGGCCCAGATCGCCCGTCCGACGTCGACGACACCCATGAGCATGATCAGGAAGATCGGAAGGACCAGGGAGAACTCGACGAGGGCCTGGCCGTGGCGGCGTTTTCGGTCCATCTCAGCGGCCCTGGATGATCGAGAAGGACTGGGTCGACGTCAGCGTCCATGCGCCGTTCTGGGTGAACAGGGGATAGCCGAAGAAGGTCCGGAACGGCAGGGTCGCGGTGACCGTGACCGAGGCGATCGGGTTGGTCGACGAAGCACCCGTCGCGGTCGTGCTCACGCTGTAGCCCGATACAGTGATGCTCGGGCTGGTGCACGCGGTCGGGTTGCCGGCCGGTGCCGCGAACCCGGCCAGATTCGCGGTCTGGGTGCAGATGACCCGCTTCGCCTCGGTCAGGGCGGTGTTCGCGTCTGTGACGGTGACCTTGGTCGCCGCGGACTCGGCAGCGTCGCGGGTCGCGCTTTCCAGCGTGATCCAGCCCTGGTACACCCGCGCGACATCGACCGCCGCTCCGACGAGCGTCAGCATGATCGGCAGGAGCAGGGCGAACTCAACGAGCGATTGACCGCGACCCCTACGTCGCGGCTGGCGGTCATTCACGAGCTCTCCGTTCCCCAGCGGCGAGCGCAGCGTCGCAGGCAGTGGTGCGGTCCGGCCGCCACCCGGAAGTCACGATCGGGTCACCCCCGAAGTCCCGATCGCAGCGGATTCCCTCGGGGGCCAGGGTTCCCCGCGTGGCTCAGGTGCACCGGGGAATGCGGGTGCGAAATGGCTGCCCCGCCGGCCGCCAATCGCTGTGCGACACGGGTTCGCCGACCGGGCCATTCGTCGCCGGGTCGAACGTACTGGCCTGTCCGGGCTGCACGGTGTCCATTGGGCTATGGATCGCGCTATCCTCAGGATCGACCGTCACGGTGCTCACCACGGCCCGTCATCGGAGAACCCGAGCTCGTGCATCGCGATCACGTCGCGCCCCCACGCCGCCGCCGGTCCGCTCCTCACCGTGCCCTCGGCCTGCTTCCCGCTCTGGTCCTCGGCCTCGCGCTCGGCGCGGTTCCCCCGGGTGCCGCCGCGCGAACGGTCGTTCCTGAGCTCGGTGATTCCACGAGCGGCCAGGCGCTCGACGCCACAACGACGGTTCTCGAGGGCATCGACGTCAGCAACTGGCAAGGCACGATCGACTGGACGAAGGTCGCCGCCGCGGGCAAGAAGTTCGCGATCATCAAGGCGACGGAGAGCACCGACTTCGTCGATCCGATGTACTCCACCAATCACGCGTCGGCCAGGGCCGCCGGCCTGTGGACCGGGGCGTACCACTTCGCCCAGCCGGACCCGTCGGCCAACGACGCTGTCAACGAGGCCGACAAGTTCGTCTCGGTCGTAAACCTGGGCACGCACGACCTGATCCGGCCCTCGATCTCGAGGTCAGCGGCGGGCTGAGCGTGGCTGGCCTCCAGGCCTGGGTTGCCGCGTTCCTCGGCGAGGTGACCGCGAAGACCGGGTCCAAGCCGATGATCTACACCAGCCCCGCCTTCTGGTCGAAGTACATGGGCGACAGCCGCGCCCTGGCGGACGCCGGCTACAAGACGCTGTGGATCGCCCACTGGGGGGTCACCGCGCCGACCGTTCCGGCCCAGAACTGGGGCGGTCACGGCTGGACGTTCTGGCAGTACACCAGCTCCGGAGCCGTATCGGGGATCACCGGCCGCGTCGACCTCGATCGCTTCAATGGCGCCGACCTCGCGACCCAGGGATTCTCGATCTTCAAACTCGCCGCATCCATCCCAGGCGGGTCCATCAAGCAGGGCGCGAGCTCCGTGGCGTCCGTGGCGATCATGCGGACGAACTTCACCTCCGGCGTCGCGCTCGACATCGCAGGCATGCCGGCGGGCACCACCGCCACATTCGACACCAACCCGACCACGCTCACCGTTGCCGCCCTGACCGTCACGACCCCGGGCGACCCGACGGCGACGCCGGTTGGCACCTATCCGCTGACGATCACCGGCGTCGCGGACGGGCTGACCCGGACGACGACCCTGAACCTGGTGGTCGCCGACGGCACGCCGCCGACCGTCTCCGCCCCGAAGACCTACTTGGTGCCAAACAAGATCCTCGGGCTCGGCAGCGTGCCGATCCGGGTCGCGTGGTCGGCATCGGACGCGAGCGGAGTCGCCGGGTACGGCGTCCAGCACAGCATCAACGGCGCGGCGTGGGCCGGCGTCGCGCTCCCGTCGCCGACGGTGGCCACGATCGACGAGACGATGCCGTACGCGGGCACGGCCCGACAGCAGGTCCAGGCGACGGACGCCAGGGCCAACACGAGCGCGTTCGTCGGCGGCCCCGTCGTCCATGTGACCGTCATCCAGCAGTCCACGACCACGGCGATCCACTACACGGGGACGTGGAGGACGGTCTACTCGTCGAGCGTGTCGGGCGGCAGCCTCCGCTACGCGACCGCGGCTGGCGCTTCCGCGACGTACCGGTTCACCGGGTCGAGCATCGCCTGGGTCACCACTCGCGCCCCCGGGCGCGGATCCGCGAGGGTCCTCGTCGATGGGGTCGCCGTGGCGACGGTCAACCTCCTCGCGCAGCACGGAACCGCACGGATCATGGCCTTTGCCCGGACGTGGCCGACGGTCGGCACCCACACGATCCAGGTCGTCGTGGTCGGAACGGCCGGCCATCCGCGGGTCGACCTCGACGCATTCGTCCGCCTCACCTACTGATCGCCCTGCGCTCGCGGCCCGCGATCAGCGCGGTTTGCCCTCGCGCAGGGCGGCGACCGACTTCTCGATCCGGCGCTGCCGGGTCTCGTCGCTCTTGGCGCCCGCGATGAGCGTGACGTGGTACCCCTGATTGCTGGGCGACAGGGCGTCGAACGTACGGCGGGCGGCGGGCTCGCGACCGAGGGCCGCCGCAAAGTCCTCCGGCAGGGTCACCTCGCGCGGCGCCCCGTCCAGCGCCAGCTCGATGTCGTGGGTCTCGCCGCCCACGACGCCGGCCGCCGCCCGATTCTCGGCGCTGACCCCGACCAGGTAGCGCCCGCCCATCGGGGCGACGGTGCTCCGGTAGGTGTAGCCGTTCATCCTGACGGTGACCGGCGGCCGCTTGCCCTTGCCGAGGGCGAGCACGACGTCTTCCGGGACGGCGAAACCGACCGCGGTCTTGCCGGTCTGTTCGAGCAGGGCGCGGATCTTCATCGTGAGGCTCCTCCGGTTGGCGCAGCGGGCGGCCCGTCGGTCTCGGGCACTCAGACGTTGTCGTGGCGACGATAGAACTTCGCCACTCCTTCGAATCCTCAGTCGTCGCCGCCGATCATGCATGGCGCGTCAGCCAACCCGGTCGCTCGGGCCGATGAGTTCGCGGTCTGCGGGTCGTCCACAGGGCAGCACGCACATCCATGCACGGAGGGTCCGGGTTGGCCGAATCGCCTGCCCCGCGCTCGGATTCCCACACGGCGCCGCCCGATCCGGCCGGGACCGTCCGGCTTGCGGGCCGGATCGATCGCACCGACGTCCGGGAGGTCGTCGCGCGGGCCTGCGCGACGAGATTCGCCCCGCCCGGGAAGCTGCTCGCGTGCGACCTTGCCGGGCTCGAGGCCGCGGGGTTGCCGGCCGTCGACGCCCTCGCCCGGATCGCGCTCGCGGTTCGTCGCGAGCGGCGAGCGCTGCGTCTCGAGCACGCGCCGTCGGTATTGATCGAGCTCCTCGTCTTGTGCGGCCTCGACGACCTCCTGCGGCCCGGTGACGCGGCAGGCCAGGCGCTTGTCAGGCCTCGAGGCGCGGCGGGAGCCCGAACAGTGGGAAGAAGCGCTCGGTGTCGAGGAAGAAGGTGATGCCGGCGATCCGCCCGCCGTCCGCCTCGAGCTCGAGGACCTGAAGCGACCACGGCTCCCAGCCGCCATCGGTCGCAAGCTTGTACTGGGCGAAGCCCGGTGAGCCGTTGGCCTGGATCGGGATGAGCCGCGAGCCGCGGCAGCCGATCCCCGGTCCGAGGCACCAGTCGACGATGTCGCCATGGGTCTGGAGCCAGAGCTCGTACGGCGGCATCGACCAGCGGGCGTCTTCGTTGAGCAGGCTGGTCAGGGCCTTCATGTCGTATTGCTCGAACGCCGCGACATAGCGGTCGAGGAGGGCCCGGTGCTCGTCGTCAAGAATGGCCGGCGTCGGATCGGCCTCGACGAGGTCCTTCTGGGCGAGGGTTGCACGGGCGCGCTGGAGGGCGCTGTTGACCGAGGCGACGGTCGTGTCGAGCAGCTCGGCGACCTCCTCTGCCTTCCAGCGGAGGACCTCGCGCAGGATGAGGACGGCCCGCTGCTTCGGCGGCAGGTGCTGGAGAGCCGCGACGAATGCCAGGCGGATCGACTCGCGCGCAACTGCAACCTCGGCCGGATCGCCGCCCGACGGAATCGCCCGATCGTCGGGGACCGGCTCGATCCAGGCGGACTCGGGAAGCGGCGCGCCGAGCGCCTGGTCCGCGGTCAACGCGGGATTGAGGTCGATCGGCCGGGCTCGGCGCTGGCTCGCGCCCTTCATGTCGAGGCAGACGTTCGTCGCGATCTTGTAGAGCCACGAGCGCAGTGCCGCCCGGCCTTCGAACCGGTCGTAGCCGCGCCAGGCTCGGATGAACGTCTCCTGGACGGCGTCCTCGGCCTCGAACGCCGAGCCGAGGATCCGGTAGCAGTACGCGGTGAGTTCGACCCGGTGCGTCTCGAGGCGGGCATCGAGCTCCGCCGGCGCGGGCAGGTCGGTCGTCGCGGTGCGGTCGGCGGTCGCTTCAGTCATCGACGCATCCTAGCGACCTCGTCCCGGATCGGTCACGTGCCTCCGGTATCGAGACCACCGATGATTCCCGGGCGGTTCAACCGGTCAGAGCGGGTTCCCTCCAATGTCACCGCGTTCGCCCATCGCGACCGCGGGATCATGGCCGCGCTTGCGGTCATCGTCGGGTCGCCCGAGCGGCTGCCGGCCCACGAGCCATGGGGTTGAAGGCCTCGCAAGCGCGCTCGATCAGGCCGCTCCCATCCGACCAACCTGTTCCGCCGTCAACAGAACGTGCCGCCGGCGCCCGCCCTGACTCGTTCGTCGCGCCGGGCCGACTCGCCGCCGCTCGACCACTACCATGTCCTCCCGGAGGCCGGGCTTCCGGCGCGGGCCTGACCGGGCGCTGGAAGCGCGGGCGATCGAGCGCGAAGGGAGCGGCGATGACAGACGAGGTCGAGATCGATCCGCACATCCCGCCGAGCGGGACCGGCTGCGTCGAATGCAGCGCGACCGGCGGCTGGTGGTTCCACCTCCGCCGCTGCGCCCATTGCGGCCACGTCGGCTGCTGTGACTCGTCGCCGTCGCAGCACGCCAGCCACCATGCGTCCGATCTCCAGCACCCGATCGCGCAGAGCTACGAGCCCGGTGAGGACTGGTTCTGGAATTACGCGACCGAGGAGGTCCTTGAGGGCCCGTCGCTCGCCCCGCCCCGTCATCACCCGCTCGATCAGCCCGTTCCGGGTCCGGCCGGTCAGGTGCCGCCCGACTGGGAGCTCAAGCTCCATTGACCGGCGACCACTCGGCCGCGCACAGCATCCGCCGTGCCGCGTGCGATGGGTCGGCGCCACCGTCGCCGGCCTGGGTCAGCCGACCGGGATCGTGAAGACCGCGGCCTGCTTGATCGGGGCGTTCTCGAGCTCGAGGCTCGTCCGGACCGGGTATGTCGCCACGCGCTCGAGACCCGCCGGGAGATAGGTCCGGCCCGGGTCGCCGATGAGGACGCGTGTCCCGTGGTCGGCCCCGACCCGAAGCCACGTCAGCATCCGCGCCGCCATCGTCTCCTCATAGCAGATATCGCCGGCGAGGATGACGTCGACCGCCGGTGGTGGCTCGTCGAGGATGTCCCTCCGCCGGAATGCGATCCGGACGCCGTTCGCCCTGGCGTTGACCGCGACCGCCGCCTCGGCGAGCCGATCGACGTCGATCGCCTCGACTGCTGCAGCCCCGGCTCGGGCGGCGACGATGGCGCAGACGCCGGAGCCCGAGGCCATGTCGAGCACATCCTTCCCGACGACCTCGCCGGGATGATCGACGAGAAGGCGGGCCACCGCCAGCCCACCCGCCCAGGGAAACGCCCAGTAGGGCAGGGGAGGGTTGGCCTCACCGAGCTCGCGTCCGGCCAGTTGGCAGAGGGCCATGACGTCGTCGCCGACGTGGAGGCGGACGTCGGGCAGGTCCGGCACCGGCAGGAGCCGCGTGTTGCGCCGGACGAAGCCGCGCAGCCGAGCGGAAGATGGCGTCGACACCGGCCAAGGCTACCGCGTGATCCCGCCTCGGACGGTCGACGACCGCGATCCGGGAGCATGCGCGGCCGCGCTTTCGCGTCCCGGAGATGGAACGACCCAGGAGACGCTCATCCGGGGCCGATTCCGATTGGCCGTGTGTGTCGTTCACGTCGGTCGTTGACAGTAGGCACCGGCCACCCGCGGCGTCATCGTCCAAATCGATGAGTCGGAGGCCGGCGGCTCGACGCGAACGCCGCTCTCGCCCCGCGAGACCTGGCGAATCGCCCGCCGCGCGTATCGTTCGGCATCGAAAAGGAAACTACCGGGAGCAGCGGAATGGTCGAGCTCCGAGGCGTGACGGGACCCCGGCGGCTCTTCGCCTTGCGCGCGAAGGATGGCCAGGCCCGGGCTTGAGGCGATCGTATCCGCGCTGAGCGCCACCGACCAGCAGGAATGCTCGACCACCGGCATTCATGGCACAGTTGAGGCCATGAGCTTTCTGGTCGCGGCCGCGCCGGCGTTCCTCGCTTCCCTCGTCGAGTTCGTCGAGGCCCTCACGATCGTGCTCGCCGTCGGTGTCACGCGCCAGTGGCGCTCGACCTTGATCGGCGTCGCGGCGGCCGTTCTCGCCCTCGTCCTGATCGTCGCCGTGTTCGGGACGGCGATCCTGATCCTCGTCCCGATCGACACCCTTCGCCTGGTCGTCGGCAGCTTCCTGCTCATCTACGGGTTGAACTGGCTCCACAAGGCGATCCTCCGCGCCGCAGGTGCGAAGGCGAAGCACGACGAGGCGGCGATCTTCGAGCGAGAGGTGGCGCTCCTTTCCGACGAGGCGCCGGTGCCAGCCCAGGGGATGGACTGGATCAGCTTCACGGTTGCGTTCAAGGGCGTGCTGCTGGAGGGCCTCGAGGTCGCGTTCATCGTCGTGACCTTCGGAGCGGCGTCGACGGCGGCGCTCACCGCGGCCACCGCCGGCGCGACGCTTGCCGGGGTCCTCGTCCTCGCGATCGGCATCACGGTCCACCGGCCGCTCGCCCGCGTTCCCGAAAACGGCCTGAAATTCGCCGTCGGCCTGATGCTGGCGGCCTTCGGAACGTTCTGGGCGGGCGAGGGTATCGGCATCGACTGGCCGCTCGGCGATGCGATCATCATCGTGCTGCTCGGGATCTACCTCCTGGCCTCGCTGGTTGCCGTTTCGCTCGTCCGGCGCGAGATCGGTGGGCGCCAGGCGGCCCGGAACTCAGCTCCGACGGTCGGCGGCTGATGCGCTGGGTTCGGGTGTTCGGTGCGTTCTGGTACGACTTCCTCGTCGGGGATCGCCCCGAGCTCTTCGTCGGACCGATCGTCGTCCTCGTCGCCGCCTGGCTGGCGGTTCGAGCCGGAGCGGCGCCGCTCGTCGCGGGTGCGCTGCTCGTCGCGGGGACGTGCGCCGTTGGGCTCGTGAGCCTGATGGTCGTCCTCCGAAGCCGGCGCTGATCGGCTCAGGGCCAAGCGCAACCGGATCGAGGTGGACATGTCTCACGTCGTCGACAACAGCCCGGCGAGCGACGGCGACGGAAGCAACCACGAGACCAGCGAGGCGGAGCCCGCGCGGCCGCGGACAACGCCGCCCCGGCGGCGCGGGCTGGCGCGCCGAGCCGCCGGCCGGACCCTGCGGACCGCCCTCTTCCTCGGCCTCGCGGCGGCGCTGGTCCTGGCCGGCGTCGGCCTTGACCGAGCCGGAGTCCTGCCCGGGTCCCCGAACGCCGACCCGGCGACCAGGTCACCGCAGTTCCGTGTCATCGACCAGGCTTGGGACCTGATCCACCAGCAGTACGTCGATCGAGCCCACCTCGACGACACGCAGCTTGCCTACGCAGCCATCGCGGCCCTCGCCAACGCCATCGGGGACACCGGCCACACGACCTTCGAGACACCCGCGGACCTGCAGGCCGAACAGGCCGTCCTGAGCGGTCACTATGTCGGCATCGGCGTCATGATCGAGCCGACGTCGGGCGGTGCGCTCGTGAAGTCGGTGATCCCGGCGGGTCCCGCGGAACGAGCGGAGCTCAAACCGGGCGACCTGATCGTCGCCGTCAACGGGCGCGACATCGGAAACCTCACTCCGGCGCTCCTGATCGGCCTGATCGCAGGGCCGGCCGGCTCCTCGGTGAACCTGACGGTGCGGCCGGCCGCCGGCGGAGCGACCCGGGAGGTCGCCATCGTTCGTGAGCCCGTCACGTTGCCGGTCGTGGAATGGGCGATGGTCCCGGGCACCCACATCGCCGATATCCGGGTCGATCAGTTCTCGAGCGGCGCGACGACGGCGCTCGTCGACGCCGTCAAGGCCGCCGTCGCCGCCGGCGCGAACCGGGTCGTTCTCGACCTCCGAGGCAATCCCGGCGGGCTCGTCGACGAGGCGGTCGGCGTCGCGAGCCAGTTCCTCGCTTCGGGAGCCGTCTACCAGACCCGGGATGCCTCGGGTCATCAGACCGTTGCCCCGGTCAAGCCCGCCGGCGTCGCGCTGAAGACGCCACTCGTCGTCCTGGTGGACCACGGAACGGCGAGCTCCGCTGAGATCGTGGCCGCTGCGCTGCAGGACGCAGGACGAGCCAGGATCGTCGGACTGGCCACGTTCGGGACCGGGACGATCCTGGGCCAGTTCTCGCTGGCTGACGGATCGGCGCTGAGGATCGGGACCCTGGAATGGCTGACCCGCAACGGTCAGAGCATCTGGCATGTCGGCCTCACGCCCGACGACGTCGTCGCCCTGCCAGCGGGCGTGCCGCCGATCGGCCCGTCCGACCCGAAGGCACTCACGTCCGCCAAGGTCGCGAGCACCCGCGATCCGCAGCTTCGCAAGGCGCTCCAGGACGTGCTGTCCCCGGCGCCGGGGACAGCGCCCTCGCCGGCGCCTTCCGCAACGCCCTGAGCCGAGGCCGACTCACGGGAATCACCGATCGCCCGTTCCTCGCCGCGGGTCTTGCGGGCCCCCATCAGCCGGACGAGCACGATTCGCCGTCGGTGCAGGCCCGGCCCGGGGCCAGGCATGCCCGCCGAATCCCTCGAGGCCCGGCGACGGCGACGCCGCCGGCGACCCGACGGATCGCCCGCGGCGCCCGCGATGGGCGAAGGTTCGGTTCCCTCACCCGAAGGTGAAGCAATAGGCCGCGATACCCGCCGAATGGAAATCGATCTCGAAGAGGCGGTCGGCGATGTCACCCGGTTGGCGGATCAGCTGGTAGGTGCGCTGGTCGCGGGCGATCCCGCGACCAGCGGCATCGACGTCGGTCCCGTGGTCGCCGCCCGCCGGCTGACCATCGAGGAAGACCCGAAAGGGGACGGTCGCTCCCCTTGACGCGGGCCCATGACGAGGATGAGGTCGCGCGCGTGGAATCGGAACGAGATTCGTGCGCCGGCCTCGTTCGAAACCGCCGCGTTGCGGGCCACGGTCCAGGTTCCCGACAGTCCCCAGGTGTTGAGGGTGAGCCGTCCGGGCGAGGCGTGGATACGCGGCTCGTCGAACCGGGCGACGGCTTCCTGCGCGAATCCCCTGCGCTGGCCGTAGCCCACGTATGTCTCGGGCGACTGCAGTGTCCGCCAGTCGGCCGCCACTTCCAGGCCACGCGGCTCGACCATGACAAGGTCCTGGTCGATGGCCGCTGCGCCGGCGTCGACCAGCAGCTGCTGGATCACCATCTCCGTTGCCGCGTACTCGCCCTCGCCGAAATGGTGATGTCAGATCCACCCGTCGACATCGGCGATGTACACCGCCGGCCAGAAGTGGTTCGCGAAGGCGCTCCATACCCCGTATTCGCTGTCGATCGCGATCGGGTAGTCGACGCCGAAGTTGCGCGACTGCGCGACGACGTTGTCGACGTCGCGCTCGAACCCGAACTCCGGCGTGTGCACGCCGATGACGGTCAGGTCGGCGTCCGAGTACTTCGCGGCCAAGGCTCGGACATAGGGCAGCGTCCGGAGCCAGTTGACGCAACTGTAGGTCCAGAAGTCGACGAGGGCGACACGCCGCGCAGTCCTTCCGGCGTCAGCGGTTCGGAGTTCAGCCAGCCGGTCGCGCCCGCGAATGACGCCAGACGACCCTCGATCGGCAGGTCGAGCGGTTCGCCGGCGAGGCGATGGGCGATGGAGCGGATCAGGCTGGGCCTGCCCGACGGGGCGTTCGATGCGGTCGCGGCGTCAGGTGCGCGGTCGGTGCTGCCGGTGTCGTCGGGCATGACGTCCGTCTCCAGCGAGGGCGTTGGTTGGTCTGGCCGAAAGGATGCAGGCCGGGGGTCCGAGCGTCGTCTCGGGTCTCGTGGCGCGGGTCCGTTCCGGTACCTTTCCACGGTGGTGACCGCGTCCCTGTGGCGACACGCCGACTTCATGAAGCTGTGGGTTGGACAGACCGTGTCCGAGCTCGGCTCTGTGGTGACCCGGACCGCCGTCCCGCTCGTCGCGCTCCTCGTCCTGGGAGCGAGGCCTCTGGAGATGGCGCTGCTGGTCGTCTCGGGCAGCCTCGCCGTCCTCCTCGTCGGCCTCTTCGCCGGCGCCTGGGTCGACCGGCTGCAGCGGCGGCCGTTGCTCGTCGGCGCAGACGCGATCCGTGCCGTCCTGCTGCTCTCGATCCCGGCGGCCTACCTCGCCAACGCGCTCCGGATCGAGCAGCTGTACGTCGTCGTGTTCCTCGAGGGCTGCCTCGGAGCGCTCTTCGATGCCGCCTATCCGGCCTACGTTCCGTCGCTCATCGGGGTCGATCGCGTGGTCGACGGCAACAGCAAGCTGGCCACCAGCGCATCGCTCGCCGAGATCGGCGGTCCAGGCCTCGGGGGCGGCCTGGTCCAGGTGATCGGCGCGCCGCTTGCGATCCTCGTCGACGCCGTCTCGTTCGCCGTCTCGGCGATCTCGCTCGCCTTGATCCGGAGTCCCGAGCCGTCGCGCCCGACGCGAACCTCGACCACGCCGATGCGGCACGAGATCATGGAAGGTCTCAACCTCGTCCGGCGCCACCCGATCCTCGTTCCCCTGACCCTTCGCTCGGTCATCGCGCACGTCGCCGGCTCGTTCTACGGCGTCCTCTACACGATCTATCTCATCGAGGATCTCCACCTCAACCCGCTCCTGCTCGGCGTGGTCGTCTCCGCCGGCGGCGTCGGATCCCTCGTCGGATCGGTCTTCGCCTCGAGGGTGATCGCCCGGCTGGGGTTCGGCCCGGCCCTGATCTGGGCAGCGACGGGCGCGTCGATCGTCGGCGTGCTGACGCCGCTCGCAGGCGGTCCGCTGCTGCTCGCGACGCTGATGGTGCTGCTCCCGCAGCTGGTCGGGGACGGCCTCCAGACGATCGAGGGCGTCGCGGAACTGTCGCTCATCCAGGGCGTGATCCCGGATCGCATCCTCGGCCGGGTGAATGCCACCCTCGAGGTCTTCTCGCATGGGATCGCCTACCCGGTCGGCGCCCTCATGGCGGCTGCCGTCGCGGGCTGGATCGGCGTTCGCGGCGGGATCGCGATCGGCTGGGCCGGAATGGCGGTCTCGATCCTGCTGCTCGTGCTCTCACCGCTGCCGCGGGTCCGTCAGCCCTCGGATGTGCCCGCCGTCGAGGATTGATTGATCGGGACGAGGCCAGGCGCCGTACCGGGAGCCTGGCCGCCCACTCGGGCGAACTCGCGCTCGGAACGCAGGAAGAACGTGGACGGCATGGCAACGGGACCAAAGCCCGGAGCCACGTGCGCGCGAGCACGACGCAGCACCTAGGATCGCGTCATGCGCCGCATCGATCGTCGTGACCTCGGACGGCTTCTTGCCGTCGCGATCCCGGCACTTGCTGGCGCGACGCTCGCCATCGTCGTGCTGCAGGACCTCGTCGGCGTCCCGAATGCCTCCGCGGTGTACCTCGCCGCGGTCGTCGCGACCGCCTTCGCCGCAGGAACCTGGGGCGCGGTCGTGGCCGCGGTTGCGTCATTCCTCCTCTACGACTTCCTGTTCGTCCTTCCGCTCTACACGTTCACCGTCGGGGACCCGGGCGAGTGGTTGAACCTCGTTCTCCTTCTCTTCATCGGGATCGTCGTCGGTCAGCTGGTGGCGATCCAGCGAGCGCGGACCGAGATCGCCCGCGCGCGGGAGCGGGAGGCGCGTGCCCTGTTCCAGGTCAGCCGGGAACTCGCCACCCGAGAGTCGACGCCAGCGGTCCTGCCGACGATCGCCGGCATCCTGCGGAACGAGACGGACATGGAGAGGATCTGGGTTGCGTTCGGCCGCGATGATGCCCGAGAACGCGTCGCGGCCGATACGGGCCCCGATGCGCGGCCCGTGGTCCCGGGCTTGCATCATGTCCTGCAGCGAACCCCCGACGACACACCCGCGCACTGGAGCCGCGTTCATCAGCCGGGTCAACGACGCGCCGGTCGGACAAGCGGGGGAGAGGCGTATCGGGTCCGGATCGAGGCCGGCCCGAGGCAGTTCGGCTCGATCTGGGGGCTTCGCGACCGCTCGGACGGCGAGCCCGACCCGACCGAGACCAGGCTCCTGTCCGCGGCTGCGGACCAGGTCGGCCAGGCCCTCGCCCAGGACCGCCTGGCTGCCGAGTCCCAGGCGGCCGAGATCGCCCGTGAGAGCGATGCCCTCAAGTCGGCCCTGCTGCAATCCGTCTCGCACGACCTGCGGACACCGCTGGCGACGATCCGGGCAGCCGCAGGGACGCTCCGCCCGGGCAGCGGGCTGAGCGCGGAGGATCAGCGAGAGAGCGCCGACGCGATCGATCGCGAGGTCGAGTACCTCAACCGGCTGGTGACGAACCTGCTCGACCTGAGCAGAATCGAGGCGGGCGCCCTGCGAGCCGAACGCGACGTCTACGAGCTCGACGATCTCGTCGGCCAGACGGTCGAGCGGCTTCGAGCCCGCCTCGGCGACCGGCCCATCGAGATCGCGCTCGCAGTGCCACCAGTGGAGGTCGACCCGGTCTTCCTCGATGAAGCCACGACCAATGCGATCGAGAATGCGATCAAGTACACCCCGCCGGGAAGCGCGATCCGGATCGCGGCGCGGCGCCTCCCCGACGAGTCGCGCGTCCGCCTGACCATCGAGGACGACGGGCCTGGCGTGCCCGACGCGGCATTGCCGAAGATCTTCGACAAGTTCTACCGCGTCCCCGGTGCGGCTGGTGGGTCCCGCTCGGGCACCGGGATCGGTCTCGCCGTCGTCCGCGGCCTGGTCGAAGCGATGGGCGGGCGGGTCGGCGCTCGGCGGAGCGAGCTCGGTGGGCTCGCGATCGACCTCGATCTCCCGATGGCAACCACGTCGCTCGAGGACGCGGCCGAGGCGCGGGCATGACGGGCATGACGGGCATGGCGTCTGCGCCACGCGGACCGACCATCCTCGTCGTCGAGGACGACGAGGAGACACGAGCGGCGCTCGTGCGTGAGCTGACGACTCGTGGCTACACCGTTGCGGAGGCGGCCGAAGGCCGTTCGGCGCTGCGCCACTGGGAGATCCGCCGGCCCGACGTCGTGCTGCTCGATCTCGGCCTGCCGGACATGGACGGGCTCGACATCGTCAGGCGGATCCGGCGTGAGGCGACGACGCCGATCGTGATCCTGTCCGGTCGGTACGAGGAGCGTGAGAAGGTCGAGGCGCTCGAGCGGGGAGCCGACGACTACGTCACGAAGCCGTTCGGGGTCGATGAGCTCAATGCCCGCCTCCGCGTCGCCCTGAGACGAGCGGCCGGCCCGGCCGCAGACCAGACCGGCCGGATCGTCGCGGGCCCCCTCGAGTTCGATGCGGCGCGCCACGAGGCGCGCGTCAACGGCGAACGGCTCGAACTGACGCCACGCGAGTTCGAGATCCTGCGGGTCCTGCTGGGCAACGCCGGCCGGCTCGTGACCAAGGGGCGCCTGCTCCGCGCGGTCTGGGGAGAGGCATACCAGGGCGAGGACAGCTACATCTACGTTCATGTCAGCCAGCTCCGCCGCAAGCTCGCCGCGGCCGACGGTGGCGGCGCGTTGCGCGACCTGATCGTGACCGAGCCCGGTGTCGGCTACCGCGTTCGCGAGCTGGACCGGCCGGCGGCTTTAGGCGGACCTTAGGGCGATCGATCCGCCCGGGCGCCGTTCCCTCTTGGGGCGGAGCCGCACGGTGGCGACATGGATCAATCGGCGGCGCGCGTCGAGCGCAAGCTCGAGTACGAGATGAACCTCGTGCGCGAGGCGATCGCCATGGTCGCGAACGGCGCCTCGCCGCGGGTCGTCGTCGGAGGCCTCCGGTTCGGCGAGGCACTGATCGCGCCCGCGCGCGGACTTGCGACGGAGGCAGGCGTCCGGCTGGTGCCGATCTGGATGCCCGACGACGCTGGCGCTGACATTGCATTCGAACGGATCAGCGATGTCTGACTCCGGTCATCGCGTCCTCATCGTCGAGGACGACGAGAGCCTGCGCCAGATCGTCGCGCGGCATCTTCGCGCCGAGGGCTACGAGCTCGTCGAGTCGTCGTCGGCCGAGGCCGCCGCCGCGGCTCTCGACGGTGGCCTCCGACCCGAAGTCGTGCTCCTCGACCTCAACCTTCCCGGCGACACGGGCTGGCACCTCCTGCGCGGCCCCTTGCTGGCCGCCGCGGGCTCGCCGCCGGTGATCATCACCAGCGCCACCACGGTCAACCCGAAGCGCCTCGCCGAATTCGGCTGCGCGGGCTACCTGCCCAAGCCCTTCCCGCTCGACACGCTGGTCGCGACGATCGAGCGGTTGCTCATTTCGCGGGAGGCGGACGAACACGAATGACCGACCTGCAGATCCTCCTGATCGCCGCCATCGCCGCGGTCGCGTTCTGGGGATACCTCGAGCTGTGCGAACGGGTCCGCGGATGAGCGCCATCGATATCCTGGCCGGCCTCGCGGCCGCGTTCGGATTCATCTACCTGATCTGGGCCCTCCTCCGGCCGGAGGACTTCTGATCATGTCCCTCGGTGACTTCCTGACCCTCGTCACGGTCGCGGCAGCAGTCCTGATCGTCACGCCGTTCCTCGGTCGCTATATCCACCGGGTCATGGAGGGCGAGCCGGTCTTCGTGAGCCCGGTCGTCCGTCCGATCGAGCGGGCGATCTATCGCGTCTGCCGCGTCGATGAGACCGTCGAGCATGACTGGAAGGGCTACGCGATCGCGGTCCTCGCGATGGCGTTCAGCGCGATCGTCGCTGGATATCTGGTGTTCCGCTTTCAGGACATCCTGCCGCTCAATCAGGGCGGCATCCCCGCGATGTCCCCGGACCTGGCATTCAACACCTCGATCAGCTTCGAGACCAACACGAACTGGCAGAACTATTCGGGCGAGACCGGGGCGACGTATCTGACCCAGGCCGGCGTCCTTGCGGTTCGCAACTTCACCTCGGCCGCCACCGGACTGGCGATCGCCATCGCCCTCTTCCGCGGGCTCACCCGGCGGAGCACGAAGATGATCGGCAACTACTGGGTCGATCTGACGCGCGGCATCCTCTACATCCTCCTGCCGATCTCGATCGTCGGTGCGCTCGTTCTCGTCTGGCAGGGCGTTCCCCAGACCTGGAACCCAACGCAGGCTGTCACGACGCTCCAGGGCGCGACGCAAGACATCGCCCTCGGGCCGATCGCCTCCCAGGAATGGATCAAGGAACTCGGCAACAATGGTGGCGGCTTCTTCAATGCCAACTCCGCCCACCCCTTCGAAAATCCGACTCCGCTGACGAACTGGCTCGAGATCGTCGCCTTGTTGGGGCTCTCCTTCTCCCTGACCTACACGTTCGGTCGGTACGCCGGCAATCAGCGCCAGGGCTGGACGATCTTCGCGGCAATGGCCGCCATCCTGCTGGTCGGCGCGGTCGGGGCGATGCACGCGGAGTTCGCCGGCAACCCCCTCTTGCCGGCCGGCGTCGACCAGGCTCTCGGCAACATGGAAGGCAAGGAGACCCGGTTCGGCGCGGCCGTCGGCGGGCTGTTCGCCGCTGCGACGACCGGGACGAGCACGGGCGCCATCAACTCCTGGCACGACAGCTTCCAGCCGATCGCCGGACTGGTGCCCCTCTTCAACATCGAGCTCGGCGAGATCACCCCGGGCGGCATTGGCGCCGGGATGTACGGGATGCTCGTGATCGGCGCCATCCTGGCCGTGTTCATCGCCGGGCTGATGGTCGGGCGAACGCCTGAATACCTCGGCAAGAAGGTCGAGTCGTTCGAGATCAAGATGGCGATGCTCGTCGCCCTCGTGCTTGGCGCCAGCATCCTCGGCTTCACGGCACTCGCGAGCGTCCTGCCCGAGGGCACGGCCGGCCCGTTGAACCACGGCCCGCATGGATTCAGCGAAATCCTGTACGCCTTCTCGAGCCAGACCGGAAACAACGGCTCCGCGTTCGCGGGCCTGTCCGGAAACACCCCCTTCTACAACGTCACCGGTGGCCTCGCGATGCTGATCGGGCGGTACGGGATGATCGTCCCGATCCTCGCCCTCGCAGGCTCCATGGCGGCGAAGCGCCGGGTCGCTCCATCACTCGGCACGTTCCCGACCACCGGCGTCCTATGGACCGTGCTGCTGGTCGGCGTCGTGATCATCGTCGGGGCGCTCACGTTCTTCCCGGCCCTGTCGCTGGGCCCGATCGTCGAGCAGCTCCTGCAGAACGCCGGAAAGGTCTCTTGATCCAATGACCGTCCGTCGATCCCTGTCCGTCGAGCTCGATCGAGGCACGCGGCGCTTCCAGCGCTTCGTGACGCTCGGCGGGGCGAAGCCGTCCGGAAAGCCGCCGCGACCGCGAGGTGTCTTCGACCCTGACCTCCTGCGCGCGGCCATTCCGCATGCCTTCCGCAAGCTCGATCCGCGCCTGCTCATCAAGAACCCGGTCATGTTCGTCGTCGAGATCACGGCGGTCCTCGTCACGATCACCGCGATCGCGAACGCGAGCGGCGTCCAGCCGACCGCCGGGCCATCCGGCCTCGGCTTCCAGATCCAGATCGCCGTGTGGCTGTGGTTCACTGCCCTGTTCGCGACCTATGCCGAGGCCGTCGCCGAGGCACGCGGACGAGCCCAGGCAGCAACCCTCCGCCGGACCCGCTCGGAATCGACCGCCCACCGCCGCCTCGCTGACGGCTCGCTCGAGGACGTCGGCTCGTCGCTGCTCCGGAAGGGCGACGTCATCGTGGTCGAGGAAGGGGAGACCATCCCCGGCGATGGCGACGTCATCGAGGGCGTCGCCTACGTCAACGAGGCGGCGATCACGGGTGAATCGGCGCCGGTCCTCAAGGAGCCCGGGACCGACATCCGGAGCTCCGTGACAGGTGGCACGACGCTGACCAGCGACCGCCTCGTGATCCGGGTGACCGCCGATCCGGGCGAGACCTTCCTCGATCGGATGATCGCGCTCGTCGAGGGTGCCAAGCGGCAGCGGACGCCCAATGAGATCGCCCTTGCCATCCTGCTTGCGGGACTGACCTTCATCTTCCTGATGGCGACCGTGACCCTTCGACCGTTCGGCCTGTTCGCCGGCGCCACGGTTGACACCGTGGCCCTGGTTGCCCTCCTGGTGTGCCTGATCCCGACCACGATCGGCGGCCTGTTGTCCGCGATCGGCATTGCGGGCATGGACCGGGTCGCACGGTTCAACGTCCTGGCAATGAGCGGGCGCGCCGTCGAGGCTTCGGGTGACGTCGACGTGATCCTGCTCGACAAGACTGGCACGATCACGTTCGGCAATCGGCTTGCTTCGGCGATCACCGCGGCGCCCGGGGTCGGCGACGCGGAGGTGCTCGAAGCGGCGCTCGTCGCATCGCTCCGCGACGAGACACCCGAGGGTCGCTCGATCGTCGAGCTGTGCCGAAAGCGGCTGGCCGAGCTTGGCTGCCCGGGCGGCGTCAGCGACGACGCGGGACTGCGCACGGTCGATTCGGAGATCGCCGAGGAGCAGCCCTTCAGCGCCGAGACACGGACGAGCGGCGTACGACTGGTCAGCGGAGTGCGGGTCCTCAAGGGAGCGGTGGACGCGATCGCAAACGACCTCGAATCGCCGCTCACGGACGAGGTCGCCGCCGAGCGAGACGCGATCGCCGGTCGCGGGGCGACGCCGCTCGCGGTCCGCCGTGATCGGACGCTTCTCGGCCTGATCGAGCTCAAGGACACGGTCAAGCCCGGTCTCGCCGAGCGGTTCGGCGAGTTTCGCCGGATGGGCGTTCGGACCGTGATGATCACCGGCGACAACCCACTCACGGCGGCGACGATCGCCCGCGAAGCGGGCGTTGACGACTTCGTCGCCCAGGCCAAGCCCGAGGACAAGATCGCCTACATTCGGGCGCAGCAGGCCGAGGGCCATCTCGTCGCGATGACCGGCGACGGCACGAACGATGCCCCGGCTCTCGCCCAGGCCGACGTCGGGATCGCGATGAACAGCGGGACGTCAGCCGCGAAAGAGGCGGCCAACATGGTCGATCTCGACTCGGACCCGACGAAGCTCCTCGAGGTCATCGCGATCGGCAAGCAGCTCCTGATCACGCGCGGCTCGATCACGACGTTCTCGATCGCCAACGACATCGCGAAGTATTTCGCGATCCTGCCCGCGCTATTCGTGAGCGTCTACCCGGAGCTCGGCGCCCTCAACATCATGGGCCTGGCGACGCCGCAGAGCGCGATCCTGTCGGCCGTCATCTTCAATGCGCTCGTCATCATCGCCCTGATCCCGATCGCCCTGCGCGGCGTCGGCTTCCGGCCGGCCCCCGCGAGCGAGCTGCTCCAGCGCAACCTCCTCATCTACGGCCTCGGCGGGATCGTCGCCCCCTTCATCGGGATCAAGGCGATCGATCTCGTCGTCACCGCCCTCCACCTCGCCTAGGAACATCTCATGACTCGCTTCATTCGCCACTACGTATGGCCTGCCTGCGCGCTTCTCCTCGTCATGACCTTCGTCACCGGCGTGGCGTATCCGGCCGTCGTCACCGCCGTTGCCCAGGTCGCGTTCCCGTCGCAGGCCAACGGATCGCTGATCGTCGTCGACGGCAAGGCCGTCGGGTCCAGCCTGATCGGCCAGGCATTCAACGACGCGAAGTACTTCTCCGGCCGCCCCTCGGCCGCGGGCAAGGACGGCTACGACGCGAGCGGTTCGGCGGGCTCCGACCTCGGTCCGACGAGCACGGCCCTGATCGACCGGATCAGCGCCGACATCGACCGCCTCCGGGCGGCCAACGGCGGTGGACCGGTGCCGGTCGACCTCGTCACGACGTCGGCGTCGGGCCTCGATCCCGAGATCAGCCCCGCCGCCGCCGACTACCAGGTCGCGCGAGTCGCCAAGGCGCGCGGGATGACGGAGGCGGATGTTCGGGCGGCGGTCTCCCGGCACACGTCGGGCCAGCTGCTCGGGTTCCTCGGTAAGCCCCGGGTGAACGTCCTGCTCCTGAACCTCGATCTCGACGGGCTGTTGAAATGACGGATCCCGAGCGCGACGCGTTCGACGTCCGACCGAGCGCGGACGAGATGCTGGCGCGCGTGCGCGCGGAAGAGACGAGCGGCCGCGGCCGGCTCCGCGTCTATCTCGGGATGGCGCCGGGTGTCGGCAAGACGTTCCGGATGCTCGAGGAAGGCCACCGCCGCGTCGCCCGCGGGACGGACCTGGCCGTCGGCTTCGTCGAGGCACATGCCCGACCGCACACCCTGGAGCGGCTCACAGGACTCGAGATCGTGCCACGCCGCCGGATCGAGTACCGCGGCGTCGTCGTCGAGGAGATGGACACGGACGCCGTACTCGAGCGCAACCCCACCGTCGCTCTCGTTGACGAGCTCGCCCACACGAATGTCCCGGGCACAGCCCGCCCCAAGCGCTGGGAGGACGTCGAAGTCATCCGCGACGCAGGCATCCATGTCGTGACGACGATGAACGTCCAGCACCTCGAGAGCGTGTCCGACGCGGTCGCCACGATCACCGGAGCCCCGGTTCACGAGCGCCTCCCGGACGATGTCCTCCTGACCGCGGACGAGATCGAGCTCGTCGACATGAGCCCGCATGCGTTGCGCCAGCGGATGAAACACGGCAACGTCTATCCCCCGGATCGCGCCCAGGTCGCTCTCGAGAAGTTCTTCACGGAGTCGAACCTGACCGCCCTCCGCGAGCTTGCCTTGCGGCTCGTCGCCCGGCGCGTGGAGGACCAGCTCGAGGACGCGATCGCCGGGCAGCAGCTGCCGCTCGTCACCGATCGGGTGCTCGTCCTTGTCGACGGCAGTCCGGCTACGGGCCGTGCCGTCCGGCGGGCGGCGATGCTGGCGGGCGCGCTTCACGCTGCGTTCGTCGCGGTCGTCGTCGATACGCCCGATTTCGAGCGCCAGGCGTTCGATCGAACTCGCGACATCCAGGAAGCCCTCGACGACGCCGTCGATCTCGGCGCCGAGGTTGTCCGTGTCGAGGCCGCGGATATGGTGTCCGGGTTGGAGCGGGTTGCCCGCTCGCATGGAGCAACCCACCTGGTCCTCCCGCATCGGGAAGTGGCCGGCCTGAAACGGCTGCGCGAGCGGTCGCTTGTCGACCGCCTGATCGAACGGGTTCCGGACGTGGAGTTGCATGTCGTAGGTGCCGTCGAAGCCAGGCGCTAGGCACGCCCGGGCGTGACCCACCCGGGTCGGCCGGGCCTTCGCCATCGTCGACCGCGAGGCGAACGACCGTGCCGGCGGGCCCGCGCTCATCCCCGACGGGCCTATTCCAACGGATCAGGCGGCTCCCGCCGATACGGGACGTCGAGGACCACGATGTCCTTCCGGCCGACCAGCGCCCGTCGGATCAACTTCGCGTTCCCGGTGAACAGCCAGCTCTCCCACCAATGGCGCGCCAGGTGCTCGGGAATCAGGACCAGCATGACCTCGTCCGGGTGTTGGAGCTGGAGGACCTCGAGATAGCGGACGAACGGCCGGACGAGGGTCCGATACGGTGAGTCGACGATCGTCACGGGCACGTCGGGCATCTGCCGCGCGAACTGCTCGCGGAGCTGCTCGCCATGCTCACGCTCGGCGGTCACGTGGACGATATTCACTTCACCGGCCATCGTCTGCCCGACGCGAATCGCCTGGACCACCGCCCGGGTCAAGGCGGTCGCAGGGATGACGACCCGCTGCGGGCGGCGCGGGCGATCGATCACGATCTCCTTGCGGACCTCGAGATCCTTCGTTTCGTTGGCATAGATGTGCCGGACGGCCAACATGCCGGCGACCAGGATCGGCACGATCACGATCACGACCCACGCACCGAGCGCGAACTTGGCGACGATGAAGATGACGGTCACGATCGCCGTCGCGATCGCTCCGACGCCGTTGATCACGGCGCTCCGCCGCCAGTTGCTGCCGCGCTCCGTGAACCAGTGGCGGACCATCCCGGCCTGCGAGAGCGTGAACGCGGTGAAGACGCCCACCGCGTACAGCGGGATCAAGGCCTCGACCCGGCCGCCGAAGATCACCACCAGCAGGATCGAGACGGCGGCGAGGGCCACGATCCCGACGTTGAACGCGAGGCGTTCGCCGCGGAAGGCGAACTGGCGGGGCATGAAGCCATCCCGGCCGAGGATCGAAGCGAGGCGCGGGAAATCGGCAAAGCTCGTGTTGGCGGCCAGGATCAGGATCCCCATCGTGGCGATCTGGAAGAAGTAGTAGAAGGGCCCCGCGCCGAAGATCGCGCGCGTCACCTGGGACAGGACCGACTCGCCACCGTTGGCCCCGGGGACCGCGCCGCTGATCAAGGCCAGGTAGGAGATGCCGAGGAACATGACGGCCAGGAGGCTGGCCATGATCGCCATCGTCCGCTGGGCATTCTTCCATTCGGGCGGCTTGAATGCGGGTACGCCGTTCGCGACAGCCTCGGTTCCGGTCATCGCCGACGAGCCGTCGGCGAACGCCCGGAGGAGCACCAGCCAGCTGAGCGATTCGATCGCCGACACAGGCCCAGCGGCGTCGGGGACGTGGGGCGTGTCGCCCAGCGCGACTTTGGCAAGGCCCACCGCGACCAGGAATAGTGCCCCGACCACGAAGGCATACGTCGGAATCGCGAAGATCGTGCCGCTCTCGCGGACACCGCGCAGGTTGATCGCGGTCACCGCGATGATCGAGAACACGATGAGCTCGACCTGGATGCCGCGGAGCGCCGGAAAGGCGGAGGCGAGAGCGACGACCCCGGCCGAGACGCTGACCGAGACCGTGAGGATGTAGTCGACCAGGAGGGCAGCCGCCCCGACGAGCCCCGGCAGAACGCCCAGATTCGACCGCGCGACGATGTAGCTCCCGCCCCCGCCGGGGTACGCCCGGATCGTCTGGCGGTAGGAAAAGGTGACCAGAGCCAGGAGCGCGACGATGAGGACCGAGATCGGCAGGACGATCCACAGCGCGCCCGTGCCGGCCACGATCAGGGTGAACATCGACGCCTCGGTCGCGTACGCCACCGAGGACATCACGTCGCTCGAAAAGACCGGCAGTGCCTTCCACACCGGAAGGCGTTCAGCCAGTTCGGCCTCCCGATGGAGAGGACGGCCGAAGACGGCCCGGCGAACCGCTGCCAGAGCGCGGCCGGTCCGGGTCGTCGGCTCGCTCGCGCTGGCGCGCGCCTCGAGTACACCCGGCCCGGTGTACCGGAAATAGGGCTGGTGCGCCACCCGCACACGGACCCGACGGTCGGCGGGCTTTCGACCACGCCGCGGCCCGAGTGGCTCCGTCACAGGGCGAAGGAAATCATCCTCCGCAGCGTACCGTGACACGGCACCGGAGACACGAGAGGTCCCCCTGACGACCGCGTGCCAAACCAGGGGCTACGGACGCGGTTTGGCAGCCTTGAAGAGCTCCTGGTATCGCCCGCGCAGCAACTCGATCTCGCTCAGCGTGCGGGCCCACTCCGGAGACCCGGGCATCAGCTCGGCAAGCGCTCGCTCGGCCGACCGCCACTCTCTCAGGACGTCGCCGACGCTGTAGACGCTGGCCGGCTCGTGCGGCGAACCCTCGACCGGTCGCAGCCGTGCCCGGAATCCGGAGTTCACCCCCTCGATCGCGTAGGCGACCCGGATCGTCGTCCCGTCGGCGCGCCTCAGCCCGGTGGTCCCGACCAGCGGCTCCGAGCCCTTCTTCTCCCAATCCGCGCGCAGGGCCGCATCTTCAGCTGCGATCGACGGTCGGATCGCGAAACGATCCGAAGACCCGAGCAACTCCGCGAGAGAGACTCCGAGCAGGTCGAGGGCCGCCGAGTTCGCGTCGATGTAGCGGCCATCGGAATCGATCGAAATCACGGCCTCGGTTGCGAGCTCGTCCGGCATCTGCCCTCGTTCTCGATCACGCGGAGTCCGGACGCCCGATCAGGGGGCCACGCCATTTGCAATCGACCCGTAATCTCGGACCCACGTTCGAGGATGCCACCGACCCCGCTTTGTCGTCTGTACTCCATCGGACATAACGGAGCCGACGATGACAGCCAACTCGGGCGCCGGCCGGCGCGACATCGACCTTCGACGGAACTACCTGCTCGGCACCCTGCCGGCAACCGAGCTCGATCGCATCGCGCCATCGCTCGAACCGGTGACCCTGCCGCGTCCGACGGAGCTCGAAGGCGCCAACGAGAACGTCGAGTTCGTCTATTTTCCGACGAGTGGCGTTGCGTCGATCATGTCCATCGACGAGGGCGGCGAGACGGTCGACACGGCAATGATCGGGCGGGAGGGGATGACCGGCCTCTCGGTGTTCCTCGGAACCGGCCGGTCGCCGATGCGGACCATCGTGCAGGTCCCCTTGACGGGCTTTCGGTTGCGAGCGCAGGTGTTGCGCGACGAGATCCACCGCAATGGACGGCTCGTGGCGCTCCTGCAGCGCCATACCCAGGTCGTGATGGTGACGATGGCCCAGCTCATTCTGTGCAACCGGATACACCGGCTGGACCAGCGGGCGGCCCGCTGGCTGCTCCAGGCCGACGAGCGTGTCGAGGGAAAGCCGTTCGGGGTGACGCAGGACTTCTTGGCCCAGATGATCGGTGTCCAGCGACCGGCCCTGTCCCTCGCGATGCGCCAGTTCAAGGACGCCGGACTCGTGGCCTATTCGCGGGGACAGATCAGCATTGCCGACCGCGCCGGGCTGCTCGCAAGATCATGTGGGTGCATCACGGTGATCGCCGCCGAGTCCGACCGGCTGCGCGCCATGCTGGAGCCTCGCCGGCCCTGAGACGTTGCCAGACGACGTCCCGCTCGTCCGGCACCGGTTCGAGATCGCGATCTTTCCGTCGCGCTCCTGAACCGCCGCCATCGCGGCTCTCCACATCCAGGCGCAGTCTCGGCCGCCGCGGAAACGTGTCATTCGGCCCTACCCCGATCACCGTGCGATGCGCATGCTGACCCGACAGGACAGCCGGAGGCGTCGGCTGCCGCGGAGGAGGCTCTGATGCATACCATGACGCTCGAGCGTCCGCTCCATTCCGACCGCGCGGTTGGCGAGCCGAGCTTGGTCAGACCCCTCCCATTGCGGGAACGGGTCAGCTTCCGGCTGCGGGCGCCCGGGACCCGTGAACTGGTGGCGCGGAGCCTCTCCCAGATCGTCGAGGATGCCTTCCTGGTCGACGCCTGTTCGCCGCTGCCGCACCTGCGGGATGCGTTGGATGAGCCGATCGCCGCCGCGACGGAAGCGGCCGTTGACACGCTCATCGACGAGCTGGCCGACCTCCTCGACCTCCTTCCAGAGACCGCTGCTGACGCTTGGGGCCGCGCCCGCCGCGCGGCCGACCTCGGGTACGAATCCTGATCGACGCCATGCACTGGCGCTTCGCGATCCGGCGGTCGCGTCGCGCCAGCGGGCGCTCGATTCGATCGGTCAGCGAAGCGCGCCCGAGGCGTCCGTGTCGACGATCGCACCGACCGGCTCGACCGTGGCGCCAAGGGCCGAGGCGAAGGTCCGAAGGACGTACCTGGCGGTCGCCCGCGCAGCGATCCGCATCACTGATCGGTCAAGGATGGTGCCGAACGCGCCAAACGGCGGGGCGTACCAGCCTTCAACGTTGATCCTGTCGAACCAGACCGTGATCCTGCCGACGAAGACCGGGAACAGCGGAGCCATCGTGGCCGATCGCCATTCGACCGGGATCTGCCAGCCCTGACCGACCTTGATGGGATCGCCTGCGGCCAGAACCATCGACTTTCGAAAGAAGACCGGAGCAGCGGCGCCTGCGTTCAGAGCGAGGTCGCATGCGAACTGGCGCATGCCACCCTCGTTGGCCGCCATCTCCGCGCCGAGCCAATCCGGAGTCTTGAGGAGAGCCGGGATCCGATCGTAGTCCACGGCGGCGCGAAGTTCGACGAACAGACGCACGCTGTTCTGATGTAAGGCCATGAATGTCCTGCTTCGGGCTCGTTGCCAAACACCGCGTGACGGCGCGCGCCAGCGGTACCGACCCACGGTGGACGACACACCCACCGTACGGCCGTGGCCAGTCGGCATGTAAAGCAAGGGCCGATTGGCCCGGATGCGCCGTTCGGGCCGCGGCTGGATCGCGGCTGCTTGCTCGCCTCGGCCTCACCGCTCCGGAGCCGATCATCGGGCCGAGGGGCGATCATCGGGAAGTCCAGGTGCGTCGACCTCAGGGGCCAAAGGTCCCGAGATAGGGGGCCCGACGGCGCGGTCGCCGAGCGCATGGCGGGAGTATCGTCGCCAGGGAGCCACCTCGATCCGGCGGCTGCCGAGGCCCAGGTTCTCTCGCGAGTCGGGCCCAACAGAGGCCACACGGGGAGACCGAGTCGATGAACCAGCGCTGGGAATGTCTCGATGGGAATGAGGCCGCCGCCCGGGTTGCGTACGCCCTGAGCGAGGTGATCTCGATCTACCCGATCACCCCGGCCTCCCCGATGGCGGAGCACTCGGATGACTGGGCGGCCGCGGGTCGGCCGAACCTGTGGGGCAAAGTCCCCGACGTCGTCGAGATGCAGTCGGAGGGCGGCGCGGCAGGGGCGCTCCACGGGGCGCTCCAGAAGGGCGCGCTGGCGACGACGTTCACCTCGTCGCAGGGCCTCCTCCTGATGATCCCGAACATGTTCAAGATCGCCGGCGAGCTGACTCCGGCCGTCATCCACGTGGCGGCTCGGGCGATCGCGACCCACGCTCTGTCGATCTTCGGAGATCACAGCGACGTGATGCACGCCCGGTCGGCCGGCTGGGCGATGCTGGCGGCAGGCTCGGTCCAGGAGGCGCATGACTTCGCCCTCGTGGCCCACGCGGCCACCCTCCGCTCCCGAGTCCCGTTCCTCCACTTCTTCGACGGCTTCCGTACGTCCCACGAGATCAACAAGATCGCCCTGCTCGAGGACGACGACATCCGGGCGCTCGTCCGCGACGATGACGTCCTCGCATTCCGACGGCGCGGCCTCACGTCGGAGGCACCGGTCGTCCGCGGAACCGCCCAGAACCCGGACGTCTTCTTCCAGGCCCGGGAGGCCTCCAACCCCTTCTACCTCGCGGTGCCGGGAATCGTGCGGAACGTCATGGACGAGCTGGCCCAGCGAACCGGGCGGCACTACGGCCTGGCCGACTATCACGGCGCGCCCGACGCGGATCGCGTCATCGTCGTCATGGGCTCGGCGGCTGGCGCCGTCGAGGAGACGGTCGACACGATGATCGCGTCCGGCGAGCGGGTCGGGCTCCTCCGGATCCGCTTGTTCCAGCCGTTTCCGGCCGCGGACATCCTGGCCGCGCTACCGGCCACTGTCCGGGCCATCGCCGTGCTCGATCGGACGAAGGAGCCGGGTGCCGTCGGTGAGCCCCTCTACCTCGAGCTCGTCGCCGCGCTCGCCGAGGCGATGGATGGCGACCAAGCCCCGTTCGAGACCGCGCCACGCGTCATCGGTGGCCGCTACGGCCTGTCCTCCAAGGAGATGACGCCAGCGATGATCAAGCCGATCTTCGACGAGCTCGGGGCGTCGCGCCCGAAGCGCCATTTCACCGTCGGGATCTACGACGACGTCACCCACCTGAGCTTGCCGATCGACGCCGAGTTCGCCCATCCCCGCCCGACCGGTGAGGTCCAGGCACTGTTCTACGGGCTCGGCTCGGACGGCACAGTCGGCGGGAACAAGGCTTCGGTCAAGATCATCGGCGAAGGCACCGGCCTGTTCGTCCAGGGGTACTTCGTCTACGACTCCAAGAAGTCGGGGTCGGTCACGGTGTCGCATCTCCGGTTCGGGCCCGAGCCGATCCGGTCGACCTATCTGATCGACGGCGCCGACTTTGTCGCCTGCCACCAGTTCGGCCTGCTCTCCAAGATCGACGTTCTCGAGCACGCCAAGCATGGCGCTACGTTGCTTCTCAACTCGCCGTATGGACCCGACGAGATCTGGGACCGCCTGCCCGGCGTCGTTCGCAGCGGGCTCGTCGAGAAGGACATCGACCTGTGGATCATCGATGCCTTCGCGGTCGCCGACGAGGTCGGCATGGGCAATCGGATCAACACCGTGATGCAGCCCTGCTTCTTCCAGCTCGCGAACGTGCTACCAGCCGACGAGGCCATCGCCCGGATCAAGGAATCGGTGACGAAGACCTACGCCAAGCGCGGAGAGGCCGTCATTGCCCGCAACTTCGCCGCCATCGACCGCTCGCTCGAACGGCTGGTCCACGTCCCGCTCGGCGCGCCCGCCCAGGTCGAGGTGTTGGCGAGCCCGGCCGAGGCCGATCAGCGCGCGTTCGTCAGCCGGATCACCAGCGCCCTCATCGCCGGTCAGGGCGATCAGCTGCCGGTGAGCGCGTTGCCGGTCGACGGGACCTTTCCGACGGGGACCACGAAATACGAGAAGCGAGCGATCGCCCAGCAGATCCCGGTCTGGGATCCGAGCATCTGCATCGATTGCGGCAAGTGCGCGATGGTCTGCCCTCACGCGACCATCCGGATGAAGGTCTTTCCGACCGCAGCCCTGGCGGATGCGCCAGCCGACTTCCTGAGCAAGGAGTTCCGCTCGCGCGACCTGCTCGATCACCGCCTGACGATCCAGGTCGCCCCCGACGACTGCACCGGGTGTGGGGTGTGCGTCGACGTCTGTCCCGCGAAGAGCAAGACCGAGGTTCGCCACAAGGCGATCAACATGGAGCCGGTCGAGGACCACCGCGACGTCGAGCGGCCGCGCTGGGACTTCTTCCGGACGATCGCGCCGCTCGACCGCAGCCTGCTGCCCCACGACACGGTGAAGGGCTCGCAGGTCCTCGAGCCACTGTTCGAGTTCTCCGGCGCATGCGCCGGCTGCGGCGAGACCCCATATATCCGCCTCGTCAGCCAGCTCTTCGGCGACCGGATGATCGTCGCCAACGCGACCGGCTGCTCGTCGATCTACGGCGCCAATCTCCCGACCACCCCGTGGACCGTGAATGGCCAGGGCAGGGGACCGGCGTGGGCCAACTCGCTGTTCGAGGACAACGCGGAGTTCGGTCTCGGGATGCGCCTTGCGCTCGACGCCCAGGCGGACCACGCCCGGCTGTTGCTGGCGCGGCTTGGCAAGGCCGTCGGCGAGGACCTCGTCAATGACCTGCTCGACAGCCCGCAGGACACCGAGGCCGAGATTGCCCTGCAGCGCGAACGTGTCGGTCGGTTGCGGAAGCTTCTGGAGGCCGTCGACGGCCCCGCGCGATCCGACGCCCAGCACCTCCTGACCCTCGCCGGCGACCTGGTGAGCCAGGGGATCTGGATCATCGGCGGCGACGGCTGGGCCTACGACATCGGCTTCGGGGGTCTGGACCATGTCCTCAGCTCCGGAAGGAACGTCAACGTCCTCGTCCTCGACACCGAGGTCTACTCCAATACCGGTGGTCAGGCGTCGAAGGCCACGCCGCGCGCCGCTGTGGCCAAGTTCGCCGCCGCTGGCAAGGCCACGGGCAAGAAGGACCTCGGCGCCATCGCGCGCGCCTACGGCAACGTCTTCGTGGCCCAGGTCTCGATGGGCGGCAACGACGCCCAGACGACGAAGGCGCTCCTCGAAGCCGCCGCCTGGCCGGGGCCGTCCCTGGTCATCGCCTACAGCACCTGCATCGCCCACGGCATCGACATGTCGAAATCGATGACCCACCAGAAGGATGCCGTGAAGAGCGGCTACTGGCCGCTGTACCGCTTCCATCCGAGCGAGATCGAGGACGGCCACCCATTCAAGCTGGACTCCCAGCGGCCGTCCATCCCGGTCGCCGAGTTCATGGCGACGGAGACGCGGTTCGCGGTTCTCCAACGGACGCAGCCCGACCGCGCGGCCGAGCTGGCGGCCCTCGCCCAGGCCGACGCCGACGAGCGCTGGCGCTATTACGAACAGCTCGCCGGGTTGCGTCGAAGCGTTCCCCACCTCCAGCCGCATGGCACGGGGAGTCCGCTGGCCGGGGACCCGAACATCGAGCAGAGAGGGCCCCGGCCGTGACCGTCGACCTCGCCACGACTTATCTCGGCCTCCGCCTGCGCTCGCCGCTTGTTGCCTCCGCCTCGCCCCTCACCGGGGACCCTGCGACGGCCCGCCGGCTCGAGGACGCCGGCGCCGGCGCGATCGTCTTGCCGTCGCTGTTCGAAGAGGAGATCCTCAACGAGGAGATCGAGCTCAATCGATCCATCGAGACCGGGACAGAGCAATTTGCCGAGGCGCTCGACTACTTCCCGAGGATCGAGGAGTTCGCGGGAGCCGGCGACCGCTACTTGAGCCGACTTGAGCGAATCAAGAGCCAGGCATCCATCCCGGTGATCGCCAGCCTCAACGCCACCTCGGCCGGTGGATGGGTCCGCTACGCGACTCGGATGCAAGAGGTCGGCGCCGATGCGCTGGAGCTCAACGTCTACCGGGTTGCCGCCGACCCGAGCGAGGGCGGCCGCGACGTCGAGACAGCCGACCTGGACTTGATCGCCGCGGTCCGCGCAGCGGTCACGATCCCGCTCGCGGTCAAGTTGAGCCCGTTCTACAGCTCGGTCGCCAACTTCGCCGGGTGCGCCATCGAGCGCGGCGCCGACGGGCTCGTGCTGTTCAACCGCTTCTACCAGCCGGATCTAGACCTCGACACGCTCGACGTCGTCAACAAGGTCGAGCTGAGCCAGCCCTGGGAGCTGCGCCTGCCGCTGCGCTGGATCGCCATCCTCCGCCCGCGGGTGGGGACCGGGGTTGCGTTGGCAGCCACGTCCGGGATCCACTCGGGGACCGATGCACTCAAGGCGCTGTTGGTCGGTGCCGACGTCGCGATGATGACGTCGGCCCTCCTGGACCACGGCCCCGAGCACATCCGGGTCGTCGAAGGGGAGCTACGCGACTGGATGGCGGAGCACGAGTACGAGTCGGTCACTCAGCTGCGGGGAAGCGCGAGCCAGGCAGCGGTCGCTGACCCGGCCGCATTCGAGCGCGCGAACTACATGAGGACGCTCCAATCCTGGAGCACGCCGAGCGATCTCACGACGGTCGCGATGCCCTGATCGCCCGGAGCCGTGCTGTGTCGCGCGGTCCTTTCCGAGGTCTCGGTGGTGGCTGCGGACCGCGCGGCGTGACCTTCGGGTCCTACCGAGGGCCGCATCCGGCCCTCATGCTCGGAAGCCATGAGCGCGCGATGACGACCTCCACGGACTCCGTTGGCGCGACTGCGCCGGCCTTGATCGCGGGCGCCCCGTGGCCGATCCTGCTCCCGTTGACGCCCTTGCCGAGCCCACCTCTGTATTCCGCCCCGTCCGAAACCCGATCATCCCGGCTACCGAGCCGAAATCGCTACCTCGCCGTGGCAGCAACCCGCCGATTTCGCGCTGTCCAGCGGCGGCGCGTGTTGAAGGCGGCCCGACTCGGCCTGTCGATCATCGGCGGAGTCGCGCTGGCCAATTGCGCGACACTCGTGGCGATCCATCCCCACGCGGCTGGCACCTTGCTGGCGACCAACGGGTCGCTCCTCGGCCTCGCCTTGACTGGGCACCTGGTCCTCCGGCGGCGCGGTGGTCGATGCGCGCCCGGGGTGGTATTCGTCGCTGGTGTGGGAGTCGTGATGGCGGCGATCTTGCTCGCGCTCATCGAGCCCGAATTGACGATTCTTTCCGCCGGATATCTCCTTCTCACGCCGGTGGCCGTCGCGATGATCGTGCCGTGGCGGACCAGGATCCACACCCTGTGGCTCTTGCTCGTGTCGGCGAGCTCGCTCGTGTTCATCATCGTCGCGCCCGAGTCGGCGCTGGAGCCACCGCAGCGGCTCGACCTCGCCGTCCTGATCATCGCCGCAGCCGCTGTGAGCCACGCCGGACATAGCCTGTCCCTCCGTGTCGACGTCGCGTCCCACGTCCAGCTGGAGCGGATCAACCACCTGCGCGGATCCGAGGCAGAGCATCTGAAGGCACTCGCGCGCCTCAACCGAGCACTGGCTCTCAGCGCCCGGACCGATGAACTCACCTCCCTCGGCAACCGCCTGCGACTCATGGAGGACCTGCAAACCCTGCGCGGTCGGATCGATCGCAACGAGGAGCTCTGCGCGGTTCTGATGGTGGATCTCGATCGGTTCAAGAAGGTGAACGACCGACGAGGCCACCTCGTGGGCGATGACGTGCTGCGCACGGTCGCCGCGGTGGTGCTCCGATCTCTGCGGATCGATGACGGCGCATACCGTTATGGAGGTGAGGAGTTCGTTGCCTTTGCTCGGGTCCACAGCGGCCGCGAGGCCATGCTCGTGGCGGAACGGATCAGGGCCGAGGTCGAGGGGCTTGCGATTCCGCACCCGGACAATCCTCCGCACGACTTCGTCACGGTGTCGATCGGCGTGACGGTCATCGGTAGGGCGGATCTGATCGACACGGCCGACGCCTGGATCGGACGTGCAGACGCAGCGCTCTACCGAGCCAAGGCCTCGGGTCGCAACGGGAGCGAGTTCATTCCCTCGCCCCATCCCGCCGGCCCGAGCAGGCTGATTGGACCTGACGGGCGCGAGATGGCAGCAGCGCCAGCTTGAACCCGGGTTCGCGGATCTCGCCCGTCAATCGCGGAACCACGAGGCCTGGTGGGGATCCGGCTCCCTTGGGGTGAAAATTCAGGGCCAGCGGTCAGGCGACGACGGCCGTCAGCAACTCGTGAGCGGCGTCCTAGGTCGCCGGCATGTTCGACGCGAGGCGCGCACCCTCGGAGCGGATCAACCGGCCGAGATCATCGTCGAGCCACCGTCCCGACGAACGACCCCGATTGCGTTGGCTCGCATCCCGAATGAACGCCGCGTATCGAGTCAGGGGATCCGCTTCCGCGAAAGCCGTCTCGAAACCCGGCCGGAAATCGACCGCGACCATCAGCCTCGCGAAGAACGCGCCGATCGCGTCAGCCCCGGCATCCCAGCCCTGTGAGTGACCACCGCGTCGCAGCATCGGCGCGGGCGAGGCGAATGCGGCCACGACGGCGTCGTCGATCCGGGCGGCGTCGAGGTGGCCCCCGAATGTCAGGTAGTCGTTCGAGACCCCGAGTCGATCGACGAGCCGGATCAGGCCCCATGCGACATCCTCTGATCGAGGCATGGGCGTCTCAAGGGTCAACGTCCGGCGGCATCCACGGCCATTGACCGTCGCCCAATAGTCGATCCGCTCCGGGTCGTAGTGCTGCAACGTTGGCCGAGGTCGAATTGCGACCAGCAGGGATGCTGGGCCGGGCCGATCCGGCAGGTCCGGATGAGCCAGGAAGCCCCAGTGGCTGAGCCGGTCGGCGATATCGGTCGCCCGGATGACTTCGCTGTCATCGACGCGGGTTCGCTCGTCAGTCTGTCCCGCGAGTCCGGTTCTCATCGATCCGCCTTTCTCTCAAGCGAGGGCCGTCCTGACCCACGAGCGAGGTCGTCCAGCGCGCTCGAGGGCCTTGGCGAGCGGCGCTTGGTCCGGCGGCCGGTTGGCCGACCGCCGGACGATTGACTACGGGCGAATGGCGACCTTCAGGACGCCGTCGCGCCGGTTCGTGAAGAGGTCGTACGCCTCGACGATGTCGCCGAGAGCGAAGCGGTGCGTGATCATCGGCAGCGGATCGAAGCGACCCGACTGGACCAGCGACATGAGCCGGCGCATCCGCTCCTTGCCACCCGGGCACAGGCTCGTGACGATCCGGTGATCGCCGAGACCGGCCGCGAACGCGTCGTACGGGAGCTGGAGCTTGCCCGAGTAGACGCCGAGGCTCGAAAGGGTGCCGCCCGGCCGCAGGCAGCGCAGCGCGTTCTCGAACGTGCCCTGTGTCCCGAGCGCCTCGATCGTCACGTCAGCGCCGCCGCCGGTGAGGCGCTTGACCTCCTCGATGACGTCCACCTGCGTGAAGTCGAGGGCCACATCGGCACCCATCTTCCGTGAGGTCGCGAGACGGACCGGGTCGCTGTCGACGCCGATGACGAGGGAGGCGCCCATCAGCTTCGCGCCGGCCGTGGCAGACAGGCCGATCGGACCCTGCGCGAACACGACGACCGTGTCGCCGAGCTTGACGCCGCCGGATTCGGCGCCGGCGAAGCCGGTCGACGCGATATCGGAGAGGAGGACGACCTGCTCGTCTGTCACGTCGTCCGGGATCAGGGCCAGGTTGGCCTGCGCCGAGGGCACAAGAATGTACTCCGCCTGGGCACCGTCGATCGTGTTGCCGAAGCGCCACCCGCCAATGGCCTCGTAGCCGCCGCCGTGGCCGCACTGGCTCTTGAAGCCCGAGAGACACGCCGCGCACTGGCCGCATGGCGTGATCGCGGGAACGAGCACGCGCTGCCCGACTTCGTAGCCAGTGACCCCGACGCCGAGCTCCTCGATGACGCCGACCGGCTCATGGCCGATGATCAACCCGGGCCGGACGGGATATTCGCCCTTGACGATGTGGATGTCGGTCCCGCAGATCGTCGTCATCGTGACGCGCACGACGGCCTCGCCGGGTCCGGCGATGGGTCGCGGGACATCCTCGACGCGGATGTCGCCGGGGCCGTGGAAGACGGTCGCGCGCATCGTCCGGGTCGGTGCGGAACTGATCGGCTGAATCGGAGTGGCGATTGCCATGAAGGCGCTCCTTCGGTTGGACGGGGATTCCCCGATGCTGCCCAATCATCCGGCCGGCGGGCCCGCACTAATGAGAGTCGCCCGAGCCCACTTCAGGGGCCAAAGGTCCCGAGATCGGCCGTCGATGGTGGCGCAGTCTGCCCGGCGACCGTCAGGCGATCGAGGCGCCGAGCAGCGAGCCGATCGCGTACGTCACGGCGGCGGCCGCGAGCCCGAGAAGCATCTGGCGCGCACCGACGACCAGCGGCGGCCGATGGGTCAGGACGCTCACGCCGGCCCCGACTCCGAACAGGGCGCCGAGCGAGAGGAGGAGGGAGCCCCAGAATGCAGGCGTCCCGGTCAGAACGACGTACGGGATGACCGGCACGATGGCGCCGATCGAGAAGGCGAGGAAACTGCTCCCGGCTGCGGCGACGGGCGAGCCCATCGTTTCGGCGGACAGCCCGATCTCGTCGCGCACGAAGGCGTTGACAGCCAGATCGTGGTCGGCCAAGACCCGGTCCACGATCAGCGTCGCTTCCGCCAGCGACAGGCCGCGGGCGACATAGATCGTGCGCAGGATCTCTGCCTCGGCCTCCGGGTCGTCGGCGAGCTGCGCGCGCTGCAGCGAGACCTGGTAGTCGAGGATCTCGCGCTGGCTGCGAACGCTGATGTATTCGCCCACTGCCATCGAGAACGCCCCCGCGAGCAGGCCGGCGACACCCGCGATGAGCACCGCATGCGCATCGTTCCCCGCCGCGGCGCCGACGCCCATGATGAGAGCAAGGTTGCTGACGAGGCCGTCCGACGCACCGAACACCGCCGGACGGACGACCGACGCGCCTCGCGTCTGGTGAGGGCTCGTCCGGGGCGCGCGCATGGCTTCGACGCTGTTGCGGAGTGATGACAGGGGCGACACGGATCTCAGTCCTTCGGCACGATCAAGCGATCCCGAAGCCGCCGAAGACCGTCCAACGCTCGATGGTGAGAGTCGGGGCATCCGGTGCCCGCGAACGCACGCTATTCATTCGCCTGCGTTGGCAAGCCAACGCAGGCCAACGATCGTGATCGTGGCCCCGAGGAGGATGTAGAACGGCTGAAGAGGTGGCTCGTTGCTGTAGCCGATGATCGCGATCTCGACTGCCACCCAGATCAGCAGGGCGACGCCGACGCCGACCGCGACGATCGGCGCCAGCGGATGCCGAAGCCAGACCAACCGGGCGGCGACGAGTGGACCCAGGCCCAGGACGCCGAACAGGATCAGGCCGGGCACGAGGTAGGTGTCGAAGGGGGAGCCACGGAGCGGCGCCAGAGGAAGCGGAAGGATCTCGCCGCGCGGGCCAAGCATCAAGGCGATGCCACCCCCGATGGCACCGACGCAGAGGAAGACCTCCAGCGCAAGAGCGGCCTTCGCAAGTCGGCTCAAGGCAGCGGCCCGAGCCCCCCTGATCCGGATCGTGTGCGTGGTCATCGCCAGCGCCTTTCATCAAGACCCCCAGACGCGACGTTCCCGCGCGGTGGCCACGCACCGATCGTGACGACGAACGGGTCGCGCCGACAGGGCCGAATGGCCAGCGAACCGGGCGACTCGGCCCCTATCCAACGATGACACCAAGTCTCGGGACTCGACCGGCTACGGGGCCGCCGAGCCGCCGGTCGTCGCGTGCGTGCCGCCCCCGGTTGGCGAGGTCCGAACGGACCGGACGACCGGCGGCAGCGACACGGTGGCCGGGAGCGCCCGCGATGCGCCGTCCACCTGCTTCACGGCCGCCGCCAGGGCGGCGAGGCGACCATTGAACGCAAGGACGCCAGCGCCGACCGCGTCGTACGAGGATGCGGTGGCGGCGTAAGCGGTCGCCGCGTTTCCGAGGCTCCTCTCGAGCCGATCATGGGCCGCGGAGATCCCGTCGATCGCGGTGCCCATCGGCGCCCGGGCCAACCGCGCCGCCTCGTCGCTCGACGCCTGGAGGCCCGTCACGAGCGCGAGAGCGACGCTGTAGCCGGCGACCGACAGGCCCAGCATCGTTCCGACGTGGGCGGGCACCGCGGGGCGGGAAATATGGATCCGGGCGGCCGGCTGGAGCACGACCATGGTCGCGACGAGCGGCCGGCGCGCAGCGTCAACCATCTGATCCGTTCCCATCGTCGCCCGTTCGAACCGGGGTCGAGGCGGGGCTTGACGAGCCGCCGCCTGACGGTTGGTGGGCGGCCGCCACGGCGGCGGCGCGCGCCTTCGAGAGGGACCGCTCGAGGGTCGCGAGCCGAGTCTTTGCCGCCGTCAGCCTCGTCCGCAGGGTGGCGGCCGCGGCCGAGTCCTTCATGATGTTCGTCCGGGCCGCGTCGAGGGCGGTCGTCAGGTCCGTCGTGCTCGTCCGCAGCTCGTCGAGCTGGGCCGCGAGCGTCGCCGAGCGCTCCTCTTCTGCGGCGAGCCGGGCACGCAGGCTGTCGGCCGACTCCGGCGCGACCGTCAGCGGGGCGGCGGCCGCAGTCCAGACCGCTGCGGCGCGGATCGTCGCTGCACCGAGCATGAGGCTGGCCACGACGCCGACGAGGACGAGCGTTCGGCGAACGGGACCGGGGATCGTCATCGGGAACCCTCCTGAAGTGAGGTGGAGAAGCGGGGTCGACCCTGCCGGGTGACCCAGTAGCGATACGCTGCGGCGCTCCCGACGGCGACGCCGAGGAAGGCATACAAGCCAACGAGTGGCATCGAGTCGGTGCCCGCGAGGAGCCCGTGCATCCACCCGAGCGCGAACACGACCAGGCCGATTCGATGGATCGTCAGCCAGGTCCCGGGCGGCAGGAGCTTGGTGTATCGCGCGGTGAGGCCAGTGACGAGGAGCCCGTAGAGCGCCATGGTCCCGAGCGCAACCGGCGCGCTGCGATAGGTCGAAAGGCCCGGAATGATCGCGCCGCGGAGGCCGACGCCCGCGAACGGGTCGAGGAGGATGCTGGCGATGTGGGCGGCCAGGAATCCCAGCAGGAACAGCCAGACATTCTCGTGCCACGGGAAGAGTCGTTTCGAGAGCTTCCAGGTCGTCTTGTTGACCGGGTGACTGAGCACGAGGCCGACGATGATCTGGAACGCGAGCAGGACCAGGCTGACGAGGCCGGCAGCGCGCGAGGCGAGCCAGATCCGGACCTGCGCCTGGCGATCCGAGGTCGGGGGCACGACCTGGTCGGTGGCGATGACGATCACGATTCCGACCAGGGCGACCGCCGCAAGGAACGTTCCTCCACGCAATCGACCCGGCGGTCCGGAGCGGCGCCGCGCCGGACCGCCGGACAGGGCGGGACCGGCGGCAGGGCCGGAGTCTCGACTGGATGGTTCGGTCATGGCACTCCCCGATGACGTGACGGCGGGATTGGCTCCTGAATTCATGAGACATCGCGGAGCCGATAGGTTTCACGGGACCGGGGGACGGGCACGTGCGGGCGGCGCTCACGGCTCGACGCGGCTGGGGATGCCCTCCAGCCCGGGAGCAATCCGAGCGCGGGATCGTGCCTACTCCGGCCGGCGCGTGGCGCCCTGCTCAGGGCCGGACGGGCTCGATGACGTTCGCGGGGCGTTCAGCCGCCGAACCCGTATCGCCGATCGAGAGGTACAGGTCTTCCTCCTGGGCCTGATGCAATCGGAGGATCGCCTCGAGCCCGTACAGGACGCGCTGGAGATCGGTTCGATCGTCGGGGTTCGGGCCCTCCGGCGGGAGGTCGCGAATGAGACGGTCCAGGAGCCGGGCGAGCCGGAAGATCTCCTGGTGGGTCCGGTGCATCGAGGCGGTCGCGTCGTCGGATCCCATCGCAGCCGTGAGCATCGGGTAGATGGTCCGGTCCTCCAACTCCTCGTGGACCAGGAGATCCTGACCCACGAAGCGGCGGACCTCCTCGAGGGCGGCCAGCGCCGCGTCGGCGGGCAGGCCGTCGAGGCGATCGGCCGTGGCGCGGATCCGGGCGATCGGTCCCTCGAGCACGACATGAGCGGCGCGCAACCGCTCGCTCGTCTCGGTCCAGCCCGGGATTCGGACGGAGGCCTCCACGCCGCCTCGCAACGCCCGCAGGGCGTTGAGGATGACGACCACGTCGATCACCTCTTGAAGGATCGCGCCTGCGACGACGGGCAGGAACCCAAGCGCCGCCGCGACCATGGCGACGAGTGACATGCCCATACCGAGGACGACGCTCTGGATCGCGATCGAGCGCGCCCGGCGAGCGATCTGGGCGGCTTCCGTCAGGCGATCGAGACGGTCGACGGTGATGACGATGTCGGCGGCCTCGGATGAGGCACTCGCTCCGCGTGCGCCCATCGCGACGCCCACGTCTGCCAGGGCCAGGGCCGGCGCGTCGTTGAGCCCGTCGCCGACCATCACCACGGGTCCGGAGACGTCCGACCGTTCGGCCCGGATCGCATCGACCTTCTCATCGGGTGCCCGTTCAGCCAGGACGGCGTCGACGCCGATGGCCGACCCGATGATGTCAGCGACCGACGCGTGGTCGCCCGTGACCATCACGATCCTGGAGAAGCCGATCCGGCGGAGCGAACGGATCGCCCGGGGCGTCTCGGGACGAAGCGGATCGTCAAGGACGAGTGCACCGCGGACCGTGCCGTCGATGCTGACGAATGCGCATGTCGACCCTTCGATCGCGGTTCGGCGCCGAACGTCGCGCGCCCAACGCGGCAGTCCGCCCTTGCCGGCGCAGAAGTCTGCGGTGCCGACAGCCACGTGACGGTTGTCGACCGCCCCGGTGACGCCGGCGCCTGGCGTCTCGACCACGTCCACCGGCATCGACAGGTTGAGGTCTCGTTCCCGCGCCCCGTGAACGATCGCAGCCGCGAACACGTGCGGCGATAGCTGCTCGAGGGAAGCGGCGAGTCGCAGGACCTCGGCTTGGTCGAGGTCCGCAGCACTCGCGACAGTTCGGCCATCGCCAACTCGAGCGGACGCAATCTCGGGCGAGATCGCCAGGTCGGGCCCGACTTCGATCGCGGCCAGGCGTGGCCGGCCAGCGGTCAGTGTCCCAGTCTTGTCGAACAGGATGACCCGCGATCGGGCGAGCGTCTCGAGTGGACCGCCGCCCTTGACGATGACGCCACGCCGTGCCGCCCGCGAGATTCCAGCGACGATCGCGATGGGGGCGGCGAGCAGAAGCGGGCACGGCGTCGCAACAACGAGGACGGCGAGCCCGCGCACCGGATCACCTGACAGGAGCCATGCCAGCGCGGCAATGCCGAGCGTGAACGGGATAAAGATGAGCGCGTAGCGGTCCGCCAGGCGAACGAACGGTGCCTTGCTGTGCTGCGCCTCCTGGACAAGGCGGACGATACCCGCATAGGTGCTCTCGGCGGCGCTCGCGCTCGATCGGAGGTCGAATGACGAGCCGGCGTTGACCGTACCGGATGAGACGAGGTCGCCTTCTTGGCGCGTCACGAGGAGCGACTCACCCGTCAGCGCCGATTCGTCGAGGACGGCCGGACCCCCGACGACCTTCCCGTCGACCGGGACGACCTCACCAGGCCGGATCGCGAGGAGGTCCCCGATGGCGACGACCTCGATCGGCGTCGTCACGAGGCGGCCGTCGACGCGGCGCTGCACGTCGCGGGGCGCCCGCCCGAGGAGCGCGCTCAACTCGCGCTGAGCACGGCCTTGGGCGAAACGCTCGAGCGCCTCGCCCGATGCCAGCATGACGCCGATGACCGCTGCCGAGAGTAGCTCGCCAAGCATCAGCGCCCCGGCAATGGCCAGGATCGCGATGACGTCAACGCCGAGCTCGCCGCGCGCCAGACGGCGCACGATCGACGAGGCGAGCCGGATCGCCACGACGATCGACGGGACGGCCCATGCCAAGGCGGCCGTCTCCTGGGCTCCGGCCAGGGCGAGCGCGATCCCGGCGAGGAGCCCGACCACGGTCAGCGGCAGCACACCTCGTTGGATCAGGTCGCGCCCGAAGTCCAGCGGGCCAGCCCGGTCTCGGGTCTCGAATGGTTCCGTGGCCGGCCGCGGGACGGGTCCAGTGGCGTTCATTGGTTCGAGGATAGGCCAGCCCGCCCGGAGCCGCGCTGGGTGACCCTTGGCCCTCCGGGAGTGGGCCGGTCGGCACTCATCAGCATCTGCGCATGTCTCGATAGTTCACTACATGGACGAGATCTACACACTCCAGGCAGACGTCCTCAAGACGCTCGCCAGCCCGCGCCGCCTCGAGATGCTTCACCGGCTTGCCGAGGGTCCGCTTCAGGTCGGCCGGCTGGCCGATGAGCTGGGCCTGGCCCAATCGAACGTCTCCCAGCACCTTGCCGTGCTCCGGGCCGCGGGAGTGGTCGAGGCGGAGCGCGACGGCCGCGAGGTCCGCTATCGGCTGGCCGACCCCGATGTCATGGTCGCCTGCTCGATCATGCGGACGGTTCTCCAACGACGGATCCGGCGACTTGCCGGTCTCTCGGACGGCACCGCCAACCCGAGCCAACGACCGCCAGCCACGGCGATCCCGCCCCTGGCGCCAACCCACCCCCTGAGGTAACCGACGATGGACGAAACGATCAACCCGATCAACCTGGTCCTCTTCTCCGGCACCGACGACAAGCTTCAGGCTGCCGCGGTCCTGGCCGCGGGCGCGGCTGCGCTGGGGAAGCCCGTCAATGTCTTCCTCCAGTACTGGGCACTCGACGCCTTCCGGGCCGATCGGATCGGTGCGGATCACGGGCTTGCGCCCGAAGCCGGCACGGAAGGCCGCGCCCACGTCGATGGACTGCGCAAGGCCGGTCAGGCCAGCTGGGCCGAGACGCTCCGCCAGGCCAAGGAGCTCGGCGGGGTCGACATCGAAGCCTGTTCGCTGTCGATGGACCTGCTCGGGATCGAACAGTCGGACCTCGACCCGCTCGTCGACGGCGTAGAAGGCGTGACTTCGTTCTACCTGAACGCCGGCGAGGGCCAGGTCGTCTTCATCTGAGCGACCACCTCCAGGAAAGGGGCCACTTCCATGCCCGTCCTCGAAATCGACCAGCGCGTCGACGCCAAGGGCCTGTCGTGCCCGCTGCCGATCGTCAAGACTGCCCAAGCGATGAAGGCGATGACCTCTGGCCAGGTCCTCGAGGTGCTCGCCTCTGACCCGGGCTCGGTCAAGGACTTCGCGGCCTGGTCGAAGACGACCGGCCACGAGATCGTCGAATCCGGATCTGACGGCGCGGTGTTCCGCTTCGTCATCCGCAAGAACTGAGGAGAGCTCGATGACTGTCATCGCCGAGGCTCCGGCTCGCGAGCCGACCCGTCTCACGGCGCCCTTCGTTGATGCCACTCCGGCGGCCGACGCCGCTCCCGCTTCGGAGGCCGAGCCCAAGCTGCGTGACGTCCTGATCATCGACTACAGCGGCGATCTCGAGAAGATCTGGGCGACGATGATCCTCGCCTCGACGTCCGCAGCGATGGGTGTCAAGACCCGCGTCTTCGTAACGTTCTGGGGTCTTCAGGCCTTCGTCAAGGACGACAAACGGATCACGGGCAAGAACTGGATGCAGAGGATGCTGTCATTCATGCAGCGTCCCGGCATCAGCCACCGCAAGCTCTCGAAGATGAACTTCCTGGGCATGGGCCCCTGGATGATGGGCACGCTCGCGCGTCAGTACAACGTGGCGAGCCCGAAGGACTTGCTCGAGGCGGCCCTGGAGATGGGCGTCGAGTTCATCCCGTGCCAGATGACCATGGACATGTTCGGCCTCAAGCCTGAAGACATGATCGACGGTATGGCCGAACCGGTCGGCGCAGCAACCGTCATCGGGCTGATGACCGAAGGGTCGGCCCCGCTCTTCATCTGACCCAAGGAAATACGACAAGGCAGGAACCCACGATGACCGATACGCTCGCCCCTCAGGCGATCACCCGAACAATCGACGCCCGGGGAAGTTTCTGCCCGGGCCCGCTCATGGAGTTGATCCGGGGGATCCGCGAGGCGGCCGTCGGCGATGTCCTCGCCGTGTACTCCTCGGACAACGGCAGCAAAGCCGACATTCCCAAGTGGATCGAGAAGGCCGGCCATCGCCTGATTGGCGTCTTTGCCCGCGACGGCTACGACGAGATCGTCGTCGAGAAGGCTCGGTAGCCGCATGAACCGGATCCTCATCCTGGGCGGCGGCGTCGGCGGCACGCTCACCGCGAACCTGCTGGTCAAGAAGCTGCGCCGGCAGCTCAAGGCAGGCGAGGTCACGATCACCGTCGTCGACCAGACCGGCCAGCACACCTACCAGCCGGGGTTCATGTACATCGCGATGGGCGGCGAACGCGCCGCGAACCTCCAGCGCCCCGAGCGTGGCCTGCTCGATCCACGCGTGACCCTCGTCGTGGGCGAGATCGAGAAGGTCGACGAGTCGACCCACACCGTCCATCTGATCGATGGCGAGCGCCTGGCCTACGACTATCTCGTCCTGGCGACCGGCTCGCGCATCGTGCCCGAGGAGATCGAGCATTTCGACACCGAGGCCCAGCATTTCTATACGGCCCCAGCGGCCCTCGAGCTGCGCAAGGCGCTCGATGCCTTCACCGGTGGGCGGATCGTGATCGCGATCGCGGGCATGCCCTACAAGTGTCCCCCGGCGCCGCTCGAGGTGTCGTTCCTCATCGAGTCCGAGCTGCGTCAGCGCGGCCTGCGCGAGAAGAGCGATCTCCACTTCTGCTCACCGATCGGGCGGGCGTTCACGATCGAAAGCGTGTCGGAGATGGCGACCCCGATCCTCGAGCAGAAGGGGATCGAGCTGCACACGTTCTTCAACGTCGAGGCGATCGATCCCGGCCGCAAGGTCGTGTTGAGCCTTGAGGGCGAGGAGCTTCCGTACGACCTGTTGATCCTGGTGCCACCGCACAAGGGCCAGCAGTTCCTCATCGACTCCGGGCTGGCTCAGGCGCCGGGCGGCTGGCTGCCGACCGATCGGGCGACGCTCCAGGTCGGCGGCCGCCCGAATGTCTTCGCCCTGGGCGATGCGACGGATCTCCCGCTCTCCAAGGCCGGGTCAACGGCGCACTTCGAGGCGCCGGTCGTGACCGAGCGGATCGTTGCGGCGGTCGAGGGTCGTGTCCCTGCCGGCAAGCACGCCGATTACGAAGGCAAGGTGATGTGCTTCTTCGAGATCGGCGACGGCAAGGGCACGCTGCTCCAGTTCGACTACGACCATCCGCCGCGGCCACCGAAGCCGAACCAGCTCTGGCACCTGGGCAAGATCGTCTTCAACAAGACGTACTGGCATACCGTGCCCAAGGGGCGCGTCTGACCCTCCGGCACAAGACATTGGGCTCAGCGGTCATCGGAGCGCCGTCCGGGCCCGGATCGAAGCCACCGCATCGAGGACCGCCTGGCTGGATGTGGCAGCGTCGGCGCCGGTGATGAGTGAGACGTGGGTGGCTGCCGCAACGACTCGATGCTCGGCGTTCGTCGACAGATCGGTCATCCTGTCCTGCGCGCTCAGCCAGCCGGCTTGCGGCCCCGTTCCAGCCGTGACGACGATCAGGGGGTGGCTGCCGATGCTCGTGAGCGCTTGGGCCTGGCGCAACGCGGTCGGCAGGGCGTTCAGTTCGTCCCGCGCGCCGCGAGCTGCCGCCACGGTTGACTGGTCCGCGGGCAATCCGAGGACGGGCCCGAGGAGGCCCACGCGGGCCAGTGTCGGCGACAAGCTGTAGACGACGTGGAGGCCGCGGTAGAACGTCGGGTAATCGGGGAGCGCCTCGAACGCGTCGGCCGGTTGGGCGTCGAACGAGACCATGCCGGCGACCTGGTCGGGATAGCGGGCCGCGAAGACCCGCACGTATCGGCCGCCCGATGAATGGCCGACGAGGACATACGGGCCGGCAACGCCGCGGCGCTCGAGCAGGGCGTGCAGGTCCGTCGCAAGATCGATCCCATCCTGCGGCCCGGCTGCCTCGTCGCTCCGTCCGTGACCAGCGCGGTCGTAGACGCAGACCATGGTTGACGCGGCGACAGCCGGCGCCATGAGCGACCAATAGGAAGACGACTCGCCGAGGCCCGACTGGAGCACGACTGCAGGACCCCCTGAACCCGTGCATTCGATGTAGAGCCGATGCCAGCCCACGTCGACCAACCGACCGGATCCTGCGGCAATACCCGAACTCGAGACCGCGCTCACGGTCGCGAGGCCACCGCCAACGGCGAAGACCAGGAGTGTCGCGATCACCGGGACGACGAACCACCTGCCTCGGCCGGCAAGGTGGGCGTGGACCTGCGCGAGCATCCAGATCGGCCGAAGGACGATCGAACCAGGCGATCGGCGACCGGTTGTCGATGGCGCGCAAGACGGTCGAGGCCCACATCGCCAACATCTTCTCCAAGCTCGAGCTGCCGCCCGCAACCGACGATCACCGGCGAGTGCTCGCGGCGCTCGCGCATCTGCGGGGCCCCGGTCCGAGTTCGACCTAGGCGATCGCTTAGCGGCGAACCACGCCTGCGGTCCAACCCTGGATAAAGCTCCGTTGGAGTACCAGGAGTACCAGGAGTAGCGGTGGGACGATCGCGATCGCCATACCGGCAAACGTAAGCTCCTGGTCGGTGGCGTAGAAGGTCGAGAAGCGGCTCAGGGCGAGCTGGACCGTGAACGCGTCCGGCTTCTGGATGAGCACGAGCGCGCCCGCCCGCTGCCAGCGTGTCATGCGCGCGTGATCAGGACGGGTCAAGGTTGTCTACGATGCCGACGATGATCGCCCCAACGGACCAACCGATCCTCGTCGTCGACGACGACGCGAAGATCGTTCGCCTTGTCCGGACGTACCTCGAGCTGGCCGGCTATCGCGTCGTCGAGGCGGCTGACGGGCGTGGCGCCCTGTCGGCAATCGCGCTCGAGGCGCCGGCCCTTGTCGTGCTCGACGTCATGCTCCCCGAGATCGACGGCATCGCGGTGCTCCGCGCCATTCGTCGGACCGACGAGACCCCGGTCATCATCCTGTCGGCCCGTGGCCTCGTCGACGACCGGATCACGGGTCTGGCCGCGGGCGCTGACGACTACCTTCCGAAGCCATTCTCTCCCGCCGAGCTCGTCCTCCGCGTCCAGCGGATCCTCGAGCGCGCCGGTCAAGGTCGGGCCTCGATCGCCGCCGCTTCGCACGAGCCGTTTCGGCGGGCGGACCTCGTTGTCGATCCCGATCGACACGAGGTAAGGATCGATGGGCGCCTCGTCGGGCTGACGTCCGTCGAGTTCCGTCTCCTCGTGACGCTCCTCGAGGCCGATGGACGCGTCTTGACGCGCGATCAGCTCCTCGACGCGGTCTACGGCCAGGACGAGGCCGAGATCCTGGACCGGACGGTCGACGTCCACATCGGCCGACTCCGGGACAAGCTGGGCGACGACGCGGATCGGCCGCGCTACGTGGCGACCGTCCGCGGCGTCGGCTACCGGGCGGCCCCCGAGCCGATCGTGGGCGAGGCGCCTGGCTCATGATCCGCCGTCCCGGCGGGATCGCGATCAGGATCGCGCTTGCCGCGCTCATCGTTGCCGGCCTGGCGATCGCGATTCTCGCCATCGGTGTGGTCGTCGTCGGTGGCAAGAGCTTCGCTGATCTCATGGCCGAGCACGGCGAGAACACCGCATCGAGTCAGCGCATGTTTACCGACAGCGTGGGCTGGGTTGTCGTCGGCACGTCGGTCGTGGCGATCGTCGTGGCGATCGTCGTCGCGGGCACGCTCGGCGCCCGGCTTGCGATGCCGCTTCGCCAGATCGGACGGGCTGCCCGTCAGATCGCGGAGGGCGACTACGGGGCGCGGATCCCGCGAAAGGGGGCCGGAGAGATCGTCAGCCTCAGCGACTCGTTCAACCAGATGGCGGCCGCCCTTCAGGAGCAGGAAGGGATGCGGCGCGAATTCATCGCGAACGCCGCGCACGAGCTGCGGACGCCCCTGACGAACCTTCAAGGCTATCTTGAGGCCCTTCGCGACGGGGTCATCGGGCCGGACCGAGCGACCTTCGAGTCACTGCTCGACGAGTCGGAGCGGCTCGTCCGCCTCTCGCGGTCGCTCGACATCCTCGCGGCCGGCGACGCCGGGGCGGCGTCCGTCCCGGTGGATCTCGATCTTGCAGCGCTGATCCGGACCGCGGTCGACCTCGCCCGCCCGGCATCGATCACAGCTGGCCTGGAGGTCACCCTTGAGCTGCCCGACCGAATGACGGCCCGTGGGGACCCCGATCAGCTCGCCCAGGTCGTGGGCAACCTCCTCCAGAACGCCATCCGTTATACGCCGGCCGGCGGCAGTGTCACCGTTCGTGCCGAGCGCCGATCGGCTGACCTCCTCGTCTCGGTCACGAACACCGGAGGGGGCATCCCGGCCGACGACCTGCCGCATGTCTTCGAACGCTTCTACCGCGTCGAGAAATCGCGCGATCGCGCGCACGGCGGCGCGGGAATCGGCCTGGCGATCGTTCGCCAGCTGGTCGAGGCCGGCGGCGGCGCGGTGGGAGCCGAGTCCCGGGACGGCGTGACCCGATTCTGGTTCAGCCTGCCTTTTTGACGACACCGGCAGTCGACAATCGCCCGGGAAGGGGCAGTTGGTACTCGCTCCTCGCCTCGGATCGGACCTGGTCCCGATCGACGCAGCGATCGCCAACTCGTCGCCGATGACGTCGCTCGGAAGTCTCGGTTCGCAGCCAGCGGCCCAGGTGACCCAGTCGGAAGCCGCAGCGTCGTCATCGGGTGCCGCCAGTTTCAGCCACCTCTTCGCGACCGCTCCAGCGACTCCCTGAGGGTTGGCCAGCCGCGCCCGTCGTCCGGATCAGCCCGGCATGGCCGGGGGCCCCCGGTCACACGATCGTCAACGAACCTTCACGCCCCTGACATCGCGGTTCGTGATGGTTCTCCCAAGCCGCCGGCACCCGATCGGCGCCCTCTGGAGGAGCATCCCGGATGCATCGCCTGTCCCGCCTCATCGGATTCGCCGGCGCCGCCGCGGCGCTGACCGTGAGCCTCACCGCCGGTACGGCGCTCGCCGCCGGATCGGCGGCCATCGGCCACGTGTATGTCAACAACAACAGCGCCGGTCACAATACGATCGCCGGCTTCGACCGCCATCCTGATGGCTCCCTCACGTCGATCCCCGGCTCGCCATTCGCCGCGGGCGGTGCCGGGACCGGCGCCCCGTTCGGCTCGGCCGGCGGGCTCCAGGAGACGGCCGACGGCCGCTATTTGGTCGCGACCGATCCGGGCAGCAACGAAATCTCCGTCCTCCGGATCAAGCCGAACGGCTCCCTCCAGCTCGTCGAGGTCCAGGACGCGAATGGCAGCCTGCCGACGAGCCTCGCCGTCCATGGCAGCCTGGTCTACGTCGCGAACGGCGGCGCCGGCCGCAGCAACTACACCGGGTTCTGGCTCAACGCCGGTGGCCACCTGACTCCGATCGCGGGCTCGACCTTCGCCCTCCCCGACAACGCCCTCCCAGGGCATGTCCTGATCAGCCCGGACGGCCGGCGGCTCATCGGGACACGCGTCGGTCCGAGTGCCGGCCCGTCGTACCTCGATGCGTTCCGCATCGGCAACGACGGCCGCCTGACCGCAGCGCCCGGCTCGCCGTTCCAGGCTCAGCGGACCGGCCCATTCGGGAGCGCCTTCTCGCCAACCCACGGCGATCAGCTTTTCGTGTCCAACGCTCACGACGGCGCGGGCGCCGGTTCGGTGTCGGTCTACGGCGTCGCCGCCGACGGATCGCTGGCCGCGATCAGTGGTTCACCGTTCGTCGACAACCAGACGGCGCCGTGCTGGGTTGCGATCAGTCCAGACGGCACGGCCCTGTTCGCGGTGAACACCGCGTCCGGCTCGATCTCGCGCTACGGCGTGGCAGGTGATGGCGGCCTGGCCCTGGCCGGATCCACCGGCTTGGCGACGCCGACCGGTCTGCGGCCGTTCGACGCGGCGGTCTCGCCCGACGGCGGCTTCCTCTACATCGTCGATGCCGGAGCTGCCAAGGTCAGTGCATTCGCGGTCGATGGCACGACGATCACGGAGATCGCCGGGTCTCCGATCGCAATCCCGGGCGGCGCTGCGCCCTTCGGGATGGTCGTCGACTGACCATCCCCGCTCGCCCCGGCCAGTCGGGAGCCGCCCGACCGGATGGACGACGACCCGACCACGCCTCGTGGTCGGGTCGTTCATCCCCGATCAATCCCACAACGCAGCGAGCTTGAAGGAGCTGATCGGGAGCCACGCCTCGGCCTGGGCTGGCGGCCTATCCTTCGCGACTCCGATTCAGGCTTGGGCTCGGAGCAATCCCGTCGCTCGAACCCGAAGACTTCAGCTGCAGCGTGGTGTCCGAGACCGCGCAGTCACCTACGCGGTGGAGGTGCCCACCTCGTATCGCCGCTCGGCCGGCCCAGCAATGTGACCGCGAGCGCCACACCAGCGATCTGGCTGATCGTCGTGATCGCTCCGAACATGTCGATCGGCTCGCCGCTTCCGATCATCAGACCCGCCACGTGGTGGTCGTCGGAACCGATCGGCAGACCGACGAGGACCGCGTTGGCGTAGATCGCGATCAGGCCGACATTCACGGCGACGATCAGGTAGAGAACCCAATTGCGAGGTCGAGCGATCGCCAACGCCGCGAGGCCGACTTGTGCCAGACCGGAGACGAGGAAGCCGGACCCGAGGATCAACGACTCGTCGATGTGCTCGGGCGTGAGGAGAAGGTGGATCCATCCGGGGATGAAGACGACAGCTCCCAGGGCGAGTCCCATGGCGAGCGTTCCGGAGAGCCGGCGATGGGCCAGCGGCACGATGAGCGCCGCGACGAGAAGGAGGATCCCGCCGATCGCCATGACGAAGGCGCCGCCGCCGGCTGAAGGCTGGGTCAGCGGGCCTGCCGGGCCCGGATCCGCGACATAGGCGGCGATCCGAAACCCGACGAGGAGCGAGTCGACGACGATGGCGCCCGATCCCGCGACGGCAAACAGGCGAAGGGCGGTCCCTCCGCCCAGCCGCGCGCCCACGAGCAACGCGGCGGCGGCCGCGATCCCAAGCCCGGCAAGCTTGCCACCGTCCAGCAGGAACCCGGGCTGCGGCGCGAGCCCGCGGAACAGCGTGAGCCATGGGATCCCACAGGCGAGGGCCACCAAGGTGAGGCCCGCGATCGCGCTTGCGGCGGCCGCGGCCGACCTCGAAATGGTGCGGTCGATCGGGCCCCGCCCGGTCAGAATCTGCGTCTGCATCGTTTCGTCCCGTTCAGCACCGTTGGGATCGCCATCGGGGCCCGGGCGATCCGGGCGCCCGATGGCGTCAATGGAATCCGCGTCGGTCAGTGGCCGACGACGTTGAAGAACAGGTAGAGGTTGGTCGGGATTGGGCCGAGCACGCCGCTGTTCGGCGTGTTGATCAAGGCGTTCATCGTCGCTTCGGACTTTCCCGTGGCGAGCTGGCTCCAGGCCGCCTGGTTCGTCACCGCGACGATCTTGACGTCCCACCAGCCACCGGCCGGCCCGTCGAGGATATGGCTGTGGGCCGGCAGCGCAACGTTGGCGAGCTGATCCGGCGTTGCGCCGAGGGCGCCGGCGATCCGCGAAAGATCGATGTTGAGGGGATGGTTCGGGCAGCTGGCGACCGCGCACATCGGGGCAGGGGTGGGGTTTGCGAAGAGCGGCACCAGGACGTAGAGGACGGACCGGTCCGCGTGGGGGACCGGGCCTCGGTTCGAGTCCTGGCCGACCTCGCAGCCACTCGTGGCACCGGACGCAACCGAGGTGTCGCAGAAGAAGTTCTGCGGGTACTGGATCTTGACGGTCGTGCCGTTGACCCAGGCCGGGGTGGTCGCGCCGGCGACGGGGGTCACTGTCGAGCCGCTCGCGGCCGCGATGCCGGAGAGGCCCAGAGTGGAGACGAGGATGCTCGTCGCGGCGATGGCGAGGGCCACCGTCCGACGGTGGCTCGTGATGGACGTGAATCGCATGGGTGCGATGCCTCCGTGGAGGACACGACGACGATGGGCGACGCGCCCTCGGATCGCCCCGCGAACCCATGCAGCGCACTCCTGGACCCATCGACCAGATCGTGCCCGGTCACCGTGTCTTCGCGGGCTCTGGTCAAGCGGATGTCCGGCATGGCCGCGCGAGATGGAGTTGCAATGTCTCGACCACTGGCGGCTCAGTCGGGTGAATCGCCGCGAACGATCGAACTCGACGGCGTCCCGTTTCGATTCGCCGAACGTGTCGAGGCGTGCTGGCCCAGCCCGGCTGAAATGCCCCGATTTCATGGGAGGCGGAGGATGAGAGCGCGCTCAGTCATGCCCGGCAGCGGTCCGATCAAGAGCGTTCGCCGGCGCAAGCCGATGGTCCCGCCGACCGATTCGGTGATCCGCCATCAGTCAGGCTCAGTTTCGCTCGAGCGCCGGGTCGGAACGGTGAAGGATTCTGTCCCGGCGCCGAACGACTTGCTACCTGCGGCCGCGGGGTTCCAAGGACCAAAGTACCGCATAGGCTAGTCCGTTCGGAGCACGGACGATGGCGCTCGTGATTGGTTTGATGGCAACCGGAACTGTTGTTGCTCGCCGTCAGCACGTCGAGCGCAGTGCACGAGGTTATGGCAGCCGCACCCCTCCGGCGGGGTGGGCCGCCGGAGGGCCCCAGATGAACTCACTCGTTGATCAGATCGTTTCCTTGAACGAGGATGCGGCGCCACGGGGCCGCCTGCTCGACCGCGTCCGGCCCGGCCGTCGCCTGGTCGCCGCCGTGATCGCTGGTGTCCTGACATTCAGCGTCGTGTACGGTCTCGCGGCGAGCCTGAACCTCACGAGCGACAGCCTCGGTGCAGCGACGACGACCGTTGCCGCGTGCCAGGCGGGCACCCTCAATGCGACGTATACGAGCACCTATTCGGCTGCGGCTCCCGGATACACGGTCGGGACCGTAACGGTCACGGGCCTCGCCGCGACCTGCTACAGCAAGGCCTACAAGGTGACCCTTTCGGGAGCGGCTGGTGCATCGCTCGGCGAGGCGACCGGAACCACGCCGTCGTCGGGGACGAGCTTCGCAGCGGCCTTCGCCCCGGCCGTGTCGGCCGCGTCGGTCACCGCGATCAACGTCGTCATCAGCGGCTAGGCATCCGCCTCACGGCTGGCGGTCGTATCACGGCCGCCAGCCCGACACCGATGTCGCTCGCTCGTCGTGCCGTTCCGCCCATCGGGCTCGTCCTCGGCGGCGTCCTGATCGCCTCAGCGGCGTCGCTCGGGCTCTCCTCGGACACGCTCGGGGCCGGAAGCACCGCCACGCCGCGTTGCACGTCGGCCAGCCTGTCGATCCTTCAGAACCTGTCGGCCGGGACGGTCATCAGCGTGACCGTCGCGACACTTCCCGCTACCTGCGGCGGGGGCACGCTCCAGGTCGCCGTCAACAACGGGATCGCCACCGGAAGCGGCTCTGCCGTGATTCCGGCCGGGGGCGGGGCGGTCACCGTCACCCTCGGAAGTGCGCCGGCCCGGCGGGTCACTGATCAGGTGGACCTCGTCGTGGTCGGGCCGTGAGCCGTCGCGATGGTGTGCTCCTTCTGGCCACGGGGCTCGTCCTCGGTCTTTCGCTCGTGCAGGGGTCGGCTGCCGCCCTCGACCTGACGTCTCAAACTCTGACCCCGTATCGGTCGTGCACGCTCGCAGGGACGCCGGCCGCCACCACCGTGGTCACGGACGCGACGGTGAAGGAGGCCTCGGCGGGCACAAACTTCGGGACCGCAACCACGGACGTCATCTCGTCCGCGACCGTAGCCGACCAGAGAACGTATGTCCGATTCGACCTCACCGCCTGCAGCCCTGCGATCCCGGCGAGTGCGATCGTCCGGCTCGCGACCCTCCGGCTGTACTTGACGGGTCTACCCGCCGTATGTCGGACCCTCGATGTCTTCCGCGTGACGGCTGCTTGGACCGAAGCCGGCGTGACCTGGACCAACCAGCCATTCGGGACGATCCTCAATACCCCCGCTTCGGGGACGCGATCGACGGCCGTGTCGGTCGGGACGCCCGTCGGCTGTACCAACCGGGTCGCGGGCTATGTGACCGGCGGCGATGTCACCACCGATGTCGCGGCGTTCGTCGCGGGCAGCGCACCCAACTTCGGCTGGATGATCCGCGATGACGTCGAGGCGTCGGCGACGACGCGGACGACGACGTTCTCGGCCAAGAACCTCGGAACGATCGCCCGGGTCCCCGAGCTGGTGGTGACGTACGTGGTGGTGCCATGAGCCGCCGCGCGACGCTCCTGCGAGTCGTCAGGCGTGCAACGATCCTCGCCGTCGCCCTCGGCTGGGCGTTGACCCTGCGCCCCCAGATGCTCGGCGGGCCAGCCACCTATCTGGTCATCCGGGGCACGTCGATGCTGCCCATCTATGACACGGGCGATCTCGTCATCCTGCACGATGCTCCCGGGTACGGCACAGGTGAGGTGGTCGGCTATCGGGTGCCGGCGGGTGAGCTCGGCGCCGGTCGGATCGTCCTGCACCGGATCATTGGCGAGCGGTCCGGAACGCTCGTTCTCCAGGGCGACAACAATCGGGCCCCGGATCCGTGGACGCCGTCGGTCGGCGATGTCGCCGGCCGAGTCTGGATCGTCGTTCCCGGTGTCGGCCGGGTCATCGCGTGGGCTCACGAGCCCGCGGTCGCTGCGTCGCTGGCAACGGGCCTGATCGTGGCGGTGATGATCGGACGTTCGCCGGCAAAACCGAGGACGCGGGTGCAGGCATCACTGGGCAAAGTCCCGGGGGCGACTGCTTAGCGTTCGCCATCTATCTCGAACAATGCTTCTGGGAATGTCGGCGGCTCCTGCCGCACTCCAGGATCGTTCCGTCGCGAGTTCCCGTTCGACCTATCGGCGGACGTCGCCACCGGATCGAATGACGCCGGCGACCTCGGCCATGAAGCGGTGGCCAGGCGGACGCGGTCCTAGACGTATGCCGCGTCGGCGTAGTCCCAGGCGCGGATCGCGTCTGGCTCGAGTCGCACGATGACCCCGCCCTCGAGCAGATAGTCCGCGACATCGGCACCGGGATCGTAGGCCTCGACGTATCGGCGGACGATCGCGCGGCCGATCTCTTCGTATCCATCCGAGCTGAGCCGGGCGCGCCCGTTCGCCTCGATCGCGCGGTAGGGCCGATCATCCTCCGCGACGATCGGGCTCACCCGCGAATCTCTTTCCAGCATCCGGATCTTTCGGTCACCGCCCGGGACCTGAAAGGAGAACGCACCCTCGCGAAAGAGGTGCCAGACCGGGGTCAGGAGGATCGAGCCGTCGACCCGATGGATACCGACGATGGCGTTGATCGGTCGCTCGAGCAGGTCGCCGAGGTCCTCGGGCCGAAGGTTCCGACGCAGGTGCGAGATGATAGGAGCATCGGGGCGACGAATTTGCCGTCGAGCCGACACTCGAATTCGAACAGGGGACGCGCTGTTGCCAAACAGGCGCCGATACGTCGTTGGACGAGGGTCGGCCAAGGGTGCCATGTCGACGGCGTTGCTTAGCGGGATCGCTCGATGCGGGAACGTCAAGGTCTTGGTCGGTAGTCGGGCGGCCTTGCCGGTGGTGTAGTATTTGTCGAGATGACAAGAACCGCTCCGAGTCGTTCGATCCGAAGATACGATCCGCGGCAGTTCCCGGCCTTCGCGGTGACCGTCGACGTGGTCATCTTCAGCATGGTCGCGGGTGTCCTCCAAGTGCTCCTGGTCCGGCGCGGTGAGCCGCCGTTCGAGGGGATGTGGGCGATCCCGGGCGGGTTCAAGCGGCCGACCGAAACGCTCGACGACGCGGCGGAGCGTGAACTCCGCGAGGAGACCGGCGTTCGGGCCGCGAGCCTCCTGAGCCAGTTCGGCGCTTACGGCGATCCCGGTCGCGATCCGCGGATGAATGTCGTTACCGTGGGCTACCTCGCGGTGCTTCGCGATGTCGGCGCCCTCGTCGCCGGAACCGACGCAGCCGAGGCGGCCCTCGCCCCTGTCGCGGACGTGCTCGCAGGTCAGGTGGTCGTGGCGTTCGACCATCGCCGGATCGTCCGCGACGCGGTGGCTCGCGTTCGAGTCGAGCTGGAGGTCGCGGGGATCGCCACGGCGTTCGTCGGAACGACGTTCACTCTGGCCGAGCTGCGCTCGGTCTACGAAGCCGTGTGGGACGGGCAGCTCGACCCGGCGAACTTCCGGCGCAGCGTCGCATCCGATGAGGGGTGGGTCGTTCCGACCGGCCTCAGGAGCCGGCCGGGACGAGCTGGTGGCCGCCCGGCCGAATTGTTTCGCGTCGGGCGGACCTGGGATCAGGGAGGGCCAATCCGCCGGATCGGTCGGCCCGAGGACAGGGAGAAGCCGAGATGAAAGCCGTCATCCAGCACCGCTACGGGCCACCGAGCGTTCTCCGGATCGAAGAGATCGAACGACCCGTACCGACGGACGACGAGGTCCTGGTCAGGATCCGCGCGACCACCGTGACGCAGACCGACTGCCACGCGCGCGCGGCCAGCCCGTTCTTCTGGCGCCTCTTCGGCGGTCTCCGGCGGCCAAAGTGGACGACGCTCGGCGTCGAGTTCGCGGGGACGGTTGAGGCGGTCGGAGTCAACGTCATTGACCTGACGCCAGGCGATGACGTGTTCGGCTGCCCGCCCGCCTTTGGCACGCACGCCGAGTTCATCTGCCTGCCCGAGACCGCACCGATTGCCAGAAAGCCGGCGACGATGAGCTTCGACGAAGCGGCGGCGGTGTGCGACGGCGCCCTGCAGGCTTTCGGATCCCTCCGATTGGCCGATGTCGGCCCCGGTAAGCGGATCGCGATCTACGGCGCGTCAGGGTCCCTCGGAACCGCGGCCGTCCAGATCGCACATCATCTCGGCGCCCACGTCACCGCGGTCTGTAACACGAAGAACGTCGATCTGGTTCGCTCGCTCGGAGCCGACGAGGTCGTCGACTACCTCCGGGAGGATTTCCGCGCCGACGGCGCGCGCTTCGACGCCATCATCGACGCCGTCGGCAAGTACAGCGCATTTCGCGGCCGTCGCTCCCTCGAGCCGCACGGGACGTATGTCGCGACCGACCTTGGCCGCTTCCTCCTCGAGACGCTGGCGGCTGCTCTGATGACGAAGATCGTCGGCCGGAGGCGAGTCAAGATCTCGGCAGGTCGTCGGTCGAAGGCGGACGTCGAGCGCCTCAAGGAGCTGATCGAGGCCGGCGAGTTCCGAGCGGTCATCGATCGGCGCTACCCGCTCGAGGCCGCGGCCGAGGCGCATCGCTACGTCGAGACCTGGCAGAAGACCGGCAACGTCGTCCTGCAGGTGGACCCAGTGGCTCAGACCCGCGAGTCCCAGCACTCCTGAACCGCAACACCTGGTGGTTCAGCACTCGCTGTGCCCTCGATGTTGTGGGTTGGCTGGCGAGGAAGGATGCGAACCTTCGACCTCCTGATCCAGAGTGCGTAACTGACAGCTGCCTTCCTCGACGGCCCGGCTATGGCCGGACGACCGCCCAGTTGATCAGCGGCCGTCAGCTCCTGGCGATCGAACACGCATTTGACGGCCAGGCGGGCGTTCGAGCGGAGCTCGCCCGGGCGCTCTGGCTCAGGTCCGCGACCTGGGTCGGCGAGCGAGGTCTGGGGCCCCTGCTCTATGCCGGCCTCGCGACAGGTCCTGGACAACGGGGCCGAGAGTCGGGCAGGTCTGATCCGGTGCCGCGATCCGCTGTTATCTTGGCGTCGCGACCGAGGCGGCCGCCGTCGATCGTCGACCCGGCCGACGTGGTGGCGGCTTGTGGATGGCCGCTCCGGCTGAGCCGGCTTGCCGTCGAGCAGGGAGGTCCCCGGTGTTCGTGCCACTCTCGGTCCTTGAGTTTCGGGACCGCGCGGCAATGTTCTTTGGCGACAAGATCGGCGTCGTCGATGGCGAGACACAGTTCAGCTATCGCGCGTTCGCGACCCGCACGCACCGCCTTGCGAACGCTCTCATCGGACTGGGGATCGGTGGCGGAGACCGCGTGTCGTTCATCACGTTCAATACACACCACCTGCTCGAGGCGTACTACGGGGTGATCGAGGCCGGCGCCGTGATGAACCCGATCAACATCCGGCTCGCTCCGCACGAGATCGCGTACATCCTCGACCACGCCGCCTCGAAGGTCGTCTTCTTCCACCGCGACTTCGCGCCCCTCGTGCAGCAGATCCGTCCCAGCCTGGCGACGAGCCCGACGTTCGTCATCCTCGAGGGCGAGCCCGGCACGGTCGCCGACCACGAGTACGAGGCACTCCTTGCCTCGGGCGCGCCAGAGCCACGCCGTACCGAGATCGACGAGAACGAGATCGCCGAGCTCTTCTACACGAGCGGCACGACAGGCCTTCCCAAAGGGGTGGCGATGACCCACCGCGAGCTGTACCTCCACGCTCTCGCGGCGCAGATCGGCCTCGCCTTCACGGAGGACGACGTCGTCCTCCATGTCGTTCCGCTCTTCCACGTCAACGGCTGGGGAACCCCACACTTCCTGACCATGATCGGTGGCCGCCACGTCATGCTCCGACGGTTCGACCCGAGCGCGCTCATGGAGCTCGTGGCGCGCCATCGCGTCACCCGGTTGCTCGCCGTCCCGGCGATCTTCAACGCCGTGCTCAATAGCCGCGAGCGGTCCCGCTACGACCTGTCCAGCCTCCAACAACTGATCATCGGTGGATCGCCCGCCTCGCCCGACTTGGTACGTGCGCTCGAGTCGGAGCTCGGGACGCAGGCGATCGTCGGTTACGGGCTGACCGAGACCTCACCGATCATCACCTTGGCCCAGCCGCGTCGGGTCCTGACGAACAGCGAGCCGCTCGAGCGCCGCCAGGAGCGGCAAGCCATGACCGGCTGGGCGATCCCTGGCGTCCGGATCCGGGTCGTGGATGCCGGTGGGATGGACATCCGGCCCGATGGAAGTCAGATCGGCGAGATCGTGGTACGCGGCAATACGGTCATGGACGGGTACTACCACGACGTCGACGCGACCGAGTCGGCCATCCGCAATGGGTGGCTCCACACCGGCGACATGGCCACGATCGACGAAGCCGGCTACCTCCTGATCAAGGACCGTTCCAAGGACATCATCATCAGCGCGGGCGAGAACATCTCGTCGGTCGAGATCGAGGTGGCCCTCGGCTCGCACCCCGGCGTCCTTGAAAGCGCGGTCGTTGCCGCGCCGGACGACACACGAGGCGAGGTCCCAATCGCCATCGTCGTCCTCAAGCCTGATGCCTTAGTTACGGCAAAGGAGCTCCGAGCGTTCTGTCGTGAACGCCTCGCCGCCCACAAGGTCCCGCGGAAGATTCTCTTCCGGGACGCCCTGCCCAAGGGCGGCACCGGCAAGACCCTGAAGGCGGAGCTTCGGGAGCCGTTCTGGATCGGGCTCCAGGCACGGGTCCATTGAGCTCAGCGGTTCCAAACCACACCTTCAACGCATGGCAGTGATAGGTGCGACGGGCGATGAGCGCGATGCTCGATCAGTCCCGTGCAGCCAAACGAAACCGAAGGGCGGAGCGGCCTTCACGGCTGGAGGAATGCGGCGATTCTCGGCCATGCGTCGCCGGACGCGGCTTCGTCGGCCTCCGCACCGCCGCCGAAGTCGAATGGCGGACCAATCCGGTCGGCCGGCGGCGGGAAGAACTCGCGCTGGAGGAAGATATGTCCCGCGTTGGGATAGACGACGTTCGTGACGTCCCCGGCTCGGCCGTGACCTTTCATCCGGACGACGATCTCGCCCGCCATCGCCGACGCGGGCCACTGATGATCGTCGTCTCCTGACAGGAGAAGCAGCGGACCGGTGGCCGCTTCGACGTGGATCCGCGCCGCGTCGACCGCCTCCGGCTCGTAGCGCGGCAGGTCGAAGAAGGCGTCGGTCCTGAATCCGTCGGCTGTGAACAGCGGTTCAACGTCGGGAAAGAAGGGGAGGAACGGCAACTCGATCCCACCCTCGGTCCAACTGGAGTGGGCAGAACGACGATCAGCGCTCGGTCGGTCCGATTTGAACGGCTCAAGCCCGAACCAGGCGACATGCGACGGCGCGACGGCCACGACCGGGCCGATGGCGACGCCCGATCGAGCCGCGAGCGCGAGCGCGAGCTCCGCTCCCTTCGACCACCCGAGGATCCCGACCGGCCTTCCACCCGTGAACTGGTCGCGGAATAGCGCGATGCCACGCTGGAGCCGCTCGATGGGGACTTTCACCAGGTCCGGCTGGAGGCCGGGCCCGCCGAAGTAGCCTAGAGCGAAGGTTGTGATTCCGTGCTCGGCGAGCCTGCCGGCCGGGCCCTGCGGAACACCGCCACCTGAGCCTGTGAGCACGACAGCGAAGTGGCGAGTCGGCACGTCCGGCGCGAACACCACGCCAACGACGTCGTCGATGGCGATCTCCATCCGTCTCATGCTGGCTGCCTCCAACTGACATAGTCGCTGATATTCCGATATCATATGCTATGCAGTCGGCAACCGGGGTCGGTTCCCCGCATGACCGTTCGGCTTGGACGCTCCCCGGGCCCCTTGACCCTCAGGCTGGTTCGATCCGTTCGGACGTCGCGAGGATCGGCCCGATCATGAGGCGCAGCCCCTCGCCCGAGGTGAATCTGCTGCGGCCCTCGGCGTGGGCCGCGCGCAGTCCATCCGTCAGCGCCATGGCCACTTCGGCGAGCTCCGTCGCAGATATCGGGAGGACCAGGCCGACATCGGCAGTGAAGCGCTCGATGTGCTTGGCCAGGATCTCGCGACACCGGCGGTCCGCTGCGAATAACGCCGCCCCAGCCGCCGGATCTGTCGCCGCATATCCGCGGAACTCGGAGAGCAGACGCCACCATCCTGGGGGGACCGCGTCTTCCGCGGCGGCCATGCGATCGAGCTCTCGCAGGATCTGGTCCTCCACGGGGTCTTTCGGCAACCCGTCGACTGCGTCGTCGGAGAATGCGGCGGCAAGACCTTCCTCGGTCAGGTGGAGGCGCTCATTCATCAGCGCCTGGAACAGCTCGTCCTTGCTCACGAAGTTCGAGTAGACCGCACCGATCGTGTATCCGGCCCGGTCTGCGACATCCGCCAGTGACGCTGCGCGAAAGCCCCGGTCGGCGAAGACCTCGGCGGCCGCGTCCAGGAGACGGCGGCGGGTGAGCGCCTGAGCCTCGACGCGAGTGAGGCGTCGAGGCCGGCGGCCGATTGGGTCGGGCTTCGGGAATGGTGACTCGGGCGCGGTCATTCACAGATTATCGCGCGTATCTGATACGCCCGGCGAACAAAGCCCGGTGCTCGACGAGCCACCTCAATGGACGGCACATCGGCGTTCACCGGGCACGGCGCAGTCGGGCGATCGTGGCGACACCGACACAGACCGCCGCGATCACCAGGCCGAGGACGACAACGGTTGCGACATCGATCGTCGCCGCCGAGCCCGTGGTGTCATCGGCAGCCACAACCGCCGATGCTGACGGCGTCGAGTTCGGTCCGGTCGGTAGCACTGCCGACGATCCGACTGGGGGCGCGCTTTTCGATGGGAGGCTCGGCGGCGACGTCGGGCTCGCAGGCGGCGCGGCCGGTGGCGTGCTGTATCCGTTCGGACCGGTGATCGGCCCGCCGGACGGCGCCGGAGGGAGGGGCGCCAGGTCGCCGAGCACCTCGGTCGGTGTCACGACGCTCGTCGGCCCGGCCGACCAGGTCAGACCGAGGAGGGTAGGGACGGTCACGAGTCGGAACCCATGGTTCTGATAGAAGTCGATCACCTGAGCCAGGAGGTACGGGGTGGCATTGGGTCCGCAATGCATGAGGACGACCGAGCCATTCGTGCCACGCTCGGCCGCGGAGACCATCTCGGCGACCGTGCCATGCCGGGAGGTGTCTCGATCCGAGACATCCCACAGCAGCACCGTCCCAAACCCCGCCTGCGCCGCCGCGGCGATGGTGCCGGCGTTATAGGCTCCATACGGCGGCCGGAAGACTCGCAGAAGCGGGCGGCCGAGGACCGACTCGGCGAGCGTGCGAGCACGCGCGATCTGGGCGACCTGTCCACGCAGGCTGAGAGTCGGCATCTGCGGGTGCGTCAGCGTGTGGTCGCCGACCGGATACCCGGCGGTCGCCACCAGCTGCCACAACGCCGGGTCGAGCGGCATCGCCGCGGCGATCGGGAAGAACGTCGCAGGAACGTGGTGTTCGAGAAGGATCGCGAGGATCCGTCGGCAGTTCTGTGGGCTGACCCCGTCGTCGAAGGTGAGGGCGACCGCGGGTCGGTTGCGATCGCCATGGCTCACGACCCGCGCACCGATCGCCTGCGCAGACGAGGGCAATGGATCGCCCACCACCGCGAGCACAAAGAGCGCGCATGCCCATGCGCCGACGAACTTGGTTCTGGCTACCACGGCCTCGCGATGATGAGCGGACGAGCCGTTCTTGTCACCCGATCGGGCTGTCGGACGGCGATCGCGTCAAGAGCGCAAGATCGTCTCTAACAAGACGTACTGGCACACGGTGCCCAAGTGGGCGGGCCTGACCCGCTGGCGCGCCTGCCGGGGTCGGAGTCCCTTCCTCGGGTCCGGCTATCGACCTCGGCCCGAGCCCGGCGAGACCACGCCGCGGATCGGACCGCCCAGGAGGCGAATCGGAGTGAACGACGAAGACGCTCACGGCGCACGACTGTGCCAGGGCGACATCGGCCCATGAGCTCCCGACTCCCAGCGCTCGGGCCCCGCGGTGAGGGGTGGGTCGTTGCCCAACTTGTTCTTTTTGCCGTGATCGCGGGAGTCGGGCTCCGGGACCTGGCGGGTGGTGACCCTGGCACCTCATGGGGGCCGGCGGCGAGGCTCTCGGGCCTGGCTGCGATTGCTCTTGGCGGACTCGTCGCCGGCCGTGGTGCGTGGGACCTCCGGGTCAGCCTCAGCCCGTTTCCGCGGCCAGTCGCCGATGCGCCGCTCATCGAGTCCGGCGCCTACCGGTTCATCCGTCATCCGATCTACAGCGGGCTCGTCCTCGGAGCGATCGGCTGGGGGATGGTCACCGGTTCGATCCTGGCGATCGCGATGGCTGGGTTGCTGTTCTTCCTGTTCGTGGGAAAGTCGCGGCGCGAGGAGGTCTGGTTGGAGGCCGTGCACCCAGAGTACGGTGCGTATCGCGAGCGGACGAGCCGCCTCATCCCGTGGATCTACTAGTCGCGCACAGGCGAGGGGAGCTGGGGTCTGTGCCGGCCTCATCCAGCGGGTTCGCCGGCATCCCGCTCACCGCGATGTGCGCAGGCCGTTGGGCGCGCGAGTCCGACCGATGTCGGACGCGCATGAACGATCGCCGACCGTGCTGACGCCGAACGGGCCGGTTGGCCCTATCGCCGCCCGCCATGACCCGGGATGATGGCCCTCGTTGGAGGGACCAGGGAATGGCTAGCACAGGACGATCAGTCGCGGACGTGATGGCGAGAGACCCGGTCGTCCTCGACTTCGGCGCGTCCCTCGAGGCAGCAGACATCGTGCTTCGGTCCACCTTTCTCAAGGGCATCCCGGTTGTCGACGGCCAGGGCAAACTGGTAGGGACCATCACCGACGCACATCTCGCCGCGCACCGATTCGCCCAGGTCGATCCCACCGAAGCCGAGACTGGATCGGCTCCGAGCGGGCGAACCGAGTAGCTCGCCGATCGTCGAGGCCCGATGATGGGCCATCCATCTTGATGATCGGTCGGGTGGCTCAGGCGATTGGAAGTGCCGTCGTCCGGACGTCGACCGCTCGGTCGGGCCCTGCGCGGAAGGGCTCCACGACCCGGTCCCGATCATGCTGCCGCTGTCAAACCCGAGCGCCTGTGCCGAGGCGCGGCCTGAGGACATTTCTCTCCTGGATCGCCGGGCGGGCACTCGTCGCCACGGTGGCCCGGCCGTGACCTCGCTGGCCCCACCCCGGAGTCCGCGTGATCGGTCAGCCGCGCTCGACGCGTCAGACCCTCTCGAACGCCATCGCCACGGATCCTCCGCCGCCGAGGCACAGCGTCGCCAGGCCGTAGCGGGCTTCTCGGCGCGCAAGCTCGTGGAGGAGCGTCGCGACGACCCGGGCGCCGGACGCCCCGACCGGATGACCGAGGGCGATCGCGCCACCGTTGACGTTCACCTTGTCCCAGTCGAAGCCGAGCTCCCGGCCGTCGGCCAGGACCTGAGCGGCGAACGCCTCGTTGATCTCGATGAGATCGAAAGCCTCGATCGGCATCTCGATCCGATCGAGCAGTCGGCGGACACCAATGACCGGTGCCAGGAAGAGCCACTTCGGTTCGATGTCCGCCTGGGCATAGCCGACGATCCGGGCAAGTGGCTTGAGGCCGTACCGCTCGACCGTCCGCTCGCTTACGACCACCGTCGCAGCGCCGCCGTCCGTGATGCCCGGCACATTGCCGGCGGTGGCGGTCCCGCGTGTCGCGTCGCCGCGATCTTCACCCTCGGGCAGGTCGAAGGCGGGCTTGAGTCGGGCCAGCGCCTCGATCGTCGAGTCCCGACGGGGACCTTCATCGACGCTGACGACAGTCTCGCGGCCCTTGGCGTCGCGGACCGTCACCGGGGCGAGTTCGGCGTCAAAGCGGCCGGCGTCCATCGCTGCGATCGCACGCATGTGGCTGCGCAGGGCAAACTCGTCCTGATCCTCGCGACTGACCTTGTTGGCGATCGCGACACGCTCGGCGTGAGTGCCGACATGGCACTCCTCCACGGCGCACCACAGCGCGTCATGGACGGTTGCGTCGACCAGCGTCGCGTCGCCCAGGCGATACCCGAAGCGCGCACGGGGCAGGAGGTACGGCGCGCCGTTCATGCTCTCCATCCCGCCGGCGACGACGACCTCGGCGTCACCAGCACGGATCTCGGCGGCACCGAGCATGATCGCCTTCAGGCCCGAGCCGCACACCTTGTTGATCGTGGTCGCGCTCGTCGTTACCGGCAGGCCCCCCAGGAGGGCCGCCTGACGCGCTGGAGCCTGGCCCGCGCCGGCCTGGATCACCTGGCCCATGAGGACCTCGTCGACGGGAGTGTCCGCAGGCAGGCCGCTCCGCTCCATCGCGGCCCGGATGGCCACTCCACCGAGCTCAACCGCCGGGACGCCCGCCATCGCGCCCCCGAACTTGCCGATCGGCGTCCGTGCGGCGCTGACGAGATAGACGCTGCCGTTGCGGCCTGTTGTGGTCATGTCATCCATAGTGGCTCTCGTTCCTTGGCTTTACGTGTACAGCCCGCCGTCGATGGCGAACACCTGACCGGTGATGTAGTCGCCCTTGGTGACGAGGAAGGCGACAAGGTCGGCGATCTCCTCCGGACGCCCGAACCGACCCATCGGGATCTTCTCGAGGATCCGGGCGCGGACTTCGTCGGGCATCGCTGCGATCATCTGTGTCGCGATGAAGCCGGGCGCGATCGCGTTGACGGTCACGCCCTTGCGGGCGAGCTCGAGCGCCGCGGTCTTGGTGAAGCCCACGATACCGGCCTTGGCGGCGGCGTAGTTCGCCTGACCGTAGTTGCCATGAAGACCGACGACGGAACTGATGTTGATGATCCGGCCGTAGCCGGACTCGACCATGTGCGGCAACACCCGTGCGGTCAAGTGGAAGACGCTCGACAGGTTCGTCTCGATGACGGCATCCCACTCGTCCTGCGACATCTTGGCCAGCGAGCGGTCGCGAGTGATCCCGGCGTTGTTGACGAGGATGTCGACGCTGCCGAAATGCTCCTTGACGCTCGCGACGGCTGCGCTGATGGACGCCGAATCACGAACATCGCAACCGATGGCGTACGCCTGGCCCCCGGACGCGCCGATTTCGGCGGTGACCTCGTCGGCTTGTTCCTCGTGGTTGTGTCCGATCTCCTCCGAGTGGTACGCAACGGCCACGCAAGCGCCGCCTCGTCCGAGTTCGAGAGCGATCGCTCGGCCGATGCCGCGCGATCCGCCGGTGACGAGGCAGGACTTTCCTGTCAGCTTAGCCATCGCAGTACCTCCTGGGGCCGAGACAGGCGGAGTCGGCCGGCCCGTCGCCGGTCAACTCCGCGGGTCGTCGGCCGATGGTCAGCGCTTGGGGGTTTCCGTCGCCATCGAGGCCGCCTTGACGGTCGACTTCCAGCTCTCGAGCGTTGCCTGCTGGGTTCGCTTGACGATCGTCGAGAACTGTTCGACAGCCTTGCGGTTGCCCTTGAGGCCCAGATCGAACAGGCTCAGGCCGGCGTCCATCGCCGCATTCTGTGCCTCGAATGCCGTCTTGAGGACCGCTTCGCTCTGATTGGACCAACCCTCGAGCATCTCACCGCCGATGGCACTGGTCTCACCGACGTATGAGCGCGTGGCCTCGAACGAGGCCTTCGCCGTTTCGGTGCCGTTGCGGGCTGCCTGAGCGGCGATGCGGGTGGCCTCGGCCACGGCAGCGGCCGCCGACTCCGGAAGTTCGTTCGTGGTAGTGGACATTGCGAGCTCCTTCGCCTATGATCGGGCTGCCTATACTGGCAACGCAACTCTAAGTGCAGTGTGCACCTAGTCGGCGAGACTGTCAAATCGACGACCCTCTCGAAACCGAGTACTTCATGGACGACCATGGCTGACCGCACGAAGCCCAGCGCCGCCGCCTCCGAGCCTCATCGCGTCGCCAGCGCGGCCGATACCCCGGACTCGGGAGCTGACCGACCGCCGGAGCCCACCGAGGAGCGCGAGCCGTACCCCGGTTGGCCACCCCGTGATTTCCTGACGCCGTTCGTCCTGCTGGCGGTCTCGCTCCAACGGGCCCACGGCTACGCGATCGAGGACTACCTGCGAGGGTTCGGTCTGTTCGGGATCACGATGAGCACGCTGTACCGGACGCTCCGCCAGATGGAGAAGGACGGGCTTCTCGAGTCGACCTGGGAACCGGGTCCGACGGGTCCCGCCCGTCGCGTCTACACGATCACCGGCCCAGGCGATGCCTGGTTGGCGACCTCGGCGGCGATGCTGGATGCCTATCGCCAAACGATCAACAGGTTTTTCGGCTTGTACGACGCCGGCCCCGGCGCGAAGCGCCGCCGGCCCGACGAATTGGCCGACCAGAAGGAGACATCGGAATGACGAAGACCGAACAGGCGGGCCCCACCACCGATTTGTTCGAGGTCTGGCGCGAGATGTACGACGCAAACGAGCGTGCCTGGAGCACGGCGCTCGAGGAGGCGATGGGCGGCACCGAGTTCAACGAATCGAGCGGCAAGCTGCTCGAGACCATGCTCGCCGCGCAGAAGTCAGTCCGCAACAACATGCGAACGTATCTCGAGACGATGAATGTCCCGACGCGCGAAGACATCGCCCGCCTCGGCGAGCTCGTCATCGGGCTCGAGGAAAAGATCGATCAGCTCACCGATCGATTCGATGCCATCGAGGATGTCGTTCGGACCCCAGGGCCGGCGGGGCCGGCGGGGCCAGTCGGAGCCACCGGCCGAACCGGCGCCACCGGCCGACCCGGCGCCACAGGCCGAACCGGCGCCAAGGGGCTTGCCGGACCGAAAGGACCGGCCGGGCCCAGAGGACCCGTTGGCGCCATCGGAAGGGCCGGCGCCAGAGGGCCCGTGGCGGCCGCGACGCCGGCAGCCCGCGCGAAGTCGTCGAAGCCTGCCACGTCCGATAAGGCCGTCGGGTGACGGCGTCGGCGTGGTTGACGCTGCCTGACGCCGCGACGGTGTGGTCATCGGCCGATCGTGCCCTTGAGATGGCGTGGGCCGTCATGGGTTCCGCCGACGCGCCGGTCGGTCAGACCCCCAAGGAGCTCATCTGGCGCAAGAACAAGGCGCGTCTGTACCGCTATACCCGATCGGACGCCCCCACCCACCGAACGCCGATCTTCCTCGTCCTGCCGCTCATCAACCGCGCGTACATCCTGGACCTGCGCCCGGGTGCGAGCTTCGTCGAGTTCCTGTTGGGCGAGGGATTCGACGTCTTCCTCATCGACTGGGGCACACCCGGCGACGAGGATCGGGCGCTTGACGTGTCGACACTCGTGACTCGCTACTTGCCGCGCGCCGCGAAGGCGATCCAGAAGGTCACGGGCGAGGACGGAATGACCGTCCTCGGCTACTGCATCGGCGGCGCGCTGGCGACCTGCTTCGCTGCTCTCTACCCCGAGATGACCCGCAACCTCATCCTGCTGACTGCGCCGATCGAGTTCTCGGACGCCGGGCAATTCGGTCGGATGACGGCTCGCGACATCTTCCCGGTCGACAGCGTCACCGACACGTTTCCGATCGTGCCGGGGCAGATGCCGGACATCGGCACGAAGTTGCTCGATCCCAAGGCCAGCTACATCGGCACCTACCGCCAACTCTGGGACAAGCTTGGCGACCCGAAGTTCGACGTTCGCGGCTGGCAGGCAATGTACCGATGGGTGAACGACAGCGTGCCGTTCGCCGGGGCCGCGTTCCGCCAGTGGATCGTCGAGTTCTACCAGGAGAACCGCCTCGCGATGGATACCCTCGTGATGGATGGTCGGCCGGTCCGATTGGCGGACATCAGTTGCCCTGTCCTCAACATCGCCGCCAGCCGGGACCCGATCGCGCCGCGACCGACGACGAGTGTCATCACGAAGCGCGTCAGCAGCAGCGACGCGTCAGAGATCCTCATCGAGGGCGGCCACGTCGGGATCGTCGTGGGCCGGATGGCCAGCCAGAATCTGTGGCCGAGGGTCGAGGCCTGGCTCAGCACCCACGATTGACCCGAACGGGCGCGTAGTCTCGGGCATCCACGGCGCGTCTCCGCCGGTGGGGCCCGGAACACGACTCGTTTCGATGCCTTGACACAGCATCGTTTGGCGCCTTCGAGATGACTTGGGGCATTCTGCCGGTGAGTTACAGCCCGTCGGTATGAAGGGCGTCGAGATAGACCCCGAAGCCCGATGTCGACGCCCAGTCGGTCGCCGACTCGACGGCCGTGCCCTCGCCCCACTCGTTGAACGTGGTGATGAGATGCCACGGCTGGGACGAGGCGACCATGTCTCGGACGTTCTGCTTCCAAGCCGCCGGGTCGCGAGCGAGCCGCGGTGCAGCTTCGTCAGCGCGCCAGAAGCCCGGCGAGATGGTGAACGCGCCGCCGACGCTCTGTGCTCGAGTGACCGGCGCGTACTGGTGCCAGCCGTTCGGCTGGCTCGGGCAGGCGGCGAAGCCCGAGAACACCTTGAGGTCCACGTACGCACCGACGGTATTCGCGGCCTTCCACTTGTCGGCGATCGCGCAGCTGACGTCGTCGGCACTGTAGACAAACACGGTCAGCGGCTGTCGCGCGGAGACGTGCCCGCCATAGCGAGATTTCAGGTAAAGCAGGTCGGCGCTGATCTCGCTCTGGCCAGGGTTGCCGAAGCCCTCCTTCTCGTAGTAGAACCCGACCTTCAGCGGAGAGCCGAGCGCCGCGATCCGGTCGAGCAAGAGCGGGATGCGGCTGTCGTACGGGGACGACGAGCCCCACCACGAGACGATGACGACCTGCACCTTCGCGTAGTCGAGCGCGCGAACGTGCGCGTCGACGACCTCCTGCAGTGACGAGGAGTAGTAGCCCAGTGACGGCTCGTAGGCGACGTGCTTGCCGCCGACTGTCCACGTTTCCGGGAACCACGGATAGTAGAACGCGGCCCGGATCGACGTCGTCGACGAAGAGGTGGGTGGTTCCGAAGCTGAAGCGGTCGCCCTGGATTCGACGGATCCCCCGTTCGTCGTTGATGTCGATGACGAAGGCATGCAGGCGACGAGCACGAAAGCCATAAGGCACACGCTCGCGCGACGACGCGCTACCTCCCTCCCTCGGAAGCGGAGATCCCCAAGCAGGTTGTCGCCGATCATGGCATTGCTTTCCCGATCAGGTTGTACACAAGTGCAGTTGGTCGCCCTGTGTCGACGCGAGCCGAACCTTTTCTTGCACGGTGGCTGGGCACGCTCAGGGACCTCTCACGGAGAGTGACGTCCAGCCGACCGACATCCGCCAGGAAGAGTGCGAAGTGGACGAAGTCGGTGACGAGCAGGTTCTGATTGCTCGCCCGATCGCGACCGACCTGCTCGCTCCTTAGGACCTTCGCGAATTCTGACGGAGAACCCGTAACCGTGGTCTCGCCGTAGCCGGGACCGGTCCTCGATGATGCGAAGGCCGGCCGGCCTCCACCGCAAGACGGACATCGTGGTCCAGGCCGCAGCCGCCCGACACCCGGGACCAGGCCGGCGCCAAGCATGTCTGGATCCGGGCGACCGCGCGACGGCACGACCGCCCGTGTTCGAGAACCGCAGCCTGCCGCCAGGTCGAAGGACACGCCGGCTGTCGTGGAGCGTCAGCGCGACATCGCCCACCCAGCACAGCACGAACGTCCCGACGACGACATCGAATGAGTCATCCGGGTGCGTAGGTCGGGTCGGGATCGTGGGACTCGATCGGATCACGCGTCGCGTGTCGCTCGTCCCAGGCCTCCTGCGGTGACGGCAGGGGAGCGCTGTCGGCGTCGCTCCTCATCCGTCGCGTCGTGACCGGTGCTCGTCGAGGTGCCGCTGGATCCGGGCGGATATCGCGGTCTCGACAACGGTGTCCGGATCGCGGAGTCCCCCGAGCGTCGATCTCACCCCGACGAGACTGGCGTACAGCGGCGGACATGTCGGGCACGTCTCGAGATGGGCCTCCACCGCCGTCCGCGTCGGCCCATCGAGCTCGCCGTCGAGGTAAGCGGAGACGTGCCGTCGCGCTCGCCAGCACCGCAATGGCTGGGCGAGGCTGGCCAGCCGCCGTTCGTCGTTCTCGGCGAGTGCGCTCACGAGCATCATCCGTCCCCTTCGAAGCCGCTGCTTGGTTGCCGGGAGGCTTGCGGATGTCGCCGCAGCGATCTCCGCGGCGGTCCATCCAATGACATCGTGGAGGACGACCGCGACTCGGTAGACGACCGGGAGCCTGGCGAGGGCGTCCTCGAGTTGGTCGTGCAACTCCGCCCGTTCCAGGACCTTGTCGGGCGCGACCGAGTAGCGGTCGTCGCGCCAGTCCGTCTCGACGGCATCGATGTCGAGCTCGTCGTGGTGCGCCCGGACGCGGTCGATGATCCGGTTGACGAGGCTGCGCCGCAACCAGCCGGACAGGGCCGCCCGATCCCGGAGCTGGTCCCGCCGGCGCCATGCCCCGATGATCGTCTCCTGGGCGCAGTCCTCGGCCTGGTCCGGGTCGCGGACGAGCCGGGTCGCGAGGCGGACGAGTCGGGTGAGTTCGCCGACGAGCGCGTCGGCGAACTCGTCGCCCTCCAGGGGTGCGACCGGCGATCCCTCGGCATCGCCTGTTGTCACCGTGCGCACATCCTTTCCACGGTCGACTCAGCGTGCCGTCGACTTCGTGCTGGTGTGGAGGATGGCGTACAGCGGGCAGAAGCCGACGATGCCGGTGCCGAGGAGGATCGCTGCGATGACCCACACGGCATAGAGCCATGGAGCCCCGACGATGCCGCCGATCGCCGCGGCCGCTAGCGCGACCCCGAGCACGATCCTGATGACCCGGTCGAGCGGGGATTCATTCATTGCGAACGTCATTGCGGAGTTCTCCTTCTGCGACGGGTTCGTACCCGTTCCTGCTCATGAGGACGAGGTTCGAGCGACGATGGATACATCGGTGCCTCCTGACACAGACGTCGAGCGGGCCTTGCATCGGCGGACTCGCCGGGTGGATCCGGAGCGGACTGGCACGATCCGGCCTGGCCCGGCAACGACGGCGGCCTGAGGCGCCTCGAGCCAATCCGCCCAAATTGGGCCAAACGGCCCTTCATTTCGGGCGACTCGGCACCATCGGCACCGCGACGACGGACCGAAACTCGGACCAATGAAGTATGAGATTAAGAGGATCGATTTGATGCGCCGCCTGTTCGCCTCCGTCACCAGCGCCGCCGTACTTGTCCTTGCCGGCTGTGCGGCGCCGACGGCGCCTACCTGGACCTACGCTCCGCCGGCGAAGTCGGCCTCGCCGAGCGCGGTCGCGGCCGTGGCGGAGTCTTTGGCGACTCAAGTTGGCGGAGCTCTCGAGGTTCATGCCTTCGATCTCGGCTTCAAGCCGGCCACCCTGACGGTCGCCGCGGCCGGGCGATACGCGATCTCGTTCGTCAACGACGGCAGCACGACCCATGACATGACGTTTGCCGACGGTTCGAAGATCGTCGCCGACGGCGGCAAGACGGCGACTGGGGAGGTCGACGTCCCGGCCGGCGGGATCACCTTCATCTGCTCGATCCCAGGTCACGCCGCCGCCGGGATGACGGGTTCGATTGCCGTCGGGGATGCCTCGATGCCGGGCATGTCGGCCGCCCCGGCCGCGAGCGGAGCCACGGTCGCCGGCGCCCCCGTCGCCGACCCGAACGCGCCCAAATACACCCTCGTCGACGCGACCGCGCCGGCGCTCCTTCCGGGCACGGTCCACGACATTGACCTGCCGATCATCGAGAAGGACATCACCGTTGCCGAGGGCTTCGTCGTCCACGCCTGGACATTCGGCGGGACGGTCCCCGCGCCGACGATCCGGGTCCATCTCGGTGACACGATCAACGTCCATCTGACGAACCAGGGGACGATGAGCCACTCGATCGACTTCCATGCCAGCCAGACCGCGATGAACCACCAGATGGTGGAGATCAAGCCTGGCGCGACCTTCACCTACACGTACACGGCCGCCTACGCCGGCGTCTGGATGTACCACTGCGGGACGGCCCCGGCCCTCCACCACATCGCGAACGGAATGTTCGGGATGGTCATCGTTGAGCCGAAGGGCGGCCTGTCGAAGGTCGACAAGGAGGTCGCCCTCGTCCAGAGCGAGTGGTATCTCGGCCCGCAGCGCGAGCCAGTCGACTACGCGAAGGCCAATGCCGCCGCGCCGGCCCCGGACTACGTCGTCTTCAACGGTGTCGCCAACCAGTACAAGGACAACCCGATCGCCGTCGCCGCGAAGAGCCGGGTCCGGGTCTTCCTGCTCGATGCCGGCCCGAACGAGGACAGTTCGTTCCACGTCGTCGGGACCATCTTCGACTCGGTCGTCAAGGAGGGCATCGCCCTGGTCAAGGGCAACGCCGGCGGCTGGGGCAGCCAGGCCGTCGACCTGTCGCCGGCCCAGGGCGCGATCATCGAGTTCAGCCCGGCCGAGGACGGGATGTACGTCATGGTCACCCACGCCTTCAACTTCGTCGGCAAGGGTGCCGTCGGCATCTTCAAGGCCGGCGACGGCGACCCGCTGAACTGACCTGACCGTGCAGCTTCACCTCACCCGCCGCGGGAGTTACGGGATCCGCGCGATGGTCTCGCTCACCCGGGCTCCCGCCGGCGAGTACCTCTCCGCCCGCGCGATCGCAGCCGAACAGGCGGTCCCCGCGGCATTCCTGCCGCGAGTGATGACGGAGCTCGCCAGGGCCGGGCTCGTCGTCCCGCTGGAAGGTCGGACCGGTGGCTATCGGCTGGCTCGGTCGGCGAGCGACATCTCCGTTCTTGACATCGTCCGTGCCGTCGAGGGACCTGACCGGGACGGGGGCTGCATCCTGCGCAACGCGGCCTGCCTGGCGGGCGGCGAATGCGCGGCTCATGTTGTCATCGCCGACGCCCGCGCCGCCCTCGTTGAGCGCCTGCGTGGTTCGAGTCTCGCTGTCATCGCAAGAACGTAATTTGGACGCGCCCGGCCTCCGCGCAGCGCAAGAGTTTGTTGCCCATTTTGGGCGATCCCAATTCCACCGCCCTGGCCGGTAGCGCTCATGAGTGGTCGGGAATCCTTGCCGTTGGCCGCGCTCGTTGACGGCCTCGCCGCTGGTACACCAACGCTGGGACACGAGCGCCCGCAAGCGGCGTTCCTCGCGGCCTGGTACGAAGTTCATGACCGTCGCCGCCGCGACTATTTGATGGCCGGCGTCGACCGGAGTAGCCCGGTCGAGATCGCGGCGATGACCAAGGCGCCAGTCACGGTCAGCGTGGCCGTGACGATGAGTGCGCCGGTGGTGACGAGGCTGTCGATTCGCAGCGGTACCCCAATTGCCAGCGCCGCGATCCCAGCGTTGGCGGCGATCAGGCGGACGCCCGAAAGACGGCCGAGCATCCTCCGCTGCCTCGCATGGGCGACCAGATTGCCCGGTCCGACGGCCGGCACGAGGTGGGTCGCGGAGGCCAGGATCGCCAACCCCGCCCAGCCGCCGGCGAATGGTGCGATGACGGCATCGATCGACCAGCTGACCGGCGTGGCACCGAACACGACGAGCCGTCCGACGGCGATCGCGATCCCGACCTGGAACCAGGCAATCGCCGAGATCATCGCAACGGTCGCGAAGCGGTGCCAGCCTGGATCCGTCGTCCACTGGCCCTTCGTTGACCAGACGGCCGTGGCGTACGTGGCGAGCGCGATCGCGCCGGTCGCGACGAGCGCGGCACCCGCCCAGGTGACGGGATCGGACGCCAGGATCAGGCCGACCGCGACGATCGGCGTCCCCGTGCCGAGAGCCCAGATCGTCCATCTCGCACTGCGCCGGACGACGATCCGGGCGCCAACGATGGTCGGGAAGAAATGGAGCAGTGTGGTGGCGATAACGAGCGAGACGAACCCGATGAGGTTGAGCCAGGCATGGGCCGGCTTCGCTGCCGCCCAAGCGTCGACGATCGGGGGTAAGCCAGCCTCGTACAGGGTGGCCAGGCTCGCCCCGATCCCGACCTGTAATAGCGCGGCGACATACCCATAGACGATGATTCCGCGGCTCGGTCCGAGCGCACCGCGGAGCGGCCGGACGGTGGCGATCCCGATCAGGACGATCCCGGTGATGAACGCGAGGCCGCCGAGACTGGCAACGACCGCTTCGCTGGTGACAACTCCCGTCGAGACGCCGATGGCCCCGGCAGCGCAGGCGAGGACTGCGGTCATCCGGAGTCGGGCGTCCGTCGGCGGCGCCGCCGCGAAGGCCGCGACGAAGAACGGCATGATCCCGGCGATCGCGACCGTCGCTCCGCCGGCAAGGGCCAAGTGGAGCGGCAGCCAGTCACCACGCCGCGTGGCGACCGGTAGGAACATGGCGACCACAGCGGCCGCAAGGAAGGCGATCGCGATGCCGATGGCCGAGACGGCCACCCGTCGATCCGACGAGCGGTCGATCGGGCGTGCTCGACGGCGGAGCCCGGCCGGGTCGATCACGCCCCCCACTGCGGTGTGAGGCTCGACGATTCGATCCACTCCGCCGGACTACGCGTCGTGGTACTCGGCCGGATGATCGGCACGATCCTTGTCAAGGGTCCGCGTGATCGTGGCCAGCGATTCTTCAACGGTCATATCGTTGCCGTCGGCAGCGCGCTT
>JBBRSJ010000015.1:0-99258 GCA_038245515.1 Candidatus Limnocylindrales bacterium | reverse complement strand
TTGAGGAAATCGGTATTCCCGCCGAAGTTGAGCTGGTAGGTCCGGTCGAGGCGGACGCCGCGGTCCATGAACAGCCGGGTCAGGACCCGGTGGGTGATCGTGGCGCCGACCTGGCTCTTGATGTCGTCGCCGATGACCGGCAGGCCTTCGTCGGCGAAGCGGCGCTGCCAGTAGGGCTCCCGGCCGATGAATACAGGGATCGCGTTGACGAACCCGACGCCGGCCTTGAGGGCCTGCTCGACGTACCACTTGGTCGCCTCTTCCGAGCCGACCGGGAGATACGACACGACGACGTCAACCTTCCGCTCCCGGAGGATCCCGACGACATCGGATGTCTCGCCCGGCGCCTTCTCGATGATCTGGCTGAGGTATTTGCCGAGGCCGTCGTGGACCATGCCGCGCTCGACACGGACGTCGAGCTTCGGGACCTGCTGGAAGACGTACGTGTTGTTGGGCTTCGTGTAGATCGCCTCGGACAGGTCCTTGCCGACCTTGTTCTTGTCGATGTCGAAGGCGGCGACGAACTCGATGTCGCGGACGTGGTAGCCGCCGAGCTCGACATGCATCAGGCCCGGGACGGTCTCGTCGGTCTTGGCGTTCTCGTAGTAGTAGCGGCCCTGGACGAGGCTGCTCGCGCAATTTCCGACGCCGACGATCGCGACCCGGATCTTGCGGCCAGGAGCGTGGCCGTTGGAGGCGGCGCCGTTCGCGCCATTCTTGCCGTTGGTGCTCACGAGTTGGGTTCTCCTCCTGGGGTGGCCTCGGCCGCCGACTCCGGCGGAGACTGACGGGTCACGTGGACGATTCGCTGGACGGTGGTGATCGTGGCGAGGACTGCGATGAGGCCAAGGGTCGCCGCAAGGACCGCCCTGCCGCCGAACCAGGGATCCTCGATCAGATCGAGGAGCGGACTCTGCTCTTGGATCCCGCCGAGTCCGCCAACCAGGAGCAGTCCAATCGTGAGGATCACCAGCCGGACCTCCCGCGGCGCGAGCCCGACGGCGGCCATGCCGGTTCCCGGCGTGAAGCCGAGGCTCTCGGACTTGGAACGGGTATAGCTGACCATGAAGGAGGCGGCCATCGCGAGCGCTGCGAGGATGGTCCCTACGGTGAAGATCGGCGCGATCCGACCGGTTGCCAGGCAGCCGATCGCGATCCCGAGGTAGAGGACCGCCTCGCCAGCCCGATCGAAGACCGAGTCGAGAAAGGCGCCCAGCCGGCTGACCTTGTTGGTCGCGCGGGCGAGCGCGCCATCGAAGAGGTCGAACACGCCACCGAACACAACGAGAAGGCCGGCCGCGATCCAGGCCTGCTGGGCGGCCGCGATCCCGGCCAGCGCCGAGATCCCGAAGCCGATCACGGTCAGGGCGTTCGGGCTGAGGCCGAGCCGACCGAAGCCGAGCGCGATCGGGACCGCAAGGCCGCGGACGCGGGCGCGCAGCTCGGGGCTGATGAAGGAGCCGATCACGAGGCTTCCCGTTCACGCGTGATGGCCCCGGCCAGGCCGAGGATCGCCGCCTGGCGCTCCTCGAAGACCGCGAACGCCTCGCTGCGGAGGCGGCAGAACGTCTCACGACCGGTCCGCCGCGTGGTCACCAGCCCCGCCGCCCGGAGCCGCCCGACGTGCCACGAGACCAGCGGCTGCGACAGCCCGACCTGCGCGACGAGCTCGGCAACGGTCGCCTCGGCGGCCGCGAGCCGGCGCACGATCCGGAGCCTGTTGACGTCGGCGAGGGCCTTGTGGACGAGGCGCAGCTCGCGCAGCTCCTCCGGTTGGAGGACGGCGTTGGCGATCGTGCTGCGGACGCGGGCTGGAGATGGACTCAGGGGGAAGCTCCGGCCGACGGTCGATGTTCGACGATGGCTCGCCGAGATCGCATCAATCGTCGTTTATATCAATCGCGGCTGATGCTATTCGTCCGCGCGTCGTGCTGTCAAGCGCCAGAGCCGTCGGTTCCGACGGCCGGCCGCCTCGCCCGATTGCGGCCGGCCCTGGCCCGGTGTCAGCGCAGGCTGACCCGCAGATTGCCGTACGGGAACGACTCCGGGAAGCCACCGATCTGCACGAGATACGTCGTGCCGGTGACCGTTGGGATCGTCACCGCCGCCTGAAGCGTCCGGCCGACCGGCAGCGTCGGCGTGTCGTCGACGCAGCCGTTCGGGACCGGTCTCAGCGTCGTTCCGGACGAGGTGTAGACCGCGGCGACCGTGTCGAAGTCACTGCCTGCTGTGTCTACGGTCATGGGGGATCCGGTGCCCGCGAAGGCGTACCAGACGGTGTTCCCAACCGGGACGGAGAACACCTCGCCCGAAACGGGATCGGTGAAGGTCAGGCAGTCGTATGGCGCCTCGGCGTCGGGCGATGCGCCCTTAGTCTGCATCGTCGTGACGCTGCCCGGCTTGATCAGTTTCGCGCCGCTCGGCAGGTCATTGGCGGGGACCTTGCCGCCCGGCTTGGGACCCCGCGGGAAGGTGTTGATGACCTTCGTCGAGCTGTCGACCGCGACGCACGCCCCGAGGTCGAAGGCGTGCCCGGCGATCGTGAGAGTTCCCTCGATGTCGTAGACCTGGCCAGTCGTCACCCGACGGCCCGTTGCGTTCCTGAGGAGCTCCTTGAACGGCAGGCCCGTGGCCGCGATCGTCGCGCTGATGTGGCCCGTCCCCGCGACCGGTCCGCCGGTGTTGATGTCGTACAACGTGAGGTCTCCGTCGAGCGTGCCGCTCACGGCGACGATCGAGCCCTGCGCCCCGATGGTCGGATTGCCTCCGGCGTCGATCAGCACCGAATCAATGAAACCGCCACCGGTATCCGACAGGTCGATGAACAGGTTGGCCGTGTCGCCTGCCGTGTTCGACAGTTCGCAACTGACGAAGCGCGACGTGAAATGACGGATCACTGAGTTCGGGCTCGTATCGGTGGTCGTCACGGTCGTCTCGTCACCCACGCAGGCCGCGAGATCGAACGATGCGCCGCCGGCGATGGTCAACAGGCCGCTCGTGCTGAACGGTTGGTCCGTGCCGCTGATCGTGGACCGTTGGTTGCCATTCTTCATCGAGTCGCTGAAGCTCTGGACCGGGCCGGCCGGGGTCAGGACGGCACTGAACGTCGCATTGCCGGCCACGGTGCCGTCGCGATTGACCAGGAAGAAGGTTCCGGCAAGCGTGGGTCCGGCCCACGTCACGGTTGCCGGCTGGCCGTAGTCGCGGGACACGTCCGGGTTTCCGGCCGGCGCGCTTGCGTGCCACAGGTCGAGAAACACGTCCGGACCGAACATGTCGGACACATTCGCGACGAAGAAGGCGAACGCGGTCCCGTCGGTCGAGAGCACGCCGTCACAGCTGATGCCGACGACATGGTCGGTCGTACGGATGATCCGCCCGGCGATTCCCGAGGCGGGCAGGCCGAGGATCAGGACGAGCGCGGCGAGGAGCGCGAACAGACGACGCACGGGTTGGGCCCTCCACGCGTCCGGGCACATGCCGAATGGCACGCGCGCGGTCGAAGCTCGGTCGACCATGGCCCCCGGGCGTCTCCGAGCCGTCTCGGTTCGGGTCGCTTGCGCGGCGGCCTGTACCCTCAACGAGTGAGCCGGACGAACGCCTGGAGCCTCCTTGCCGTCTTCGGGATCGGGGTGTTCCTCGCCGGGCTCGAGCTCATGATCACCGCGACCGCCCTGCCGTCGATCCTGCTCGACCTCGCGGTCACCGATCAGCTCGGCAAGCCCGCCTTCTCCGAGCTCCGCCATGCATCGTGGATCCTGAACGGCTACTTGCTCGCCTACGTCGTCGCGATGCCGCTGGCCGGGCGCCTGGCGGACGTGTGGGGTGCGCGCCGGCTGTTCCTCGCCGCGCTCGTGATCTTCATCGTCGGATCGGCGGTCGCCGGTCGCGGCCAGACCCTCGACGAGCTGATCGCCGGCCGGATCATCCAGGGGATCGGCGGCGGCGTTCTCGTCCCGGTCGGGACCGCCGCGGCGTCGCACCTGTTCGAGGGTCACGATCGCCCACGCGCGCTCGGGATCATCGGCGGGCTGACGTTCCTTGGAATGGCCGCCGGGCCCTTTCTCGGGGCCGCGATCCTCGGCGGCTTCAACGTCGCGGGCGGGCTCGACCGCGCGGGCATCGCCGACCCAAGTCCTCTCCGTGACGCCCTCGTCCCGGCCTGGCGCTGGGTCTTCTACGTCAACGTCCCGATCGGGATCGCCGCCCTGTTCACCGCCTGGGCCGCGTCGGCCGGCTGGGAGACGCCCCGCCGGCAGGCCGGGCCAGACGTCCTGGGGGCCTTGGTCTGGAGCGTGGCCCTGGCCGCCGGCCTCGGCGCGACGACCCTGATCGGCGTCGGCGACATCGGCGGCCCGGATCCGCTGGCCGTTGCCGTCGGCCTCGCGCTCCTGGCGACCTTCGCCACCCTCCTGACCGTGGTCCGCGGCCTCCGCAGGTCCGAGCCATTCCTCGATCCGCGCCTGTTCAGGAGCGTCGCATTCTCGTCGGCGGCCGTCGTCTCGCTGCTCACCGGGTTCGCATTCGCGGTCGCCATCGTCGGCGGAGCCGTGTTCGTCGATCGCGTCCTGTACGGCGGACCGGACGACCAGCGGCTGGCCCTCGGGGCGCTGGCCGGGGCGACGGCCGTGGGCGCCCTCGCGTCGGGATTCGCGGTCCGCGTCCTGTCGCTCCGGATCGTGACGTTCGCCGGGCTGGCCCTGTGCGCGGCCACCCTGTGGCTGATGGCCCAGTGGACGCCGGCAACGACCGTCGGGACGGTGGCGGCCGTCCTCGGCGCCTTCGGCCTCGGCTTCGGCCTGACGGTGACGCCCCGCAGCACAGCCGCGGTCGAGAGCGCTGGGCGGGCCTCGTTCGGGATGGCCAGCGCGATCGTGACGGTGGCCCGGATGATCGGCATGGCGATTGGCGTCGCGATCCTGACCGCCTACGGCTCGACGACGATCGACCGGCTGTACGACCGGCTGTTCTCGGCGGCCAACCCGGACGGCTGGAAGACCGTGATCCCGGCCGAGCTTCGCGATCGCTCGCTGCGCGACGGGCAGGTCGTCGACGCGCTCGAGCAATGGGCCGCGCGCGAGGCGTCCGGGATTCTGGTCGGGATCTTCCTGGTCGCGGGGGTCGTGACGATCGTCGCGATTCCGCCCGGGCTCGCCCTCGGCGGCCGGGCGCGTAGACTCACCGCCGAGCGGACCGCGCGCGAGCCGGGTGCCGCGACCGGCGATGGCGGAGGCCCGCACGAACGCGATGGCGAAGACGAGCTCGGGTCGACGATCGCGCTCTGACGTCCGTCAGAAGGCGCCTTCCACATCCACGGCGCGGCCGAGTCGCGGAGCGTCGCGCGCCGCCGACGCCGCCCCCCAGAAATTCCGCGGCGACGCGATCGAGCGCACCCGCGACCCCGGGTCCCCTGACGATCCGCGGGTCGCGAAGACGGAGCTCGGCGCCAAGGAGCCCGGAGCCGTCCGGATCATCGCGTGTCACGGCGACAGCACCACGGAGTCGACGGACCTCGGCGATCTGACGAAGCTGCTCCGGGCGCCCGACCACCGCGTCTGGGTCGACCTCGCAAGCCCGGACGAGGACCAGGTGAAGGCAGCAACCGACGCGCTCGGCCTGCATCCACTGATCGCTGAGGACATCCGCGAGCGGAACCAGCGATCGAAGATCGAATCGTTCGACCAGGACGTCGTCCACATCGTCCTGTTCGCCCTCCAGTACGAGGGCGAGAAGACGGCGGAGGCGGCGGCCGAGGAGATCGACTTCGTCCTCGGCAAGGGCTATCTCCTGACTGTCCACGACGGCGCTCTCGCCTCGTCCTCGGCGGCCCCGCTCCGGTTCGGGGTCGAGCACGCCCTCCAGAAGGGCCCCGACTTCCTGCTATACGCGATTGCCGACACGATCGTCGACGGCTACTTCCCGGTGCTCGACCGGATCGGGGACGACATCGACGACCTCCAGGACCAGGTCATGCAGACCGCGTCGGACTCGATCCTGGAGCGGCTGTTCGCGATGAAGCGCGAGCTCGTCGCCCTGCGCCGGGCGACGTCGCCGGCCCGCGAGATCTTCAACCAGCTCACGAACCGCGAGGTTTCATCGATCGACCCGGCGCACATCGTCTACTTCCGCGACGTGTACGACCACCTGATCCGCGTCACCGACGAGCTCGACAACTTCCGCGACCTCGTGTCGGGCACCCTCGACATCTACGTTTCGATCGTCAACAACGACCTGTCGCGGATCATGAAGCGCCTCACGGGGGTCACCGTGATCCTTGCCGGCATCGGCGCTGTCGCTGGCATCTTTGGAATGAGCGAAGCGGGAGCGGCATTCAACGGCGCCGAGGCGGGCGGCTTCTGGATGGTGACCACCGGCGTCGTGGTGCTGGCCTTCGGCGCCGCCGCGTTTCTCCACCGGATCGACTGGATCTAGGGTCGCGCCGCGTCAACGGGTCGCCGCGCCCGAGAGTCCGCGACCGTCAGCGGCAGTTGATCGGGTGCGGCTTCGGGTGGGCGTCGGCGTGGGCGACGGGCTCGGTGTCGAAGGGCGCGCCGACGACCTGCAGCTTCGGGTACGTCCCGTTCGGCCCTGTCGAGGTCTGGAGCCAGAGCGTGTCGGTCGTCTCGGCCAGAGCCCTGTCGAGGAAGTGGCTGTCGGCCTTGACCCTCGGGTAGACCGTCGTGATGGCGTACTCGTGGACGAAGTCGTCGCTCGTGTAGACCTGGACGAGGAGGCCGTAGAGCGACTTCGCGCCGCCGCTCCTGCCCAGGATCGCCCGCTCGTATAACGGGCCGAACATCCCGGTCCGCGCATGGGCGTAGATGTACACGGAGCGATCGCCCCCGGGCGGACCGAGCAGCGGATGCTGGTAGTACATCGCGACATTGCACGACGGGTAGCTCGGATTGGGCTGGGCGATGATCGGAAGATCGATCCCGAGGGCCTCGATGACCACGCGCGTCGCGACCCGGTTCGGATCCGAGCTCGGGGCGGCGCTCGGCGCCGGCGTTCCATCGAGCGGCGGCAGGCTCGGAGCGGCCCACGTGGGCGTCGGCCCGAGCGCGATCGCCGACGGCAGCGGATCGGTCCCGAGCGGGCCGGCCTGGGCGGGGTTTCCGTACTGGAGCAAGCCGGCCGCGAGCAGCGTCACCCCGGCGGCGGTCAGGAGGGCGGGAACGAGCCGGTCGCGGAGACTACGGGCGAGGGTGCGCATCGGGCCGGCATCCTAGCAGCGTGCCGCCGGATCCGCCCCGAGGGACCGCCGTGGACCCCCGACGGCGTCGCGCGCGCGACCGGTCAGGCGCAGTTCACGGGATGGGGCGTCGGGTGGGCGGCGGCGTGATCGGCCTGCAGGACGATCAGGGGCATCGCCAGGAGCTGGGTCTTGCCGGGCGTTCCCTTCGGGCCCTCCGACGTCTGCAGCCAGAGCTCCTCGGTGGTGGCACGGACCGCGTCGTCGAGCGTGAGCTGGTGGAGGCGGACCTCCGTCACCTGGTACTCGTAGACGAAGTCGTCACTCGTGTAGACCTGGACGACCATCCCGATCATCGACTTCGCGCCGCCGCTCTGGCGCAGGATCGCACGCTCGTAGATCGGCCCGAACATCCCGTCCCGCGCATGGGCGTACAGGTAGGTCGACCGCCCGCGGCCCGGCTGCGACAGCTCCTGGATGTACATCGCGACGTTGCATTGGGGGTACGTCGTCGAGTTGCCGCGCGGCTTGATCACCGGCAGGTCGATCCCGAGGGCGTCGACGACCACGCGGGTCGCCACGCCGCGCGCCACCGGACTGGCTGACGGCCGCGTCGAGGCGGAGGCCGACGCGTCGATCGGCGGCAGGGTCGGCAGGGTCGGCGGGGCCATGCTTTGGCCCGGATCGGCCGACACGATCGTCGGGGCGTCCGATGTCGACGGATCCGCTGCCGCGGCGCTCCCCCCATAGTTCAGGAGCCCGGCTGCGATCAGCGTGACCCCGGCTGCCGTCAGGACAGCCGGGAGAAGACGATCGCGGAGCGCGCCGAACAAGGTTCTCACCGGACCGCGAGCCTAGCAGCGGCGACCGCGCCAACGCCCTCGCCCGTCCGTACTGGTACCCTCGCGCGGAATGAAGACCGGGGTATCGATCGTGGCCGGGCTCCTCGCCGGAATCCTCGTCGCCGCCGGCATCCTGGCAGCCCTGGTCCTGGTCGGACCCGACCCGGTCGGACTGCGGCCGACACCCGCGCCGACGGTCGTCGCCACCGCCTTGCCGAGTCCGTCGGCCTCGCTCGCGATCCCGTCCCCGAGCGGATCGGCAGGCCCCAGCGAGCCGGCCCCGAGCGGATCGGCGACGGCCAGCATCGATCCGGGCGCCGCATTCCATATCGGCCAGCCGGCGCCCCCGCTGTCGGTGCTCCAGGTCGGCGGCGGGCAGATCGACCTCGCGACGCGTCGCGGTAAAGCGATCTGGCTGAATTTCATGCAGACCACCTGCCCCGAGTGCATCGACGAGTTCCCGCTGATGAACGGCTTCAGCGCCCGCCACGCCGCCAACAACCTCGTGGCCATCGCCGTCGACATCCGTGAGGACGAAGGCCCGGTCGCAACCTCCGCCTCCCGGCTCAAGGCGACGTTTCCGCTCGGGCTCGACACCGACGGCAAGGCCCAGCAGGCGTGGGGGACGTACGCGTTGCCGATCCATTTCTGGATCGACAAGGACGGGATCGTCCGGGCCGGCCGGCTCGGCGGCGTCGGGTCCGACGCGGTGGCGGCCGCGCTGGCGAAGTTCCTGCCTCGAGTCAACGTCACGCCGTAAGGCCGCGTCGCGTGGCGGCGCCGCGGCGTTGGGCTGGGTGGGTCCCCACGTTGCATGGCCGACGAACCTGGCCGAGCGCTGCCGAACCCGCGCTGATCAACGAGCGTGATCGAGAGCCACTCGGTGCGTCGCGCCGGCGGCGGCGCCACGGTCGAACGGGGTCAGCAGCCCGTGATCGAGCAAGCTGCCTGTCCGACCATCCCAAGGATCAAACCCGGGAAGAGCCCGAACGCGATCGTCAGGACGGTGGCCGCCGCGAGGCCGCTCCAGAGCAGCCGCCCGTGGGTCAGCGCCGGGGCATCCGAGGCTGGGTCGCGCATGTACATGTAGACCACGACGCGCAGGTAGTAGAACGCCGCCGCCGCCGCGTTGAGGACCATCAGGACCGCGAGGAACCCGACCCAGCCGCCCGCCTGCACGGCCGCGACGATGATCAGCGCCTTGGCGAAGAACCCGGCGGTCGGCGGAATTCCCGTCAGCGAGAGCAGGAACAGGACCATGAGCAGCCCGAGGAGCGGCTCGCGACGGCCGAGCCCGGCGAAGGTCGTGAGCGCGGACGTCACGCCCGCCCGTTTCTGGAGCGCGGCGATCACCGCGAACGCTCCGAGGTTCATGAACGAATAGGCTGCCCCATAGAAGAGCAGCGCCGAGAGCCCGCTCGCCTGACCGCCCGCGTATGCGGCGAGCCCGACAAGCATGTAGCCGGTGTGTGCGATCGAGCTGTATGCGAGCATCCGCTTGACGTTGTCCTGGGTCAGCGCGACGAGATTGCCGAGCGTCATCGTCGCGGCCGCCAGCACGACGACCACCGGCAGCCAGTCGGCCTTCATCGGCCCGAGCGCCTCGACGAACAGGCGCAGGATCAGGGCGAACGCCCCGATCTTCGGGCCGACCGAGAGATAGCCCGTGACCGGGGTCGGTGATCCCTGGTAGGCGTCGGGCGTCCAGTAATGGAACGGCACCGCCGCGATCTTGAATGCGACGCCCGTGGTCAGGAACGCGAAGCCCATCGCCAGGCCCGGGCTGAACGGCGTTGCGCCGGTCGCGACCTTCGTCAGCGTGCTCGCGACGCTGGCGATGCTCGTCGAGCCGGACAGCCCCCAGACGAACGCCAGCCCGAACAGGAAGATCGCGGAGCTGAACGAGCCGAGCAGGAAGTACTTGATCGCGCCCTCGGTCGAGAAGCCGTCGGTCTTGTGATAGCCCACGAGCAGGTAGCCCGGCAGGACCATGAGCTCGAGGCCGAGGAAGAGCAGCAGCAGGTCGGCCGACGCGGAGATCACGAAGGTCCCGCACATCGCGAAGACGAGGACCGTCGCGAACTCGGCGACCGGCAGCCCGCGCGGCGTCAGGTAGTCCGGCGCGAACACGATCGTCAGGGCGATCACCGCGATGAACAGGAGATCGAGGAAGGTCGTCAGCGCGTCGAGGCGGTACATCCCGCCGAACGCGGTCGCGGCTGGACCCGTCCCGACGACGATCGTCACCAGCGCCGTGACGGCGAGCCCGCCGAGCGCGACGACGACGGCCGCCATCTGGCGGCCCGGCCAGACGAGATCGATGAGGAGAATCGCGATCGCGCTCCCGATCGCCGCCAGGAGTGGTGCGATGATGGTGAGATCGGCGGTCGTCACGCGGCGGGACCCACGGACGCGATGTGCTCGCCGGTCTCGGCTTCGGAACCGGCGCCGCCGGGCCCGAGGTCGATCCGGGCGACCCAGATCACCCGCCCGATCACGTACAGGATCGGGACCGCGATGAGGATCACGACGATCCGCGGCTCGAGGGCGATCGGGCCCGCGCGGCCGGCGTCGGAGAGGACTCGTGTGACCGAGCCGCTCACGACGTCGAGGATGAGCCCCGGAAAGAGCCCGAGCATGACGATCAGCGCCGCCAGCGGAGCGAGGGTGAGGATCTCGATCGGGGTCATGTCGGTCAGGTGGTGGCCGAGGCCCTTGAGGAACGCCGACAGCTCGCCGAACGCCATCCGCTGGAACATCCAGAGCAGGTAGCCGGCGGCGAGGACCATGCAGAAGGTGGCGATCGCGCCGACCCACGGCGAGAATTCGAACGCGCCGACGAGGACGAGGAACTCGCCGACGAAGCCGGACAGGCCGGGCAGGCCGCCCGAGGCGAAAACGAAGAAGCCGAGGGCGACCGCGTAGACCGGCATCGCCGCGGCGAGTCCGCCCATCTTCGCGATCGTCCGGTCGTGGGTCCGCTCGTAGATCACCCCGACGAGCAGGAACAGGGCGCCCGTGATCAGGCCATGGCTGACCATCTGGACGATCGCGCCGTCCATGCCCTGTTGGTTGAACACGAAGATTCCGAGCGTCACGAAGCCCATGTGCGAGACGGAGCTGTAGGCGACGAGCTTCTTCAGGTCCGGCTGGACGAGGGCGACGATCGCGCCGTAGATGATCGCGATCAGGCTCAGGACGATGATCGCGGGCGCGAATGTGTGGGCCGCGGCCGGGAACAGCGGCAGGGCGAAGCGGATGAAGCCGTAAGCGCCGAGCTTGAGCATGATTGCCGCGAGGATCACGGAGCCCGCGGTCGGGGCCTGGACGTGGGCATCGGGCAGCCAGGTGTGGAACGGGAACATCGGGACCTTGATCGCGAACGCGAGGAAGAACGCGAGGAACGCGAAGATCTGGAGGTTCGGGTCGAACGACGCCGCTCGTAGCTTCTCGAAATCGAAGGCGCCGGTCCACGACCCGGTCGCCGCCTGGAAGGCGAAGGCCGTGGCCAGGATCGCGACCAGCATCAGGAGCGACCCGACGAGCGTATAGAGCACGAACTTGATCGTCGCGTAGATCCGGTTGGCGCCGCCCCAGATCCCGATGATCAGGTACATCGGGACCAGCACGATCTCCCAGAAGATGTAGAAGAGGAATGTGTCGAGGGCGACGAACACCCCGATCATCCCGACCTCGAGGATCAGGAACGAGACCATGTACTCCTTGATCCGGTCCTTGATCGGGGAGAACGAGGCCAGGATGCTGATCCAGGACAGTGTCGTCGTCAGGACGACGAGGATCAGCGACAGCCCATCGATGCCGACCTTGTACTGGATGCCGAAGACGGGGATCCAGTTGGCGGCCTCCTCGAACTGGAACGCCCTTGCCGAGTTCGGCTCGAAGCCGACGATCAGGAGGAGCGAGAACACCCACGCCACGAGGCCTGCCACGAGCGCCAGCATCCGGGCGTAGCGCGACGGCGCGACTGCCACCAGCAGGGCTCCGACGAGCGGCGTGAACGTGACGACGGACAGGATCGGGATGTCGCCGAAGTTCATCGCGCGGCGCCCTCCGTCGACTCGCTCATCGGGCAGCCAGGATGAGGAACGAGCCGGCCATGACGATCAGGCCGACGGCGATCCCGAGGGCGTAGTTCTGGACGCGCCCCGTCTGGACCCGGCGGAGGCTGGTGCCGGCGCCGACCGTCGCCTTGGCGATGTCGTTGACCGTGTCATCGACGACGCGCCGGTCGAACCACCACAGGAACGCCGCGATCCGGCCGCCGATCACCATGAACAGCAGGTGGTTGAGGTCGTCGAACCACCACTTGTTGAGCGACGCGCGGTAGAGGAACGGAGCGCGGGCCGTGAGCTCCCGGACGCGCTCGGGCTTCGGGGGCCGCTGGAACCGCCAGAGGTTGACGCCGAACAGGCGCCACGCTGCCAGGACGCCGATGACCGCGACCGCGATGCTCGCCCCGAGCAGGGCGCCATCGATGCCGAAGATCTTGAAGTCGGATTCCGTTCGATGGAGGAGCTCCGTCCCCTGGGCGAAGACCGGCTCGAGCCAGCTCGCGAGGAGGCCCTTGGTCTGGGCCCCGAACCCGAGGAGCGGCCCGAGCGGCGGACCCGGCAGTGACAGGGCAAGCCCGAGGAGCACGGTCGGCACCGCCAGGATCCAGAGCGGCGTGGTCATGACCGGCGGCGACTCGTGGATGTGCGGCTCGACCGCGGGGTCGACCCGGCTCTCGCCCCAGAACGTCAGCCCGATGAGCCGGAACATGTAGAACGCGGTCATGATCGCGACCCCGATCCCGATCGCCCAGACCCACTGGAACCCGGCCTTGTACGCCTCGCCGAGGATCTCGTCCTTCGAGAAGAAGCCCGCCAGCGGCGGGATGCCCGCGATCGCGATCGAGCCGAGAAGCATCGTCCGGTAGGTGTGCGGGATCTTCTTCGCGAGCCCGCCCATCTTGCGCATGTCCTGCTCGTCGTGGACGGCGTGGATCACCGATCCGGAGCCGAGGAACAGCAGGCCCTTGAAGAAGCCGTGGGTCATCAGGTGGAAGATCGCGGCGGTGAACGCCCCGACCCCGAGCGCGGCGAACATGTAGCCGAGCTGGGAGAGCGTCGAATAGGCGAGGACCCGCTTGATGTCGGTCTGGGTCATCGCGATCGAGGCGGCGAGGATCGCAGTGAAAATTCCGATCGAGGCGACGATCGTCATCGTCTGCGGCGCCGACGCGAAGATCGGGTTCGTCCGCGCGATCAGGTAGACGCCGGCGTTGACCATCGTCGCGGCATGGATCAGGGCCGACACCGGGGTCGGACCCTCCATCGCGTCCGGCAACCAGACGTGGAGCGGGAACTGGGCGCTCTTGCCCATCGCGCCCGCGAACACGAGCAGCGCGATGACCCAGATCGGGATCGGCAGGTTGGCGCCCTGAGCGGTGAGCCCGGCGATCGCGTCGCGGATGTTGAGCGTCCCGACGTCGACGAAGATCGCCATGATCCCGAGCGCGAACCCGACGTCGCCGACGCGGTTGACGATGAACGCCTTCTTGGCCGCCAGCGCCGCGGACTGCTTGTGCTTCCAGAACCCGATCAGCAGGTAGCTCGACAGCCCGACCAGCTCCCAGCCCGCGAACACGACGAGGAAGCTGTCGGCGAGGACGAGCAGGAGCATCGAGACCATGAACAGGTTGAGGTAGGCGAAGAAGCGCCAGTAGCCCTCGTCATGGCTCATGTAGCCGATCGAGTAGACGTGGACGAGCAGGCCGATCGAGAGCACGACGATCAGGAGGCACGCGGTCAGGTTGTCGACGAAGAAGCCGACGTCGACGACGAACGTGCCCGACGGGATCCACTCATAGATCTGGTGGCCGTAGCCCTCGTGGCCGAACGGGGCGGCGCCCGTCAGCGAGCTGAGCGCGACGATCATCCCGATCAGCCAGGCGAGCCCGACTGCCCCGACCGGGACGAGGTGGGCACGCTTGCCGAGCCGCCGTCCGGCGACGGCCGTGAACAGGAAGCCGGCGAGGGGCAGGGCGACGATCAGCGGGATCAGCAGGTCGAACATCACTGCGACATCGCGTCGTACTCGTCCACGAGCGGCGTCTTCTTGTTGCGATAGATGGCGAGGATGATCGACAGTCCGACGGTCGCCTCGCCCGCGGCCACGGCCATGACGAGCAGCGCGATGACCGAGCCGCTCGCACCGAGAGCAGGGATGAACGAGGCGAACGCGACGATCGAGAGGTTGACCGCGTTGAGCATCAGCTCGATCGCCATCAGCATGCTGATCGCGTTGCGCCGGGCGAGGAATCCGAACATGCCAATGGTGAACAGGATTCCGGCCAGCGTCAGGTAGGCATTCAGGGAGCGCGAGCCGCCGGCGGCCAGGCCGATGAGCCCGAGCGCCACGATGAACACGGCCGCCATGGCCGTCCCGAGGAAGACGCGGATCATTCCGGCGGCTCGAGGCGATCTTCGGGCCGGCCGGGCCCCTGGCGCTCGCGCTTGGCGAGGAAGACCCCGCCGATCACGGCCGCGAGGAGCAGCACGCCGACGACCTCGAACGGCAGGATCCATGTCGAGAAGAGGGCTCGCGCGACGTCGTTCGTGTTCGTGTGGCCGCGCTCGCTCCCGCCTCCCCACGTCGTCGAGCCGATCGCAAGCAGGAGGACGGCGACGAGGATCACCGCCGCGACCGCTGCAGGCACCGCCTGCGTCTGGAACGCCAGGCGGGTCGGGGCGGACTTCGTCTGGGTCAGCATGATCGCGAACAGGATCAGGACGCTGATTGCGCCGATGTAGACGAGGACCTCGGCGGCGCCGACGAGGGGGGCGCCTGCCATGACGTAGATCCCCGACAGGGCGCCGAAGCAGACCATCATCGCGATGCCGCAGCGGATGATGTCCTTCATCAGGACGACCGCGAGGCCCGCCAGGAGCATCGTCCCCGCGAGGAGAACGAAGAGCGCGTCATCCCAGGGGATCGCGGTCAACGGGATCGTCGGGCCGATCTCCACGGTGGCGGCTCGCTCAGCCGTGTCCGTGGCCGGCGTGATCGCCGCCGCTTTGGCCGTTGCCGGCCGTCAGCGCCGGGACATGGCCATTGCCGTGGCCATTGCCGTTGCCGCCCGTCTCGCCCTTCGCGATCTGGGCCGCGACCGCGGCCGGCAGCATCGGCAGGAGCCGGGTCGGGGTGACCGACCGGCCGTCGGCGGCAGCCCGCTCGACCCAGTCCCGCTCGCGCCGGATGTAGGTCATCTCGGTTTCCATGTCGACCGCTGCGAGCGCGATCAGGTCGATCATCGGCTCGGCCCGCGAAGTGTGCGAGAGCTCGAAGTCGCCGCCGTCGCGGAGCGCGTCGTACGGGCAGGCGTCGACGCAGATGCCGCACAGGATGCAGCGGCTCTCGTCGACCTCGTACTTCTGGAGGACGCGCGGCTTCGGCATCAGGGCGCCGGTCGGACACGTCTCGGCGCACCGGCCGCAGGAGACGCACGGCGTGTCGTTGAGGCTCATGTCGAGCGGCGTCGTCACGAGGGTGTCGAAGCCGATCCGCATGAAGTCGTAGCAGGCGGCGCCGACGACCTCGGAGCACACCTGGGCGCACCGGCCGCAGTCGATGCAGCGCGACGGCTCGCGCAGGATGAAGGCGTGCGAATCGTCGCGGATGTAGTCGTGGTTGACGCCGGTGAAGCGGTTTTCGGTCACCGACCGGAAGCCCGCTCCCTGGTGGTTCTGCGGCTCGAGCGTCTGGAGGGTGGTCCCATACTCGATCCCGAGACGGCGGAGGTCGCAGAAGCCGATCGCCTCGCAGGTGCACTGGAGGCAGCGCGACGACTCGGCGACGACCTCCTCGCGGCTGTACGGGATCTCGTACTCGATGTAGTTGTGGTTGCGGAGCTCCGGCTCCAGCGCCTTGAGGCGGTAACGCGGCTCCTTCTGCTCGCTCGTGAAGGGCACGATCGAGAGGAACTCGGGCTGCGGCTCGGCGAGCTGCTGGCGGGTCTTGATCGCGCCGAGATCGAGGCCCTTGAGGTAGGCGTCGACGGCGTACGCCGAGCGGCGGCCCTCGGCGATCGCCTGGACGACGGTCGCGGCGCCGACCCGGACGTCGCCGGTGCCGAATGTGCCGGCCCGGTCGGTCAGGAATGTGACCGCATCCGCCTTGAGGCGGCGCTGCTTCGTCGGCTGGGGTCCCTCCGAACCGGGCCCGATCCAGCTCAGGTCGGGGCCCTGGCCGATCGCGAGGAGGACCCGATCGCAGGGGATCGTGAACTCCGTGCCCGAGGCGGGCTCGGGGCGGCGCCGGCCGGACGCGTCGGGCGCTCCGGGCTTCATCCGGATGAACTCGATTCCCGTGACCTTGCCCTTGTCGTCGGTGATCACCCGGGTCGGGCCGGCCTGGAAGATGGCGGTCACGCCTTCCTCGATCGCCTCGTGGACCTCGTTCGAGGCCGGCATGTCCTTCATGTCGCGGCGATAGACGAGCGTCACCTCGGCCGCGCCCTGGCGGATCGAGGTCCGGCTGCAGTCCATCGAGGTGAAGCCGCCGCCGACGACGACCACCCGCTTGCCGGCGTGACCCGGGTAAGGCAGGCCAAGTGTCGCGGTCCGGAGGTACTCGAGGCCGTCGAGGACCTCTGCCGCGTCCTCGTTCGGGACGCCGAGCTTGTTCGTGTCGTAGCAGCCGATCGCGACGACGATCGCGTCGAAGCCCTGGTTCTGGAGGTCGTCGAGCGTGAGGTTCTTGCCGAGCTCGGCATTGCAGACGATCTTGCCGCCCAGCCGGATGACGGACTCGTACTCCGCCTCGAGGACCTCGACCTTCGGCAGTCGATACTGGGGAATGCCGTAGCGGAGCATCCCGCCGGGGGCCGGGTCGCGCTCGAACACGGTGACGTCGTGGCCCGCGATCAGCAGGTAGTAAGCCGCGGCCATCCCGGCCGGCCCGGAGCCGATGACCGCGGCCCGCCGCCCGGACCGCGGCTGGATGTCGAATGGGACGGGGGGGTCGATCCCGTCGTCGAGCATCGACTTGATGACCTGGTCGCCGGCATAGCGATGGGAGTCGCGGATCGCGATCGCCTCGTCGACCTCGTCCCGCCGGCAGTGCTCCTCGCACGGCGCCGGGCAGACCCGGCCGAGGACGCTCGGGAACGGAATCGTCCGCTTGAAGATCCGGGTCGACTCGGTGAAGTTCGCCTCGGCGTTCGCCTTGAGGAAGCCCGGGATGTCGATATGGCTCGGGCATTTGTTCTGGCAGGGCGGCAGGCAGTAGGCGTTGTGGTCCGAGAAGATCAGCTCGAGGTTCGTCCGGCGGAGGCGGCGGACCTCCGCGGTCTGGGTCTTGACGACCATCTCCGGCTCGCACGTCCGGGAGCACGAGATCGGCGGGTGCTCCTCGCCCTCGACCTCGACGACGCACATCCGGCACGCCCCGAAGCCCGGCAGCTTCGGCTCGTAGCAGAGGGTCGGGATCTCGATCCCGTTGTCGCGACAGACCTCGAGGATCGTCTGGCCCTCGAAGCCCTCGACGACCCGTCCGTCGACCTCGATCCGGATCCGCGGCGTTGACTGCGGCCGTTGCGGGGACTGCGTCGTGAGGAGGCGCTCGGCGACCGAATCGTCGAGCGGCGTCACGGCATTCGTCTCGGCGTAGATGCTGGGCAGGGTGTCGGTCATCGTCTCGTCAGTGGGCTGCGCCCGCGGCGACCGCGATCGGTCGGCAGACGCCGGCCGGGCACGAGCTGCGGAGGATGTGCTCGTCGAGCTCGAAACGGAAGTATCGCATCCCGCTCGCGAACGGAAGGGTCGCCAGGCGCTCGTGATCGCACAGCGCCGAGCCGACGATGTCGCTTGACAGATCGGCCAGGAGCTGGCCATCCGTAGGGCGCGGCACGCCGGTCGCGACGCGGTCGCCGATCTCGCTGACGCGGCGCAGCCCGATCCGGCAGGGGATCGTCTTGCCGCACGCCTCGTCGGCACAGAACCGGGTCAGCAGGCGGGCCAGGTCGACGATGCAGGCACGCTTGTCGGCCACGACGATCGAGCCCGATCCGATGTGGGCGCCGACCGCGCGCAGGGCCTCGAACTCGTAGGCCGTGTCGGCGAGCTCAGCTGGGAGGATGCCGCCCGCCGGGCCGCCGACGAGGATCGCCTTCAGGTCCTTCACGGTGTCCTTGCCGGCGAGACCCACGATGTCGCGGAGGGGCGTCCCGATCGGGACCTCGGCGACGCCACCGCCCCCGGGCGCGCGGAGCGCGATGAGCATGGTGCCGGGGCTGGCCTTCGAGCCGACGGCTGCGAACGCCTCGGCACCGTTGGCGAGGATCCACGGCACGGCGGCCAGGGTCTGGACGTTCTGCACGATCGTCGGATGGCCGAACAGCCCGCGCTGGGCCGGTTGCGGCGGGCGCTGCTCGGGCTGGCCGCGCTTGCCCTCGAGGGCCTTGAGCAGGACCGTCTCCTCGCCGAGCATGTAGGCGCCCTGGACCGGCCGGATCGAGACCTCGACCGAGGCTCCCGAGCCGAGGATGTCGTCGCCCGCGAGGTTCGCCGCGATCATCCGGGTCAGGGCGGTCTCGAGCGCCCGGATCGCGTCGGTCGCATCGGACCGGACGGCGATGATCGCCTCGCTCGCGCCGATCGCGGCGGCGGCGGCGATCGCGCCCTCGAGAACCGCGTACGGATTGCGCTCCATGAGCGTCCGGTCCGTCATGGACGAGGGGTCCGCACCGTAGCCGTTGGCGACGACGTAGCGGCGCGACGCCTCGGTGCCGGCGGCCGAGCGCCACTTCGCGCCGGTCGGGAAGCCTGCGCCGCCGCGGCCGCGCAGCCCGGACGCGGCAACCGTGGCGATCGTCCCGGTTGCGCCGAGATCGTGGACGGCGCGACGGAGGCCGGCGAATGAGCCGCGGTCGCGGGCGGCCTCGAGGTCGAGCGGATCGGCGACCTCGACTCGGCTCAGGAGGATGCCGGGCCACGTCGGGGGCGTGCGCAGGATCGTCGTCATCTGCGGCTCAGGCCCGCGCCGGTCGCGAAACCGGACCGCCCGCGGCGCCGGTCGAGCCGGCGAGCGAGGCGTCCAGGCCGGCTAGGAACGTCGTCTCGCGGCCGGCCCGTGCGGTCGCGGTCGCGTCGGCGAGGGGCTCTGCGGCGGGCGGCTCGAACCGGAGATGGCGGTAGTAGGACGCGGTGCCGTAGATCATCGCGTACCACGCGCCGGTCCTCTGGCTGATCAGCTTCAGCGCCGCGACCGGGAGGTGGCCGAACTCGGCCTGGGTCGCCTCGAGGATCTCGAGCATCCGCTTCGGGTCGAAGTCGAAGCGTTCGAGGATCACCTCGAGACGCTCCGGGTGGATCGGGTCGAAATGGGCGTAGGCCTGATCGGGAACCGGCCGCCCGGACCGCCGCAGCGCGGATTCCTCGCGCCGCTCGCCGTACGTCTCGGGGGCGCCCCAGTGGATGTGGTAGCGGCCCTTCGTGTCGACGCCGCCCATGTCGATGCACTCGATCGGGCAGGCCTGGGCGCATTGGAAGCAGGTCTCGCACTTGAGCGTGCCGTACTCGTCGTAGAGCAGCTGGAGGCGGCCCCGAAACTTGTGCGGGACGTCGAGGCGCACCTCGGGGTACTTGATCGTCGCCTTCGGCTCGAAGAATTTGCGCAGCGTCAGGGCCATGCCCTTGACGATCCCGAGGCCGGGCAGCCGGGCGGTCATCGAGGCGAGCTCACTTGTGGACCACGACGATCGCGGCTGCAGTGACGAACAGGTTGAGCAACGACGCCGGCAGGAGCCACTTCCAGGCAAACCCCATCAACTGGTCGATCCGGACCCGGGGCAGCGTGCCGCGCATCCAGACGAAGATGAACACGAAGACGTAGCTCTTCAAGAGGAACCAGAACAGCCCGGCGACCCAGTTCCAGCTGATGAAGGCCCAAGCCCCGATGGCGCCGACCAGGAGCAGGTTGAACAGGACGAAGCCGATGATCAGTGCCTGCCACCACGGCAGGGAGCTCCGCGCGATGTAGAACGGCGCGGCCAGGGCGAGGACCAGTAACGGCGGCACGATCAGCAGGGCAAAGAGGAGGCCCAGCCCCATCGAGCCCGGATCGATGTTCAGCGCGATCGGCCACGGCCACGCGAATGGCGCGTTCCAGCCGCCGAAGAAGAGCGTGACAAGCAGGCCCGAGACGACGAACACGTTGACGTACTCGGCGAAGAAGAAGAAGCCGAAGCGCATCCCGGAGTACTCGGTCGCGAAGCCGGCGACGATCTCCGAGTCGGCCTCGGTCAGGTCGAACGGGGTCCGGTTCGCCTCGGCGGTCGCGGCGATGAAGAAGATCAGGGCGCCGAGCGGCTGCTGGAACACGTACCAGTTCGTGAACCAGCCGGCCTGGTTGAGCGCCAGCGTGTTCAGGCTCATCGTGCCGGCCAGCAGCAGCAGTCCGACGACCGACAACGTCAGCGGGATCTCGTAGCTGACGACCTGGGCGGCCGAGCGCAGGCCGCCGATGAGGGAGTACTTGTTGAAGCTCGACCAGCCGGCCATCAGCAGCCCGACGACGGTCAGGCCGCCGACCGCGAACAGGTAGAGCAGCCCGATGTTCATGTCGGCGCCGAAGAGGCCGGGCGCGAACGGCAGCACGAGCAGGCTCATCACCGCCGCCATGTAGACGACGACGGGGGCGATCGTGAAGACGAGGCGATCGGCGCCGGTCGGGCTGAAGTCCTCCTTCATCAGGACCTTGAGCCCGTGGACCACCGACAGGAGCGAGCCGAACGGCCCGACCCGGTCCGGCCCGATCCGGAGGTTCATCAGGGCGATGACCTTCATCTCGAGATAGATGATGAGGAAGGCGCTCGGGACGCTCATCAGCAGGACCGCCGTGGCAGCCACGAGGAACCGGACGAGCCACAGGTTCGCGGCGAGGAAGTCGACGATCGGCTTTCCGGCCACGACGACGAGGAGGACGAGGCCGAGGCCGAGCACGAGCAGGATCGGGATGACCGTGAACAGGATCTTCCCGGCCAGCGTCATCCGCCCCCACGTCCGGGCCATCGTCGTCATGGTTGCCGCTTCACTTGTCGACGCCGCCCATGATCGGGTCGAGGCTGGCCATGACGGCCATCGCGTCGGCGATCAGGTGGCCCGACATCAGGACGCCAATCGACTGGAGATGGACGAACGACGGGTCGTGGATCCGCATCCGGAACGGCTGGTCCGTGCCGTCGCTGACCACGTAGGCGGCGTACTGGCCGCGCGGTCCCTCGACCGCGGCGTAGGCCCGGCCGGGAGGCGGGCGAAGCAGCCGCGGGAGCTTGGCCATGATCGGCCCGTCCGGCATGTTGTTGAGGCACTGGTCGATGATCCGGAGGCTCTGCTTGATCTCGTCGATCCGGACCAGGTAGCGGGCCAGGCAGTCGCCCTCGTCGCGGGTCGGAATGTCGAACTCGAGCTCCGGGAAGACGCTGTACGGGTGGGCCCGCCGGAAGTCGAGCGGGACGCCGCTCGCCCGCAGGTTTGGGCCGGTGACCGCCATGCGGAACGCGGTCTCCTTGTCGAGCACCCCGAGACCGCGCATCCGACGGACGAAGATCTCGTTCTCGTTGAGCAGCCCGAGGTTGTTCTCGATCTGGGTCGTCGCCCGACTCATCCAGTCGCCGAGACGGCCGAGGAACTCGTGGTTCAGGTCGCCGTTGACCCCGCCGATCCGGAGGTAGTTGAAGAGGAGCCGCTGACCGGTCAGGGCGGCCAGCATCTCGGCGATCTCGTCGCGCTCGATGAAGCTCCACAGGATCGGGGTCAGGCCGCCGAGGTCGAGCGCCATCCAGCCCATGAAGAGCGAGTGCGACAGGATCCGGTTCAGCTCGGTCGCGAGCACCCGGATGTACTCGGCCCGGCGTGGCACCTGGACGTCGAGCAGCTTTTCGAACGCGAGGACGCCGGGCCACTCGCAGAACAGGGAGCTGATGTACTCGAGCGGGTCGAGGTACGCGATCGTGTGGTGGTAGTCGGCGTTCTCGCACAGCTTCTCGACCCCGCGATGGAGGTAGCCGAGGACCGGGTCGAGGTCGACGACGTTCTCGCCGTCGAGCTTGAGCACGATCCTCAGCACGCCGTGGGTCGAAGGGTGCTGAGGCCCCATGTTGATGAACATCTCGCCGTCGCCGAGGTTGTAGAACTCGGACTCGCGCTCGGTCCGCGGCGGGTACGGTGGGATGGGCTCGAAGACGCCCACGGCCTCGTCGAGCTGGACCCGCGGGTCGTCCGACGGCTGTTCCTGGGGCGGATGGACGTGGGGCGTCGCGGTCGTCATGCGCGCGTCTTCCGGATCATCGTGCCGGCTCGGGCATTCGTCGGGGCATGCGACTGCTCCATGTGGCGGACGCCGGCGCCGGGCGAGCGCGCCGCGTCGTCCGGCAGGAAGAAGTCCTTCCGGAGCGGGAAGCTCTGGTAGTCGGGCGGCATGTAGATCCGGCGGAGGTCGCGATTGCCCTCGAACGTGATCCCGAACATGTCATACGCCTCGCGCTCCATCCACTCGGCGCCCTTCCACAGGAAGGTGACCGACGGGACGCGCGGGTCGTCCCGGGGCAGGCCGTCGGCGACGATCCGCAGCCAGTCCGGGCTCGTCTCGCTCCAGAGGTGGTAGACGACCTGCATCACCGAGCCGGTGTCGACCCCGGCCAGGTCGGCCAGGAGGATGAACCCGAACGCCGGCTCGTCGTGGAGGGCGCGGCAGACGTCGGGGACGCTGCCCGGGCCGATCCGGATCTCGGTCTCGTCATGGCGCTGGTGGATCGGCGCGATCAGCTGGTCGGCGAACCGCCCTTGGAGGCGGCGCTTGAGTGCGGCGTCCACTAGACGTCCTTCGGGACGGTCGGCCCGACCGCACGATCGGGCCAGTGGCCGCGGCGGTCCTTGACCAGCTGCTGGAGCTTCATCATCCCGTAGATCAGACCCTCGGGCCGGGGCGGGCAGCCGGGCACGTAGACGTCGACCGGCATCACCCGGTCGATGCCCTCGATCGTCGAGTAGCTCCGCTTGTAGCGCCCGCCCGAGCACGTGCAGTCGCCCATCGCGACGCACCACTTTGGCTCGGGCATCTGCTCCCACAGCCGGACGAGGGGCCCCGCCATCTTCGTGGTCAGGGTGCCGGCGACAATCAGGACGTCGGCCTGGCGGGGGCTGGCTCGGAACGGGAACATGCCCCAACGGTCCATGTCGTTGCGGGACGTTGCGCTGGACATCATCTCCATCGCGCAGCAGGCAAGGCCCGACAGGAGCGGCCACAGGCTGTTCGCGCGGATGAGGTCGAGGACGTAGTCGGCCTTGGTCGGGATCACGTCGAGGGCGCCCGACCAGCGGGCATCATCGTGACGGGCGATCCCGGACGCCTCGACCTCGCGGAGGTGGGTGACGTCGGGCTCGAGGCTTGCCTGGTAGGCGAGCGGATCGGTCGACCGCCAGAGCGTGTTCGACACGACGATCGGCTCGGCGACCCCGGTCTGGCTGACCGTCAGCGCGGACGGCGCGTTGCCCGGGGCGTCGGACCCGGCGGCCGTCGCGGCGGCCGCGCTCGTGCCGAGGCCCGCTCCGGAGTCGTCGGTCAGCGCCACGTCAGGACCCCCTTCCGCCAGGCGTAGGCGAGGCCGAGCAGGAGGATGCCGACGAACGCGAGCATGCTCACGAACAACGACCCGATGTCGACGCCGGCCGCCCGGAAGATGATCGCCCAGAGGTAGATGAACACGACCTCGATGTCGAAGGCCACGAACAGCAGGGCGTAGATGTAGAACGAGAGCCCGAATCGGCCGTGGGTGTCGCCGTACGTGTCGATTCCGGACTCGTAGGGCAGGCCCTTGTGGACGTCGCCGCGGTTGCGATGGGAAATCAGCCACGCGGCGCCGATCGTCAGGAAGACGAACGACACGCCCGCGACCATGAACCCCACGATGTACCAGATGTTGGTCACGTCGACGGTCTCTCCGGGTTGGGCTGGCGGGTCGACCGCATCCGGAGCGATCCGGCGTCGATTCCACCCTGCTGCGCGGCGACGCTCCGGCGCCCGTCACGCGCAGTCATTCTAGCAAGGGGGACCCATTCGCTCATCGGATCGCCGCCGCCGCGGTTCGTGCGGCCGACGCGCTCCGGCGATGCGGCTGGACGTGGCTCCGGCCCGGCTCCGTCACGATGCTCCGCGACGAGCCACCGAAGGCTCGGCGAGCGGCTCGACCGGCTCCGCCGACCCAGGCGACAGACGTGATCGGGGAGCGGATCGTGCCGAGCGCGCGTGCCAGTTCACGATCCGCTCCCCGGCGGTGTGTCCCGTCGCCGGGACCTGCGTACCGTCGTCCTCGGCGGCGTCCGGCGGCAATAGGGCGTTCGCCCTAATCAGAGCCGGGATGGTCCGTCCCGGGCGCAGCCTGGGCCGGGCGAGGTTCTACGAGGCCGGGCAGCTCCACCGCGCGGTCCAGGCCGCGGCTGAAGGCCAGCACCCGGAACCGGCCCATCGCGCCCGGGTCGATCATCCGGACGAGCGCGGAGCGCGTCTCGAGGTAGGCCCCCAGCGAGGCGCCGGGCCGGCTCTGCTCGGTAACGAGGAGCTCGCCCGCCCCCAGTCGGCTGAGGAATTCCGCCTGAGTCGTGGTGCCGGCATGCTCGAGGCCGGCGGCCGCCGCGGCCCGCTCCACCGCCGTCACGTCGACATGGGCCGTCAAGTCCTGGCGGCCGATGGCCCGGTAGGGATCGTCGCCGACGTGGTGGCCGAGATATGTCGCGAGCGTTCCGGCCGCCCGCCGGCGTGGGTCGTAGAGCTCGCCGGCCGGGTGCCCGTAGTCGATCAGGAGCAGCACTCCGCGCCCGAGTGCCGCGGCCGCGGCCGCGATCCAGGGGTCGAGCGCGAGGCAGATCTCGGCGTGCTGGCCGTCGATGAGCTCGATCGACTCGGCGGCGAGCCGCTCGGCGAGGACGGGTGTCGACGGGTCGGCCTCGCGGTCGACGAGCTCGCCGGCCGGGCCGACGCCGACGAGCACCTCCCGCAGACGATCCCGGCGCTGGACGACCCGATGGATGGGCAGTGCGTCGAGCACCTCGTTGGCGACGACGAGGCCGTCGATGGGCTGGCCGTCGTCCGGCTCGACCGACACCCGGGCTGTCTCGATGGCCGCTCGGACGGCCTCGACCCGGGCGGGCTCGACCTCCGCCACGAGATAGCGAATCGCCGCCGGCCCGTCCGGGGCCGCGCGGACCTCCGCGACGAGGGGCGCTGCGAGCGCGCCCGTCCCCGCCCCATGCTCGCGGATCGTGAACGTCCTGGGCGCGCCGATCGCGGCGTGGAGCGCAAGCGCGAAACGGGCGACGGTCCGGCCGAAGATCGGGCTGGCCTCCGGTGCCGTGAGGAAGTCGCCCGCGCGTCCGGGTCGCGCGACGGTTCCTCGGTAGTACCCGCGCGCCGGGTCGTACAGCGCGATCTCCATGAACCGGGCGAATGTCATCGGCCCGGTCTCCTCGATCTCGGCCCGGATCGCCGCCAGCAGGACCGGGTCCGACGCCACCTCCGCCGGACGAGCCGGGACGTGTCTCAGGTCCACGCTCGCCTCCCGAGCGCCAGCCGCAGCCCCGGCCCGACCAGGCTGTGGCCGCCGAGCACGACCGGGATCGGTGCGTCGCGGGCGGACCGCGTCAGGGCCGCCAGCCACGGGTCCGCGATCCGATCGGGCAGCAGCAGGTCCGACGCGAACCGATCTTCGGCCGCCGGCCAGCTCGTCTCGTCGGCCCCGCAGCGATGGGCGATCAGGACCCGGCTGTCGACGAGCGCAGCGTCGCCGAGCCGGGCAAGAAGCGGCCCGAGCGCCTCCGGGCCGTCGCGCTCGATGGCCAGCCCGATGATCGAGGCGACCGGCCGCTGGCTCGCGCCTGCCGGGCGGGTCCGGAAGCCGCGCTCCTCGATGACCGCCCGGGTTCGCGACGCGGTGGAGCGCTCGAGCCATGCGAGGCTCGTCGCCGAGGCCCGACCGGCCACGATCAGCTCGCGACGATCGTCCCGCGCGGCGGCTCCGACGCGGTCGAGCGCGGCCCGAACCGTGGCGGTCGTCGTCGCCGCGACCTCGCCGAGCCGGGCGCCGGCCGCGGGCCGGCAGAGCAACGCGTCGAGCGGGGAATCGAGGTCCATCTGAAGCCGCCAGCGGTTGCGCAGGTCGCCGACCGCGAATCCGCCGTCGGCGGCGAGCCAGCGCGGCAGCACGTTGTCGGCGGTCAGGTCGGGGAGCCCCGCGAGCCGGCCTGAGCCGCCGATCGCGACCACATCGGCCGAGTAGGCGTTGTTCGCCAGCGCCCGACCGGCAGGCCCCGCCGCGACGGCGACGAATTCGCGACGATCTGCAGCGGTCGCGAGCGGGATGCTGCCGGAGCCGAGGACGACGACCCCGTCGACGCCCAGCGCGGTGGCCGCCTCGCGCAGGCGCCCGCCGAACGACCCCCCGTCGAGCGGGTTGTCGTCCACGATGACCTCGACTCCGACCTCGGCAGCGCCTCCGCCCACTGCCCGGAAGCCGGCCGCTTGGCGCTCCGCGTTGCGCCGCCGGATCGCGCCGAACGCCGTGGTCAGCGGCCCCGCGCCGGGCTCGGCGCGGACGTGGAGAATGAGGACGACGACGCGAGCCACGCGCCGGAGTCTAGCGAGCGAGGGCGACGGAGCGATGCGGCGAGTCCGGGCGTACGTCGGCCTCGGGGCCAACCTCGGCGACGCCGCGACGACGCTCGCCGCCGGGATCCGGGCTCTCGCGGCGCTCCCCGGGGCACGCCTCCGGGCCGTGTCGCGGTTGTACGCAACCGAGCCCGTCGGCGTCGTCGACCAGCCGGAGTTCCGGAACGCGGTCGTCGCGATCGACGTGCCGGCCGGCCCGGACCCGGCGACCGGCGCGACCGCGCTCCTGATCGCGCTCAAGCAGATCGAGCGCGCGTTCGGTCGCCACGAGCGCGAGCGCTGGGGACCGCGCGAGCTCGACCTCGACCTGATCGTGTTCGGCCGGGCCCGGCTCTCGATCGACCGGCCGCCCGAGGGCCTGTCGCTGGACAAGGGCAAGGCCGACCGGCTCCTCGTCGTGCCGCATCGCGACGCGGCCGCGCGGCTGTTCGTCCTTGCCCCGCTGGCCGACGTCGCGGCGGGCCTCGTCCCGCCGGGCTGGCACGAGACGGTTGCCACGGCGGCGGCCCGGCGCCGCCTCGACGGGGGCCCGGAGGCGGCTCGCCCGATCGCGACGTGGCACGCGGCCAGCGCGTCCTGGCGGGCGGCCGGCGCGCAAGATGGCTGAGGCCCTCGCCCCGCGCCTTTCAGGTCAGCCGAGGTAGCGCGTCGCCAGCGCCGTCTCCGTGGTGCCTCCCACGCCGTTCGGCTCGACCCGCCAAGCGCCGGCCCCGGGCGCGGACGTCACGACCTCGAGGAGCTCCCGATCGCGGAAGACGAGTGCGGCTCCGTCGTCCACCGCGTAGCCGGCCGGCAGCGTGCCGGTGGCGACGAGCCGATGGTAGAGCGGCCGCCGCTCCGCCTCGCCGTGGTAGTGCGGGACGAAGCTCCCGTCGAGGATTCCGAGCGCGCCATGGAGCGGCTGCAGCGGCAGGCCGAACGAGTCGGTCGTGCACGACTCGAACCAGCAGATTGCGCCGGCCGACATCCCCGCCATGACCACACCGGAGCTCCATGCCGCACGCAGGACTCGATCCAGCCCGTGGAGCCGCCACAGCGCGAGGAGGTTCGCCGTGTTCCCGCCGAGGACGTAGACCGCGTCCTGGCGGCCGACCAGCGCAGCGAGCTCGTCGAGCTCGTGGCCGGAGCGATCGAACAGGTGTAGCACCGACGGCTTCGCTCGAGGCGCCGCGAACAGCCGCTCGAAGTCGGCAATGAGCTCCCGATCGTCGGCTGCTGCGGTCGGGATCAGGCAGATCCTCGGCGTCCGACGCCCGGATCGCTCGCGCGCGAGACCGACGACATGGTCATCGAGCAGGGGGTTGTCCGGTTCCATCTGGAACCCGCCACCACCCATGGCCACGATCGTCCGAGGCTCGCCCATCGGAGCATTCTGAACGCTCGGCGCATTCCGTCCGCGCGGCTCGGGACCCACCGACACATCGGCCGCTTGGTCGCTGCCGGCCCGCGTGCGCCCCCCTATAGCCGGACGGACGGCGGCCGGTCCCGATCGAACATCTGGACCGTGTCGACGAATCGGACCTGCTTGGACTGGTAGCCCATCACGAGCGAGTGGGTCCGGGCGCCGCCGCCGAAGAACCGGACGCCGTGGAGGAGGTCGCCGGAGGTCACGCCCGTTGCCGCGAACACCAGGTTGTTGCCCGGCGCGAGGTCCTCGGTCGAGTACACCCGATCCTCGTCGCCGTGGCCCATCGCGGCGCCGCGGGCCTTCTCTTCGGCGTTGCGATACCGGAACCGGGCCTGGATCTCGCCCCCGAGGCAGCGCAGGGCCGCGGCGGTGATGACGCCCTCCGGCGCGCCGCCGATGCCCATGACGGCGTGCACGCCAGTGCCCGAGACGGCCGTCGAGATCGCGGCGGACAGGTCGCCGTCGCCGATCAGCTGGATGCGCGCGCCGGCCGCCCGCACCTCGGCGATGAGGGCCTCATGGCGCGGCCGCTCGAGGATGACGACCGTGATGTCCTGGACGTTCCGGCCAAGGGCTGCGGCGATCCGGCGGAGGTTCTCGGTCGGACTCTCGCGGATGTCGATCTTGCCGGCCGCGAGGGGGCCCACGCAGAGCTTCTCAAGATAGGTGTCGGGGGCATGGACGAGCCCGCCCTTCTCCGACGCGGCGAGCACGGTGATCGCACCGGCCTGGCCGTGGGCGACGAGGTTCGTTCCCTCGAGCGGGTCGACCGCGATGTCGATCTCGGGGTTGTCTTCGACGCCCTTCGGAGTCCGTCGTCCGACCGGCTCGCCGATCCAGAGCATCGGCGCCTCGTCGCGCTCGCCCTCGCCGATGACGATCGTGCCGGCGAACTCGATCTCGTCCATCGTGGCGCGCATCGCCTCGACGGCGGCCCGGTCGGCCTCGTCCTTCTGGCCCCGGCCCATGAACCGGGCAGAGGCAAGGGCGGCGGCCTCGGTGACGCGGACCATCTCGAGAGCGAGGAGCTGTTCCATGGAATCTCCGAGCAAATGGGAGTGGATCGGTGGAGCTGGCCGACAGCGCCGACGGCCACTCAGTGGCGGAAGTGCCGCCGTCCGGTGAACACCATCGCGAGGTGATGGCGGTCGGCGACCTCGATCGCCATCTCGTCGCGGATCGAGCCCCCCGGCTGGATGATCGCGGTGACCCCGGCCTGGGCGGCGATCTGGATGCCGTCGGGGAAGGGGAAGTAGGCGTCACTGGCCATGACTGCGGTCTTGGCCCGATCGCCGGCCTTGCGCAGGGCGATCTCGACCGAGGTCTGGCGGCTGGCCTGGGCCGCGCCGATCCCGACGGTCGCGCCGCTCCGGGCGAGGACGATCGCGTTCGAGCGGACGTGGCAGACCGAGCGCCACGCGAACAGCAGGTCGTTGAGCTCGTCGAGCGTCGGCCGGCGCTTCGTGACGACCTGGAGCCGGCCGCGGTCGAGCCCGACCTCGTCCAGGCTCTCGACGAGCAGCCCGCCGGCGACCCGCTTGAAGTCGAGGCTCGCGATCCCGTAGTCGCGCATCCCCTCGGTCGGGTCTGGCGGGACCGCGAGGATCTCGAGGCCGGCCTTCTGCTTGAGGATGCCCAGGGCGGCCTGGCTGTAGCTCGGGGCGACCACCGCCTCGTACGAGTTGGCCGCGATCTCCCGCGCGGTCGCCCCATCGAGCTCGCGGTTGACCCCGACGATGCCGCCGAACGCGGCGACCGCGTCGGTCTCGAGGGCGTGCCGGTACGCCTCGACGAGCTCGTCGCTCGACGCGATCCCGACCGGGTCGGTGTGCTTGACGATCGCGACGGTCGGGGCGGTGAAGTCGCGGGCGATCCGATACGCGGTGTCGAGGTCGAGGTAGTTGTTGAACGACGGCCGCTCGCCGCGGATCTGGGTGGCGTCGGCGAGGGTCCCGCTGCGGTGAGTCGTCTCGCGGTAGAACGCGGCCCGCTGGTGGGGGTTCTCGCCGTAGCGCAGGTCGTCGACCTTTTCCAGGACGACCGCGAGTCGCTTCGGGAACGTCGTGTTCGAGATCTGGTTGAGGTACGCGGCGATCTCCGCGTAGTAGGCGGCGACCGCCCCGAACGCATCCGCCGCGAGCTGGGCCCGGAGCTCGGCGCTGACCGCGTGATGGCGTTTGAGCTCGGCGACGAGCTTCGGATAGTGCTCGGGAGCGCCGACGGCCGCGACTCCGGCGCCGTTGCGAGCCGCGGCGCCGAGGAGGGCCGCGCCACCGACATCGATCATCTCGATCGCCTCGTCGATCGGCACGAGCTGGGCCCCAACGGCGGGCGCGAACGGGCTCACGTTGACGACGACGATGTCGATCGCGCCGATCCCCTGCGCGGTCAGCTCCTCCATCTGGGACGGCACGTCGCGGCGGGCGAGGATCCCGGCGTAGATCGCCGGGTGGAAGGTCTTGACCTGGCCCCCGACGAGCGTGGGGAGACCGGTGATCTCGGAGACGGGGTGGACCTCGATGCCGTCGGCCGCGAGATAGTCGCGGGTCCCGTCGGTCGCGTAGATCTCGATGTCGAGGGCGAGCAGGTCACGGGCCAGAGTGGAGATCCCGTCGCGGTTGGCGACCGACAGCAGGGCTCGCACCCGGACTTCTCCTCCTCCGACGCGGGGTCCACGGCCGCGGCACGACGCACGCTCGACTCGCAGCCGAGTATAGCGCGGGCCATGGCATACTCCCCCGGCGGCGGTGAGGCTCCGATCGCGACCGGCAACACGGCGGCGATGGCCGGCAAACCCCGAACGAACGAGGTCCGAACGTGCGGCTCCTGCCCTGGGAATACCTCTTCACGCGGTTCAGCGCGCACACGATGCCCGACCTCTACACGGTCACCTGGGTGGCGACGCTCGTCCTCCTCGTCGGCCTGGTCCTGCTCTACAACGTCCGGACCAAGGCCCTCCACCGCCACGCGCCGTACCTCGACATGTACGAGTGGCTGCTCTGGACGGGGATCAGCCTGTTCGGCCTGATCCTGGTCGCGGCCATCTTCAACTTCTACCTGATCGTCCTGCTCGTGATCCTTGTCGTCGGCCTGGCCGTCATGGTCTGGGTCCGGTTCGTCCGGTTCCCGCCGTCCTTCGAGATCTACGAGCAGAAGCTCGCCAAGCAGCGCTATTTCACGCGCTCGAAGTTCGCCCACCCCGAGTCGACGATCCGGCCGAAGCCCGCCCGGGCCGGCGGCGCTCGGCCGAACGCCCAGCGCGCCCGCTCCAACCGCGGCAAGCGCAAGCGCTAGGTCCGGACCGGGCTCGCGAGCGCGGAGGCGGACGCGAATGCCGATCGAGATCCGCCGGTTCGGCGTCGGCCAGCGCCGACCCGACGGCCCGCCGGGCACGACCGGCGTCACCGGCCAGGTCATCCACAGCGATGCCCGCGGGATGATCAGCGAGCTCGCATTCAGCCGGAATGGCCGGATCGAGCCTCACGCCAACCCGAACACGACCTGGTTCATTGTCATCGAGGGCGGCGGCTGGGTCGTTGTCGGAGACGAGCGTGTCCGGATCGCCGCGGGCGAAGCCGTCCTCTGGCCGCCTGACGTGCCTCACGCCGCCTGGGCCGATCACGGCCACATGCGTGCGTTCGTGGTCGAGCTCGCGGGCAAGGACGATGCCGCGTTCCGGGGGATCCTGGAGGGCCGGGCGCTCGAGATCGGGTCCGGAATGAAAGTGGTCAGTCAAGGCGAAGGGTCGCTGACCGGGCCCGGCCACCCGCCGCCGTACGATCCGGAGGCTGGCGAGCCCCTCTGACGGCCGATCGCCGGCCCGAACCGCGACAAGAATCGCCGGCCGGTGCCGCTCCTCCTCGGACACCGGCCGGCGCGGGACGTTCGAGGTTCGCATCGGCGCGCCGCGGGATCATCCCCGCGGCCCGCCCGCCGGCCCCGTCAGCCGCCGAGGCGGCCGGCGCGGTCGAGCATGTCGAGAAAGGCGTGGACCTGGTCGGTCGCGGGCAGCCGGCTGGCCTCGTCAGCCGCAACCGCCTGGACGTCGCGGAGGCTCACCTGGCCGGCCCAGCGACTCTGGTGGAGGACGTCAGCCGTGGCCGCGACGATTGCATCGAGACGGAAATAGGGACCGCTCGCGCCGAACGAGCGGGCCAGGTCCGCGGCGCTGACGTCGCGGCTGAGCTCGCTCGCCTGGTTCGTGTCGGGGTCCGTCCAGCGCAGCCGGACGGTCGCGAGATGCTCCTGGGGACCCGCCCCGGGCTGGAGTCGCAGGGCGTACAGCGCGGTGACCGCGTGGCCGGCCCCGATCGCGCCCGCCGGCACCGCCCCGTTGGAGAAGTCGCGATCGGAGATCGCCCGGTTCTCGTAGCCGATGAGCCGGTATTCCGCCACGCCATTCCGGTCGAAGACGACCTGGGCCTTGGCGTCGAGCGCGACCGCCTGGAGCGTTCCGGTCAGGTCCTCGGTGAACAGCCGATGGGCCTCGTCGATCGAGTTGATGTAGGCGTAGAAGCCCTTGCCCTTGTCGGCCAGCTGCTCGAGCAGGACATCGTTGTAGTTGCCCATGCCGACACCGATCGACACGAGTTCGATGCCGGCGGCGGCGTCGCGGTCGATCGCGTCGAGGATCGCGACGGGATCGGTCAGGCCGACATTCGCAACGCCGTCGGAGGCGAGCACGACCCGGTCGATGCCGTTTTCGGTCAGCGACGCGCGGGCCTGGTCGTAGCCCATCCGGAGGCCCGCCTCGAGATTGGTCGAGCCGCCGGGTTGGAGCTCGTCGATCGCGGCGAGGATGTCCTGGCGGCGGCTGGCCGGCATGCTCTCGAGCACGATCCGGGCGTCGTCGCCGAACGTGACGATCGCGACGCGGTCGTCGGGCTTCAGGTTGCGGACGAGGAGACGGAGCGAGTCCTTGACCATCTCGAGCCGGCCGCCGATCTCCATCGAGCCAGAGGTGTCAATGACGAAGGTGAGGGCCGCCTGCGACCGCTGGCGGGCGCTGACGTCGCGGGCCTGGAGCCCGATCCGGAGGAGGACCTCATTCTCGGCCACGAACGGGGTAGGGCCGCCGTCGGCGACGATCGCGAACGCATCCCGGGCCGGTGCCGGATAGGCCTGCGGGAATGCGTTGACCCACTCCTCGACGCGGACGCTGGCCGGGGCGGGCATGCGGCCCGAGGCGATGTACTGCTGAGCGATCGTGTACGAGGCGGTGTCGACGTCGAGCCCAAAGGTCGACTGGTCGTCGATCGCCGGATTGGTCCAGGGGTTGGTTCCCGGGTCCTGGAAGGTGACCCCGCCCGGTGACGTCGTTGCGGGCGCTTGGGCCGGCACCTGCATCGGCGGGTTCTGCGCCGGCGGCTGGGGCGCCGGCGGCTGGGCCGTCGGCAAATGGTGACCCGGATCGACAGCCTGGTAGGTCGACGCGGGAAGGCCCGAGCCGGCGCAGGCGCTCGCGAGAAGGGCGACCGCAGCCAGGGACAGGAGTGGCTTGCGCATGGCGCAACCTCCCTGGGGGAAAGCGCGGGTGACCGCGACTCCCGGTCCACAAGGCGGAGCCGGCGGCTCCGCAGGTCCCGGATCGGCACCACGAGGTGTGCCGTCGGGCCGTCCCTACCATCCCACCGCACGCGCTCGAAATGGCGTTGAGAAACCTTCAGGCCCGACCGCGGAAGCGGTGGAGAAACCTCAATCCGGGGCCGCGAGCACCGCTCCGAGCTGGCCAAGGATCCGGGCGGTCGCGCCCCAGACATGGTGGCCGTCGATCCGGAATCCACCGTACCGGATCGGCCAGTCGCGGATCGTCCGCTCGACGATCTCGACCTCGGCGTCGGGCAGGAACGCCGCGAGCGGCGGGGTCAGGATGCGCGCGACCTCGGCCGGGTTCGCGGCAAGGACCGGGAAGCGGCCGGCGATCGCCACGATCGGCGTGATCCGGAAGTCGCTGACGGGGATGAACACCTCGTCGAGCCGGCCGACCACCCGGACCTTTGCGGCGACCGGGTCCAGACCGACCTCCTCGGCCGCCTCGCGCAGGGCGGTCGCCGCCGCGTCGACGTCGGCGGGCTCGGCCTTGCCACCTGGGAAGCTGATCTCGCCGCTGTGGTGGCCCTCGTAGCTCAGCCGCTCGGTCAGGACGATCCTGGCCTCACCCGTCGCGCCGGGCACGATCAGCACGAGGACGGCGGCCGGCCGCGCGGTCGCGGTCGGGTCGAGCCGCGGCCGGAGCCGGCCGTCGCGGAAGACCGGCTGGAGGTCGACCCGGCCCGACGGTAGCGGGGAGGGCAGGGTCGCCAGGCGGTCGAGGGCGTCGGCGAACCACACCTCGTCAGGCACCTCGCTCGTCAGTTGACAAGCTCCCCGCCGTCGCGGTCTCGCCGCGGGTCGTCGACTTCGGGCAGGTCGAGGACGGACTTGCCGCCGCGATTGCCGGCCGCCACCGGTTCGTCGGTTCCATCGCCGGCCGAGCCGGCGGACCGGGCGTCGCGCCGGTTGCCGGCCTCCGTCACGACCGTCGAGCGGGCGGTCGAGAAGACAAGCGTGCCCGCGATTGGGTCGGCGTCGATCCTGATCGTGTCGCCCGGCGAGAACTCGCCCTTGAGGAGGGCTCGCGCGAGCGGGTTCTCGACGAGGCGCTGGATCGTCCGCTTGAGGGGCCGCGCGCCATACGCCGGATCGGTGCCCTCGCGCACGATCACCTGGCGGGCGGCCGGCGCGAGCTCGATCTCCAGGTCCTGCTCGGCGAGCCGGCGCTCGAGCCCCTTCAGCAACAGGTCGACGATCCGCTCGAGGTCCGCCTCGGACAGGGCGTGGAACACGATGATCTCGTCGATCCGATTCAGGAACTCGGGTCGGAACTGGTCCCGCAAGGCGTCGGTCACCTGGCGCTTCATGACCTCGTGGGCGGCCGGATCGCGGTCGCGCCCGGCGGCCGCCGAGATCAGCTGGCTGGCGACGTTGCTGGTCATGATGATGACCGTGTTCTTGAAATCGACCGTCCGGCCTTGGCCGTCGGTCAGGCGGCCATCGTCGAGGACCTGGAGCAGGACGTTGAACACGTCCGGGTGGGCCTTCTCGATCTCGTCGAGGAGTACCACCTGGTACGGGCGGCGGCGAACCACCTCGGTGAGCTGGCCGCCCTCCTCGTAGCCGACATAGCCCGGCGGCGCGCCGATCAGCCGCGAGACGGAGAACCTCTCCATGTACTCGCTCATATCGATCCGGGTCAGCGCCTGCTCGTCGTCGAAGAGGAACTCGGCGAGCGCCCGGGCAAGCTCGGTCTTGCCGACGCCGGTCGGGCCGAGGAACAGGAACGAGCCGAGCGGCCGCTTCGGGTCGCCGAGACCGGACCGGGCCCGTCGGACGGCGTCCGACACCGCCTCGATGGCCTCGTCCTGGCCGACGACCCGGAGGTGGAGGCGCTCCTCCATCGTCACGAGCTTCTCGAGCTCGCCCTCCATCAGCCGCGTGACCGGGATGCCGGTCCAGGCAGCGACGATCTCGGCGATGTTGTCCGCCGTCACTTCCTCGCGCAGGAGCGACCCCGGGCCCTGGAGACTGGCGAGCGTCTCCTCCTGCTCCTTCAGGCCCTTCTGGAGCCGAGGCAGCGTCTCGTACTGGAGCTTCGCCGCCGTCTCGTAATCGGTCTCGCGCTGGGCCTGCTCGATCCGGACCTGGAGCTGCTCGAGCTCCGTCCGAGTCTGGCGGATCGCGGCGATCGCCGCCTTCTCCGCCTCCCAGCGCTGCTTGAGGGCCTTCGTCGACTCCTGGATGTCGGCGAGCTCCTTCTCGAGCGCGGCGAGACGGGCTTTCGACGCGGCGTCTTTCTCCTTGCGGAGTGCCTCGCGCTCGATCTCGAGCTGCATCCGGCGCCGCTCGGACTCGTCGAGCTCGACCGGCATCGAATCGATCTCCATCCGGAGTCGCGAGGCGGCCTCGTCGACGAGGTCGATCGCCTTGTCCGGCAGGAACCGGTCGGTGATGTAGCGGTGGCTCAGGGTCGCGGCGGCGACGAGGGCGGAATCCGTGATCCGGACGCCGTGGTGGATCTCGTAGCGCTCGCGCAGGCCGCGCAGGATCGAGATCGTCTCCTCGACGGTCGGCTCGTCGACCACAACGGGCTGGAAGCGGCGCTCGAGGGCGGCGTCCTTCTCGATGTGCTTGCGGTACTCGTCGAGCGTTGTGGCCCCGATGGTGTGAAGCTCGCCACGGGCCAGCATCGGCTTCAGCAGGTTCGAGGCGTCCATCGAGCCCTCGGCAGCTCCGGCGCCGACGACCGTGTGGAGCTCGTCGATGAACATGACCACCTGGCCGTCGCTGTCCTTGACCTCCTTGAGGACGGCCTTCAGCCGCTCCTCGAACTCGCCCCGGAACTTCGCCCCGGCGATCAACGAGCCGAGATCCAGGGCGATCACGCGCTTGTCCTTGAGCCCCTCCGGGACGTCGCCACGGACGATCCGCTGGGCCAGCCCCTCGACGATCGCGGTCTTGCCGACGCCGGGCTCGCCGATCAGGACCGGGTTGTTCTTCGTCCGACGCGAGAGGACCTGGATCACCCGGCGGACCTCGTCGTCGCGGCCGATGACCGGGTCGAGCCTGCCGGCGCGGGCCTCCGCGGTCAGGTCGCGGCCGTACTTCTCGAGGGCCGCGTACGTGCCTTCGGGGTTCGGCGAGGTCACGCGCTGGCCGCCGCGAACGCTCTGCAGGGCCTGGAGGACGGACTCGCGGTTTGCACCGTGACGCTCGAGGAGCTCGCGCGCCTCGCCGCCGACCTCGATCACGCCGAGGAGCAGATGCTCCGTCGAGACGTACTCGTCGCCGAGCCGCCGCGCCTCTTCCTCGGCGAGCTCCAGGACGCGCTTCGCGCGCGGGTCGAGCGACAGGGTGCCGCCCCGGATCCGGGCGCGCCTGGCGAGGATTCCGGCGAGCTCGTTGCGGTACTCGGTCACATCGACACCGAGGCGGCGAAGGGTCTCGGCCGGGACGCTGTCGTCGGGCTCGATCAGGGCGAAGAGGATGTGCTCCGCGTCGAGGACCGGCGATTCCATGCGCTGCGCGGCGCTGTGCGCCGCGGCGATGGCTTCCTGGGCCTTCTGGGTGTAGCGATCGAGTTGCATCGGGCTGTCTCCGGCTTGGGCGGCGGGGGGTTCGGGTCGGACGGTCTCCCTCGCGGCCGTGGGGCCGCGGCTCAGTTGGTTGGGAGGCGCGGGTCTGGCTGGTGAACTTTCTCGAGGAAGGCACGGGCGGCCGTCTCGGCCTCGTCATCGAGCTTCGTCGGCAGGACGACCCGGGCCCGTGCGTAGAGGTCGCCGAAGCCCTCGCCGCGGAGGCGTGGCATGCCCTGACCCTTGAGTCGGAAGCGATGACCGTCCTGCGTTCCGGGCGGGATTCGCAACAGGACCTTGCCCTTGAGGGTGATGACCGGGACCTCGTCTCCGAGGAGGGCCTCCCCCAGGGTGATCGGCAGATCCCGCTCGAGGTCGCCGCCCTTGCGGGTGAACACCGGATGGGGCCGGACCCGGACCGAGACGACGAGGTCGCCGCCGTTGGGCCCCTGGCCGGACAGCCGGATCTTGGTGCCGTCGTCGCCGCCACGCGGGATCGTCACGTCGAGCCGCCGGCCGCCGAGCTCGACCCGCCGGGTCGTGCCGTGGTAGGCCTCCTCGAGGCTGATCTCGGCCACCGCCTCGGCCGTCGCGCGGCCCGCGGCCGTCGCGGCACCCGGACGAGGGCCGGCGGATGACCGCGTCCCGGTGGCGCCGCCGGCGGCCGCGTTCAGGGCCATCTCGGCGAGGATATCGTCGAACGACGGGCCGGCCGCGGATCCTCGACGGCGGCCCGGTCCGGCGGACCCGGCCGGCTCGCCGGGAGCATCGCCGCCGAAGAACACGCGGAAGAAGTCGGAGAAGTCGCCACCCGCGCCCGCGTCGCCGGTCCGGAACTCGTAGCGGACGTTGCCGGTCCGGCCCGAACGGCTCCCGCCCGCGGCCGCCGAGCCGAATCCGGCAAATGGGTTGTCAGCCGCGTCGGGATCGACCCCGGCCCGGGAGTAGGCCTCCCAGTCCTTGCCGAGTCGGTCGAACTTCTTGCGCTTGTCGGGATCCGAGAGGACCTCGTTGGCCTCGTTGATCGCCTTGAAGCGCGCCTCGGCGGCCTTGTCACCGGGCTTCTTGTCGGGGTGGCTCTCCCGCGCCAGCTTGCGGAAGGCCTTCTTGATGTCGGCCTGGCTCGCCGTGCGCGGCACCCCGAGGGTCTGGTAGTAGTCCTGGAAGTCCATCTGACTGAGTTGGCAACCTCAGTTTCGAATGATCAAACTGGTCACCGAGGCCGGACGCCGAGCTCATCCATTCGAGCTCCCGCGAGCGTACGCGCCCGACCATCCGAGGTTTCGAAGCCGAGCCCGTCTGGACGAGCTCGAGCGGGGCGTCGCGAGGCATCGACCCGAGGTCTCACGACCCTTCAGACCGAGAATTGCGCGGTCGTGGCCCAGCACGGCGGTTCCCGCGAGTGCCGGTGTTTGACACCGGTCCCGCGGGGTCGCTGCCTACCGTCCGCCGGCGACGATGACAGGCGGCTGGTCGGTCGGCGGGAACGTCGTCCGTCGGACGCGGTCCTCGCGCTCTGGGGACTCGCTCGGCGCGTCGCCGGGCTTGACGACCTTGGCCGGCTCCTCGACGACGAGCGCCTTCGGCTTGCGCCGGAGCGCCGTCTCGAGGACCTGCTCCATGGAGTCGACCAGGACCAGCTTCATCGACTTCCGGATCTCGTCCGGGATGTCGCGCAGGTCCTTCTCGTTCTTGCGGGGCAGGATCACCATCTTCGCGCCGGCGAGATGGGCGGCCAGGATCTTCGACTTCAGTCCACCGATCGGGAGGACCCGACCGCGGAGCGTGATCTCGCCGGTCATCGCGACGTCCTTCCGGACGGGGATGCCGGTCAGGGCACTGACGATCGCGAGAGCCATCGTGATCCCCGCCGACGGGCCGTCCTTGGGCGTGCCCCCGGCCGGAACGTGGATATGGAGGGTGTTCTTCTCGAACGTCTCGCGGGTGATCCCGAGCTCGCTGGCGTGGGCTCGCGTCCACGACAGGCCGGCCCGAGCGGACTCGCGCATCACGTCACCGAGCTGGCCGGTGAGGATGAAGTCCTCCTTGCCTTCCATTTTCGTGACTTCGATCGCGACGACGTCGCCGCCGACTTCGGTCACGACCAGTCCCGTCGCCGAGCCGGTCTGGTCCTCAGCCTCGAGCTCGCCGTACTCGTAGCGCGGCGGTCCGAGGTACTCGGCCAGGCGCTTGAGGTCGATCACGGTCTTGCGCTTGCGACCCTCGGCCACCGTCCGGGCGACCTTGCGCATGACGTTCGCAAGCTCCCGCTCGAGGTTCCGGACGCCGGCCTCGTGGGTGTATGAGCGGACGAGCTCGACCATCGTCTCGTCGGGGATGACGATGTGCTTGTCGGTCAAGCCGTGGTTCTTCATCTGCTTGGGGATGAGGAACCGCTTGCCGATCTCGATCTTCTCCTGCTCGGTGTAGCCGGGCAGGTAGACGATCTCCATCCGGTCGCGGAGGGCGGCCGGGATCGGGTCGAGCAGGTTGGCCGTCGCGACGAAGAGCACCTTGCTCAGGTCGAACGGCACCTCGAGGTAGTTGTCCTGGAAGGTGTTGTTCTGCTCCGGGTCGAGGACCTCGAGGAGCGCCGACGAGGGGTCGCCCCGGAAGTCCATCCCGATTTTGTCGACCTCGTCGAGCATGAAGACCGGGTTATTGGAGCCGGCGGTCTTGATGTTCTGGATGATCCGGCCGGGCAGCGCGCCGATGTAGGTCCGGCGGTGGCCTCGGATCTCCGCCTCGTCGTGGATCCCGCCGAGGCTCATCCGGACGAACTTGCGGCCCATCGCCTTGGCGATGGACTTGCCGAGCGACGTCTTGCCGACGCCGGGCGGTCCGACGAACGCGAGGATGGGACTCCGGATCTGGTCGGCCAGGGTGCGGACCGCGAGGTACTCGAGGATCCGCTCCTTGATCTTCTCGAGGCCGTAGTGGTCCTCGTCAAGGATCTTGGCGGCCTGCTTGATGTCGAGCTGATCGTCCGTCGCGATGTTCCACGGCAGGCCGACGAGCCAATCGACGTACGTCCGGATCACCCCGACCTCCGGGGAGGCGGACGGGATCCGGCTCATTCGGTCGATCTCCTTGATCGCGCGGGTCTTGATCTCGTCGGGCATGCCGGCGGCCTCGACCTTGTCGCGGAGCTCGTTGATCTCGGCCTGCTGCGGGTCGTCCTCGCCGAGCTCGCGTTGGATCGCCTTGAGCTGCTCGCGCAGGATGTACTCGCGCTGGGTCTTGTCCATCTCGGACTTGACCTCGGACTGGATCCGGCCCTTGAGCTCGAGAATCTCGATCTGGCGGGCGAGGAAATTGCTGACGAGCTTCAGGCGCTCGGTCACGTCGACCGTCTCGAGCAGCTCCTGGCGCTGCTCGGTGGTCATGTCGGGGCTGTACGCGACCATGTCGGCAAGAAGTCCGGGCTCACTGATGTTGCGAGCCGCGACGGCGGCCTCCGGCGGCACCGGTGCGCCGTTGGCGACGTACTGCTCGATCTGGGCCTGGACGGTCCGCATCAGGGCCTGGACTTCGAGGCTGCCGCCGCTGTCGTCGTGGAGCTCCTCGATCGTCGCCCGCAGATAAGGCTCGTTGGCGACGAAGTTGATCAGCTTCAGGCGGGTCTGGCCCTGGACGATGGCCCGGACCGTGCCGTCCTGGAGCTGGACGACCTGGGCGATCTTGGCGAGCGTTCCGACCGTGTACAGCTCGGACGGGGACTCGATGTCCTCCTGCTCGGGCTGGCGCTGGGTGACCAACGCGATCGGGCCCCCGTTGGCGACCGCGGCATTGAGTGCATTGACGCTCTTCTCGCGGCCGACCTGGAGCGGGACGATCATCTCGGGGAAGATGACGGTCTCGCGGAGGGCGACGAGGGGCAGCTCGCGCGGACCGGTGGTCAGGGTCGTCGGCTTCGGTGCGGGGGTCGTCGGCTGGTCGTCCCGGTCTGGTGTCGGGCGCTTGGCCATCAGAGGTCTCCTGTCGGTCGGATCGAGATCATCGGTCCTGCTGGGGTTTCGCGTGTGGTCGGGTAGTCCTGGGTGGTCATGAGCGATCGTCCGGCTTGGCTCCGAGGCGTTCTGCGGTTCGTCGATCGTCGGCCGCGGCCGGCTCGGCCTTGGCCTTCGTTCCCTCTGCGTAGAGCGCTTCGAGGATCCGCGTCCCCAGCCGTTCCTCCAGCTCGAACAGGAGCCGGATTCCGGCCAGGTTGACGCCGCGCTCGCGCGTCAAGTGGCGGATCCAGGTGATGCGACGGATGTCCTCGTCGCTGTAGAGGCGAATGTTGGTCGGAGTCCGGGCCGGACAGATCAAGCCCTCGTCCTCGTAGATCCGGAGCGTCCGCGGATGCGCCGCGACCAGCGTGGCGGCCACGCTGATCACGTACACCGGGCGGGTGTCCCTCTTGACCTGGCTCTCGGACATCGAGACGGGATCCTGTGCTGAATGCGGGTTCTGAGGTCGAGCCCGAAGGCGCTCCGGGTGGACGTTCCACAGGCTAGAACCTTGACAATGGCGTTGTCAAGAAGGTTGCGAAACGTTGATCGCGCTGCGCCCACAAGAGGACGCCGTCATGCGGGCGGACCGCGCCTTCCAGATGTCCTCGCAACAGAATGGCCAAATCACCGTCCCTAGGTGCCGGACCCACCCGACCGCCAGAGGGACAGAGGATGACGGCCCTGGACACACAGATACCCGGTCCCGACCCGATGCCAGCGAGCGCCACCCGCTCGGGTGTCCGTCCAGCCCGCGATGAAGCCGCCGCGCTGTATGAGGCGTACGCCGACCGAGTTCGGCGCTACGTCGCGTTCCGAGTCCGCGACGGCGATGACGTCGACGATCTCGTGGGCGAGGTGTTCCGGCGCGTTGTGAGCGGCCCGGCGCCGAGCGAGGCCGAGGCACGCCCCGCGTGGATCTTCCGGGTGACCCACAACGTCGTCGTCGATCATTACCGACGACGCAGGTTCGCGCGCCTTTCGCCCGAGGCGGCGGAGCGGCCCGATGACGCTCCGAGCCTCCCCGACCAGTTCGTGGCCGACGAGCGAATGCGAGCGACGGATGACGCGATCGGCCAGCTGCCCGGCCGTCAGCGCGCCGCGATCTACTTCCGGTTTCACGAGGACCTGCCGTACGACACGATCGCCGCGGTGATGGGGGTCCCGGCGTCGACGGTCCGCTCTCTGGTCCACCGCGGCCTTCGCCGCGTCGCCGCGGCTCTTGGTGAGGAGAACGAGCGATGATTCCGAAGACGACGCCCGATCTCCTCGAGCTCGCCGAGGCCGTGGCAGCCGGTGACCGGACCCTGAGCGAGGCGCAGCAGCGCCTGGGCGGCGCCGACGCAGTCGAGCTCGCAAAGCTCGTCGGCGCCGTCGTCGCCGTTCGGGCCCACGCCGGGGCCATTCAGAAGGTCGCCGAAGGTGCGCTCGTGCGCGAGCCGGCGCTCGACCAGCGGTTCCCGCGCCAGACCGGATCCGTGAGCGTGGCGGCTCCTGGGGTCGTGGCCGGCCAACGCGTCGCGGGCGGGCGGGTACGGCTGGGCGCGACCGGGCGCCGGACGCCGGCCAGGACTGCGCCCCGCTGGATCCTGGTCGCCGCCGTGATCGCGGTCAGCGGAGGCATGCTTGCGGCCAGCGGGATCGCCGGTGGCCGCCCGGTCTCGTCGCCCCCGGCGTCGCCCGCGAACGGCGTCGTCACGGTCGAGGCGTCGTCGACGGCGACGGCCGCCGCGACGCCGCCGGCCGCGGTCGCCGCTGGCCGGGAGGTCCTGGGCAACTTGGATTTCGTCCGGATGATGTCAGCGACCGTCGGTTGGGGCAGGACGTACGACTCGATCGTCCGCACCGAGGACGGGGGACGCACGTGGGCGATCGTCCATGAGGGACCGTACGCCCTGACGCGGTTCGTGGACGAGACCACCGCGGCGTTCTTCGGCCCGGCTCCAGACTCGGTCTCCACGACCCATGACGGCGGCATGACCTGGCATTCCGCGACGCTCAGCGGGCTCAGCGAAAACGGCATGCTCCAGCTGACCTTCCGCTCCCCCGACCAAGGATTCGCGACCATCTGGTCCAAGCTTTCCGGCGCCCTGGCGGTCTACCAGACCACGGACGGCGGCCTGACATGGACAGGGCCGGTGGCCGGCGACGAATCCCAGCTGCCGAGCTACGGCGGCCCGGCCGAGCCGCAGGTCGGCGAGGCCGGGGTCGTCTGGGCGACGCCCAACAAGGCCGATAATCAGCCCTTCGACAACCGGTTCAGCCTGTCGGAGAACGGCGGCATCACCTGGGTCGTCCGCCCGTTTCCGGTCGACCCCCTTCTGCCTGCAGCGGAGCAGAAGGCGCCTTCGTCGATCCGCTCGGACGGGGCCGACCACCTCGTGATGGCCGTCGAAACCATGGGGATCTTCGACAGCCGCGACGACGGCAGGACGTGGGCCCGGGTCAGGACGTGGGCCGCTCCGGTCAAGATCGAGCTCCGCTCGATGACAGCGTGGACGGCCGTCGCGTGGAGCGGCGCATTCGTCGACGCGACGACGGATGCGGGCGCCTCGTGGCGCCACACGGAATCGGCGAGCCCGCTCCGTCCGGCCGGGCGCACGGACGTCTCGTTCGGATCGTCGGACGTCGGAGCGGCCGTGGACCTCTCACTTCGCGAGCACTGCCACATCGAATCGACGATGCACTCACCGAACCCGGATCCGAGTTGCGCCCCCGGTCAGCCCACGGCGATCCTCATGGTGACGGCCGACGGCGGGCGGACCTGGTCGCAGATGGTGCCCTGAGCGCCGGCCAGCGCCCATGCCCAGGGCGTCCCGGCCGTCAGTCGGTGGCGGCTGGCTCGAGGTCGCCGATGAGCTGCGCGTGGAGGTCGGGAGCGCAGGCGGCCTTGCCGATCGCGATCACCTTGTCGCCTTCGGCAAGGACCGTGTCGGGTCGAAGCGGCGTCGCGACTCCGTCACGGATGACCGCGAACAGGGAGCACCCGTCGGGCATCGACAGATCTCGCGGCGCCTTGCCGATCGCCGGCGAGCCCGCCTGGAGGTGGGCCTCGATCAGCTCGAGCTCGCCCTCGCCGAGCGCCGCGAGGTGGAGCAGCTCGTGGACCGGGATGTCCTGCTCGATCGAGCCGAGGATCATCCGGGTCGGGCTGATCAGCTCGTCGACGCCGAGGTGCTTGAAGAGTGCTTCGTTCTTCGGGTTGTTGACGCGGGCGATGGTCCGCGGGACGTCGAAGTGGTGCTTCGCCATCTGGCAGATCACGAGGTTGTCCTCGTCGTCGCCAGTCACGGCCGCGACGATGTCGGCCCGCTTCGCACCGGCCTGGGCGAGGTACTTGCCCTCGCAGCCATCGTGCGAGATGACGACCGAGCCGATCTCGTCGGCGATCTGGTTCGCGCGGTCCTTGTCCTTCTCCATCAGCACGACCTCGTGGCCGCTGCCGATGAGCTCCTTGGTGAGGTAGTAGCCGACCTTGCCGCCGCCGATCACGAGCACGAACATCGGTCAGCCCTCCCGGCCGGACGCGGACACGACCGACATCGCGGGGCGATCCGGCGCCGACGCGCCGAGGCCCACGGACGACGCCGACGGACCGCCCGAGCCCGCGGCGCCGGGCCCACTGCCCGGGATCGCCGATGGCCCGTTGTCGGCCCCGGTTGAACCGGTTTCTTTGCCGGTCGAGTTCGTCGCGCTCGTTGCGACGGCCTCCTCATCGCTCGCGGCATGGTGCTCGCCGCCCGGATGCTGGCCGGTCGCGGCCGTCATGCCCGGCCCGAACGAAAAGCCGAATTCGAGGAAGTCGCTGACCGCGGCCGCCATCAGGTTCGTCCGGCACAGGGTGGCGATCCCGAGCTCGGCGTACGCGCTCGCGCGGAGCGGGTCGTTGATCTTGGCGATGACCCGCTGGGCGCCGAGTGCCTCGGTCGCGAGCTGGGCGGCCATGACGTTGCGGTTGTCGCCCTCGGTCATGGCCATGAAGATGTCGGCGCCCTCCGCGCCGGCGCGCCGAAGGATGTCCTCGTCGGTGCCGTCGCCGCGGACCGCGGCGCCCTTGAAGGTGCTCGGAAGCCGGTCGAACGCGGTCGTCTTGAGGTCGACGATGATGACCTCGTGGCCGGACTGGTCGAACGCGGCGGCCAGGACGGACCCGACGCGGCCGCAGCCGACGATGACGGTTTTCACGGTGTCTCCTCCTGGATCGGCTCGCGCACGACCCAGACTGCGCAGGGAGCGTTCTTGAGGACGTACGGGATCGTCCGCCCCATGGCGAAATCTCCGCCGAACTTCGTTCGATAGGCAAGCCCGACGACGAGCAGGTCGGCTCCCCGCTCGACGGCCTCGTCGACAAGAGCGGCGCCGACGTCGCGGGCCTGGAGCAGGACCGATTCGAGCTTGACGCCGACCGACTCGGCCGTGCCCTCGGCAAGGTCGAGGACCTGCTGGATCTCCTCCGACCGGCCGGCGAGGTCGTAGTCGAGCGGCATCGACCAGTCGATCTCGACGACATGGACCCCGATCAGCTCCGCCTTGTGGATCCGGGCGAGCTCGCCGACAAGTCGGATCAGGCGCCGGCCGTTCGGATGCCCCGAGAGCGCCACGACGGCGCGGCGGAACGACGGAGCGGCACTGGGATCGGATGGCACGGCGGCGACTCTATCACCGCCGAGCCACGTCGGCGCCGCTCAGCGGCCCGTTTGGCGTTGCGTCCGCGTCACGGCCTGGCCCCGCCGCCGGGAGCGACGTCCTCGGGGTCCCGCTCCGTGGCGCGTTCCGCCACGGCGCTCTGGCCGTGACCTTCCGCCTGCGCCTTCTCGAACGGGGCATCCTCGCGGCGGTACGGAACGTTCACGACGACGGTGTGCGGCCGCCCGAGCAGCGCGCTGCGGAGGCGCCTGACGGACTGGTTGTAGAGGATCCGCTCCCACCACCGGCGCGCCACGTACTCGGGCAGGACGACGAAGGTGATCGGCGCTTCCTTGCCCGGCGGCCACGCTGCATCGAGGACGTCGAGGTACGAGCTGAGCGGACCGGTCAAGGCCCGGTACGGCGACTCGACCACGACGAGCGGGACGCCCGGCACCTGGCGCTCCCAGCGCTCACGGACCTCGACGGCGTCGTCGGGGTCCTCGGTGATGAAGACGGCCCGGACGTCGTCGGCGATGGACCGGGCGACGTTCACCGCCTGGATGACCGCCCGGTTGACACCCGGGATCGGAACGACCGCCCGCTCCTCGCGATGGGGCGGCTCGAACACGAGGTCGGGCCGCACGGCCAGCTCGCGGCGCGACGCGTCGTACTGGCGGTGGATGAACACCATCATCCCGACCAGAAGCGGGATCAGGATGACCACGAGATAGGCGCCGTCGATGAACTTCACGCTGACCACGACGACGAGGACGACGCCGGTCAGAGCTGCGCCGAAGGCGTTCAGGCCGAGGCGCCACTGCCAGCCGTTCTCCTTGACCTTCCGCCAATGCTTGACCATCCCGATCTGGCTCAGCGTGAAACACACGAAGACGCCGACCGAATAGAGCGGGATCAGCGCGGTGACGCTGCCGTTGAACAGCCAGATCAGGAACACGGCCACCGACGACAGCAGGATGATCCCCCAGGAGTAGGCAAGCCGGTCGCCGCGATAGGCGAACTGGCGCGGCATGTAGCCATCCATGGCGAGGATTGCCCCCAGTCGGGGAAACGCGTTGAACGATGTGTTCGCGGCGAGGAACAGGATCAGCGCGGTCGAGGCCTGGAACAGGATGAACAAGACCGTGCCATCGCCGAAGGACGTGCTCGCGACGAGGGCCACCGTCGTCGGCACGTCATGGACCGTCGGCTGGATCTGGTAGGCGTGGGCGACGATCGTGACCCCGATGAACAGGACGCCGAGGAGGATCGCCATCGCGGTCATCGTGTTCGCGGCGTTCTTCGCTTCCGGCGGCTTGAACGCCGGCACCCCATTGGCGATCGCCTCGACCCCGGTCAGCGCGACCGATCCGCCGGCGAACGCCTTGAGCAGGAGGAAGATCGACAGCTCGCCGCCGGTCACGACGTCGGGGTTCGGGGTCACCATCGGATGGGCCTCGCCGGTCACGATGTGGAAGAGGCCGATCCCCACCATCAGCAGGGCGAGCCCGAGGAAGAGATAGGTCGGGATCGCGAAGATGTTCCCGGACTCGCGCAGACCGCGGAGGTTGGCGACCGTCATCAGCGTGATCACGACCGCCGCGATCTCGACGGTCCAGCTCCCGAGGCCCGGCACCACCGACGCGATCTGGCCGATCGCCGACGCGGTCGAGACCGCGACGGTCATCACGTAGTCGATCAGGAGAGCCGCGGCGGCGACCAGACCGAGCAGCGGGTTGAGGTTCTCCTTCGCGACGGCGTAGGCGCCGCCGCCGTTCGGGTAGGCGCGACAGACCTGGCGGTACGACGTGGCGACGACGGCCAGCAAGATGGCGATCGCGACCGACACGTGGATGGAATAGGCGAGCGCGCCAGCCCCGGCGACGGCGAGGACCCGGATGATCTCCTGCGTCGCGTATGCCGACGAGCTGATCGCGTCCGAGCTGAAGATCGCGAGCGCCTTCTTCTTCGTCAGGCGCTCGCCGGCCTCCTCTTCGCTCGCGAGCGGCCGGCCAATCGCGACCTTGCGGATCCGCGCCCACGACCGACCGAGGGCCGTCTTCGGCTCGTGCGCCGCGGCCTTGGCGATCATCTGGCCCGGTCCGGTGTAGCGGAAGTACGGCGAATGCGGTCGATCGACGCGTACGCGCCGATCCGCGGGTTTCCGGCCTTGCAACGGCCGGCGGCCTCCGATCATCCGACTCCGATCTGTTGGGCTGGCCGTCCGGTCATTAGCCGCGACGGTAGGGCACGTCCGCGATGATCGTGTGCTCCCGCCCGGCGAGCGCCAACCCTGGGGCGCGGGGCGGACTGGTTATACAGCAGACGATCCCACCGGTGCCGCAGCCGCCGGTCGCCGATCACCCGTCACAGCCCGACCCGGAGCCGGTCGGCGAGCCGGCCGGGCAACCCTGCGTCGAGCATCGCCAGGCGCACCGCCTCGATGTCGTATGCGACCCGCCGCCAGGTCACGGTGCCGGCGTCGGTATCGAGCTCGAGCCAGCTCGCAGTGGGGTCGCCGTCGCGGGGCTGGCCGACGCTGCCGGGGTTGAGGAGCGCGGGCCGCCCATCGAGCCGGAACGACGAGCCCGGCCCGGGCGAGATCGCGTCGAGCCGGCCCTCGCGTTCGCTCCAGGCCATCGGGACATGCGTGTGGCCGTGGAGCCCGACCGTCGTCTCGAGCACGGCCAGATTGGCGCGAGCGATCGGGACCGTAGTGACGTACTCCCAGACGGGGTCCCGGGGGCTGCCATGGACGAGCGTCATGTCGCCTTCGCGACGGGTCGTCGGCAGGGCCGCAAGCCACGCTCGCGTCGCCTCGCCGATCCGGCCACGTGTCCACTCCATCGCGGCCTTCGCGTCAGGGTTGAACCAGTCGATCTCGGACCCGCCGAGGGCGGCAAGGTCGTGATTGCCGGCGACCCCCGTCGCGCCGATCGCGGCCAGCCGGGCGACGACCCCGTCCGGTTCGGGTCCGTAGCCGACGACATCGCCAAGCTGCCACACCGCGTCGACCGGGCCGGCGGCCGACAGCACGGCCTCGAGGGCGGGAAGGTTTGCGTGGATGTCCGAGAGCACGGCGACGCGCACCAGGTCAGCCTAGCCCGTCCGCCACCGCGAGGTCCGCCGGGTTCACCATGGGCGACGGCTCCGGAGCGCCATGTCGCGCGGCCAGAGATCGCCGACCGTCCCGCGGCCGCGCTCGACGATGACGAGGATGTGGTCGGCCAGGTCGGCGATCGCGGGGTTCGTCGCCACCCCGGCCGGGATCGGCACACGGACCTCGATCCGGCCGCCGGGGTCGATCGCGTCGAGGGCCCGAGCGGCCGCGTCGAGCTCGCCGCCGAGCCCCGCCCGATCGTCGACCGGCCCGCGCTTCCAGGCGACGAGGACGCCGCCCGGCTCGAGCAGGGGAAACGCGAGCTCGACCAGCTCCGCCAGCGGAGCGACAGCGCGCGCAGTCACGGCCGGCCAGCGCCCGCGGTCGGCCGGACCGGCGGCGACCGTTTCGGCCCGGTCGGGAACCGCCGCGACATGGCGTCCGAGGCCGGTCGCCGCGACGACCGTCGCCAGGAAGCGGGCCTTCTTCGCCACCGACTCGACGAGCAGCGCCCGATCGGCAGGCAGGGCCGCCGCGAGTGTCATTCCCGGAAAGCCGCCGCCGCTCCCGAGGTCGACGAGCCGATCGATTCCGCGCGCCCGAAGCACGGCCAGTCCGGTGAGGCTGTCCGCGACGTGGCGCACCGCGATCGCGCCGGGCTCGCGGACGGCGGTCAGGTTGATCGCTGCGTTCCAGGCCATGAGGAGCCGGACGTGGCCCTCGATCGCGGTTCGAGCGTCCCCTGCGACGTGGATCCCGAGCGCGTCCAGGGCCGCATCGAGGGCGGCATCGTATGACGGCGCCAGGGCTGGAACCAGATCGACGCGCGTCGGGAGCGGGTCCCGCGGACGGTCCAGGCACCCCTCCTGTCGGTCGTGCCTGTGCGGGCCGTCCGGGCTCCGCTCCCGGCGTCGTCGTACATCCGACCGGCCTCTGTCCCCGGTCTTCCGTGGCTCGTCCGGTTCGTGACCGGGTTTCCCCGTGTCCCTCGCGAGCCTCGGTACCCGAGGCGGGTTTCGGTGCGGATGCCGGACAGTAGGGAAGCCGGGCGAGGACGTCAACGGGGTTATCCACGAATCCACCGTCGGATCGTCAGGCTGTGGACAAGTCCCCGCCGGGAGCCGGTCCGTCCACGGGGCCCCGCCCGAACGGGACGGTGGGGCGAACATCAGACGCGGGCCGGGGTCTCCGAGGGGAGGTCGGGCAGGGCGTGCAGTCGTCCGCCCGATCGCCTCGAGGCCGGGCCGTCGCCGTCGCAAGCCGCGCCGTCGCACGCCGCGCCGGCCGCCTCGACGCCGGCCGCCTCGGCCGAAGCCGGCTCCTCGCGCCGCTCGTCGACAGCCGCGACGGCGGCCGGGTCGACGGGCAGCGTGTCCATCACCCGGTAGCGTCGGCGACGCTCCAGCAGGCCTTCCTCGCGGACGAGCGCGTCGGTCAGGGCCCGCGCGAGCATGTGGGGATCGATCTCGGCGGGACCCGGCAGGGCCAGGATGAATGCGGAACCGGCGCCGGGGACCGACGCGACGTCGAGGTCGCCGGCCATCTGGCGGGCCAGATCACGCGCGATCGGCAGGCCCAGGCCGGTGCCAGTGATCCGTTCGTGGCCGGCCATCCGGTGGAATCGTTCGAAGATCCGGGTGCGGTCGTCAGGTGGGATCCCCGCGCCGTCGTCGCGCACGGTGACGATCGCCACGAGCCCGGCGAACCGCGCCTCGATCTCGACGTTGCCCCCGGCCGCCGTGAACTTCAGGGCATTGGCGGCGAGGTTCGTCAGGATCTGCTCGACCCGGCGGCGGTCGCCGCGGGCGACCCGGAGGCGTGGCGGCAGCGAGGTCGTCAGGTGGATTCCGCGCCCGATCGCGATCGGCATCAGGCCCGCCGCGACCTGGCCACCGGCTTCGGCCAGCGAGAACGGCCCGATCTCGAGGCCCAGCGTGCCCGACTCGAGCTTCGAGAGCTCGAGGAGATCGCCGACGAGCGCCCCCATCGAGCCGACGATCGAACGGCTCCGCTCGAGGAAGTCCCGCTCGATCTCGGGATCGGCGACCTGTCCGCCGAGGATCAGCTCGAGATAACCGGCCAGCCCTGTCAATGGTGTTCGCAGCTCGTGGGCGACGGTGGAGACGAAGGTGGTCCGCTCCGCCTCCCGGGCGCGCAGGGCGCCGAGCTCGCGCTCGGTGGCGAGTTGGCCGGTGACCAGGGCCAGCGCCACCGCCGCGTGACGGGCGAGGGTCGGCGGCAGCCGGTCGGCGGCCGATTCGACGTCGGCCGCCCGGGCGAACTCGAACCCGAGGGCGACGTCGCCCGCGCTCGGGATCGGGACCACGGCGTAATGACGGCCGGAGCCTGCGCCGGAGCCCGGAGCCGGATCGGGAGCCGGCGTCGTGCCGTCGTCGTCTTCGGCGAGCGGGCTGCTGCCGACGATGAAGGAGATCGGTGCCGGGCCAGCGGCGACACGCCTGGCGCGCGAGCGCGGCGCATGAGCGTCGACCCAGACCGCCAGGGCCTCGGCGATGGCCGGATCCTCGCCGGGATCGACCGACACGGCCGCCCGGCGCTCGATCCCGTCGGCGACCACCGCAGCACGCCGGGCACCGACCGTCCGGGCAAGCAGCCGGAGAAGGCCGGCGAGACGCTCCTCGGCGTCGCCAGCGGCCGCGAGCACATCGAGGACGCGCGCCAGCAGGACCTTCTCGCGGTGGGCGACCTGGTCCTCGGCTCGCCGAAACGACACGCGGCGATCAATGAACGGGCGCGGGGGCGAGACGGTCGGCAGCTGCGCGGGCAGCCGCTCCGGGCGCTGTTCGATCATCGACTCCCTTGGCTGGGATGGCCATCGCGATGGCGGGACCGACAGGGCAGCCGGCCTGCGCTCATCGTGGCGGCCTGTTGGCGTGGCGGAAATGACCCGGCCGCCGATCCGGCCGGGGCCGGAAGTACCGGGGTCGCGCTCGATCGAGGTTGTCCACGGTTACGTCGGACGGGCGCCGGCGGATCAGCTCGAGCGGCTGCCGCTCCGCACCGGGCGACCCAATGTCCGGCGGACCACGTCCATGACCTCGTCGACGTACGCGTCGGCCTCGCCCTGCTCGGCGGCGGTCCGGACGCAGCCCTGGACGTGGTCCTCGAGGACCAGGATCGACAGGGCATCGACCGCGGCTCGGAGGGCGGAGGTCTGCTGGAGGATGTCGACGCAGTATTCCTCGCGCTCGATCATCCGGGCGATGCCCCGGACCTGGCCCTCCATCCGGGACAGGCGGCGCATGAGGCCGGCCTTGTCCTTCGAATAGCTGTGGCGGAAGTTGGCCGGCGGGGGGGCCGGCGTGCGGCTGGTCGTGTTGGGTGGCACCGGGAGGCGCTCCGATCGGCTGCGGGATGTCCCGGCATGATACTCCCAGGGGGTATTCGCGAGCAAGACCGCGCGCCGCGGGGTCGGCCGGCCGGCCGAGCGCGGATCGGCCTTCGACCGGCTAGACTTGCGGCCGATGGATCCGCGCGACGACCTCGATTCGCTCGCTGGCGGCGTCGACTGCGCCGCCTGTGGCCGCTTCGTCCCCACGGACCGCATCCGCGTCCTCGCCCGGCGCGACGACATCGCCTTCGTCGAGATCCACTGCGCCGCGTGCCGGAGCGAGTCGCTCGGGATCGTCATCGCCGGAACGGACGACGACCGCGAGCAGACTGCGGTCGGTCCGGGTCGCGCCTATGGCGAGTTCGGGCCCGGCGACGAGGAGCGGTTCCGCGAGGCGCTCCCGATCGATCGGGCCGACCTGGACCGCGTCCGCGACCTCCTGAGCCGCGGCGACCTCGGGGCCCTCGTCGGCGGCACCGAGCCGCCGGCCGCCGGTTCCGGCCGGTGACGGCGAGCCCGACCGCGGGATCCGGCTCGCGACGCCGTCCCCGGCGACGGGCTGCCCGGGCAGCAGGCGGAACCGCCGCGACCGATCCTGCGGTGACCGGCGGCGTCCCGGTCACGAGGCCCGAGCACGACCGCCCGGCCGAGCCCGGCATCGCCACCGCGCCGACTTCGGCGGTCGGGTTGTGGGCCCGGCCGGGGCCGCTGTCGCTCGACGAGGTCGATCCGCCCGATCGCACCGCCCTGACGTTCGCCCATGCCTCCGAAGGCGAGATGGCCCGGATCCTCGACTTCTACCGGATCCGCTGGGAGTACGAGCCCCACACCTTCCCGATCCTCTGGAACCTCGACGGCGTCGTCGTCGAGAGCTTCTCGCCGGACTTCTGGCTGCCCGACATCGACCTGTACCTCGAGATGACGACACTCCGCCAGAAGCTCGTCCGCAAGAAGAACCGGAAGCTCCGCCGGATCCGCGAGCTGTACCCGGACATCCGGGTGAAGTTGTTCTACGCTCGCGACTTCCGGGCACTGATGCTGAAATTCGGGCGTCTCGCGCTCGTGGACGCGCTCAGCGGCACGTCCGGCCAGGTCGTGCCGGATCGCAGCGCGACGCTCGACATCGGCGCCGGAACGCTCGGCGATCCCCTCGTTCAACCCGCCGGGTCCTCGTCCGAGGACCGGCCATCAGCATCACCAGGAGACGATTCGTGACCCCGACCCGGATCGACCTGAGCGCCGACATCGGAGAGGTCCTCGTGAGCGAGGACCAGATCGCGGCCAGGGTGACCGAGCTCGGCGCCCGGATCGGGGCTGACTACGGCGACCGTCGGCTGACCCTCGTCTCGGTCCTCAAGGGCTCGCTGCCGTTCATGGCCGACCTGATGCGGGCGATCCCGTCGCCGGTCCGGATCGACCTGATGGAGGTGTCGTCCTATGGCGGGACCTCGACCGAGTCGTCCGGCCTCGTCAGGATCCTCAAGGACCTGTCGGCCTCGATCGAGGGCGAGGACGTCCTGATCGTCGAGGACATCATCGACACGGGCCTGACCCTGAACTACCTGATCCGCTACCTGCGCGGCAAGAACCCGAAGTCGCTCCGGATCTGCACCCTGCTCGACAAGCCCGCCCGCCGCCTGGTCGACATCGAGGTCGACTACATCGGCTTCACGATCCCCGACCAGTTCGTCGTCGGCTACGGGCTCGACTACGGCGAGTACTACCGCAACCTCCGCTTCGTGGGCGTCCTGCGCCCCGAGGTCTACTCGAGCGCCGACTGACATGCACCGCCGACCGCTCGGGTCCGGGCGACGCCTGGCCGCCCTCGCTGCGATCCTGATCCTCGTCGCGTGCTTCCTGCCATGGTGGCAGACCTCAGCCGACCTCGGGCTGCCCCAGCGGTCTGGCAATGCCTTCGACGGCAGTGGGGTCCTGGTGTTCTTCGTCGCCCTTGCCGTGATCGCACTCCTCGCGCTGCCCTACGCGGCGGGCGACGTCCCGATCGGGCTGGATCGTTCGCTGAGCTTCCTGATCCTGGCCGTCGTCGGCTGGCTGGCGCTCGCGATCCGGCTCGTCGACCTCGCCCTGACGAACTTCGACGCGGTCTTCCCGCAGCGCGCCTACGGGCTGTGGCTGGCCGCTCTCGGCCTGATCCTGCTCAGCCGGGCCGTCTACAACATCGGTCGCGAACGCCGCTTCTGACGCTGGCGGTCCGGTGCCCCGTCGCTCCGGGCCTGGCGAGTCAGCCTTGCCCGTGCACGGCGGTCAGATCGTGCGCGTTGCGCACAGATCGAGGCGTTGGCGGTCGGTTCCGGGTCAGGACTTGCGCCGGATGCACCGTCGGACGGATCGGCTGCAGATCATCCGCCCGGTTGCAACGGGCTCGAGTCGGGAGCCGTGGCCGGCGTCGAGGTCGGCGTCGCTGGCACGTCGCTCGGGCGAATGGTCCCGTCCGGCTCGGCGATCTCGACCGCCCACCAGCGTTGCCAACCGGCCGCCCCGATCGTGAACACGTAGCGCCCGGCCGGCCAGCCGCGGAACCCGGGGGCCGCTGGATCGTGACGGTCGCCGATCGAGCCGTACAGCGCCCCGAGCGGGCTCGCTGGATGGGGCCCGATCAGGACGAGGGCGACCGGGGTGGCCGGGTCGCCGCCGCGCCGTGCCAGCTCGAGGCGCCAGGCCGCGACCCGGGCGTCGTCGGGCGGCTGCTCGATGCCGCTCCACGGGCTGCAGTAGCCGAGCGCCTCGACGCTCGGGCCGAGCTCGACCACCGGGATCGCCGGATCGGCCGGTCCAACCGCGAGGTTCGCCGGCTCGACGCTCCGCCATGTCCGGACGATCCGGCCGTTCCAGAGCTCGCGGCTGTAGACCCGCCAGCCGAGCGGATCCTGGCAGTGCTCGCGGAGTGCGGCCCGCGGATCGGGCCCGATCGAGGGCGCAAGGCTCGGCGTCCGGGCCGCGGCCGGCGGCATGGCAGGGGGCCCGGGCGGCGCGAGCGCGGTCTCCGCCCAGGGCTTGGCCAGGGCCGCGCCCAGGAAGAGCGCGATCAGACCGGTCAGGGCCAGCGGCCAGCGATCGCGGGCGCCGATCCGCACGGTCGGGGCGCGGGTTGCCAGGTCGTCGGCGATCGCGGGTCGCGACGGGTCGTGCGGATCGGCAGGTCGCCCGCCGCCGGTCATGGTGCCGGGTCGCTACTCCTCGCCGAGGTACGCCTTGCGGACCATCTCGTTGGTGATGAGATCGCTCGCCGGGCCGGTCAGGACCACGCCACCGGTCTGGAGGACGTAGCCGCGGTGCGAGATCGACAGTGCCTGGAGGGCGTTCTGCTCGACGAGCAGGATGGTCGTGCCCTGCTCGTTGATCTCCTTGATCGTCGCGAACACCTGCTGGATGAGGATCGGGGCGAGGCCCAGTGACGGTTCATCGAGCAGGAGGAGGCGCGGCCGGGACATCAGGGCGCGGCCGATCGCGAGCATCTGCTGCTCGCCCCCGGACAGCGTTCCGCCGAGCTGGCCCGAGCGCTCCCGCAGCCGCGGGAACAGGACGAAGACGCGCTCGATGTCCGGGCCGAGATCGGCGTTGTTCCGGGTGAAGGCGCCCATCAGGAGATTGTCGAGAACCGTCATCCGGGCGAAGATCCGGCGTCCCTCGGGCGCCTGGCCGATGCCGGCCCGGACGAGGGCGTGCGCCGCCGTCCGCGACACGTCGACCCCCTCGAACAGGACCCGACCCTGGCGCGGATGGAGCAGCCCGCTGATCGTCTTGAGGGTCGTCGTCTTGCCGGCGCCGTTGGCCCCGATCAGGGTCACGATCTCGCCCTGCTCGACGCTCAGCGAGATCCCCTGGAGCGCCTGGATGTTGCCGTAGTAGGTGTGGACGTCCTCGAGGACGAGCATCGTCGCCGCCGGGGCGCCGGACGGCGCAGGCGTCGCAGCCGACTGGACGGTCATACCGGCGGCGCTCCAAGGTAGGCTTCGATGACCTTCGGGTTGCGGCGGACCTCGTCGGGCGTCCCCTCGGCGATCTTCTCGCCGTGATCGAGGACCGTGACCCGGTCGCTGATCTCCATGACGACGCGCATGTCGTGCTCGATGAGCAGGATCGTCAGGCCGAGCTCGTTCCGGAGCTTGCTGATCAGGCTCGTCAGCTGGATCGTCTCGCGCGGGTTCATCCCGGCGGTCGGCTCGTCGAGGAGGAGCAGGACCGGGTTGGAGCCGAGGGCGCGCGCGATCTCCAGCCGGCGCTGGTCGCCGTAGGGCAGGTTCTTCGCGACCATGTCGTCGCGCCCCTTCAAGCCGACGAGGGCGAGGAGCTCCCGGGCGCGGACTCGCGAGGTCTGCTCCTCCTTGCGGTCGCGCGGCGTCGAGAACAGGGCGTCGAGCCAGCTCGCCTTCAGGCGGCTGTGCATGCCGACGAGGACGTTCTCCATCGCGGTCATGTTCTGGAAGAGGCGGATGTTCTGGAACGTCCGGCCGAGGCCGTTGACGACCATGTCGTTGGGCCGGGCGCTCTTGAAGATGCCGAGCCGGATCAGGAATCGCTGGTACCACGGCGGGCGCGAGACCCCGACGAGGAGGACGACGACGAGGGTGCTGACCATCGCCACGATCCCGGCGAGCTCGACCGCCTGGTTGTCTCCGCCGATCAGGAACAGGAGCGCGGCCAGAAGGAACGGCGGGAGCAGCCACAGGATCGGCTCGAGCCAGGCCCGCCGCGGCCGGGAAATGACCGGCCTCCCGCCGAAATCGATATGGCCGGCGGTTGGGTCGTAGATCCCGGCGATGATGTTGAAGAAGGTCGTCTTGCCCGCGCCGTTGGGCCCGATCAGGCTGACAATCGAGCGGTCCGGGATCGTGAACTCGATGTTGTTGACCGCGATCAGGCCGCCGAAGCGCTTGGTGACCCTGGTGGCGTGGAGGATGTTCGTCATCCGAGATCGTCGCTCTTGAGGTCGTCGCTGAGGTCGAAGGAGCTCGGGTCCCGCTCCGGGGCGGGCGCCTCGGCCAGGACAGCCGAGATGTCGGTCGTCTCGCCGAGGCCGTCGTCGTACTCCTCCGCGATGTGCAGCTCCTGGCGCCGGCGCTGGCTCGGAAACAGGCCCTCGGGTCTGAGCAGCATCATCAGCACGAGGGCGACCCCGTAGAGCAGGAATTGGAACTCGACGAACGGAACCTTGGCCAGATCGACATGGAGGTCGATCCCCGGGATCGTGAAGGCCGGGAAGCCGATCGATTCGAGCACGGTATTGATGTTCTTCAGGATGACGACCTGGATCATGTAGACGACGAACGCGCCAACGGCGACGCCCCAGATGTTGCCCATGCCGCCAAGGATGACCATCGCGAGGACCGTGAACGACACGGTGAACAGGAACTGGTCGGGCGAGACGATCGTGAGCTTCGAGGCGTTGAACACGCCGGCCAGGCCCGAGGTCGTGGCGCCGAGGGCGAAGGCGAGGAGCTTGGTCGTGACGGTGTTGATGCCGTTCGCGGCCGCCGCCAGCTCGTCCTCGCGGATCGCGTTCCATGCCCGCCCGATCCGGGAATCCTGGAGCCGGTAGAGCAGGATCATCGTGACCGTGACGATTCCGAGCATCACGACGAAGTAGTTGAACGGCGAGATCGCGCTGAATGGGCCGAGGTCGAACACCTTGAAGTCCGTGAACGGGATCGTGAAGGCGAGCGGCTCGGGCCGGTAGATCCCGCCGATGCCGTTGGTGCCCTCGGTGTATTGATCGAGGTTGAGGAAGACGATCGGGACGATCTCGCCGAACCCGAGGGTCATGATCGCCAGGTAGTCGCCGCGGAGGCGGAGCGTGGGGGCGCCGAGGAGGATGCCGAAGACCGCGGCCACGAAGGCACCGACCACGAGCATCGGGAAGAACGGCAGGTCGAGGTGGCTGTACGGCGAGTTGCTGTAGGCATAGGTGTAGGCGCCGATCGCGAAGAACGCGGCGTAGCCGAGGTCGAGCAGGCCGGCCATCCCGATCACGACGTTGAGACCCATCGCCAGCAGCACGAACACGCCTGCGTTGGCGAAGGCGTCATACCAGGTGCCCGCGCCCTGGATGAATGTGAGCGGCGGGAAGAGCGGCAGGATGTACATGGTGATCGCCACGATCACCATCGCGACGATGATCGTCGTCGAGCGGTGAAGGTCGCTCCAGTCGCGGAGCCGCGTCCGCGACGAGCGCACCGGCGGCGGAGTGGTCGGGCGAGCGACGGCGGTCATGCGCGGTCTCCGGTTGCCTGTCCGAACAGGCCGGACGGCTTGAAGATCAGGACCAGGGTCAGGATCATGAAGACGAGGAACTCCGACCAGCGGGATTGGCCGATCGACGACGAGAAGTTCTCGATGAAGCCGATCACGAACCCGCCGAGGACGGCGCCGGTGATGTTGCCGATCCCGCCGAGCACCGCAGAGGTGAACGCCTTCAGGCCGGAGTTGAAGCCAAGGTCCTGGCGGACGTACCCGAAGCGCAGGCCCCAGACCACGCCGGCCGCCGCCGCGAGCATCCCACCGAGCAGGAACGTCAGGGCGATCGTCTGATTCATGTCGACGCCCATCAGCGCCGCCGCCTCGCGATCCTGGGCCGTCGCCCGCATCGCCCGCCCCAGCCGGGTCCGCGTCACGAAGGCCTGGAGCGACAGCATCAGCACCATGGACAGGCTGAAGATGAAGATCGACAGCACCGAGATCGAGGCTCCCCCGAATTTGAGCTGCCAGCCCAGCGGGAAGATCTGGGGCGCCGATCGGTCACCGCTCCCGGCGATGACGAGCGCGACGTTCTGCAGGATGAACGACACGCCGATCGCGGTGATCAGCGGCGCCAGGCGCGGGGCGTTTCGGAGCGGCCGGTAGACGAGCCGTTCGATCGCGACGTTCAGCAGCCCGATGAGGGGCATCGTGAAGATGAGTGCGCCTGCCAGCAGGAAGATCAGGAACGGGATGTTCTCGACGGATCCGTTCTGGCCGAAGATCCCGCCGAGGAAGATGACCGACGTGAACGCGCCGACCATGAAGATGTCGCCGTGCGCGAAGTTGATGAGCTCGATGATCCCGTAGACCATCGTGTAGCCCAGGGCGATCAGCGCGTAGATCGAGCCGATCGACAGGGCGTTGACCGTCTGCTGGATGGACTGCGGCAGGAAGGCCCCGGCAACGCCGTCGAACCGGGTGAATCCCTGGACGAACGCGTCCGGAATGGTCGAGCCGGCCGTGAGGGCGCCGCCGATCACGAGGACTCGCCACAGGATCAGGCAGTACCCCACGATCGCGGCGGCCGCCGCGAAGGTGTACCGGACGGCTCGTCCGTACGGTCGTGACGGTTGCGCCGGGCTGGCGTGCGCGGTCACTGGTGGTCCCTCGAAGTCACTGCGAGGCCGGGGGCTGGATGATCAGTGAACGAAGGCCGGGGATCAGCGATCCCCGGCCTCCGATTCGTTGTCGGTTGTCGACTACGTCCCGTAGTTGACCTGGGTCTCGAACTTCCAGTCGCCCTTGCCGCCCGCGGCGGCCTGGTCGAAGGAGTAGATCGAGACGATCTTCTGGCTGGTGTCGCCGTTCTTGTCGAACGTGACATCGCCAATGATGGTCTTGTAGCTCACGGTGCTATCGGTGCCGGCGACACGCACGGCCTCACGCATCGCCGCCATGTTGGCGGCGGACGCACCGGCGCGCTTGATGGCGTCGATGACGACCTGGGCGCAGGCAAAGCCGGTGCCCGCGTAGCCGGTCGGGGACGCGTTGTACTCGGCCTTGTAATCGGCCTCGAACTGGGCGCGGCCCGGGAAGTCGCCGATGCCGGCGAGGGTGCTGAAGGAGTTCTTGGCGTCGGTCGAGGCAAGGTTCAGGAACGAGTCCTTCGTCGTGCCCGAGCCGTCGTTGATGCCGTCCGGGCCGACGTACGGGACGTCGCCCAGGCCGACCTGGACCGCGGCCTTGAGGATGCGGGCGCCACCGGTCGCGGTCACGCCGCCGAAGTAGATCGACTCGGGGTTGAGCGCCTTGGCGGCGGTCATGATCGAGACGTAGTCCTGCGTGGTCTTCGGGGCCGCGTCGTGCTTGACGACGGTTCCGCCACGCTTGGTGAACTCAGCCGCGAACGCGTCTGCGACGCCCTTGCCGAAGGTCTCGGTGTCGTCGATGACGTAGACCGACTTCTTCTTGAGGACGTCGTAGATGTACTGGGCCGCGGCCGGACCTTGGACGTTGTCCGTGGTGACGACGCGGATGTAGTTGTTCGGCTTCGTCCGAAGCTGCGCGGCCGGTGCGCCCTGGGTCAGGTCCTGGTTCGTGTTGGCCGGCGAGCACTGGAGCACGCCGCCCGCGTTCGAGATCGGGATCTCCGCCTTGGCGACGCTCGAGTTGAGCGGGCCGATGACCGCGACGACGCCGGCGTCAGCGACGATCTTGCTCATGTTGTTGGCGCCGGTCTGCGGATCGTGCGCGCCGTTGAGCGCGTCGTCGTAGATCGCGGACTGCGGGATGTCGAGGGCATAGCCGCCGGCCGCCCCGCCGGCCAGCTTCACGGCCAGCTTCACGCCATTGATGATCGGATCCGATGCGGCCTTCTCGCTGCCCTGCTGGGGAAGCTCGATCGCGATCGTGACCTTGCCCTTGGACGAGTCACCGGCCGGCTGCGGAGAGCTCGGCGTGAGCGCCGTTCCACCACTGCCACCCGGGGCCGTCGACGCGGCCGGCGTGCTGCTGCAGGCCGAAATGACCAGCATCGTCGCGCCAGCAATCGCGCCCAGTTTCCCGAATTTCATGCACGTTCCTCCTCGTTCGCCGTCGACCAGTGGCACCGGTCGACTCGGTCGGGGACTCCTGCGTGGCAATCCGGCCGGGCCTGCATGCCCCTCTGGCGCCCGATGCTCTTCTCCCGCCGTCGGTCGACTGCGGGGTCGACAGGTGGTTTGGGAGCGAGCGGCGGTACGTGACAGACGACGACGCAGGACGCTGGCTCGGACGGCGCGCAGGTTGCCGCCGAAGCGATGCCGTATCATAGACATCGGCGGACCGAATGCAACACTCGGTCGACGCAGCCCGGGCGTGGCTGTCGAGCCTCTGGCTCGCCACCCCCGCGAGGTTCCGTCGACGACGTGCGACCGGTCGGCTCCCGACCGGCGACGGATGCGAATTCTATTGCTCCCGCCGAACGCACGAGGTGCCTCCACCCGCGTGGAATACCTGATCCGCCCGGCTCGCATCACCGACATCGAACGAATCGTCGCGCTCAGCGGCGGCTCGGTTCGATCCAGCGGTGCCACGGGATCGATGGACTCGGGAGACCTGCTCCGACAGCTGGTCTACCTCCCGCAGGCGAGCATCTTCATCGCCGAGGCTCGGCGCGAGGTGGTCGGAGGCGCGGTTCTCGCCCTCCGCCCGTCCGTCCGGGCCGGCGGCTTCGTCGGCGCCGTGGACCTCATCGTGGTCGATCCCGACCATGACGCGGACCGCGTTACCGACGCGCTGCTGGAGGAGCTCCTCCGCTCGGCGCGCAACAAGGGCTGCAGCATCGTCGAGGCGGCCCTCCCGGACGACCCGGCGGAGCGGACCCGCCTGGAGCGTCACGGTTTCGTCGAATCCGGTCCGCGCGCTGAGTGCCGGGTGGCCACGGTCGGAGCCGCCGGGACACGCAGCAGAAACTGATCTTCGGCTCGTCAGGCAGCGAAATCGCGCCGACGGCCATCCAGACAATCTGAGGAGTACAGGTGGGAAAGAACGTCGCCGTCTTCGTTGACGTGGCGAACATCTTCTACGCGGCCAAGGCGGCCGGCACCGACATCGACTACGTCACTCTGCTCAAGGCGACCACCGCCGGGCGCGACTTCGTCCGTGCGTATGCCTACACCGGGCTCGACCCGGACAACGAGAACCAGCGCAACTTCCACGCGTTCCTCGCGCGGAACCATTACAAGGTCGTCAGCAAGGACATCCGCAAGTACGGCGACGGCAAGGTCAAGGCGAACCTCGACATCGAGCTCGTCGTCGACCTGATGAAGACCGCCCGAAACCTCGACATCGCGATCGTGATCTCGGGCGACGGCGATTTCGCGCCGGCGATTCGGGCCGTCCAGGAGATGGGCGTCCGCGTCGAGGTCGTGAGCTTCCGCGGCAACACCTCGTCCGACCTGATCGAGGTCGCCGACCTCTTCACCGACATCACCCAGCTCGCGCGCGTCGACAAGACGTCGTCGCGCTCGGGCCGGCGAGTCGCGGGTGACGACGAGGACCTGTCGATGACCGAGGTCCCCGACAAGCAGACCGAGGGCACCGGCCAACGCAGTCGCGGCCGGGGCCGCGGACGGGGCCGCCCGGGCGAGGCCGAGCCGGTCGCGCCTCGCAGCCGGAGCGGCGCTCGCGCGAGCACCGCTGCGGCGCCTGCCGCGGCCGCGGCGCCGATCGCCGCAGCCGCCAACGGCGGGCTCGTGGCGCTGCCCGGCGAGAAGCTCTCGCGGGCTGCTTCCAGCGCTGCTGCGGCGTCTGCAGTTCCCGCCGGGACCGTCGACGACGATGAGCTGACCCCCTTCGACATCGATCCCGAATCCGCCGCCGGCGAGCCCGTCGACGGCGACACGGATGGCGACGGCGAGGGTGAGGCCGGCCGCCGCCGGCGCCGCCGGCGCGGCGGCCGCGGTCGCGGTCGCGGTCGTGGCCGGGACGGCGAGGAACTGCCCGCCGCTGACGGTGTCGGCGCGGCTGCCACCGACGGCGACGTCGATGCCGACGAGGACGACGAGGTCGAGGACGTGATTCCCGCGCCGCGCGGACCGCGGACGACGCCGTTCGGATCAGTCTGGGACTCCCAGATCGGAACGCCGACGTCGGCGCCGGCAACACTCGGCCCCATCGACGACGAGGACTTCGAGGAGCCCGAGATCCCCGAATACCTGATCGCGGAGCAGCGTCGCGGCGGGCAGCAGGGCGGCCGTGGCGGTCAGCCCGGTCGTGGCGGCCAGATGGGTCGCGGCGGCCAGGGCGGTGGCCGCGGCGGACGCGGCTCGTACAACGACGCGATCGCGCGTGAGCGCTACGGGCGTGGCGGCGGGGGCGGCATCAACCGCTACCCGGACGTCAGCGGTCGGACCAATCAGGGCGGACGACCGGCCGGCCAGCCGGGCGGCGCCTACTCCCGCCAGGATGCGAGTTACTCGCGGCCGTCCAGTGGCGACCGCCAGGATCGGCCGGCGCCGCGCTCGGGCGATCCGTGGAGCGAGGTCCCGCCGGAGCTCGAGGAGATGTTGCGAGCCCAGCTCGCGCAGTCACCGAAGGCACGTCGGCCCGGGCCTGCCCCGACGACCGGCAGGATCGAGGCGGCCGACGCGGCCGGTGAGATCGAGACGATGACGGAGCTACCGACCGACGGAGCCGCCGATGCCGCGCCGAAGCGCCGGACCGCCACTCGCCGCAAGAGCGGAGCCGAGACTTCGGCCGAGGCCGCGGGATCGACGGCGAGCACCGCCGCTCCGACGGCCGACGCGACGCCGAAGCGCCGGACGACGACGCGCAGCAAAGCCGCCGCGGCCGATGCGGCGCCGGCGTCCGGATCGACGCCCGACGAAGTCGCCCCGGCGCCGAAGCGGCGAGTGACGACCCGCAAGAAGTCGGACGGGGCAGAGGTGGCTCCGACGGCCGACGCCGGCGCGTCGACCGAAGGGCCGGCCCCTGCACCGAAGCGCCGGGCCGCGACCCGCAAGAAGGCCGAGCCGGCCTGACCGCTCGGGCGGATCGGATCGTGGTTCCGTGACCGCGCTCGCGGCCGACTCGCCCGCGCCGGCCGACGTCCGACCTGGGCGGCTGCTGACCCGCGGCCACCCGCGGGCGGCGGCCGCGATCGGGGCGATGATCCACGGCCGCGTTGCCCACGCGATCCTCATCTCCGGTCCGGCCGGGATCGGCAAGACGACCCTCGCCCTGGATCTCGCCGCGGGACTCCTGTGCGACGATCCGGACCCGCCGGCTCGGCCGTGCCGGGCATGTCGCGGCTGCCGCCTCGTCGAGCGCGGGCGCCATCCAGACGTCCATCGGCTGGCGCCGGCCGGGCCTGGCGACCAGATCCGGATCGGCCGGCGCGATGCCCCCGAGGACGGCACCGTCCGGCGCCTCGCCTCCGACCTGGTCCTGCTTCCGGTCGAGGGCGGCGCCCGAGTCGCGATCATCGAGCGCGCCGACCGCCTGACCGATGATGCCCAGACCGCGCTCCTCAAGACCCTCGAGGAGCCGCCCGCCGGAGTCACGATCGTGCTCTGTGCGGACGACGAGGATCGCCTCCTGCCCACCGTTCGATCGCGCTCCGCGCGGATCCGGCTCGGGCCGGTCGCGACGCGCGAGATCGAGGGCATCCTCGCCGACGCCGGGGTGGCCGAGCCGCCGCTCGCCGCCCGGCTGGCCCGGCTCGCCGGCGGCCGTCCCGGCGCCGCCCAGACGCTTGCCCGGGCTCCCGAGGCCCTCGCCGCTCGCGACGAGATCGCACGGTTCCTGCTCGACCTGCTCGACGCATCGACCGCCGAGCGACTCGCGGCCGTCCGCGACCTCACGACCCGGGCGACCGAGCTCGCCCGGGCCCTCCACGGGGTCTCCCCCGGAGACACGCAGGCGGGCGACGGGGCGACCGCTCTCGCGGGCGTGCCAAAGCGGGGCCGGGCCCGCGCGGCGGCAGGTTCGGCGGTCGCGGGTCCTCGGGCGGCGCCGTCTCCCGGCCCGGCGCCGGATCCCCGGGCCGGGTCCGACGCCGTGCCGGCCGGCCAGCACAGGGAAGACGGGGCCGAGGCCGATGCGGAGGAGCCGGCAGATCCAGGCGCGGGCGCGGGCTCGGCGACCGCCGTCCCGGCGGTAGAGCGACGGCGCGCGGCCGTCATCCTCGTCGGCATTTGGCGGGACCTCGCGCGCGACCTGGTCGTCGTCCTCGTCGGCGAGGCGCGCCAGGTCCGCGACGTCGGCCTCCTCGACGATCTCGCCGACGCCGGGCGCCGCCTCGCCGGAAGCGGTCCCGCGGCCGTCGGCGCCTTCCTCGGCCGGCTCGACGCGGCGGGCGAGCTGCTCGAGGCGAATGTCCGGCCGGAGCTGGTCCTCGACGGGCTGCTTCTCCACTGGCCACGCGCGACCGGCCGATGAGGGAATCGGCCGAGCCCACCACGCAAGCGGACGCGCGGGAACGCCTGGAGGCGATGATCCGCGGCCGCGTCCAGGGCGTCGGCTTCCGCTACTTCGTCGTCCGCCGGGCGATGGAGCTCGGACTGACCGGTTGGGTCGCAAACGAGAATGACGGCAGCGTCCACTGCGTGGCCGAAGGCGAGCCGTCCGCGCTGGACTCGCTCGAAGCGTCGTTGCGGTCCGGGCCCCAGGGCGCCGTGGTCTCCGACGTGGACCCCGTCAGGATGGCTGCAACGGGGCGGTTCGAGCGGTTCGCGATCCGCTCGGCTGCCCATCCCGGCGACTGACCGAGGGTCGATTTCCGGCGGCGACCGGCGGGGCAGGCCGACCAGGCGATTCGCGCTCCGGACGGGTCCGGATCACCGGCGCGGTCCCGTTCCGGTGCGCCGGGGAACCGAACGGGGGTCATTCGGGACTTTCGGCGCACGCGGCAGGACCAGTTTCCGATACCCCGGCACTGGCACCGTGGGCCAAGGTTGATCGTGATGGAGTCCCGGCCTACCCTGCCCCCTTCCCCTTCGGTGCCCGTCGAGCAAGCCGCGTCACTCGCAGAGGACCTGCCCGAGCTGTATCGGGCCATCCTCGATCGCGTGGCTCACCTCGAGAGCATCGGCGCCCGGTCCGACGCCGGCCGCATCCGCGCGGACGCGACACGGGTATATTCCGACGCTTGGAACGAGGGCGCCCAGCGCCACCTCGTGGGCTTGCTCGCCCGGGCCAACCGCACCATCGCCGCGGGTGATCGACCGCGCGGCTGGTCTCTGCGCCGGCGCACCGCGACCATCCGATAGGGTCGCCGCCGGGAGCGGTGGGTTCCGGCGCGGGCCGCCGGCTCCGCCGCTCCAGCGGGTCGCCGCGCTAGTCTTCGCGGGTGAACCCCGGCTCGATCCCGACGATCGCCGACGTCCTCGCGACGGCGCGTCCCGCGTACGACGACCTCGCGGCGCTGGCCGAGGACGTCGAGGACGAGTGGTCGTACATCAACGATCTCGCCAGCGCGTGGATCGAGCGGATCGATGCCGTCGCCGACGCGCGCGGCGACGAAGCCGCTCCCGCCGGAGCGGCCGAGGCGATCGCGGCACTCGCCATCGAGACGGCCGCGATCGACGATCCGCATCGCGCCATCGACTGGCTCTCGACGTTCCCGCAGGTCCTCCTGATCGCGATCGGCGAGCGACCGTGACGCGGCCGACCGGGCGAGGAGCCCGTCGATGAGGTTCCAGGACGCGTCGCCGGACGCGCGCGCGGTCGTCTACGCCGGGATCCAGGCCGAGCCGCTCGTCGCGCGCGCTGCGGGGCTCCTCGCCGACGCGTCCCTGGGCCAGCGGATCCTCGCTCGGGCGGTGATGAACGGGATGTCAACCGACCCGCTCCATTGGATGGCGATGTTTCCGAGCCTGTTTCCGCCGACCGACGTCGCACGCATCGGCCCGGAGCGCGCCCGGAGCGAGGTGATCCTGGCGATGTCGCTCGAGGTCGCCGGGCGGGGCGAGCAAGTCCGCTCGCAGGTCCGCGGCGCGATCGTTGAGTCGCTCACCGAGCTCTTGGTGCGGCGCCGCCCGGCTCTCGCCACGGCACCGCCCACGGCCGTTCGGCGCGAGCGGCGGATCCTGTTCGACGGCGTCCGGGCGGAGATCCATCCGTACGACGTGACGGTCGAGGCGGCCGGCGGTGCCGAGGCGATCGATTGCAAGTGGGGCGCGCGGGGGATCAACGCCGACGTCCTCCACCAGCTCGACGATGCGCGGACCCACGCCGCCGACGAGGACGAGGCCCTCGCGGCGACGATCGTGGTGTTCGACGCCGAGCGGTCCTGCGCGGTCCGGCTCGAGCGTCAGACGGCGCCGTACGAGGCGACGCGGTTGATCGCCCTCGAGACGCTCGATCGGCTCGGGGAGCCATGAAGGCGAGCGACGCCACCGGCATCCTCGACGACGGCCGCCCGGCTTGGCAGACCAGCTACCGCGTCCGGTTCGATGAGGCCGGGCCGGATGGCCGGCTGCGGACGTCGGGGTTCATGCGCTACGCCCAGGACCTTGCGTGGCAGCACTCGGCCGATCTCGGCTTCGGTCGCGAGTGGTACGCGGAGCGCGGCCTGACCTGGCTCGTCCGGGCGGCGGAGCTATGCATCGACGCCGCACCGGAGATGGGCTCGAGCGTGACGGCCCGGACCGCGATCGTCGGGATCCGGCGGGTCTTCGCCCGGCGCCGCGGAGAGTTCCTGCTCGCTGACGGGTCGTCCGCTGGCTGGGTTCACACCGACTGGGTGCTGATCGACCATCGCGGCGCCCTGACGCGCATCCCGGCGATCTTTCCGGAGGTCTTCGGCGGGACCGAGGACATGGGACCGATCGGCCGGCTCGCGCTGCCGCCGACTCCGCCGGACTCCGCACATCGGCGGTTCGCCGTTCGCCCGCACGAGCTCGATCCGATGGACCACGCGAACAACGCCGTCTACCTCGACTGGCTCGAGGAGGCGATTCTCGACGCGGCCGACCGGGTCGATCCGACCCTGCCGAAGGCGGCGACCGCCGACCTGCCGCGGCGCTACCGCATGGAGTACGTCCTGGCGGCCGAGGCCGGCGATGAGCTCGCCGGGGCCGCGTGGCGGGATGTCGATGGTTGGGCCTACCGGCTGAAGGGCGCCGACGGCGGCCCCGACCGATACCGGGCGCGGCTGACAACGGGGCCAGCCGCCGCGCGCGATCCCGAGAAGGAACGGTGACTCCGACGGCCCTCCGCGGTTGAGGGCGTTGCCGTCTCGGCACTGAGTCCCCAAAGACTCAATTCGGGATGCAGCGAGCCTGCCTGAGCCGCGAATCTGCCGGAACCGATCTCGCATCGCGCTTGTAGCCCGAGGAATTAAGTCGGGGGAGCCTCAAGCCCGGGGCGCAGGCCAACTCGAAGTGACGCCGAAGGTGACACACGACTCGCGGACCATACGCCCATGGCCACTCGCAGCGACCCCGACCGCATCGCAACCGCTCGTCGGGAGGCCACGATCGCGCGCTTGATCAGCGCGGGCGAGCTGCCGGACCGCGCCGCGGCATGGGTGATCCGCTGGGAGTCGACGCTGCCCGGCCCGGCCGATCGCGCCGACTGGGAGCGGTTTGATGCCTGGATCGTTCGCGAGCGAGCCCGACGGTAGCCTCCGCTGACGACGAGCGCCGGCAGCGCGCTCGGCCTCAGGACGGTCGCCACGAGCTGTAGACCGGCGGCCAGTCGTCGGCGGTCGCGCGCTCGCCGAAAACCGCGTGGTCGATCGAGAGCTCGTACAGGTCGTAACCGTCGTCGACCTCGAACGACCACTCGGCGGCCGCGCCAGCGCGGATCGCCGAATCGGTCACCGCGACCGCCCGTCCACGGACGAGGAACTCGTGCGGGACCGCCGGGTCCTGGTGGGCGTGGAGGGCGTAGCGACCGTCGGCCGCCAGGTCGCCGGCCTTGCCCGAGCCGACGATCGCGAACGTCAGCAGTCGGCCATCGACGACCCGGACGTACACCGGGTGGATCCGCGGCGGGGCGTCGCGGCGGACGGTCGCGAGGAGCCCCTCGCCGATCCCACTCCGCTCGAGCAGGGCCCGGCCGCGGGCCGCGGTGTCAGGCGCGTCGGCGGCGAAGTCATTCCAGGACGTGGATCCGGTCGGGGTCGTCATCGATTTCTCCAGTGCCGCTCGAGGAGCTCGGATCAGCGGAAGCGCCGGCGCAGCCGATCGTCGGCGAAACCGTCGCGGCTGTCGACGCCGGCGGACAGGCCGGCGGCCGCAAGGATCGCCAGGCCGAGGATCATGATGGTCAAGACGAGAAGGGCATCCATGAACGGGTCACCTCGAGTGGTTCGGGCGCCGTCGGGGCCACCCTTGACACCGATCATCGCGGTCCACAGGTCCTCTGATACGGTCCGGTCCGATGGTGAAAGCAAGGACCAGTTCATCACTGGAGCTCCTGGTTGCGCTCGATCGCGACGCGCCCGAGCCGCTCCATCGCCAGCTCGAGCACGGCCTGCGGGGCGCCATTCGAGAGGGACGGCTCGGGCCCGCGAGCCCCCTGCCGTCAACGCGCGCCCTAGCCGGACAGCTCCGCGTGTCGCGCGGCATCGTCGTCGCAGCGTACGAGCAGCTCCTCGCCGAGGGCTACCTCGCGAGCCGCCCCGGCGGCGCCACCCGGGTCGCCGCCGGCGCGGCCGTGACCGCGGTTGCCCGGACGAGCCTCACGCCGGTCGCGTATGCCTTCGATTTCCGGCCCGGGCGTCCGGACGTCAGCGAGTTCCCGCGCGCCGCCTGGCTGCGATCCCTCCGCCGGGCGGTCCTCGAGACACCGAGCGATCGCCTCGGCTACCTCGGCGGGCGCGCCATCCCGGAACTGCGCTCGGCCCTCGCCACGTACCTGAACCGCGTTCGCGGAACCTCCGCCGATCCGGCCGACATCGTCATCGCCACAGGCTTCGTCCAAGGTCTCGCGGTCGTTGTCCGCGCCCTGGGCGCAGGTGGCGCCACGACCGTCGCGGTCGAGGACCCGGCCGATCCGGAGTACCGCGAGATCATCGCCGCGGCTGGACTCCGATCCATCTCGATCCCGGTCGACGAGTCCGGGCTCCGGGTGGATCTCCTGGCCGCGACCCCGGCGGACGCGGTGCTCGTGACCGCCGCCCACCAGTACCCGACGGGGGGCGTCCTTCCGCCGGAACGCCGGTCCTACCTCGTCGACTGGGCGGCTGCGCGCGGCGCGGTGATCATCGAGGACGACTACGACGCGGAGTACCGCTACGACCGCGAGCCGATCGGTGCGATCCAGGGCCTCGCTCCGGAACACGTCATCTACGCGGGCTCGGCGAGCAAGATCCTCGCACCCGGTCTCCGGCTCGGATGGCTGGTCGTGCCACCGCGGCTCGTTGAGTCGATCACCGCGATCAAGCAGGCCGCCGACAACGGGTCCGCGGCGTTCGACCAGCTCGCCTTCGCCGACTTCCTCGATCGAGGCGAGCTCGATCGCCACCTCCGCCGGATGCGCCCGATCTACCGCCGCCGCCGCGACCGGCTGCTCGCGTCACTGGCCCGCTGGCTGCCGGACCTCCGCCCGGCGGGCGCCTCGGCCGGGCTCCATGTCCTCACCTGGCTCCCGCTCGATGTCGACGAGGCGGCAGTGATCGCCGCGGCGGACGCGGCCGGGATCGCGCTGTCCGGACTCACCCCGCGGCGGGTCGGCCCGGGCTCGGCCGGGCTGATCTTCGGCTACGGCTCGGTGCCGGAGGGCGCGATCGACGAGGGGATCCGGCAACTCGCGGAGGTCGTTCGCGCGGTCGAGCGCGGGGTGAGAGGCGGGGCCGAACCGGCGGTCGCGCCGGCGGCCGTGACCGCGGCCGAGATGGCGGCTCCCGATCTCGTCCCCTGTGACGCCGATCGACCCGTCGTCGCGGTCTACGGCACCCTGCGTCGCGGCGAACGCAACCACGGGCTCATGGCGGGATCGACCTTCCTCGCAACGGCGACGATCGCCGGCGCGCTCCACGACATGCCCGCCTCGGATGAGCGCGACTACGGCTACCCGGCCCTCGTCGACGATCCCGCTGGACGCGTCGTCGTGGAGCTCTACCGCCTGCCGGACGGCGCGACGCTTGGTCGGCTCGACGAGCTCGAGGCCTACGACCCGGCCGACCAGGCGCGCTCGGAATACATCCGGCGCCCGGTCGACCTCCGCGGCGCGCCCGTCGCGCGAGCGTGGGTCTACGTGTATGCCGGCGACCCGGCGACGATGGGTCAGCGGATTCTGGGCGGGGACTGGACCGCCCGCCAACCGGAGAGCCCGGCGCCAACCACCGACTGATTTGGAGCGCCGGTCCGTCAGGCCTCGTTCGATGACGCCCAGAGATTGATCCCGCTCTCGGTAGCGTATCGATCGATCTCGGCCAGCTCGTCGGGCCCGAAGTCGAGGCGCTCGAGGGCGCCGAGCGTGTCGGTCAGCTGCTCGACGGAGCTGGCGCCGACCAGGGCGGACGTCACTCGCGGATCGCGCAGGACCCAGGCGATCGCCATCTGGGCGAGCGACTGGCCGCGGCCGCGGGCGATCTCGTTGAGCGCGTGGACCTTGGCGAGGTTGGCGTCGTTCAGGAACTCCGGCTGGAACGAGCCTTTGGCTGTCACCCGGGAGCCCGCCTGGACCCCGCCGAGGTAGCGGTCGGTCAGGAGCCCCCGGGCGAGCGGCGTGAACGCGATCGCGCCGACCCCGGTCTCGCCGAGCCCATCGAGCAGGGCGTCCTCGATCCAGCGGTTCAGCATCGAGTAGCTCGGCTGGTGGATGAGCAACGGGGTCCCGAGCCGGTTCAGGATCGCGGCCGCGGCGCGCGTGCGCTCGGCGGAATAGGACGAGATGCCGACGTACCGGGCCTTGCCGACCCGGACGGCGGTGTCGAGCGCCCCGAGCGTCTTCTCCATCGGCGTCGACGCGTCGACCCGGTGAGGTCGCCCTCGGCGGGTTACGGATCGTCCGCCGGGTGGAGGGGCGCCCGGAGCGCGACCGGGTCTCCGAGCCACGAGGCGCCGGGCGTGGCCCAGTACGCGGCCATCCCCTCGAGACGCACCGCATACGATGCTCGGGCCGCCGCGAAGTCGGGCCATGCCCGATCGCCCGGCGCGAGGACGTAGCCCGCCTCGGCCAGCCGGACACATGCCGCGTCGAAGTCCGATCGCTCGATCGCGCTCGGGGTGCCGATCCGGAGCCCGAGGTTGGAGATGTCCTCGACGAGATGGGCGCCCATCCGCTTGAACAGCTTGGCCTCGCCGCGCGGCACGCCCTCGACCGTGGTCAGGATCAGGCTCGCGGCATCGAGCATCGTCCCGAGCGCGCTGATCCACGAGAGATTGTCGTGGCTCGACCGGAAGAAGCCGAGGAGCGGGTACGCGACGTGGGAATCGAGGACCTCGCTGGCCCACTCCTGCCACGCGAGAAACAGGTCCGGCAGCCGACCGACGAGGCCGAGGGTCGCATATGTCTCGAGGAGCGCGACCGCCGACGGCGGCGCCCCCGCCGCAGACTGGAGCTCCACGACGGCCCGCTCCCGCCGCTGGTACGACCCATAGAGCGAGAACAGGAATGTCACGACCAGCGCGACGAGCCCGAGGCCGCTGATCGCTGCGGTGATCACGACCACCCGTGCGGCCGGCCCGACCGCGACGATGTCGCCGTAGCCGAGGGTGAGCACCGACGTCGCGGCGAAATACATCGCGGTGCCGAGGTCGGGCGGCGCCGGCTGGAGCTGATCGCGCAGGGCGTACAGGACAAGGCCATAACCGAGGATCAGCGCGAACAGCCAGGCCGCGAGCAGCATCAGGGTCGCCGCGGGTGCGAACAGGCCCATGATCCGGTCGTAGGTGGGGCCACCTCGGCCGTCGCGGAGGGCCCGCAGGAGTCGCCACGATCCGCGGATCAGATAGCGGCCGATCCGGAACCAGCCCGGCGTCGGCCGCGGCACGACCACGGTCTCGAACAGGTCCCATAAGGTCAGCCCAAGGAGGAAGACCCCGAGGGCGAAGGCGACCGCGTCCATCGATGGCGATCATCCCACCCCGCAACGGTCGTGGCGATGCTCGTCGTGCCGTCTGTAGGCTTTGCGGGTGACACCGCTCGAAGCACTCGCGATCGCCGCGGCCGGGGCCGTGGCCGGGGCGATCAACGTGATCGTCGGCTCAGGCTCGCTCGTCACGTTCCCGACGCTGCTCGCCTTCGGGTTCCCGCCGCTCGTCGCGAACGTCAGCAACACCGTCGGGCTCGTTCCGGGCTCGGCGAGCGGCGTCATCGGGTATCGACGCGAGCTGGCCGGTCAGGGAAGCCGGATCGTCCGTCTTGGCCTGGCCGCCCTGCTCGGCTCGATTGTCGGCGCGCTCCTCCTGCTGGCGCTGCCCGCCAGCCTGTTCGGGCGGGTCGTCCCGTTCCTGATCCTGCTTGCCAGCCTGCTCATGGCGCTTCAGCCGCGCCTATCCGCGTTCGTGGCGCGCCACCGTCCGCACGGCGCGGAACACTCCGGCGGGCTGGTTGCGCTGATCTTCCTCACGGCCATTTACGGCGGCTATTTCGGGGCGGCCCAGAGCGTGATCCTCTTCGCCCTGCTGGCGATCTTCGTCCCGGACGACCTCCAGCGCCTCAACGGGCTGAAGAACGTTCTCGCCTTGATCGTCAACGGCGTGGCCGCCCTGGTCTTCGCGGCGGTGGCGCCCGTCGACTGGCGGGTCGCGCTCTTGATCGCGGCCGGATCGATCGTGGGCGGTCAGGTGGGGGCAGTCGTCGGGCGAAGGATGCCGCCGCTCCTGCTCCGCCTCGTCGTCGTCGCCGTCGGTTTGCTCGTGGCGGTGAAGCTGCTGCTCGCCTGAGAGGTGGGCCTTCATCGGCGCGCCAGAGAGGATTCAGACGTTCGCATGCCCACTCAGGATTCAGGCTCGGCGCGGGAGAGCGAGTAGGACATCGGAAAGGGACGCTGCGGCGGTCTCACGTGCGGCTCCGCTCCGGGATGCCGTCGGTCTTCGCCACAAATAGAACAGATGTGCTGACGCGCCCGACAGAAGTCGAAACTGCGGTCGTCAGCGGGCGAACGTCCGGACCGATGGCTACACAGCGGAGAACCTGGCGTGGATCCGTGCGTTCAGGCCGAAGATGAGCCCGTCTCGGACGCGTACGCGCGCCTGTCGCCAGACGGTGCAGCTCACTGGTCGACCTTCTTCGAGCGCCTGCCGCCCATGTGGGCAGCCGAACCCGACTTCACGCGAGCGCAGGTCGAGGGCATCAGGGCGCCGACGCTGATCATCGTCGGTGACCGCGACATTGTCCGGCCCGAGCACGCCGTCGAGATGTTCCAGACGATCCCGGGTTCCAAGCTCTGCATCGTTCCGCACGCCGAGCACGGTGATGCCGAAGGAGACGATCCTCGCGTTCCTCCTTGAGGCACCGACCGACGAGACCTGACGGAGCTCGGACCCAACCGAACGCGAGAAGGACAGGCTCCCGTGGAGCCTGTCCTTCTCGTCCGGTAGGAAGTGGAGCCGGGCGTCGCGGGACCTCTAGCGGGGAAGGAGTACTGCGTCGATGACGTGGATGACGCCGTTGTCGGCGACGATATCGGCTTGCGTCACGGTCGCGCCGTCGACGTGGACGCCGTTGGTCGTGTCGATCGAGACACTCTGGCCCTGAACCGTCGCGGCGCTCTTGATCTTGGCGACATCCGCGGCCATCACGAGACCGGGGACGACATGGTAGGTCAGGACCGAGGTGAGCTTCGGCTGGTCAGCCAGGAGGGCCGCCACGGTGCCGGCGGGAAGCTTCTCGAAGGCCGTGTCGGTCGGGGCGAAGACGGTGAAAGGGCCCTTGCCCTTGAGGGTCGCGACAAGGTCTGCGGCCTGGACGGCGGCGACGAGAGTCTTGAACGATCCCGCGCCAACTGCGGTATCGACGATGTCAGCCATGCTGGCTTCTCCGTGAATGAGGATCTTGACGGCGCGTTTGGCCGTCTGCCCTCCGTTCGGATCTCATCGCCCCGTGGATTGGTTTGGTGACTCGCCCGACGGACTCGTAGGCCAACTCTCGGCGACAGGGTAGGGACGGATTCGAATCTGCGTCGGGCGCGACCTCCGGCCGTCGGGGTCCCGATTCGGCGGTCATCGTCCTCACCAATCCCAATCAGGTGGTCAAGGGGTCGCCACCTCGGCGCGGTTGAGGTGGAGCTCGTGGGCCATCGTTCGCGGCGGTACGTCACGGGCGCGCAGGACCGCGAGCAGCGCGTCCACCGGCAGGGCGGGCCTTGCCCTGATCTCGAAGCACTCCTGGCGGGTCGAGGAGCTCCGTCGGCCGACCCTCCTTCGTCTTCAGGCCGAGATGAGGGTCCCGGGCCGAGCGTGGCTCCAGTACGAGGTGGTCCCAGACCGGGCCGGCTGCCGCCTCGTGCAGACGGCGTTCTTCGAACCGAAGGGGCTGCCAGGCCTCGTCTATCGGTACGGGCTGGATCCGGCCCATTCGGTCATCTTCCGCGCGATGGTCCGTGTCCTTGCAAGGCGATCGGAGGCAGGGCGGGCGGGCTGATTGCGCAGGAAACGCGTTCTTCGGGCGGCCCCGGTCAGCCGCCGGCAACGACCGCCCGAGCCCCGGCCACGACGACCGGAAGGCCCGTACCTGCACGCAGCTGGTCCGGCACAACACCGCGCAGGCGCTCGGCCAGGCCGGGGTGGGCAGCGTCCGGCGGAAGGACGAGGAGCGCGCCGCCGAACCGTCGAATTGCTTCTACGAGCCCGCCGTAGCCGGCGTGTGTGGGAAACCAGCCACCCGCGGTCACGCCGGCAGCGCTCGCAGCCTCCAGGAAGAGGGAGACCGGCTGGCGCCCTTCGCGGCGTGCGACCGCAACGTCGAACAGCCGGTCCGGGCTGGGGCGGTCGGCGTCATCCCCCCGGAGATCCGTGTACGGGCTGGCAAAGCCTTCGGCCGAGCGGTCAACGAGGACGAGGTCCCTCCGTTCGCGGCGGGCTATACGGAGGGCGGCCACGAATGCGTCCTGGTCGGCACCACGGCCAACAGCCACGACCACGGACCCCGCGCCCGCGCCCGAGGCCGGGCCGGCCTCCGTCGGGTCACTTGACGCGGCAAGCTCGAGCGCGGCCGGAGAGGGCAGACGCAGCCCGGACGGGGGTGGCGGCGGCGCGATCGGCGAGAGGGCGGCCCGCATCAACAGGTCCACCACCCCGCGGTCGTCGGAGACGAACCCCACGAACCGCTTCCCGGGGGTGCCCGCCCCGCCGATCCCGAAGTTTGCGCGATCGCCCAGTTCGTAGGAGACGAAGGCGAGCGGCTCGGGCTGGTCGCAGACCAGGAACCACTGGTTCTGGAGACGCGCGTGGTCGGGCGAAACAGAGCGATAGTCCAGCGCTGCTAATCCCGGAACAGTCGGGCGCGGACCGGTCGCGAACGCCGTGATCTGTGTCCCGGCATCCAGCAGGTCGCGGTAGCGATCAGCCTCCATCGCCAGCTTGTCCGCAGTCTGGAACCCCACGACGAGGCGGCCGCCCCGGGCCGCACGCTCGATCTGACGGGTGGCCTGGAGCATCTCGCGCGAGTCATACGTGAACCGGGTCACATCGGGGCCACGGCCCAGACTCTCCGCCATTCGTCGCCCGATCTCGAACAGACCGGCTGCGCCCGATCCCTCCGGGTACGTCCAGATCACGTCGCTTGGTGTCATGTTGGTCAGTGCCTCAGGTGCAACGGCCGCGTGAAGTGAAGGCGACGACACAGACTCTGGAGTGGAGAGCCCACCTCCTCGTCCATCTGGACGGCGGCGCCAGGATCTTGAACGAGCCGGCGCTAACCGCGGCATCGACGATGTCAGCCATTCTGGTCGCCTATTTTCGTGTTGGGCGCCGGCCAGTCTGGCCGCTCTGCCCTCCATTCGAGGCCGGGGGCGTGCCGGATTGGGCCCGTGGCTGCCAAGGAACCGACTCCCACCTTGATCAGGTACCGGCCGGTGGCCTCGTCGATCGCGCCGGGCGACTCTCGCTCGGTCGGCTGCCGGACGAGGACGGTGGGCGCCGCGTCGCCGAAAGCCTCGCGGCCCGACCACGCCCTGCGTGTGCATCTGCCCGTGCCCCGGCCCGTCGATCCGGCGGTCAGCTCGAGGCCCGCCGGCATGATGCGCCGGTCGGACGTCCGAGAGTTCGAACGGCTGGCGTACGAGCTCACGCCGGACGCGATCGAAGTTGCAGCTCGGTGCGGCGCTGCGACGGTCTGGAGATCGGGCTGAAACGTGAGTTTGGTCGCGGCGAGAGGGTTCGACCGCGCGCTTCGATCGACGACCCGCCCGACGGATTCGCGGGCTGAATCTCGGCGACATGGCAGGGACGGATTCGAACCTGCTCCGGGCACGACGTCAGGCCGTCGGGTCGGGCTCGGCGGTCATCGCCACCACCGAATCCCAGAGCTTCCGCCGATCGGCTGCCGACAGGCGCGTCAAGGGGACCCGGTCGAACGGCCGAGACCGTCGATCGAGGAACACTCGCCCGGTCGTCGCCCGCCCTTCGCCCGCAGCAGCCAGCCAGACCGTCGTGTCCGCACCCTCGGCTGGGGTCCGCAGCAGGCCGCCGACCAAGTCGCGGAAGCCCGGTAGCGAAGCCTCGAGGCCAGGCGTATCCGCCCAGCCCGGATGCATCGCGTTCGCGACAATTCCCCGATCGCGCAGGCGGCGAGCCCACTCGCGGATGAGGGCGACCTGGGCTCGCTTCGCCCGGGCATAGGCGCGCGGACCGTCGTAGGTGCCGCGCTCGAAGCCGAGGTCGTCGAGCGGCAGCGCCTGTGTGTACATCCCGCCCGACGTGACTGCCACGATCCGCGCATCGGGGCTCTCGGCCAGGCGGGGCAGGAGCCGGGCGATCAGGACGAACGGCCCGAGGACCATCGTCGCGAACGTTCGCTCGAACCCCTCGGGTGTCACCTGCCGCTCAGCCGACATCGCGCCCGCGTTGTCGACGATCACGTCGATCCGAAGCTCGCCCTCCAGGATCCTGTCGGCGCCGGCCCGAACCGACGCGAGTGAGGACATGTCGGCGACGATCGTGCGGATCGGAGCGTCGGGAGTTTCTCCCTGCAGCTCGGCCGCGGTTCGCTCCAGGCGCCCGGCGTCCCGGCCGACCAGGACGATCCGCGCGCCCATCCGCGCGAACGACCCGGCAGCCTCCCTGCCGAGCCCTGAGGTCGGCCCGGTGATCACGACTGTTCGGCCTACCATCGAGGACGACTCGGCGGCCGTCCAAGCGTACAGCCGCCGGCGAATGACAAAGCCTGCCCGGGTGAAGCTCGGGACCACGAGGATCTCGAGCATGTCATCGATCAGCCCGCGGGGATCTGGCATGCCCTGCATTCGTTCAAGCGACCCATCCGGATCGGCACACCGTGCGAAAGGATGGAGGTCGGGCCAAGGCCGACCCTTCTGGAGACCATAGCCGACATGACCCGATTGCACGAAACCATCCAGACCGCGCTGTCCGTTGAGGAGACCTTCGCGCTCATCGCCGACTTCGCCAATGCGCAGCGCTGGGATCCGGGCGTCGCCACCTCTGAACGGATCGACCCGGGACCGGTTGGCCTGCACGCCCGATATCGTTTGGGCGTTCGGATGCGTGGTCGCGTCGCGCCGATGGAGTACCGGATCACCACCTTCGAGCCCTCTCGGCGTGTGGTCCTGACGGGGTCCGGCTCCAACATCTTCGCGGTCGATGAGATCCGGTTCGAGCCGGCAGGCGAAGGTACCCGGATCGACTACACGGCCGACATCGGCCTGGGTGGCTGGATGCGCCTCGTCGAGCCACTCGCAGGTGGCGCCTTCCGCAAGATCGCCCGTGACGCCCTCGACGGGATGCAGCACTTCCTCGACGAGCAGGTCCGGCTCCGGGCAACGGCCACGTGAAAGTCGCCGTCGTTGGTTCCGGGGTCAGCGGGCTGACCGCGGCCTATGCCCTTCGCACCGAGCACGACGTCCGACTGTTCGAAGCCGAGCCCACCGCCGGTGGTCACGTGAAGACCGTCTTGGTCGAGACGCCGACGGGTCCACTCGCCGTCGACACCGGTTTCATCGTCTACAACGAGCGGACCTATCCGCGGTTCATCGGACTGCTGGCCGAGCTCGGTGTTGCCAGCCAGCCCTCGGACATGTCGCTGGGCCTGGTCTGTCGAGCCTGCGACCTTGAGTTCAGCTCGCGCGGCGCGCGTGGATTCTTCGCTCAGCCGCGCTCGGTGGCCCGTCCGAGTCACTTGCGGATGTTCCCGGACATCCTGCGGTTCTACCGCGATGCACGCCAGATCCTCGACGACCCGCAGCCGACCATGCGCACCCTCGGGCAATACCTCGACGAGAGCGGTCTTGGTCGCGCGTTCCGCGAGCACTTCATCGTTCCGATCACGGCCGCGGTCTGGTCCACTGCGCCCGACCGCGTCCTGGAGTTCCCTGTGAGCTATCTGCTCCGCTTCCTCGACCAACACGGCCTGATCGGCCTCGGCCAGGCGCCCCAGTGGCGCACGATCACGGGTGGCTCGAAGAGCTATGTCGAGCGGATCCTGAACTCGTTGCCCGCCGAAGCGGTGCGCGAAGGCGATCCGGTGATCGCCGTGACCCGTGACCAGCTGGGCGCGACCGTCCGGACCGCCGGCGGCTGGTCCGAGCGGTTCGATGCGGTGGTCATGGCCGCCCATGCCGACGATGCCCTTTCGCTGCTGGTCGACTCCGACCCGCGCGAACGGTCCGCCCTGGGCGGATTCGAGTACTCGACCAACGAGGTCGTCCTCCACACCGACGCCTCGATCCTGCCTCGGCACCGGTCGGCCTGGGCGTCGTGGAACGTCGACGTACCCGACTGCCGCCGGCCCGGCGACCGGCTCGCCATGACCTACCACATGAACCGCCTGCAGGCGCTGCCGGGCGATGTCGAGTACTGCGTCTCGGTCAATCCGGGCGACCGGGTCCGGAACGACAAGGTGATCGTGAGCCGGGCGATGAGCCATCCGATGTACACCTTCCAGACACTCGCCGCACAGGACGGACTGCGCGCGATGCAGGGTCACCGGAGCACCTGGTATGCCGGCGCCCACCTCGGCTATGGCTTTCACGAGGACGGCTGTCGCTCAGGGTTCGAGGTGGCCGAGCTCATGGCGGCCGAGGCGGAGGAGCGAGCCGCATGAGGTCACACTTGCTCGAGGGCAAAGTCCGCCATCGCCGCGTTGGTCCGGTCCAGTACGCCCTCGAACATGACGTCTACTACTTCGCCCTCGACCTGGCCGAGCTCGAGACCATCGATCGGGCCCTGCGGCTCGTCAGCTGGAACCGGCGCAACCTCCTCCAGTTTCGCGATCTTGATCACTGGCCCGAGCCGACCACGGACCTTCAGGCGACCGTGCGTGCACACCTCCGGGCCCAGGGTGAAGATCCGACCGGCTGGCGGATCACCCTCGTGACGAACCTGCGGGTCGTCGGATACGTCTTCAATCCGGCCAGCTTCTACCTGTGCCGCGACGCCGCCGGGGAGCTGCGGGTGGTCATCGTGGAGGTCCATAACACTCACCTCGAGCGCCACCTCTACACGCTCCGACCACGGGCCGACGACGGACGATTCGTGGCGTCGATGGCGAAGGCGTTCTACGTTTCGCCCTTCATCGGGATGGATGGCGAGTACACGGTCCACGTCCGCGATGAGCCGAGCCGCCTGTCGATCGCGATCAACGAACGCCACGCCGGGGCTCCACTCCTGGCCACGAGCCTCGTCCTGGAACGTCGCCGCCTCACCAATCGGTCGGTCCTGCGCATGCTCGTGCGATACCCGTTCATGACCCAGCGGACCATGGCCCTGATCCACTGGCACGCGCTCCACCTGTGGCGCCGCGGGCTACCGTTCCGGCGGCACGGTCAGGCGACCCGAACGGGTGCTGGGATCGCCAGGGGCCACGGCCCGGTGGCGCCATGAACGTCGGCCTCCCCGTCCGGCAGCTCGGCCGATTTCCGGATCGGACGATCGGCGCGCTTGCCGAGCGAGTCGTCCTGGCTGCCGCGGCCCGGATCAGGATCGGCCGCCTGACCGTGGTCCTGCCCGACGGCCGGCGCCAGGTCTTCGGCGATCCGGCGTCGGAACGCCGCGCCGAGATCCGGGTCCACGACACCGCTGCCGCCGTCCGGCTCCTGCTGCGTGGCGAGACCGGTGCCGGCGAGGCATACATGGATGGCTTGTGGTCGTCGCCGGATCTCCTTGCTCTGATCGAGCTGGCAGCCCTGAACCGATCGGCGCTGGCTCTCGGCCGGGGCTGGTGGCGCCGACTCTTCCAGGTGCCCCGGACTCTTGCCCATCGGGCGCGGCGCAATACCAGGATCCAGGCACGCAGGAACATCGCGGCCCACTACGACCTGGGCAACGACTTCTATCGGCTCTTCCTCGACGAGACGATGACGTATTCGAGCGCGGTCTTCGATGCGCCCGACCAGTCCCTTGCCGATGCCCAGCGCAACAAGTACCGGAGGATCGCCGAGGGCGCCGGGCTGACCGCCGGCCAACACGTCCTCGAGATCGGGTCGGGCTGGGGTGGCTTCGCGCTGTATGCCGCGGGCCAACTCGGCTGCCGCGTCACGTCCATCACGATCTCGCAGGAGCAACACGACCTGGCCCGCGAGAGGGTCCGCGCTGCGGGCCTCGAGCATCTCGTGGATATCCAGATGCGCGACTACAGGGAGGTCAGCGGCACCTACGACGCCGTCGTCTCGATCGAGATGCTCGAGGCCGTCGGGGCCGAGTATTTCGAGACCTTCTTCCAGGCCTGCGACCGCGCGCTGCGACCCGGGGGGCGGCTCAGCCTCCAGGTCATCACCTTCCCGGACGTGCTGTATGAAGCGCAGCGCCGGGGGGCCAACTGGATCCAGACCTACATCTTCCCGGGCGGACTGTGCCCATCGCTGGCGACGGTCGAGGCGTCCCTGCATCGGACGCACCTGCTCATCCGGCAGGTCTCGGACATCGCGCCGAGCTATGTCCGGACCCTGCGCGCCTGGCGGACCCGGTTCATGGACCAGCTCGACGCCGTGCGCGGACAAGGTTTCGACGAACGCTTCATCCGGATGTGGGAGTACTACCTCGCGCTGAGCGAGGCGAGCTTCGCGACCGGCCTTTGCCAGGACCTCCAGATCGTCTTCGAAAAGGAACGCGGCAGCGACTGAGTCGAGCTCGTCGATCGACAACGTCCCGGCGGTCGTGCCTTAGAACGTCGATGTCGTCGTGGCCCGCGACGTCGGGACGGCCGCCGTCATCGATTCGTCGCGCGCCCCCGCATCGGCCGGCGAGCCGGCTGTCTTCGGAAGCAGGAAGCTGAAGACGAGCCCGAGAAGGACGAACGCTTCCGCCACCAAGCCCGCACCCCGCGCGGCGTCGACGAAGGCGTCCTCAGCCGCATTGATATAGGGCGCGAGAGTCGCTCCGGCCTGCGGGCTGGCCAGGAATCCGGCTGCGGCCGGCGGGAGTCGACCGTCCGAGACAAGCGACGCCGGATCTCTGCGGAGGGTGACCAGCACCTGGCCGGCGGAACCGTCGATCGCCGCTCCAAGCTCCTGGCGGAGAGTCTCGGAGACGCTGGGCGGTGTGCCCGGAGTGTCCGGGATCTGGGCGAATCTGTCGCGGACGCCACCGCCGAGCATCGTGAACAGGACCGTTCCGAGGATCGCGATGCCCATCGCCGATCCGACCTGACGAAGGGTCGAGTTGGTGCCGGAGGCGAGTCCCGACTCCTGGACCGGGACCTCGGACAGGACGATCGAGGTCAACTGGGCGGTCGCGAAGCCGACGCCGATGCCATAGACGAAGAGCGGAGCCAGAAGCTGGATACCGGTGACCTCCTTCGACAGAAGCAGGGTCGTTCCGAGAATGCCGATCGCCTCCAGGGCCATCCCAGCCGTCACCACGCGGCGACCGCCAAATCGGCGGGTGAGCGTGATGGCCAGCGGCGCCGCCATAAACGCCCCGATCGCCAGGGACAGGAAGACGAGGCCCGTCTCGAAGGCGTCGTAGCCGATGACCGCCTGAAGGAAGAGCGGCAGCACGAAGAGCAGCCCGAACTCGCCGAGCGACACGATCGTCCCGGCGAGGTTGCCGAACCGGAACGCGCGGTATTGCCAGAGGTCGAAGTCGAACAAGAAGAATTTGGCTGCGCGCTTGCGACGGATCTCGATGACGGCGAAAGCGACGAGGGCGAGCATCCCGGTGACGGCAATGACCGGGATGATCGAGACCGACTCGAGCGGCCAGGTCCAGGCGAGGATGCTGAACGGCTTGGCCGGCGTCCACCAGCCGTAGGAGTAGCCCTCGATCAGGCTGAAGACCACACCTCCCAGGCCGAGCGTGACGAGCACGAAGCCGAGCGGATCGAAGCCAAGGCGGGCGGCCGTGTCGCGGGACTCGCGGATGAAACGGAGCGTACCGGCGATCGCCAGGATGCCGATCGGAATGTTGATCAGGAACGCCCAGCGCCAGGACAGGTACGTCGTCAACCAGCCACCCAGGAGCGGCCCGAAGGCCGCCACGCCGCCGATCACACTGCCCCAGATGCCGAACGCGATCGCGCGGTCGCGACCGCGGAAGTTCGAGTTGAGGATCGACTGCGTCGAGGGCAGGATCATCGCCCCGCCGACGCCCTGGACCAGGCGAGCCAGGATCAGGATCTCGCCGCTCGGGGCCAGGCCGGCTCCCAGGGAAGCGACCATGAACACCCCGAGGCCGCCGAGGTACATCGCCCGCCGACCCAGGACATCGCCGAGCCGCCCGACCGTGATGAGCAGCGCTGCGAAGACGAGCGAGTAGATCGAATTGACCCACTCGGCGGAGGTCCCGTCAAGCTTCAAGTCGCGAATGATCGCCGGGACGCTCACGTTCACGATGGTCGCGTCGACAATGATCATCGCCACGCCCAGGCTGAGCATCATCAGCCCCAGCCATCGCCCGCGACCTGATTCGGCGGTCGACGGTCGGGCGGCGCTCACATCGGTTGGAATCGTGGGGCTCATGGTCTCCTTGGTTGCCGCCTTCGCAGTCCGGGCCAGCTCATTGTCAGCCGTCCTCGTGAGGCGCCTCTCGGCCGGCACACCTCCGCGGGTTGTTCGGGCTCAGTGATCATCCGGATTGGGCCAGTTCCAATCCGGACAGGGACCGAACCCGAACGGAAGGCATGGCGATCGAGATGCCGCGCCTCGGCGCTACCGTGATGTGGCAGAGTGGCCTCATGAGCCCAGACGTGGAGATAGCCGGGCCGGGCGCCATTCCGTCGCCGGGGCCGAAATCGGACGACGACGTCGCGCTCATGCGCCGCGTCCGCGATCGTGACGAGCGAGCGGTCGAAGAGCTCGTGCGCCGCTTTGAACGGCCGCTCTACTCGCTTGCCTACCGTGTCGCAGGCAGTGACCGCTTCGCCCAGGATGTCGTCCAGGAGGTGTTCGTAGCGGTGTGGCGCGATGCCGACCGGTACGATCCGGCTCGCGGCGCTGTATCGAGCTGGCTCCTGACGATGACCCGGTTCAAGGCGATCGATATGGTCCGGCGCGAGTTTGGGGCCAAACGCCGAACCGTGGATGCGGACCTGAGCCTCCGTCCGGCGGACGACGACGTCCACGAGGAGACCTGGCTGCGGACGCGTGGCGAGACCGTCCGGGCGGCCCTGGGGGAGCTCCCTGACACGCATCGCGAGGCCGTGACCCTCGCGTTTTTTGCCGGTCTCACTCATGTCGAAGTTGCCGAGGCACTGGCCATCCCGCTCGGGACCGCCAAGTCGCGGATCCGCGAGGGCCTCATCAGGCTGCGGAGGCTCCTGGGCGAATCTCTCAGTGAGTCCGTTCCGGCCGTCGACGCGGCAGGGCAGGAGCGATGATCGACCACGACCCGTTCATCTACCTCGTGGCTGGTCGCGAACTCGGAGGGCTGGACGACGGTGAAGCCATCGAGCTCGATCGTCATCTTGTCGGCTGTGCCACGTGTGCAGCCGAGGTGCATGCGTTCGTCAACACGATGGCGGGCCTGGCGCTCGTCGTCCCGGCCCGTCGGCCGCCCGAATCGCTCCAGGGATCGATCATGACCGCGATCCGTGCCGTGACGCCGGTTCCCGATCCGATGCCATCGCGGCCCGCGGCCGCGATGGACGGCGCCGGATCCTCGCGGCGCCGCTGGGCTCTGCGGTCGTGGCCGCGGCCCGTGGCCGCGGGATTCGCCGCGGCCCTCGTGATCGTCTCGCTCTGGGCGTGGCGAGGCGTGGTGAACCTCCAAGCCGAACTGGATCAGCAGCGCGCTTCCGTCGCGGGAGCCCAGCGCCAACTCGCACTCGAGAGTGCGGCGATGGCCGTTGCGCTCGACCCGCTGCACGTCGCGGCTGCGCTGGCGCCAGAGGCCATCGCGCCGGCTGCTGTTACCCAGGTCGTGTATCGCCCGGGGACCGACCAGGCGTATCTCATCGCCGACCACGTGCCAGCCACGCCCGCGGGCAAGGTCTACCAGCTCTGGTACGCCGATAGTGCGGGTCTCCATCCGCTCGCGACGGTTTCCTTCGACGGCAATGGCGCACTCATCGTCCCGTTCGGGGTGGACCTCGGCGGCAAGGCCGCCGCGATGGTCACCCTCGAGTCGGTCGGCGGGGCCCAGGGCGCGCCGGGTCCCCAGGTGGTCTTCGGGGAACTGCCCAAGACTTGAGCGTCCAACCGCAGGCGGACCAATCCGTGCCGTCAGTCCTCCTGAAAGGTGGTCGTCCCGTCAACTCGTCATTGCGTCTGCCCCGGCATGAGCTCGGTGAGGGGCTGGTGGCGACGGCGACCTCGGCTTCACGATGGCAGGCGGAAGAGCCCGTAAGCTATCGGAACGCGCAGCTCGACGATGGAGTATCTCCCCGAATGCGAAAGCGGAGCAGTCCAGGCGACATGACGACCGACGAGCGGGCATCGCCCGCTGAGATCATCACGCCCGAGCTCATCGCCTCCCTGCTCGCGGACGGGGACGACGATCTCGCCGCATGGGCGCTTGGGGAAGCGCTGGCAGCGCGCCCGCGAGCAGTCGTCTTCGACGAGCTTGTCCAGCCCGCGCTGCGGCTGGTCGGCGCGAACTGGGAGAGCGGCCGGTGGACGGTTGCCGAGGAGCACCTGGCCAGCCGCGCCCTCGACAACGCGCTCGCCCGCATCCGACCGGCCACGATTCCGGAGACGCGCATCGGACCGGTCGCCGTTCTCGCAGCACCCAGGGGAGAGCAGCACGCGGCGGGCCTGGTCTGCCTTGCCCAGGTGCTCGAGGAGGATGGCTGGAAGGTGGAGAACCTCGGCCCGAACCTGCCGCACCACGACCTCGTTCGCTTCCTTTCGAGTCGGACCGTCGACCTGGTCGCGTTGTCGATCTCGAGGGCGGCCTCTTTGCCGGCGCTGCGCAGGACCGTGAACGCGATCCGGCGCGCCGAATCATCGACGGGCGTCCTGCCGATCATCGTTGGGGGGAGCGGGATCGCGGACCTCGATCACCCGGTCGATGGGGCGCATGTCGTTGGCTCATCGATCGTCAAGGCCCAACGGTTCGCGCGCGAGGTTACCGGCCGGGTCGATCCGCCCGTGTGACCCGAAGGAGCCCGCACCTGTGACCCATCCGCGGGCTCGGACGGCGCGAAGGGCGTTCGAGAGCACGACGCCGATGCCGGCGCTTGACTCCTCCATTGACGAGGTCTCCCGACCGATGATTGCCACAGCCAGCCAGCCGATCCCGGCCGACCGGGCGCGGTCGCTCCGCAAGTGGAACCGCTTCCTTGCCGGCGCGCACTTCCTCCAGTTCGTCCTGATGATCGCCGTGAGCTCGACCGCCGCCGTGTTCAAGCCGATCGTCCCGACGATCCGCCCGATCCTGGAGAACGGCACATTCAAGGGTGTTGAGCAGACGCAGGTCGTCCTCTTCGAGGTGCCGCTCGCCTGGTTCATCGCGAGCTTCTTCCTGATGAGCTCGATCGCGCATGCGGCCGCCGGCTGGCCTCTTCGGGCTCGTTACGAAGGCTTCCTCGCTCGCGGTTTGAACCCGTTCCGCTGGGTGGAATACGCGTTCAGCTCGACGGTGATGATCGTCGCGATCGCGTACCTGTCCTACATCACCGACTTCCCGGCGCTGATCGCCATCGCCGGCTGCAACGTCGCGATGATCCTGTTCGGCTGGTCGATGGAGGCCGCGAACGAGGGCAAGGCAACGCCCGACTGGAAGCACTTCATCTTCGGCTGCATCGCCGGCATCATCCCGTGGATCGCGATCTTCTCGCTCCTCTGGGCCTATGGCGCGCAGGAGGGCCTGCCAGCGGACCTCAAGATCCCGGGCTTCGTCTACGTGATCATCGGCTCGCTGTTCGTTGCCTTCAACATCTTCGCGGTCACGATGGTCCTCCAGTACCGGAAGATCGGACGCTGGCGCGACTACCTCGTCGGCGAGAAGACGTACATGGTCCTGAGCCTGGTCGCGAAGGCGCTCCTCGCCTGGCAGGTCTGGTCGGGGACTCTCCGTCCCGGCTGAGCCCGCAACACCCTCAGGCCATGCGCATGCTCATCGTCGGCGCCTGCGGGTATGTCGGGGCGGGACATCGCCCGGAGCGTTGGGGGGAACGCTCCGGGCGGATTGCGGCTGACCAACGGTGACGTGCGTCCTCGCGTCGGTCCCCGCGGCTCGCCAAGCTTCAGCGAACCGGCGCGACCGTAACGGCAGACCGCACTAGACCGCACTAGGGCATCTGCCCTATTCGCCGGGGCGGTCACGCCCGGCCCGGGCGAGCCCGTGACTTGCCGCCTCAGCCTCCCAGGCGACGAGCCATCGGTGGGCATGGGTCCTCGGACGCCCTCGATCAGTAACCGGCTCAGGGTGGCATTCCGGCGGGCCTGGTGAATGCGGGCGGGCTTGGGCTTCATGGTTGTGGGCCTTACCGCTCGCATGTCACTTCGGTCGGCGCTCGCGGTCCGCCTGCCGTTGCCTCACGGCACCGCCGTCCGGGAACTTGGGGCTATCCACGAACCTCGTCGACCTTCAGACTCCCCGAAACGGGGGGAAGGCATGAGAGCCCTCGGGCTCCCATCAGCGTGGCGTACCTCAGACCATCGCCTCGACCGTCGCGCAGTGCCAGTGGCGATACCGGTCCCTCCGATGGGCGCTCACCGTGCCCGGGAGGAGTCGAGTGGTCCGGATCCGTCCAAGCCTGCGCGCCGCCGTGCTCGGCGCTGCTGCGCTGCTCATCGCGGGCGCGTCCGGCCTGATCGCGGCCAACGCCATCGCGCCGGCCCAGGGTCCGTTCACCGGCTGCCTGGCGTCGAGAAGCGCACTCTCGCCGCTCACGGTCAAGGGGATGATCTACAACATCGCCGCGTCGGCGACCACGCCGCTGGCCCCGTGCGCGACCGGCGACACCCTGGTCACCTTCAGCAACTCCCAGGGTCCGACCGGACCGCAGGGACCCGCCGGCGCGAAGGGCGCCACCGGGCCGACCGGCCCAGCCGGAGCGACCGGACTGCAGGGACCGGCCGGAGCCCGAGGCGCGCAGGGGCTGAAAGGCGATACCGGGACCGCCGGCCCGACGGGTCCCACTGGACCGAACGGTGGCCCGGGTGACACCGGCGCGAGCGTGACGGCGGTCGCGATCGACCCCGCCAAGCCCCCGAACCCGAACTGCCTGAGCGGCTACGAGATCTTCCAGCAACCCCCCGGCCCGCCCACAACCCCGGCGACCAGCCTCGGGTTCGTGTGCAACGGCCAGGATGGCGCAGCGGGGACGGCCGGCACGGTTGGACCCCAAGGGCCCGCCGGACCGCGGGGCGCGCCGGCCGCCGGAGCGCTGACCAACCTCGCCGACCTCGACGGCCTCGGCTGCCTGAAGGGAACCGCAGCCGGGACCGTCCAGACTAGAGTCGATGGAGCGACGGGCGAGGTCTCCGTGACCTGCGTCCCCACATCGATCGACGTCCGAACGAACACGACCCTCGGCGATTGTCGGTGGGATGACGGGACGATCAACAACGCCGACATCCCGGTGGATGGGAACGACGCGACCCGGGACGTGTGCACGAACGGGGTACCCTCCAACCCGCCCGAAACGAACACGACCCTCGGCGATTGTCGATGGGATGACGGGGCGATCAACAACGCCGATATTCCCGTGAGCTCGGATCCCACGAGGACCGGCGTCTGCGCCAACGGAGTCCCGGGCTTCTTTGAGAACCCCTGAGCGTGATGACCCGGAGATAGCCCCTCATCGCAGTCCACGAGGCCCTGCCGTCTCCGATGGCGCGGTGCCTCGTCGCGTTGTCTGGCGGTACCCGACTCGCGATCCTGCTTGGAGGCGGCCAGCCCTGGGGGACGGGGGCAGCCAACTTTATAGGGGGCGGCGCTACGACACCGCCGACGGCAACGGCGCCATCACCCTGCGCCGGGCCGGCCGCCTTCGTCCAGGCGGGCGGGTCCGTCCCGAATGCGGCCGCGTTGGCGGGCATTCGGCCTGGCACGCTGAAACGCCACCTTGCCGACCTGCGCCAGCGATCAGGCCTTACGACTGAGCAATCGATCTTTGCCGGCCGGGCTGCCGGATGGCTGGTGGTCCCGAGCCTCGAGCCGCATTCATCGAGGAGTGGGCGCTCGGCGCGGACGCGGAGCTGCGACGCGCGGGCGCGCCGCATCAGCCTTCGGGTCTCGCGCTCCTGGCTTTGTTAGAGAACGTGGGGACGAACCGGTAGCCGAGGCAGGGTCGGGTTCGTCACTCGCTCGGCACGGTCTAGGCCACCAAGTTTGGCGATCCTGCAGGTGGTTCCCGATTTGGAACTGCACGATGGTCCAGGTCCGCGGGACGCCGATCGGGCACCCGGAGCCCGAGTGGCTGCCGGCCCATGTGTCACTGCTCGTCGAGCCGCACGAGGCCGGCCGGGCCGATCCCTCGTCGATCGAACGACGCGCCGCCCGACTACCTCGCAGGCCAGATTCGTGCCATCGTCGGCCTCGAACTGCGGTCTCGCGAATTGACGCCAAGCGCAAGCTCAGCCAGGACCGCAGCGAGGCGCACGCGGCCGCCGTAAGCGCCGGTCTGTCCACGGGTTCGCCACGCGATCGAGCCGTCGCCACCGAGATGCGTCGCGAGCCGCCTCGACGTTGAGCCGCGGTCGGCCGCCGCCGAGCCCGACCCGTGGCAGGATGGCGTCCTCGCTGGAGAATTGGGGCCGAATGCCGCACTCAGCTGCTCAGAGCCACGTCCCCGCGCTGTCGGTTCACAGCCTGTCGAAGCGATTCGGCGACCGCATCGCCTTCGAGGTCTCCCTCGGCCTGGCCCTTGGCCTCGCGGTATTGCTGCTGGTCCTCGACGGACTCGGCTGGCGGATCGTGTCAGTTGCGTTCGACCGCGAACGTCTCATCACTGGGACGAGGTGATGTGCCGGGCGTCGCCCCTCAGCCTTCGACCGCCCGTTGGACCTCCTCCCGCACGAGCTCGGCATTGATGGCGATTGCCGCCGCGGATCCTGGCCTGGCGGCATCGGTGTGCGGACGGACCCAGACACGGTCTGGGAGATCCGCCGGCCATGTCGCTCCCAAGAGCACCCGACATTGAAACCCCGCGCTCCATCCGCCGTCTCCGGTCAGCAGGGCCGCGAGAGACACTGGCCGACCCCACGGCCGCTCTGGGTGACATAGCCGTTGTCGTTCAGGACGCCGTACTGGCCGGCCCGTCGCCTGACCCAACATGAGGCTTGACCGCGCGGACCGGCGCCGTCACGGTTGCTTCTCGTCGCACCCGCGGGAGAGAACGTGGCGAACGCATCAAACGAGGAGATCGTCCGTCGCTACTACCAAGCGCAGGCCGCCCATGACTACGACTCGGCCGCCGCCGTGCGCGACCCAGACTGGGTGTGTGAGTGGCCCCAGTCGGGCGAGCGGGTCCGGGGCAGCGCGAACGACCGGGCGATCATGGAGAACTGGCCGGGCGGCTGACCGAGCGAGTTGTCGATCCGCGTCGTCGGGAGCGAGGACCAGTGGGTCGCAACGCCCTCGAACACGATCCACCGCGTCGTCGGGAGCGGCGACTTCTGGTTCGCGGATGGGACGAGCGTCTACCCCGATGGCTCAACCTGGTTCCTCTCCGTCCTGGTCCAGCTCAAGGGCGGCAAGGTGTATCGCGAGACGTGGTACTTCGCCCCGCCCTTCGATGCCCCCGCGTGGCGAGCCGCGTGGGTCGAGCGGATGGGCTGACCCATGAGTCGCCGCCCGCCTGCGCCTGACCAACTGTGAGCTCGTGGACCGAGCCGACCCAGAGGAATTTCCATTGAGCGACGCGCAGGCGAACAAGCAGACCGCGATCGACTTCTACGAGCTCATGTTCAACGACAACCAGCCGCGAGAGGCACAGGAGCGATACACCGGCGCCGACTACCGGCAGCACAACCCGGGCGTAGGTGACGGCAAGGACGCATTCATCGACTACTTCGACCGCATGGCTCGCGAGTACCCCGGCAAGCGGGTCGACGTGAAACGCGCCATCGCTGAGGGCGACTACGTGGTCCTCCACTGCTACCAGCACTGGCCGGGCGACCACGACTATGCGGGCATCGACATCTTCCGGTTCGACGACAACGGCAAGATCGTCGAACACTGGGACGTCCTCCAGGTCCTGCCCAATCCGGCGGAGGCGAAGAACGACAACGGGATGTTCTAGCGGCCCACAACCTCGAGTGCTATTCGCGCATGCTCAGTGACGAGGAACGTACCTGGCCTGCAAACCCAGCAGGGCCGTTAGCACCAACCCTCTACGCAGTCAGTTCACGTCGATCGAGGCAGGCGGCAGGCATGGCCCAATCGGCCAACTAGGCACCGGAGCCCACCGTCGCCAGCCTTGGGGGCATGACGGCGCGCTGGTCCGATCCACATCGACTCCTGGCTCCCCTACCGGGTACGGCCGCGCCGTCAACCCCGCGGAGGCTCGATGAGCGGTGACGGCTCCGATGTGGTCGGGATCACCCAGCGCGAGCTCCTCATGGAGATGCGGGACGACGTCAGAGCGCTCCGCGCCGCGGGGACGCGGTGGCCCGCGATCAGGCGCTCTCGGTCGAGCGTCGGACGTCCATGCAGCGGGTAGCCGACATGATCACCGCGCGGCTGGACAACCACGAGAAGGCGATCCTCGACCTCCAGCGCTGGCGCGACGAGGCGGCCGGGGCGATCCGGCTTGCCCGCTGGGCGCCGGGCGCGAGCCCCGTGGCCTCGGTCCCCGTGGTCCTCCAGATCGCCGCGCTCGTCTCCCACGCCGTCAACCCGGCCGTCCCCTGACAGGAGCCCAGCCATGGTCGATGGCGCGCCCGACAGGTGTCGGGCGCGCGTTAGCAACCTACGACATGCCCATCGAGGGGCGGGATGAGTCGGTGGCCGCGGCGAGGCGGCTGGCGTGAGGGAACGTCGCCCGGCCGCACGCGCCACGGACCGAGAGGTCGTCGTGGTCGCGGCGGTCCTCGCGGCCGGCTCGGAGAAGGCGGCAGCCCACCATCTGGGCCTGTCGACCTCGACAGTGAAGCACCACCTGGCGAACGCCCGGTCCAAAGTCGGAGCGGAGACGACAGCGCAACTCGTGTGGATGCTCGCCGAGCGGTTGCCGGTGCCCGGCGCTGGCCCTGATGCGTTGGGACTCAGCCAGCCGCCGCGGCAAGGAAACGATTAGCCTCGTCGTCGACTGGGTTATCTGCTTGACTCGCGGTCAGCGCAACTTGGTCCTTATCGGTGCGATGGAAGCCTCCGCCATCGCGACCACCCCGCGTTGGCGGAGATCGTTCATCCGCCCGCGGCTGCGAGAAGCGGGGAACCCGACGCTTCGTGTCTCCTCCGTCCAGGCCTCATACTCCTGAAATCGGAGGGAGGCACGGGAACCGCGCAGTTCCCACCCGCGCGGCGTCCCCACTCGGTCGCCTAGACCGTCGCGCAGGGCCAATGGCGAGCCCCGCCCGCCGTAGCCGGGCACGCACGTGCCCGTGGAGGTTCCTATGGCCATGATGGCAGTCGCATTCCCGATCCTTCCCGGCAAGACCGACGAATGGCGTGCCTGGATGGAGGAGCTGAATGGCTCGCATCGGGACGACTTCGTCGCCTCCCGGCGAGCGGCCGGCGTTCACGAGCGCACGTTCCTGCAGTCGACGCCGATGGGCGATCTCGTGATCGTGACCCTGGAGGGCGAGGAGCCGGGCCGGGCATTCGGCAAGATGATGGGCGCCGACGACGAGTTCACCCGGTGGTTCACGGCGCGAGCGAAGGAGATCCACGGCGTCGACCTCTCGGTTCGGCCGACCGGTTCGCCGTCCGAACTCGTCGTGGATACGGACGCGGCGGTCGTCCAGAAGAGCTGACCGAAGAGCCCGTGAGCATTTGCGACCTCGATGTGCGCCAGGCTGGCTGCCATCGACGGAAGTGGAGATCCGCGGCCCTGGCCTCCGACCGACAACACTCACCGAGGCCGGGCAAGGTGCCCGGCCTCACGGTGATCGCCGCAGGTGCCCGCGCGCGGAAACCGGCCTTGAATCCATGGTGATCGCCGCCGCGGCCTGCTCAATCGTGCTCGGGCTGGGCTTTGGGCTCCCGGGCATCCTCGGCACGCTCCACTTCGCCCGGACGGGCGAGGTCTGGACGTTCCTGGGCTTCCCGACCTACGGTGCGGGGCCGTTCGAACGGATCGGCCTACCGACCTCGGTCCCATTACTGCTCGGGTTCATGCTCGTGTGTGTGGCCGAGGTGGCGGTCGGGGTGATGCTGCTGCTGGATGTCCCGCATGCGGCAACCGTCAGTTACCTGCTTCTGCCCATCGAGCTAGTGTTCTGGATCGGCTTCGCGCTCCCGTTAGGCCTGCCACTCGGCATCGCTCGAACGATCCTGCTGCTCCTCGCCTGAGTCCCGGCTAATTGTCGGACGGCCCCGCGTGCCTCGGCACCTCGAGGGCACGGCCCAAAAACGGCCAAGTAGTCATCCGCCCCTCGCTCCTTGGCGCTCCACCGGCCCTTGACGGTCGATGGCCGCTCGCCTCATTGTCCCAGGGCTGCCCTGCTGACCGTCGCGAGGACCTGCTGGCCGTAGTAGATGGGTCCGCCGCCGTCGGCCGTGACCCCCGACGGGTAGTGGGTCGACGTCATCAGTGCGTAGACGTTGTTCGCGGAGATTGCCAGGCCGAAGTAGTCGCCGATGAAGGAATACGGGCAGGTATCGTCGAAGCCAGCGCAGGCCAACTGGTGGAGGCCGCCTCGCATTTGGGCCGGATTCTGAGGATCCCAGGCGAAGGACGAGATCCGGACGTTGTGACCGAGGGCGATCGCGCCATTCCCGCTGTCGTGGTACGCCTGCAGCGAGGTGTCGATGCACGAGCCGGTCTTGCCGACGTTGCCGAGCAGGACGCTCGGGTCATTCGGGCAGACGCCACGCTGATCGTAGAACGCGACGGCGACGGCGCCGTCCGGCCCGGCTGCGATCGTCGGCTGGAACTGATGAGTCGGAGCGCCGGCCACATCGACGTTGTCGTTGGCGATGATGGCCGACGACCAGGTCTGGCCGCCGTCGGTGGATTGCGAGAACATGATGTCGGCCTGCGTGCCGTCCCAGCCTTCCCACGCGATGTAGAGATGACCGGGATAGGTCGGGCTGGCAACGAAGCTTTCAATCAGACCGGCCAGAAAGGTCGTGTTCGGCAGGCAACAGGTGGGCAGATAGTCGATGGTGGCGACCGGCGAGAACCCGCTCCACGTCCGTCCATCGTCGCCCGAGCGCGTCACGTAGATCGTCGCGGGCTTGTTGTTCGGAAAGGCCACGAACGAAGCGTAGACGTCGCCGGCCGCATCGATCGAGGGATAGACGAAGGTGTTCTTGGACCCGACCGACCCGGGGACCGTGACGCGAACAGGCGCTGAGAAGGTCTGGCCCCGGTCGCGCGACACTGCGATACGGACTTCGGAAGCGGTGCCCTTGTACATCGTCCACATGGCGTAGACGTGGTCCTGGTCGCGGCTGCCCGGAATCTGGTTGACGGCGATGAATTGCTTGTCATCCGCTTTGTGGCTAAAGCTCGACTTGTTGGACGGCTTCTCGAGATCTCGCCCGCCATTGCCCTTGATCCAATGAGCCCCGAGGTCGTCGCTGTAGGAGACGTCGATCGCGCTGGCCGGGTTGAGGCTGGTCCAATAGGCGTTGAACGGGCCCACCGTCGTGTAGGCCCGACCCTGCGTATCGAAGGCGACGTTCGGATCGCTCGCGTTGGTCCAGTTGGGTGGCATCGCCTGGGTGCCCGCGGTCACGCAGTCATAGCCTTGGATCATGTTGTTCGTCGCCGAGTCGCCCTCGATCGTGTATGAGCCGACGTGGAAGTTGTGGAAGGTGCTGAACCGGTCGAAGAAGAACTTGGAGGTGCCGACGATGGTTTCCGAGCCTGGCTTCACGGCCAGCCATGACTCGTAGTGGTTGGAGTCGTACGGTCCAGCGGTGCAGGTTCCCGGAACGGGAACGCCGGAGGGATCCGGAAAGCCTCCGCCAGTGGTCGGGCTGCTGACGACCCGGTTGGTGACCGCCACGCGCGAGAGCCACGGGGATCCGCTGGGCGTGAAATTCCCTGACGTTGGTTGCGATCCTATGAACAGCGCCGAGATCGAAAGCGCGACTGCGAAGGGGAGAGCAAATCGACGCTGTACGCCCCGCCTGCTGTCCATGACTGAGTCCGACCACATTGCCTATGCCCTCCGCGTCCCTAGCCGATCGTCGCCGCTCGTGGCCGGACCGACTCACATTACCTCGCCCGGTGAGGCGGGCGAGCTGCACCGGCCTTGGGAGTGGTGACCATCGTCAACGGGACGAGCGAAGGGAACGCCCGCTCGAACCCGAAGCGCATGGCCCAAACGGCCAACTAGAAACGCCCGCCCCGGCCCGCACCCTTGGGGCATGACGGCGCGCTGGTCCGATCCACATCGACTCCCGGCTCCCCCCACCGGGTACGTCCGCGCCGTCAACCCCGCGGGGGCCCGGTGAGCGGGATCGAGCTTGTCGCAGCCTTCCTCGCCGGCGTGGTCGTCCTGACGGGCGACCAGGTGGCCGCCCTCAACGGCGCAGTGTTCGCCGTCCTCGGCCTGATCGCGGCCAGCGACGGCCTCGCGGTCGCCAAGGGCCGGGCCGCCGGGGCGAGGATCGCGGCGAGGCGGCGGGGGCGTGATCCGCACCTGTGACAACGGGCACCCGCCCGCACGCGTGCTGTCCGGTACGCGGTGCGCGGCGTGCGAGCGCAGGCGCCCGTCGCGCCAGGCGCGCGGCTACGGCGGGGCGCATGACCGGGCGCGCGCGACGCTCGCGGCGATGCTGCCGGCACCCTGCGCGTGCGGGTGCGGGGCGGTGCTCGACGCGGGATCCGACTGGGTGGCGGCGCACATCGTCGATGGCGACCCCTCGGCCGGCTGGGCTGCGATGTGCCGCTCGGGCAACGAGCGGATGAAGCGCAGGGAGTGGGGTAGCGCCTCGGACGGCGACGATCCCGCGGGTACCCGTGCCCGGCAATCCGAAGCGCGCCACGGTTTCCGCCGTTTTTCCGGAGGCGCCGCGTGGACCTAGGAAGCAGGCGGTCTCGAGTAGACGACCTGGAACCACGCCACCCCGAGGACGGGCAGGGTGAATTCCTCAGCCGTGACGACCCGATAGCCCCGGTCCTGCATCGCCAGGGCGTCCCGCTGCATGTCCGCCGCGGCGGTTTGCTCCCAACCGTTGAGCCCCCGGCGGGCCATGAAGAACGCCAGGAGCGGGCTCAGAAAGGCGAGGAAGCTGCCACGCCCATAGGTCTTGGTGACGGTCTCGGGATCGGCCACAGCGCCAATGGTAATGGTTGGCCCACGGGCGCCCACGTTGGCCCACGCGGCGCGCTGACCACGAGCGCGGCGTACGACGCGACCGAACGCAGGCGGGCCCCGGGCACGCGCCCGGGGCCCGAGGGTCGAGGCGGGGTGGGTGGGCTAGCCGGCGTCGCCCTGCGAGCCAGCCGCCGGGACGAGCTTCGGTGGATCGCTAGTGCTCCTCCAGAAGCCGGACGTCTTCACGGCACCGCTGGCGATGAGCCGATTCTCCACGTTCTATGCGACGGACCAAGGGCTCACCTTCGCCGGGATGGCGATCGTGATGGTCCCGCCGTTGCTGCTCTTCCTGGTGTTGCAGCGCAGCTTCATCCAGGGCCTGACTGCCGGAGCCGTTCGCCGCTGACGGACCACGCATCTGGAGCTTTGGAACGGCGGGCCTCGGACAAGTGGCGAACGTGTCCTCGAGTCGCAGATCAGCCCTCGTCGAGCACCTCGAACCGCCAGTATGGCCAGTCCCCGTCGGCAGTTTCGAAGGTTCCCAAGGCTCGGAGCGGGATCCGTTCGCCGGACGGAAGGCGCTCGTGACGGTCGAACTCCAGTCGGTACGGTTCATGCAGGTAGCCGGCGCGTCCGTTGGGGCGAGGCCGATCCGGCGACCGGGCCGATCGAACGTCGCCCGCCTCATCGACGGTGAAGCGGACAACTGCGTCGGCATCGATCCCGGGAGCCGCCAGGGTGAATGCGTCGTCGCCTTCCACCGACCAGACGAGTCCTCGCGCTCTCGACGCGACGAGTGGCGCGAAGGCAAGCTCCGCGAGATTGCGCACGAGCTGCAACCGCGTCACCTCTGGCCCTCGGGCGGATCCGACCGGGATGATGCCAAGCAGTCGCGCACCACCGTAGCCTCCTTCGGCATCGAGCCGGTCCTCGGCGTCGATCCATGCCAGCCGCGCCAGCCGCAGCCTGGCTTGCCAGCGAAAGCCGAGGCCGTCGGTTTCGAACGATTGGTGTCCTTCCCAATCCATCCAGCTCCCGCCGGGTGCACGACAGATCGAGCCCCGGACGTGGAGTCGTGTCGGGCCGGAATCATCGTCGGTCCGGACCGCCGGCGAGTGGATCGCTGCCCCAAGCCAGCGACGAGCGGCCGGCGGGCGATCCGCGACGCTCGGCAGTCGTCCGTCCGCTGAGCTGTCGGACTGAACACTCGCTCTGATGGTCTGCTCCTGTTCTGTGGTGATTCGAGCGAAGCTGGTCCTGCGCTGGACCCGCGCAGAGAGAGGGTGGGCGTTCATCGGTGGCTCGCCGCTGAACCGTCCAGCTTCGTCCCCGAACGGACCGATGTCACGACGGCGACGATGGCGTCGCTCGCCACGGTGGCGCCTTTCACGGTTTCGATCAGGCCGTCGTGCGTGATGTCCTGGAAGACCCGATGCGACACGTTCGTGGAGTGCGTGGCCAGGCGGTTCTGCTGACCCGGCCAATCGATGCTCGCGCCCGCCATCGCCGTCACGACGACGAGCGGTCGATCGCCTAGGTTCGGGAGTGCACCGGCCGCATCGAGGATGCCATCGAGCTGCAAGAACTCCTCACCGAAGCTCGCCGCTGCTCGCGGGGTGGCTTCGAAGGCGCGCCGGCGCGCAGACACGTCCGCCGGGAGGTCGTTCGACCCGACCGAAGAGAGCAGTCGGGCGACGCCGACGCGTGCGAGGCCGGGCAGCGCCCCCGCGAGCGTGCTCATCGGATTGTCGGAGGACGGACCGGCAGATTGCACGTGCGGCGACATGGAGTCGAGCAGTACGAGTCCGGCAACCTCGCCGGGATACGCGGCTGCGAAGAAGGGCACATACGCCCCACCAGCGGAGTGCCCCGCGAGGATGTATGGCCCCTGGTTGCCCGAAGCCGCGAGGAGTGAATGCAGGTCGCGGGCGATGGTCATCCCGTCCTGCGGGCCGGTCGTCAGGTCGCTCCGGCCGTGACCGGCCCGATCGTAGGTGCATACCCGGGTCGTCGTTGCGACTTCAGGGGCGATGAGCGCGAAGTAGTCCGAACCCTGCCCGAGGCCGCCCTCGAGGACCACGGTCGGGCTCCCCGTACCGCTGCACGCGATGAACAGCTTGTGCCCGCCGACGTCAACGAGTTGGCCGCCGTTGGGTGACCGACTACCATCGGTCGCCTCGATGCCCGTCTCGATCGCGCCGCCGATGCTGAGCAGGGCCAGGACGCCGACGACGGGATACAGCAGCCACCGCGACCGACCCTGCGTATTCCGGTGAAAGCGATCAGTCAGTCCGGAGTTTTCGATCACCCCCGGTCGGAGGCCGCGAAGCGGCCGACGCGCGGGCTCGGGTCACTCCCTGACGATCACCTCCTCTCGATGTGCTGCGGCTAGTCTGACATG
>JBBRSJ010000014.1:0-99959 GCA_038245515.1 Candidatus Limnocylindrales bacterium | reverse complement strand
TGTCGTTCCCACTGACGTTGTTGACAAGTTGAGAGCCCTCGTGCTCGGTATGGGGTTGTCGAAGCTCCATTCCGACGGAGGGCTCTCATGCTCCATCGTACGGCCAAGCTGACGCCGTTCGGCCGACGGCTCCTGGTCCATCGGATCGTCGTCGAGGGCTGGCCGGCCGCGACCGCCGCCGAGATGCTCGGGGTCAGCCGGGCCACCGCGTACAAGTGGCTGCGCCGGTACCGAGCCGAGGGCGAGGCCGGGCTCGAGGACCGCTCGGCGCGACCACACCGTCGGCCGCGGGCCCTGCCCGAACGCGAGGTCCGCCGGATCCTGATCGCGCGACGTCGGCTGCGGGTCGGGCCGCACCGCCTGGGACCGCTCCTCGGTCACTCCCGCTCGACCGTGTACGGCGTCCTCCGGCGGAACGGCCTGAGCCGGCTGGCTCACGCCGACCGGCTGACCGGCGTCCCGGTCCGCTACGTCCGGGAACGACCCGGCGAGCTGATCCACGTCGACGTCAAGCGTTTGGGGCGGGTGCCGCCCGGCGGCGGTCATCGGATGCTCGGCGAGGATGCCCGCAAGCACGCCGGGGTCGGCTATGACTTCGTCCACGTCGCGGTCGACGACGCGAGCCGGGTCGCCTATGTCGCGGTCCGGCCAGACGAGCAGGCCGGAAGCACGGTCAGCTTCATCGAGGAGGCGGTCGCGTTCTTCGCCGGCCACGGCGTTGGGGTCGAGCGGGTGATGACCGACAACGCCTGGACCTACACCCACTCGCACCGCCTCGCCGACATGTTCGCCGACCTCGGGATCCGGCACGTCCGGACCCGGCCGCGCCGGCCGCAGACGAACGGCAAGGCCGAGCGGTTCATCGGGACGATCCAGCGCGAGTGGGCCTACGCCCGGCTGTTCCGATCGAACGGCGAGCGCCTGGCGACCCTGCCCGGCTGGGTCGATGCCTACAATCGACGGCGTCCCCACGCCGGGCTCGATGGCCGGACGCCGCTATCGGTCCTCGTCAACAAGGTCGAGGAGAACGACACCTAGGTCGGCGGCGATCGCCCAGTCCGGCACGTCATCGGCATCTCTTCATCGCGACCCAGGCACACCTGTGCCCACGGAATCAACGGAGGCCGACGCGTCGGTCACAGGTGCTGCTTGCCGGAAAGAACCGAGGGCCCGTCGAGGAAGTCGATCCAGCGGTCCGCCGGGTCGAGCGACAGGGCCAGGTGACGGGCGAACGGAGGGCCAGCGAGCCGCACCGTGGCGACGGCATCGGCGAAAACCGGCAAGAGGCGCCGCTCGACGTACATGGGCACGCCCTCGAGCGGCGCGAGCGCGGCGAAGGCGGCTCCCGGCGGATCGCGTCGGAAGTCGGCCGTCAGATCGCCGATCGTGACGCTGCAGCGCCGACTTGCGAAATAGTCCACGACGAGCGTTCGCCCGGCAGCGAGCTCCGTCCACTGCGGCCGGAGCGCCAGGTCAATCTCGAGGTTGACCGACGATCGGGCGGGTGTTGTCGGGAGCGCCATCACGTGACGGATCATGCCACGCGCGCTGCGTCGATCGCGAGTCGAGGACCGGTGCGGGCGCCCGACTCAGGCGAGGCGCGCGATACGATAACTGGTCTGACCCTGAAACCCGGGTATGATCTCAGCCTGCGGGTGATGCCTCTAAAACCGTTGGTGTCCACTCGCCATACAACGCTTCCACATGTCCGAATTCAGCTGACGCACGTGGGCGAATCCGGCGACAGTCTGAGCCCGCTCCAAGACTCGCTTGAGGTAGTGGTCAGCGCTGTAGGCTAGCCGTCGCGGCAGTGCGCAAGAGTTATGTGTGATCCCTGAGCACGAATCACGTCGGGGTGTGGCGTAGTTGGCAACGCACGTGCTTTGGGAGTCTTGAGGCTCCATGCGGTGTGGCCAGGCAGCCGCCGCGCACCAACTGGGCGAGCGACGGCGCCTCGATTATTGTGCGGTTCGCGAACAGATCGGCGGCCTCCGCGCGCCCCCCCCGACGTATGGACGATCCTCGCGCACCATGTGCGCCTGGGCATGGATGCGTTACGCATCCCTCAGCGCTGGCCGATCATGGCTCCGCTGGTCGTAGCGCAAGAGGCCCCCCTCGGACCGATCGCGCGTCCGAGCCAAGCCGGACCGCTGCAGTGGGCGGTTGCCAACGGGCCGTTCACCGGATGTTTTCCCCGGCGTCATCGGACGTAGCTGGCGCCATTGATGTCGATCGTGGTGCCGGTCGCATGACGGGCCAGGCCCGAGGCGAGGAAGGTGAGAACGTTGGCCACGTCCTGCGGCTGGGCCACCTCGCCGAGACCGGTGTCGCGCGCCGCCGCGTCGACACCGAACTTGTCGGCGAACGGCTGATTGAACGGGGTGTCGACATAGCCAGGAGCCACTGCGAACGCGGTCACCCCCTGGCGGCCGTACTGGCGGGCGATCGTCCGGGTCATCGCCACGATCCCGGCTTTGGCCGCCGCGTAGTGCCAGAACTCCGGATCCTCGCCCCGGAAGGCGGCGCGGCTCGCGAGGTTGACGATGATCCCGCCCCGAGGCTGGGACGAGAACGTCGCGATTGCCTCGCGGCAGAGAATCGCGGGCGCCACGAGGTTGACGCCCAGCGAGAGATCCCAGACGGCAGTCCAGTCGGCGAGTGACAGGTCGAGTGGCGCCGGCGGGTAGATTCCGGCGTTGTTGATCAGGACGTCGATCCTCCCCCAGATCGCGACGGCGTCGTGCCAAAGCTGCTGGGTCGCGGCACGATCGCGCAGGTCGGCCGGCAGCGGGCGGACGCGTTCTCCCAACTCGTCCGCGAGCGCGTCGAGGGCTGCGCCGTTCAGGTCGTGGATGACGACGCTAGCGCCGGCACCGGAGATCGTCCGAGCGCTCGCGGAGCCGATGCCGCCAGCTGCGCCGGTGATGAGCACCGTGCGACCGATGAGATCGATCATCGCTTCATTCCATCCCTACAGCGACGGCCCAGGACGGCCGTCGGACATCCGTCTTGACCCCGGTCGGCCCCGGGCGCAAGACTGTCGGCGTTGAGGGGCGGGCCAGTGCTCGGAGATGATCCGTTGCCATCTGACGGATGACAAGTCCAGGATCGCAGGACCCATTGATCGACACTCGCCGAATGACGGCCCCTCCCGCGGGCCCGGACGTCCTCCTGGAGGTCCGAAGCCTGTCGAAGGCATTCAGCGGGCTGCAGGCCTTGACCGACTATGACCTGCAGCTGCCGGCCGGGGCGATTCACGGCGTGATCGGGCCCAACGGCGCCGGAAAGACGACGCTGTTCCACCTCCTGTCGGGCTTCCTCCGTCCGTCGGCAGGCGCGATCCGGTTCGATGGTCGCGACATCACTGGATCGCCGGCGTACCGGGTCGCCCGACTGGGGATCGCCCGGACCTTCCAGAACATCCGCCTGTTCGGCGACCTGCCGGTCATCGACAACGTCAAGGTCGGGCTCCAGGCAAATGCGCGGCGGTCGCTTGTCGGGGTCCTCTTCTCGAGCGGGTCGTTCCGTCGTCAGGAGCGCGACCTCACGGGGCGTGCCATGGAGCTCCTCGAGCTGTTCGGTCTGGCGCGCCAACGCGACCGCCTGGCCCGTCACCTGCCATACGGTGACCAACGTCGCCTGGAGATCGCCCGGGCGGTCGCGACCCGACCGCGGGTCCTGCTGCTCGACGAGCCAAACGCCGGCATGAACCCGGTCGAGACGCAGGAGCTCCTCGGCCTGATCCGACGGATCCGGGACGAGCAGGGCATCACGATCGTCCTGGTGGCCCACGACATCCCGCTGGTCATGAACCTCTGCGAGCGGATCCAGGTCCTCAACTACGGCCGGGTGATCGCCGACGGCGACCCGGCCGCCGTCCGCTCCGATCCAGACGTGATCGCGGCCTACCTCGGCCGGGCCCGGCATGCTTGAGCTGACAGACGTCCACGTCCGATACGGAACCATCCGCGCCCTCCAGGGCGTGTCGCTGCGGGTCGACACCGGCGAGCTCGTCGCCCTGATCGGGTCCAACGGGGCCGGTAAGACCACCACGCTCCGGACGATCTCCGGCCTCCTCCGCCCGACCCGGGGCGAGATGACGTTCGAGGGCGCCGATATCGCCCACGCGCCGACGGACCGGATCGTGGCCCTCGGGATCTCGCACTGTCCCGAAGGTCGCCGGATCTTCGGCAGCCTGACCGTCGCCGAGAATCTCCGGCTGGGATCGGTCTCCCGCTCGGACGCCGCCGGGATCGACGCGGACCTCGAGGCAGTGTTCGAGCTCTTCCCGCTTCTCAAGGACCGCCTCGGGCAGGCCGGCGGGACCCTGTCCGGCGGCGAGCAGCAGATGCTGGCGATCGGCCGGGCGCTGATGAGCCGACCACGACTGCTCCTGCTCGATGAGCCGTCGCTCGGCCTTGCGCCGCTCATGGTCGAGCGGATCTTCGCGACCATCGCCGAGCTCAAGGGGCAGGGCCGGACGATCCTCCTCGTCGAGCAGAACGTCCACCAGGCGCTTGACGTCGCCGACCGGGCCTATGTGCTCGAGACTGGCCGGATCACCCTCGACGGACCCGCCGAGCAGCTCCGCCACGATCCCAAGGTCGAACAGTCGTATCTCGGGGTCGGTGCAGTGGCGTCATGACCGACTACGCGATCCAGCAGATCGTCAACGCGCTCAGCGCCGGCAGCCTCTACGCGCTGATGGCCGTGGGTTTGGCGATGGTCTTCGGGATCCTGCGGCTGATCAACTTCGCTCACGGCGACCTGATGATGATCGCCGCCTATCTCGCGGTCTTCTCGATCAGTGCTGGGCTGTCACTCGCCGTCGCCCTGCCGATCATCGTCGTCGGAACGATCGCCGTCGGCCTGCTCATGGAGCGCGTTGCATACCGGCCGATCCGGGGCGCGCCCGATGTTGCGATGCTGCTCACGTCCTTCGCGGTCGGCCAGATCCTCCAGAACGGCACGTTGCTCACGACCCGGCTGGCCGGCAAACCGACCCTGATCGCGTTCCCCAGCCCGGACCTGCTCAACGGGGTCGTCACGCTCGGTGCGATCACGATCCCGAAGGTGAACGTCGCGAGCTTCGTCGCGGGCATCCTCCTGCTGGGCCTGCTCAGCGTGTTCGTCACCCGGACGAGACTCGGGCTGTCGATGCGGGCCGCGGCGGAGGACCTGCCGGCCGCCCGACTGATGGGGATCAAGGTCGACCGGGTGGTCGCCACGGCCTTCGCGATCGGGGCTGGCCTCGCGGCGGTCGCCGGGTTGCTCTACTCCGTCCAAGCCGGCCAGATCAATCCCTACATGGGGTTCACGCCGGTGCTCAAGGCGTTCATCGCCGCCGTGATCGGCGGGTTCGGCAGCATCGCCGGGGCGGTCCTGGGCGGATACGTCCTCGGCTTCCTCGAAGTCCTTGTCACGTCTCTCGCCGGGATCGGCGACCTGCTGCCGGCCGGGTCGGTCCCGCCGGAGGTCCGGTCGTTCCTCCAGCACTGGCTGCCGAGCGGCCTGGCCAGCTGGCGCGACGCCGTGGTCTTCGTCGTACTGATCCTGGTGCTACTCGTGCGGCCGCAGGGAATCCTGGGTCGCCGCATCCGCGAGGATGACCTGTGAGCGGACTGCGCCGGGCCGGTGGGCCCCTGCTCGTGATCGGACTGACCTCGATTGGACTCGCGGGACTCGACGCCAGCGGTCAGTCGTTCTGGCAAGGCCTCGTCATCAACCTCGCGATCTTCGTGATCCTAACGGTGTCGCTCAACCTGACGAGCGGGTTCACGGGCGTGTTCTCTCTCGGCCAGATCGGTTTCATGGCTCTCGGCGCCTATGTCGCCGCGATCCTCACGCTGCCGCTGCCCGAGAAGCTCGCCTACCTCTCGGACCTGCCGTCCTGGCTGGCCGGCGTCCACCTCGACCAGCAGGTCGGGCCGCTCCCGGTCGGGTTCCTCGCGGCGACGCTGATCGCGGCGGTGCTCGTCAGCGCGGTGGCGTGGCTGGTGGGCCGCGTCCTGATGCGACTCTCCGGGCACTTCGTGGCGGTCGCGACGCTCGGCTTCCTCGTCATCGTCCGGGTCGTCCTGTTCAACGCCGACGCCTTTACCCGCGGTTCGCGGACCTTCTCGAACGTGACCTCTTACACGAACCTGTGGTGGTCGTGGGTCTGGGTCCTGGTCACCGTGTATGTCGTGTGGCGGATCAAGCGCTCGGCCTATGGCCGCGACATGTTTGTCCAGCGCGACGACCGGGTCGCGGCCCAGGCGGTCGGGATCAGGGTCATGGAGCCGCGCCTGCTCGCGTTCGTCGTCGGCGCATTCTTCTCCGCGGTCGCCGGCTCCCTGTACGCCCACTTCATCACGTCGTTCTCGCCGACGGTCTTCTACTTCGACCTGACCTTCCGGGTGATCACGATGCTGGTGATCGGGGGCATGGGCTCTGTCAGTGGCTCAATCCTCGGCGCAATCGCCATCGTCGCCCTGACCGAAGGGCTCCGTCGCGTCGAGGACGCGACCCTCCTGTACGGACTCAGCCAGATCATTCTGGCGGTGATCTTCCTCGTCGTGATCACCGTTCGTCGCGAGGGGCTGCTCGGCCAGCGCGAGGTCCCGCTCGACCGGCTCTTCGCCCGGCGCAACCCGCCCGGCGATCCGTCCGCCGACCCGACCCCTCCGGACGAGCTGGGGACCAGCCCGGCTGATCAGAGCAGGTAGACGGCCTCCGAGTTGCGCCACAGGATCCGCTCGGCCCAGTCGATCGCCACCGTCTCATCGATCGCGCTGTTGGCGATGTGCTCGTCGAGGACCCGGCCCAGCACCCGCCGACCGAGCCGCGCCCCGACCCAGTAGAGCTCGGGAACGAGCGACGCGTCGGTGCTGAACAGGATCTTGCTGGCTGGCGCCAGTCCAAGCAGCTCCCGGGTGATCTCGGTCGCTTCGCCGGCGGCGAAGAGGATTGCCTCGCCCATGTCCGCGTAGACGTTCGGGTACATCGCGGCCAGGTACGCGAGCGAGCGGACGTACGGATAGCCGGTGTGGAGGAGCACGATCGGGGCGGCCCGAAAGCGGTCGGAAAACAGCAGCCGGAGTGCGGCCGGGTCGACGAGGGTCAGGTCGAGATCCGGGTCGCCGAGGCCGGTATGGAACTGGATCGGCACGCCCTGACGGGCCGATTCCTCGACTGCGATCACCACGAGGTAGTCGAGCAGGGGCTTCGACTCGATCCGGAGCCGGCCGGCTCGCTTCGCCGTCTCGTGAACCGTCGCGAACGCAGCGCCGGCGTCGGCCCGCGTGACCGCCGTCACGTGCAGGCCGGTCCGATACGCGATCACCGACTTCATCCCGACAATTTCGCGCCCGCGGAGGTTCGTGATGGCCTCACGGTAGGCGTCGAGGAAGCCGTCGAACGTGGTCGCCTGGAGGATCAGCCGCTCGATCATCGGCTCGAGCCGGATCACTTCCGCGATCCGACACGGCGCAATCGCCCGGAGCTCATCGAGCCCGAATGTCGTGTCTGCGCCGTAGCCGGTGTCGATGAGCCAGGTCTTGAAGTTCGCCCGCCGGACGATCTCGCCGGTGAGCCATTCGACGCCGCGCTCCCGGCGGGCGGCGTGCACAGCCTCTGGCGTGGCCGCGCAGTCGAGCAGTACGGCGAGCTCGCGCAGGGTCACCTGGTAGAAGACGCTGTGCGGGACGTGGTCGCGCGCGATCTCCTCGAACGTCGACTCGGTCAGGTGGATCCGGAACGCCTCGTCGTCTCGCGGCTGGCGTCGCAGGAGCGAGTGACAGTGGTTGTCGACGATCGGGATCGCGTCGAGGTCGAGAGGCACCGCGAGCCCCGGCTCAGTACTTGAAGAAGTGCTGGTCGAGCTCGAACGCCTCGTCCTTCGCGGCGTAGGCCGCCGCCTCGGCGCGGCGCACCTTGAGGTACTCGGTGGCGAGTCCCGGCCCGAGGGCGGCCGTCAGGACATCATCGCGCTCGAGCTCGTCGAGCGCCTCGGCGGCGGTCAGCGGGAACCGGCGGATGCCACGCTGCTCCCGCTCGGCGTCGGTCAGGTTGCCCGGGTCCTCATCGACGGGATCGCCGGGATCCAGCCCGCGCGCGATCCCGTCGAGGGCCGCCGCCATCGCACCGCCGAGGGCGATGTATGGGTTGGCGCTGGCGTCGCTCGCCTTGAGTTCGAGGTTCGTCGACCCCGCCTCGTCGTCCCAGTACCGGCTCGGCACGCGGACGGCGGCCTCGCGGTTCTCGATCCCCCAGGCGGTATACGCGGAACTCCAGAAGTGCGGCTGGAGGCGGCGGAACGAGTTGACGCTCGGCGTCGTGAGCGCGAGCAGGCCCGGCAGGTGGGCGAGGACGCCGGCGATCGCCTGGCGGGCGAGAGTCGACAGGCCGGCCTGACCGGCGGGATCGACCAGCTGGTTCGCCGAGTGGTCGCGGTTCCAGATGCTCCAGTGGAGGTGGGCCCCGCTGCCCGCCTGGTCGGCCCACGGCTTCGGCGCCAGCGACGCCACCATGCCGTGCTGCGCGGCGACGGCGCGGACGGTCTGGCGGTACGTGATCTGGTCGTCGGCCGCGCGGACCGCCGGGGCATGGCGGATCGATAGCTCCTGCTGGCCCCAGCCCAACTCGGGATGGGACAGCTCCACGGTCAGCCCCTGTGCGGTGAGGGCAGAGATGATGTCCTGGATCACCGGCTCGGTCGATTCCATGCCGATCGCGCTGAAGCACAAGCTCCGGTCGACGGGCGCGTAACCGTCGTCGCGGCGATACGCGAGGTAGAACTCGTTCTCGAAGGCGGCGTCGAACGTGAGGCCGTTCGCGGCCGCGGCCCCGACCATGCGCTGGAGGAAGCCGCGCGGGTCGAGCGCCCACGGCTGATGATCGAGCTCGATCATGTTCGCGATCATCTGGCCACTGCGGGGCGCGTACGGCAGCACGACGAACGTCTCCGGGTCGGGCACGAGCCGGATCTCGCCGATCGGCCCGTACGTCGCATCGGGCGCGAGGCTATCGAGGCTCGTAAACGACTGCATGCCCTTGACCAGCCCGATTCCACTTGTCATCCGGCGGCCGAGCTGACCGACGTGAGCGCTCTTGCCACGGATCACGCCGCCGTTGTCGCAATACAGGAACCGGACCAGCTGGAGGCCTTGCTCCTTCGCGTGGCCGACGATGTCCTCGGGTGTCATGGGCGCCTCGATCCGGACGGGTACCGAAATCCTCGGGCTGGCCGCCGAACCTCGAGGAGTTCCCGAGCCCGGCGGCCCAGTGCAGCCGCGCGGACGGCTATGGGGCAGGTACCTTCTCCGGCACGACCTCGGCGCCGAGGGTGAACTTGCCGCCCTTGACCGAGATGACCGTCACGCCCTTCTGGGGGACGTGTGAGGCGGCTGAGAACGTGATCGAGCCGGTGATTCCCTTGAAGTCCTTGGTGCCCTCGATCGCGGCCTTCACGGCTGCCGAGTCCGTGCTGCCCGCTCGCTTGATCGCGTCCACCAGCAGGTACACGGTGTCGTAGCCGAGGGCCGCGAATGCGTTCTCCGGGTCGTTGCCGTACTCGGCCTTGTAGTCGGTGATGAACTTCTTGATCCCGTCCGTGCCGCCGGTGGCATCCATCAGGGCGTGGGTCGTGAAGTAGACATTGTCGGCAGCGGCGCCGGCGACCGAGATGAGGTCCGGCGTGTCATAGCCGTCGCCGCCGACGATCGGACCGGTGATCCCGGCATCCCGGAACTGCTTCACGAGCGGCCCGATGTTGTAGGGCATCGCAGCGACGTAGAAGAAGTCCGGCGCCGGGCTCAAGGCCTTGATCTTCGTGATCTGGGCCGAGAAGTCGGTTGCCTTGTCGTCGTATGAGTCCTCAAGGGCGATCGTCCCGCCCAGCTCGGTGAAGCGGCTTTTGAAGTACGCCCCGAGGAGGGTCGTGTACTCGACGCCCTTGTCCCATAGGAAGTAGGCGTTGTGACCGAACGACTTGAAGGAGTACTCCGCGCCGACGGCGGCTTGGACGTTGTCCCCAAAGCAGGCCAGGAACATCATGTCGCCGACCTGGCTCGGGATCTTCGGCGACGTGGCTCCGACCGTGATGAACGGGATCTTCGCGTTCTGGAAGGTCGGACCGGCGGCGAGGACCGAGTCGGTGTCCGTGTAGCCGATCATCAGCGGGACCTTGTCCTGCTCGACGAACTGCTTGGCCGTCTGGGCCGTGACGTCCATCTTGTACTGGCTGTCGTGGACAATGAAATCAATCTGCGATCCGCTGACCCCGCCCGCCGCGTTGATCTGCTTGACCGCGAGCTTGGCGCCGTTAGCGGCCGGCAGGTCCAGCGCGGACTCGTCGCCGGTGAGGGCAAAGCCCCCGCCGATCTTGATGGGCGCGCCGCCCGTTGCGGGACTCCCGCCGGCGGCGGGCGATGCTGCGACCGACGATGGCGCAACCGATGCGGCGCCCGACGAGCCCGGGCTGCTCGAGCAAGCGGCAACCAGGACGATCGCGCTCGCCAGGGCGAAAGCGGTACGGGCCATGACTCCTCCTCCGGTTCGCCAGAGCCAGGACGGTACAGGATCTTGACCGCGATACTGCAGGCGTCACGAGGATCGACGGGCTGGGTGGCTGGCGGTTGGCAAACTATCTCCTACCGCCTATCGGATGACAAGACCCGTACACATCGGAGGCTGAGACGATGAGGCGACATGCTCCGCCGGTGTCGGCGCCCGCCCCACGAATCGTCGTCACGCTGGCTATGACCGATGGCCGGGCGGATCGCGACCTCGCAGCCCGCCGCAACGACCGGTACGCGGCGGCGATCGCTCGACACGGAGCCGTCCCGGTCCGCCTCGACGCCCGGACGCCCGACGCTGCCCGCGACGAGGCTCTGGCGGCGATGGACGGGCTCCTCATGAGTGGCGGCGCCGACATCCACCCGGGTCGATACGGCCAGCCGATGGACGGGGCACGGGACATCGAGCCTGAGCGCGACGAGCTCGAGGCGACGGCCTGGAGCGTGGCCACGGCCCGGGGGGTGCCTGTGCTCGGGATCTGTCGCGGGCTCCAGGCGATCAATGTCTTCGCCGGCGGCACGATCCTCCAGCACGTCGACGGCCACGCGGGTCCCGGATGGGGAACCGGCCCGGCGGCCACGCATGCGCTCCGGCTGGTGCCTGGCACGCGTCTCGCCGGGCTCGTGGGCCCGGCCGAGACGCTCGAGGTGAACGCCTACCACCACCAGGGCGTGCGGGCCGAGGACCTGGCGCCCGGACTCCGTGCCGCCGCTTGGGCCGACAGCCCGGCAGGTCCGCTTGTGGAGGGACTCGAGGCGGTGGAGGGTCAGTTCGTCGTCGGGGTCCAGTGTCACCCGGAACGCACCGAGTCGACGCCGGCGGAGTTCGAACAGCTGTTCGCGTCGTTTGTCGAGGCCGCGCGTGCTGGCCCGCGCCCGAGGCCGACGTCGAGAACGGCTGGTCGCTCCAACCAGCCCAGCGAGGGCGGCCTGCGTGATCAAGCGCGCAGGACCTGACTCGCCTGCTGGCGCCTGCAACGCGGTGCCAACTCCGAAAGTCCTCGCGGCTACCTCGAGCCCGCTTGGAACGACAACTTCGACGCACCCCGGAAGACGTCATCCGCGGCCCCGCCCCTCTTGAGGTGGCCGAGACGATCGAGCGAACGCCGTTTGTGGAAGTAGACGGTCAGGTGCGTCACCCCCGTCGTCGTGCCAGCCGGCTCCGATCCCAAGGATGGGCGTCCGCCGCTCATGTACTGGAGAGTGGCGGCCATCTTGGCCAGCAGCGCCGGATTGCATAGCCCTGGCTGAGGACCAGATTGCCGAAGCGGTGGTTCGGGAACTCGGACGCGAGCCAGGTCAGGGCGGCCCATGCCTCGAGGATCGGGGTATCGCCCATCATCAGGCGCTCGACAGCCAGGCGGATGTGAACGTCCCAGCGCCGCGTCGAAGGAGGTCCCGAAAGTAGGAATGCCGATCGCCCATCGTCCCGGCACTTGGAGCTCCGAGCGACATTCCGAACTCGATCATCGAAATTCTCAGCTACGACATCATCAATGTGCAGTGATCGACGTGGACCCGTGCCGATCGGATCCGATCGGGTCTTTGGCTGTCGTTGTGGCGGCTCGGTCGCCGTTGAGCGGCTCGCCGGTCTGCGCTGGGATCGACGTCGACGCGCGGAGCGGCCCCAGCCCGAGTCATGACAACGGCACTCAAGCGCGACGGCGTGAGGGAGGTCACGCCAGGTCGTCATGGTGCGCAGTCTGACCAAAATGCTCTGCGGAATCGGGAAACGACTCGATCAACGCATCGTGTCAAGGGGTCATCCGAGCTCAGCGGCCGCGCGTGCAAGCACCGCGCTCCGAGCGCTGTAGGCTTGTCATCCGCCAGTGCGCACCGAAGCACATGCGGTTCGCGAGCACGAATCATCGGGGTGTGGCGTAGTTGGCAACGCACGTGCTTTGGGAGCGTTTCGGCTCTAAGCGGTGTAGCTTGCTGGTCGTCCCGCACGAAGACTGCCAGCGACGGCGTGTCGATTATTGTGCGTTTCGCGAGCACGCGGGTCCCTGACCCTGCCCTGCGTGGCGCTCCGTCCAAGAACGCGCCGGAGCTCGAAGGTCGGCACGAGCAAGCTACCGCTTACGACCGCTTTGGTTGTCCTAGCGGCGCGTCGCCGGGTTCACGATGAACCTGTCCGGGCCGGTCCTCTCATCGCTACGGTGCCGGTCCGTAGTCCTCCTGTTTTTCGATGACCCAGTCGCCTTTGCCACCGGCCGCCGACATCTCGACCCGATAGAAGGTCACGAACTGCTGGAGCGAGTCGCCATTCGCGTCGAAGCCCATCGTGCCCAGGATGGTGTCGTAGCGGTGGCTCGGGTCGACGACCTGGGCGCGGAGGGCCTCGCGAAGCCCGTCGGCGCTCGGCCCGGTCAGGGCGAGCGCGCGAAGCCTGTCGAAGATGATCTCCGCACACGCATAGCCCGCCGCGGCGTACTCGTTCGAGTCAGTCCCGAACTTGGCCCGATATCGCGCTGTGAAGTCGGCCTTCGGCCCGCCGAATGAGGCGTGCGATGAGTAGGAGCCCGCGGCGGCTGGCCCGGCCAGCGTGATGAACGAGCCATCGTCAGCGCCGGATCCGTCGAGGATGCCATCCCAGCTGACGAAAGGCAGCGCGCCGTGGCCGGCCGCCACCATCGCCTTGCGCAGGTCGGGGGCTCCGGTCGGGGTGACCCCGCCGAAGAAGACCGCCGTCGGCGCGCCCGTCGAGCCGGACAGCGAGCCGAGGACGGACGCTGGATCCGCGCCGCGGTTCAGCGCCAGGCGCACGACGGCACCGCCGAGCTTGGCATAGGCGGCGGAGAATTCGTCGGCGATCTTCCGTCCCGAATCTGCGTCGTCGATCACCAGGGTCGTCTTCGCCGCGAGGTCGGTGAACATGAATGAGGCAAGCGCAGTGCCCTGGATGTCGTCAGAAGGCGCCGTTCGGACGTAGGCGATCTGTGTCGGGTTCGCGGACCGCAGGTCCAGGGCGCCGTCGCGCGGCTTCGTGAGATCCGGGGCCGTATTCGCGGGGCTGCACTGGAGGAGTCCGGCGCGGTTCGCGACCGGGATCTCCGCTCTCGCGACCGCCGACGACTGCGGTCCGATCATCGCGAGCACGCGCGGGTCGGCGATCATCGTCGTGACGTTGCTCGCGCCGAGATCCGGATCGTGCGGTTCTGTCGCGCCCGCATCGTCGAACGCATCGAGCTGGAGTTGGGCGCCGCCGATCCCGCCGGCACCGTTCACCTGGTCGATGGCGAGCGAGACGGCGTTCCTGATCGTGATCCCCACGCCCGACGCGTCGCCATGGAGCGGCATGTCCAAGCCTATCTTCCACGGACCGGGCGGGAGGCCGGTCGTTCCGCGCATGGCGGTCGAGCCGAGCGCGACGATCCCGACGAAGGCGATGACCACCGCGCCGAGCACCGCGACCCGGGCAGTGCGGGACAACCCGCGCAGGCGGCCGACATTCACGGCGGCGAGGCCCCACTCCGCGCGCGGGACGACGGCATAGACGGCGACCTGGTCGGCGACGCCCTTGAGGGTGCGCCGGCCACGGGGCAGGAACCCGACCGGCAGGACGGTCTGGGTGAGGGCGCGGACGGTGTCGCTGACGAGCACTTCGCCGGGCCCGGCCAGCGCGCACAGGCGAGCGGCGATGTTCACGGGGCTGCCGACGAAACCGTCCGGGGTCTCGATCGTCTCGCCGGCGTGGATCCCGATACCGACGCTGATCGGTTCGTCCGGGTGTTCGAGCGACGAGACGCGCGCCGCGTCGACGATGGCGAGGCCGCACTGCACAGCGGTGCTGACCCCTGTGAAGACGACATAGAAGCTATCGCCTTCGGTCTTGATCTCCGCGCCCGCATAGCGACGGACGAGGTCGCGGACCAGGGCGCGGTAACGGAGGAGCAGATCCGCGGCGACGACAGCGCCGCGGGTTTCGACGAACCGGGTGTACCCGCGCAGATCGGCGAACAGGAACCCGCGCGTGATCGAGCCACCGGCACGCTCGTCGGTTGCCGTGACGCCCGTCGGCTCCAGGTCTACCTCGACTCCGCCATCACCGGCCATTGTGCGAGCCATCGCTCGCCGCGACAAGGCCCGGGCCACGATCAGGTCGCGGACCGGATGAGGTTCGCCAGCGCCAGCCGCTCCATCGACGCGGCTGCGGCGGGCCCGGCGATCGCGGCCAGGGACGTCATGGCGTTACGAGCTGGCGGCCGTCATTCGGGCGAACGGGCGCTCTACGCGTACCGCGACGGGCGGCCCAAAACCGCGTAGCGGTATCGGAAGTGCTCCCCTTTGGGATTCGAGGTCAGAGGCAGCCAGGCAGGTGACGCCGCCCACGTCAAAAGGCGTGTATGCCGACGGTAGGCGGACGGCTGGGCGCTGGCAAGCGGAGTGCGTGCTGGTCCCCGCGGCTTCAGCTCGAATAGCCGTCGGATGAACGTGGACCGCTCACTGCCGGGCAGTTTGCCCCACGTCTCGAACCCGTCCTGCGCAGCATCGATCGCCCGCGCCACGTCTAGCGCGCTACACCACGCCACGTTGGCGATGACTTCGTCGGTCGCGGGGTTGCGGACGGCCACGGTTTCGCCACTGGCAGCCTCGTGCCATTCCCCGTTGATCAATGCCCGGTGTTACGGCGAGACAGCGGCACGGCCTCGAGGGCGAGGTCGGCAGTAGACGCCGTCGCGGCAAGAGCGTGCACTGATTGAACCGCACTGACTTCAGTGGAGACTCCATCGCTTGGAGGATCATGGAGTCGTGGCACACGACAGCAGCACCACCAGCCCGTTCCAGCGGCGGTACCCGCCAGAGCTCCGGGAGCGGGCCGTCCGCCTGGTCGCCGAGCTGGCAACCGAACGGGGCGATCGCCATGGTGCGGTCACCGACGTCGCCCGCCAGCTGGGGATCGGCCCGGAGTCGGTCCGCAAGTGGGTCCAGCAAGCCGAGATCGATGGCGGTACCCGGGGCGGCCTGACGACCGAGGAGCGCGAGCGGATCAAGCAGCTCGAACGGGAGAACCGCGAGCTGCGGCGGGCCAACGAGATCCTCAAGAGCGCGGCGGTTTTCTTCGGGGCGGGGCTCGACCGCCGCTCGCCGCGATGACCACCTTCATCGACGGGCAGCGGGCTCGTTGGGGTGTCGAGCCGATCTGCCGGACCCTGGCGGTCGCCCCGTCGTCGTACTACGCGGCCAAGACCCGGCCAGCCTCGGCGCGGGCCGTCCGCGACGCGGCCCTGTCGAGCGAGATCACGAGGATCCACGCCGCGCACTTCAGCGTGTACGGCGTCCGCAAGGCCTGGCGGGTCCTCAGCCGCGAGGGCATCGCGGTCGGCCGCGACCAGGTCGGCCGCCTGATGCGCGGCCTGGGCCTCGCCGGGGCGACCCGGAGCAAGCGGATCCGGACGACGAAGCCGGCGGCCGTCAGCGCTCGTCCGGCCGATCTCGTCGAGCGGGTCTTCAGTGCGCCGGCTCCCAACCGCCTGTGGGTCGCCGACCTGACCTACGTCTGGACCCGGACCGGCTTCGTCTACACGGCGTTCATCGTGGACGTCTTCAGCCGGGCGATCGTCGGCTGGCGGGTGCTCGCCAGCCTGCGTGCCGAGATCGCCCTCGACGCCCTCGAGATGGCGATCTGGAGCCGACGCGGCTCGGACCTCAGCGGGCTCGTCCATCACTCCGACCGGGGCGTCCAGTATCTCGCGATCCGCTACACCGAGCGCCTCGCCGAGGCCGAGGCGGTCGGCTCCGTCGGGAGCCGCGGCGACAGCTATGACAATGCCCTCGCCGAGACGGTCAACGGGCTGTACAAGCCGAGCTGATCAGCCGTCACGGGCCCTGGCGATCTGTCGGGGAGGTCGAGCTCGCGACCGCCCGCTGGGTCCACTTCTGGAACACGCAGCGCCTGCATTCAGCCTGCGGCGACGTCCCGCCGGCGGAGTTCGAGGCCGCCTACCATTCCCGCCTGGCAGCCACCGCGGCCGCCTGAAACCCAATCACCTGAGTCTCCACGAAACCCAGTGCGGTTCAGATCGCTGTCCGGCGGCCGACATTCACTGACCGCGCGCGGATAGAGCGCAACATCGAGTTGGCGCAACGGGCCACATACCTGACATCATGCGATTGGAGCGCTGTAGGCTAGGTGAGAACCCGAAGTGCGCAGGAGTTTCGGGGTTCCTGAGCACGAATCGGCGGGGTGTGGCGTAGTTGGCAACGCACGTGCTTTGGGAGCACGAGATCGTCGGTTCGAGTCCGACCACCCCGACCATCATCATTCGCCGCGCGCGGACTCCCGAACGGCCTAGGTGGCCGAGCGATCATCCAATGCTGGCTCGTCGTCTGCGATTCACCCCTGTTCGGGCTCCGGCCGCGATGCGCCCGCGATTCGCTGCGAGCAGGGCGGCAATCAGCGCCGGGCGATCAGCGAACCCCGAGTTGCGAGGTCATGTCCTTTTCAAGGGTTTCGGCGGTTCACGCTGGGGGGTGCGCGCTCACCACCGGAGTTTCGTCAAGCTGCGGCCGGGGTCCAGGCCGACGTCCAGGCGACCCACGCCAAGCCCGTGTTCAGTGCCAATGGCAGAACCGCGTACACGCTCGGGTGCAGCACGAGCAGGGCCACAGAGCACGCCACGCCGACGAGAACGAGTGGCCGCCAGAGGTTCGCGGGAACCCACAGGCCGAGGGCCGCGAAGAAGGCGAAGAAAAACGTAAGGACTGCGATGCTGGCGAGTCCGATCATCACTGGGACGAGCAGCCCAAGCATCCCGTCGAGACTGCCGAAGACCCAGCGGGTCGGGGCGTTGGTCGCGAACGGGAAGAGCAGCGAACCGCCGCTTCGGCCCGCGCTCGCGTTGATGAAGCCCATCGCGAAGTGGGCGGCGACGAAGACGGCGGCGGCCGTGATCAGGCGTTCGACGAGGAGCGTGGCTTTCATCCTTCGAGGTATGCGGGACGGGTGGAGGTCCGAGCGAGCCCGGTGGCTGGGCCTGCTCGAGCGAGGGCAACTGAGGCCAGAGTCGCGGAGGCGACACTGAGACCGCTGATGGCGACGACCACGGGGACCGCGATCGCATCCCCGGCTGCCGCAATCAGGACGAAGCCGCCAACGACGCCGGCGCCCATGAGGGCGACCCAGATGAGCATCGGCAAGGCATAGGCGGCGGCGGTGTTTCCGCGCAGCAGACCAACCCCGGCGATGGCGCATAGGGGCAGGAAGAACGCGAGGTCGAGGGCGTAGACGGGGTTGCTTGAGATACCCGCCTTGACGAGGTCTGGTGGCAAGGCGCCCGTCGTGGTCGTCGTAGCGATCTGGCCGAGCCACAGCAGGCCGAACATCGCGGCCACTCCGATCAGGAGCCCGCCGGCCGGGCGCCGGTTGAGACGCTGGTTCGTGGTTTCAACATCTTCAACGGCGGCGCGACCGGCCAGCACGAGGCTCCATAGGGACAGACCGAAGATGGCGATGTGGACGACGGTCAGCGGGTTCATTGCCACGGCGAACGCAAAGATCGCGTAGTTGTAGACGAGGTACAGGAGCCCGGCGACGACCGCGAGGCGGCCAGCCGACGAGCCTCGGATGGACGCCCAGAGGCCGATGGCCAGGACCGGAACGGCGAGGAACAGCGTCGCCAGATCGGTCCCGCGAGCCTGCTGCGCCCAGTTGGGTGCATCAATGTAGAGACCGGTGATGGCGAGGCCAGCCAGCGCGGCGACGGCGGCGAGGACTGTGGCGACGGCGGCGAGTCGGTTCGGGATCGCGTGCATGGGACACCTTGTTGCTTGGGGCGCGGCGCCTGATGCGCCACGAGAAGCATCCAGTGCCGCGCCCTCGGGCCACAGGGCCACTCCGCCTCGATGACGCGCCAGATGGCCCTAGCCCCGCGCCACCTCGCCGGTGTCTGATGACATCAACCCGCGCTGGTCCAGTCACTCACTTGGAAGGCACGCCATGACCAAGTCGACCGTCACCAAGATCTTCATCGGCAGCCTTTTCGCCATTGCCGGCGGTGTCGTGCTCTTCGCCGCAGGGTTGTTTCTGGCCTTTGTCAACGGCTCCTTCATCATGCGCGGGCCCGACGTCGTGGGGATCCACCCGTCGGCGTTCACCTGGTCGATGGCCGGACTCGCGGTCGTCGGCATCCTCGCCGTCATCGGCGGGGCGCTCGCCCAGTTCGTTGCCTGGATCGGCGCTGTCCTCAACACTTCTCAGCTCGAGGACAAGACCTGGTTCATCGTCCTGCTCGCGTTGGGCCTCTTGAGCTTCGGGTTCATCGCGATGCTCGTGTACCTGATCGCTGGCCCAGACGGCACTCGCGACTCCGCCAAGCAGGCGCACCCGCTGGGGGCGACCGCATGACGACGAGGACCGCCACCTTGCCAGTCAACCTGGCGCGGGTTGCGGCCGCGGGCCGCGCCTGGGCGACCGACCTCCGCCTTGGAGGTTCTCTGCTCACCATCGCCGGCGTGACGATCCTGATGGGGATCATCACCGCCGAAGCGCTCTACCCCAACACATATACGACCGGCGGCAGCGAGATCAGCGATCTCGGCGGGACGCGCCCACCGAACAGCCTTATCTTGCAGCCGTCGGCCATGATCTTCGACCTGTCCATGGTGGCCATCGGGATCCTAGTCGTGGCTGGGTCATGGTTCGTCCATCGAGCCTTCGGCCGGCGATCCGTGACGGTCCCGATGACCGTGCTCGGCATCGGGGCCCTCGGCGTGGGCCTCTTTCCCGGCAATACCGGCGCCCCGCACGCAATCTTCGCGATGGTCACCTTCGTCGCCGGCGGACTGGCCGCCATCAGCGCGGCTCGTGTAACCACGGCGCCGTTCAGGCTGGTCTCGGTTGCCCTCGGGGCGGTGTCGCTGCTGACCCTGGCCTCGTACATTCTCTTGGGGGAAGGCAGCCCGATGTCCGCCTTTGGTATTGGCGGGATCGAGCGCTGGATCGTCTACCCGGTGATCCTCTGGGTGATCGCATTCGGCGGCTACCTGTCCGGTCGGGCTGACGGAGATCGAACTGGCGCGACGGGAGGGCACGTCGGGGCCAGATCGATCGAAGGCTCGCGCCATTGAGCAAAGTCGCGAACGCGGCCTTCGTGCTCGAGGCCCTCTTGAGCGTCGGCGCGCTGGGTGGGGCCATGGTTTCGATGATCGCGCCGCCCGGGGAGATCATGCCGCTGCCGGACTCAGCCTGAGCGGTCGCCGAGGGGAGCCCGGATGGCCGCGACGGTCGCCGCCGGGTCGTCCACCTCGACGATGATCGAGCGATCGTGCTCGTGATCGAGGTCGATCTGGACGGCCCGCTCGGGATCCCGGACGTCGAAGAAGAGCCAATCGCCGTCATAGAAGGTTCCGGCGGTGATGATCCCCGGTAGGTACGTGCCGGGTAGCCGGAGCCCGTGGAAGCCGCGGGCGACCTCCGGATCGACGGTAGCGCCGAGGACGTGGTCGAGCGGGATGTCGAGATGGCCTTTCAGGGCGAGCACGCGATCGACCCCCTCGATCGTGATCCGGGGTGGGTATCGTCGATCTCGACGGATGCCATCGTGCTCCTTCGCGCGTGAGAGCGCGAGCGTCGGCGCGGGACCTGGCGTCGACACAGGTCGGGGCCCGGGCCACCGGCCGAACGACACGCCCGGCGGGGAGAGGCGGTCCGCGGGCGTCAATCCAGGGGCACGTACGCGACCGCCCGGGACCTCGACGAGCGTCCCGGGCGGCATGGTCAAAGGGAGGATCATCAGATGGCGAGCTGCGCGGGTCCTCGGCTGGTCACCGGGGCCGCGCCGTCGGTCGGCCCGACGATGACGTAGCCGATCATCGCGAAGAACCCGAGATTGAAGATCCCGAGCACGAGCAGGGCCACGAGGAACGTGCCGATCCCGCCCGACGCGCCGTTGATCAGGACGCTCTGCCCTGACTGGACCTTGCCATGATCGCGAACCGCCTGGAGGGCGACCAGGCCGGCCATCGGAACGGCGGCGGCCTGCTCGAACGTCAGGTTCGGGGGCTTGATCGCCAGGGTGCTCTCGGCGGCTGCGGCATATTCGGCATACGAGCCCCTGGACCAGCCGAAGACCTCGTCGCCGGGCTTGAACAGCGTCACGTCGGCGCCGACCGCGTCGACCGCGCCAGCCACGTCCGTTCCGCGGACCGCGTTCTTCGACCTGACCAGCCCGTACACGGGGCGGGCGATGTAGGGAAGACCGCTCATGATCGCCCAGGCGGCCGGGTTGACACCGGCGGCGCGGACGCGGACAAGCACCTCGCCGGCTGCGATCACGGGCCTGGCGATGTCCCTGAGCTGAAGGACCTCGGGGCTCCCGTACGTCTCCTGGACGATGGCCTTCGTGGCGGTTCTCCTATCGTCCGTACAACGTAAGCGTATGGCGTACACTACGATGTACGCGCGGCTCCGTCAAGGGGCAAGTTGACGGTGTACGCTGAGCAGGAGGAGCCCACATCACGATCCAGTCCAAGGCACCAACGGAGCGCCGGGCACCCCTGAGCCGGCAGCGGATCCTCGACGTCGCGCTGGCGCTGGCCGACCAGGGCGGGCTCGAGACGCTCACGATGCGCAGGCTCGCCCAGGAGCTCGGATTCGAGGCGATGGCGCTCTATCGCCACGTGGCGAGCAAGGACGACCTGATCGATGGCCTCGTCGACCAGGTCTTCGCCGAGATCGACCTCCCGCCCGCGGATCCCGACTGGCGCGACGGCATGCGCCGGCGCGGGATCTCACTGAAGGATGTCCTTGCGCGTCACCGCTGGGCGATCGGGCTGATGGAATCGCGGACGAACCCGGGTCCGGCGAACCTCCGCCATCACGACGCGGTGATCGGCAGCCTCCGGGCGGCGGGGTTCAGCATGGCGATGGCCGCTCATGCCTACTCATTGCTGGATGCCTACATCTATGGTTTCGCGTTGACGAAGCTGAACCTGCCGTTCGATTCGACGTCCGACATCGCCGCGATGGCCGAGACGATGCTCCGACCGTTCGCGCAGGGCGCCTATCCGAACCTCCAGGCGTTCATCACCGAGCATGCAATGCAGCCCGACTACGATTTCGCCGACGAGTTCGAATACGGCCTCGACCTGATCCTTGCCGGCCTCGAGCGGGCGCTCGAGCCAGCGGCCAGCTGACCGGCCGGCCTGCCGTTCATGGACTTCGGGTCGCTCGCGACGGTCCTCCTCGGCGTGCTCGCCGTCTGGGTCGTGCTCCTCGTCGTGTTCTGGGCGTTCCGGCCGAAGAACGTCGCGGTCCGCGAGCTCCTCGCCCTCGTCCCGGACGTGCTCCGGCTCCTGCGCTCGCTGATCGGCGATCGATCGACGCCGCTCGACGTTCGGGTCGTCCTGGTCGGGCTGGTCGCGTGGATCATCAGCCCGATCGACCTGATCCCGGAGTTCATCCCCGTCCTCGGACCGCTCGACGACGTCGTGGTCGCGATCGTCGCCATGCGCTATGTCCGGCGGCGTGTCGGCGTCGAGAACCTCCGCCGGCGCTGGACGGGTTCGGCGGACGGCTTTGCCCTGCTCCTGCGGGTGATCGGCGCGGGATAGGGCGTTCGGCGCTGGGGCACCGGATCGCCGGTCAGGCGGGCGTGCCTTCGTGCAGCTCGGCGACCCATTCCCGAAGCCGCGGCAGGTGCTCACCGTGGTGTTCAGCGCCCGACTTGCGGACCCAGCGGTCGGCCGCCTCCGTCCGCTCGACGAGCCGGCCCCACACGATCAGCATCTGGGCTCGGCCCGACACCGCCTGGGCCCAGCAGGTCGCCCAGTCCTGGCCGCGCATGGTGGCGAGGAACTGGAGATTCAGTGCGTCGATGTCGAGCGGCTCCTCGACGTACGTGCCGGCCTCGATCCGTAGCAGCTGGATCTCCGCCTCGGCCATCCACGTCCCGAGGTGCGCGACGAGGTCCTTGACGCTCCAGTCGGGATCCCGGAAATAGCCGGGCCGGACCCGCTCGTCCCGCGTGAGCGATCGGCAGAGCGCCGCGATCTCCTTCCAGAGCCGGCGCTCGAGGTCGACCTCCGCGCGATAGGGATGGTCGTCGGGCAGCGTGGCCGAGGCGGGCGTTTCGTTCATGACCGGATCATCCCCCAGCCGTCCAGCCTCTGCGCGGCCGCCAGTCCACCGTACGGGCCGACCAGGGGCCATCCGACCCGGCCGGCCCACAATCAGCGCATGCTGACTCCGGTTCTCCTCGCGCTCCGCTTTCTGGTCGAGCTCGCGGGCATCGCGGCGGTCGCCTGGTGGGGATTTCATTCGATCGACGGGCCGGCTGCCGGCATCCTCGGCATTGGCGCCGCGGCCGTCCTGATCCTCGCCTGGGGACTGTGGGTTGCGCCCCGGGCGCGGTTTCCGCAGTCGCCGCGGTTCCGCCTCGTCGTCGGAACCGTGATCCTCGAGGCGACGGCGCTGGCCCTGGCCGCAGTCGGCGCCCATCTCGCCGCCGCCGCGCTCGCGTTCACGGTCGCGGTCGATGCCATCGGCCTGGCTGCGGTCGGCGAAGGACGGCCGTCATGACCCGCCCGCTTCGCGTCGGGATCCAACTGCCCGAGGTCGAGCGCGAGGTCCGCTGGCCGGAGCTCCTCGACCTCGCCCGGGCCATCGAGGATTCCGGGTTCGACGCAGTGTGGGTCGGCGAGCACCTCCTCTATCGGTGGCCGGATCGGCCGGCCCGAGGACCGTGGGAGGCGTGGACGCTGATGGCGGCCCTCGCGTCGGCGACGAGCCGGGTCACGATCGGGCCGCTCGTTGCGTGCACCGCCTTTCACAATCCGGCACTCCTCGCGAAGCAGGCGGCAACCGTCGACGAGATCGCCGGCGGGCGGTTCGTTTTCGGCCTCGGCGCCGGTTGGAACGAGACCGAGTTCCGCGCGTTCGGCTTTCCGTTCGATCGCCGGATCGCGCGGTTCGAGGAGGCGTTCACGATCATCCGGACGCTCCTCCAGGAGGGCACGATCGACTTCGCCGGCGAGTTCTACCAGGCCCGCGACTGCGAGCTCCTGCCGCGACCGCGGCCGGGCGGGCCGAAGCTCCTCATCGGGTCGGTCGGGCCGCGGATGCTCCGGATCACCCTCCCGTACGTCCATGCCTGGAATGCCTGGTTCGCGGACACCGCCAACTCTCCCGACGGCGTCGCGCCCCTGGGCGAGGTCGTCGACGCCGCATGCCGGGACGTTGGGCGGGATCCCGCGACGATCGAGCGGACCGTCGCGGTCCATGTCCGGATGCCGGGCGGCACGGGGCGCCAGATGGGCGGTGACTCCACCACCGAGCGCACCGTCCCGCTCGAGGGGCCGCCGGAGACGATCGCGGCCGGGCTGCGGGCGTACGCCGCGGCCGGGATCGACGAGGTCCAGGTCGTCCTCGACCCGATCGATCGGCCGTCGATCGAGCGATTCGCAGCCGTGCTGCCATTCCTGGATCGGTCGTGATCGCCGCACGGTCCGGTGCCGAAGTACTTCCGTCAGGGCTCAATCGGTGCGAAGACCGTGCTAGCATCCCGCCGGCCATGCGACATTCGAATCAATCCGTCCGGGGGAGCCGCCTGTCCGTCCTGGCAGTCGGCCTCGTCGCGTTGATCGCCGTCGGTTGCGGACCGGCGGCCGTCGTCGCGTCCAATTCGCCGACGCCCGCGCCGACGCCCGTGATCACCCCCAACCCGCACCTGACCGAGCCGGTCACCGCCGACGTGATCTTCCAGGCGCTCGGCTCGGCGCGGCTGCCGATCGTCGGCACCAATGCCAGCTCTGGGAATGGCAACCCCGCCATCGTCCAGCAGATCAACGCCGACCTCGGCAGCTGGCCGCTGCGGATCATCGAGTACCGCTCGTCTGCGGCGCTCCACAAGGCGCTCAACTGGAAGCCCGGCGCCGCGCCCGGTGGTGGTGAGGCGCCGTATGCGTTCGCCGGGCTGAACGTCCTGATCCGGTTCGGGCCGATCGACGTTCGGCCGCCGGCGGTCCCCGACGCGACGCGCCAGCAGGCCGCAGCATCCATCTTCGCCGCCCTCGACCCGCTTCTCTCGCCACTTGCCGAGCGCTCGATCGTCGCAGTCCCGAGCCGGACCGCCGCTCCCACGTTCACTCCGGCGCCCCCGGCCCAGGCCTCCCCGAAACCGAGCCCGAAGCCGTGACCGGCACGCGCCGCCAGGCCGGTCGGCCGGGCGAGGACGTCTCCGATCTCGACAAGCGGATCATCGAGCACCTCCAGCGGGACGGCCGCCGCCCGTTCACCCAGATCGCCGCCGACCTCGGCGTTTCGGAGGCCGCCGTGCGGGCCCGGACGAACCGGCTCGTCGAGCGCGGGATCCTCCAGGTCGTCGGCGTCACGGATCCGCTCAAGCTCGGCTTCCAGCAGATGGCGATGATCGGGATCCGGTGCGAGGCCGACCACCTGATGGATGTCGCCGCCAAGTGCGCCGAGATGCCGGAGGTCGACTACGTCGTGATCACCGCCGGCACCTACGACATCCTGATCGAGACGGTCTGCGAGGACAACGAGGGCCTCCTCCGCTTCCTCGCGGAGCGGCTTCGGACGATCGATGGCGTCCGCGAGACCGAGACGTTCGTGTACCTCCGGATGGTCAAGCAGTCGTATCAATGGGGCACCCGCTGACGGGATTTCGTCATCGCGGAGCCGATCGCGATCTGCCTTCCTGACGCCGAGCGACCACCGGATCGTCCGACAGATCCGTCGCTACGCGGCGGTGCGCCGTGGCACCCGAATCGTGGGCGACCGCAAGATCGACGCGAAGCGGGTGAGGCGTGCGCAGCATCCGACCGGCTACGATGCGATGAATCGCGGGACGCCTGTCCCCGGCGTGCCTTGATGAGGTCCGAGCGTGCCGGTGGAACCGGTCCAGACGCTGATCCTGCTCGCCGTGGTGGCCAACCTGGTGGTGATGGCGGCTGTCGTGCTGCCGCCGATCCTCGGTCGCCGCGGCGCGCGGTTCGACCGAATCGGCCCCGACGACACGGGTGAGCGCCGGACCGCCGAGCTGGCGGCCGTTCTCGGCGAGGGCGGACCGGTCGACCTGACCAATCCGGGCGGCGTGCCGACGGGCGCCTACGACCGGGTCGTCCGGATCGTATCCTGGGTGTTCATCCTCGCGACCTCGACGATCGTCGCGATCACCGGGCTGTGGATCGCCAACCAGGCCGCGATCTTCGCCCTGCTCGCCGCCGCCGGCCTGTTCGTCCTCGTCGTCCACGACCTGCTCCCGACCGGAGCGCTCGGGACCGCCAAGTTCGTGCTCGAGGGCAGCGTCGCGGTCACCTTCGCAACGCTCCTCGTCGTCCTCACGGGCCGCGACGCCAGCCCCTTCTTCTTTACCTTTCCCCTGATCGTCGGCGGCGCCGCGCTGGTCGTGAGCCCGCGCATCACCCTGGGGCTCGCCGCCGCGGCGTCGATCGCCTACCTCGTCGCGATCGCGCCGCCCGGGAGCGGCGGGCTGCCGCCGCAGACCGTCGCGGTCGTCGGGATCAACGTGACCGCGCTGGTCCTGCTGGCCTACGTCGCGATGGTCATCGCCCGTGAGCAGCGGCGTGCCCGGGATGCGGCAATCCGGCTCTCGACGATCGACCCGCTGACCGGGCTGTTCAATCGGACCTTCTTCTTCGCCGCGGTCGAGCGCGAGATCGCCCGGAGCGCGCGGTCGGGCCGCGGCTTCTGCCTGCTGATGATGGATCTCGACGAGCTCAAGCTGATCAACGACCGGCACGGCCACTTCTTCGGGGATCGGGTGCTGCGTGGCGTCGGCGAGGTGATCCGCTCGGGCGGCCGGCGGATCGACACGGCAGCCCGCTACGGCGGCGATGAGTTCGTCGTCCTCCTGCCCGAGACCGATCCGACCGGCGCCTACGTCCTCGCCGAGAAGGTCCGCTTCGGCGTCGCCGAGCTACGGGTCGACGTGGCGGGCTCGATGATCCAGCCGTCGATCTCGATCGGAGTCGTCAGCTACCCGGAGGACGGCAGGACGAGCGACGAGCTGATGATCACCGCCGACAGCTCGATGTATCACTCGAAGCGGATGGGCAAGAACCGCGTGACCGGGGTCCCGGTGATGGACGACGACGCGCCCGGCCGTCAGGCTTCCGACGGGCCGCTGGAGGCCGCGCGCCGGCCGGCCGACGAGTCGGTGTAGCATCGGCTCGATGGCCGATCCCGAGCTCCCGTCGCCGCCAAGCGCATTCACCGCAGATGCCAGCCCGGCCGACCCGATCCCGGATCCAGCGCCGACCGGCTTCGCCACCCGCGCCATCCTCGCGGCCCACCGCCTGCCGGTCGTCGACCAGGCCCCGACATCGGTGCCGATCTACCAGACCGTGACGTTCTCGGCCGCCGACGCCGACGAGCTCGGTGCCGTCGCCAACCGCGAGGTCCCGGGCTACGCCTACGGCCGCCTCGACAACCCGACCGTCGTCGCCTTCGCCGCGGCCGTCGCCGAGCTCGAGGGCGCCGAGGCCGGGTTCGCCTTCGCGTCCGGGATGGGCGCGATCCACGCCGCGCTCGGTACGGTGCTCTCGGCCGGCGATCGCGTCGTCGTGACCCAGGCGACGTACGGCACGACCCGCGCCCAGCTCACGGGTGTCTTCGGGCGGCTCGGCGTCGCGACGACCTTCGTCGACATCACCGACCTGATCGCGGTCGAGGCGGCCCTCGCCGCGGCGCCGACCCGGGTCCTCTACGCCGAGACGATCGCCAACCCGACGATCGTCATCGCCGACCACGTCGCCCTGGCCGACCTCGCCCACCGGTTCGGTGCCCTGTACATCGTCGACAACACGTTCGCCTCGCCCTATCTGTGCCGGCCGGCGGAGCTCGGTGCGGATCTCGTCGTCGAGTCAGCAACGAAGTACCTGGCGGGCCATAGCGACGTGATGGCCGGCGTCGTCAGCGGCGCGACGAGCCTGGTTCACCGGGTCCGCGACTTCCAGGTCGACACGGGCGCAAGCCTCGATCCGCACGCGGCGTTCCTCGCGATGCGTGGCCTCTCGACTCTTGCCCTGCGGATGGAGCGCCACTCGGCGACCGCGGCGGCGCTCGGGGCGTGGCTGGAGGCACAGCCGGGGGTCCGTCGCGTGTGGCACCCGGCGCTGGCGAGCCATCCCCAGCACGAGGTCGCCCGGCGGGAGCTGATCCGCGGGTCGGCGCTGCTCGGCGGCGGCATGCTCGCGTTCGAGCTCGAGGGCGGACGGGCCGCGGGCCGGGCGTTCATCGACCGCCTGACGATCCCGGAGCGGACGGCGTCGCTCGGGAGCGTCTTCACGATCGTCAGCCACCCGCCCTCGACCACCCATCGCCAGCTCGACGACGACGCCCTCGCGGCCGCCGGAATCACTTCCGGGCTGCTCCGCTGCTCGGTCGGACTCGAGGACCTCGATGACCTGACAGCCGATTTCACCCGGGCGCTCGCGGCAGCGCGTGCCGCAACCGTGGGGGCGGGCACAGTGGCTGGTGCCGGGCCAGCCGCGGCCGACGCGGCACAGGAACCGACCCCCGAACCGACCCTCGTCTGACCCCCCGGAGGACCATCCGATCGCCAGCCCCGTGACGACGTGGGCCGACTCGGCCCGGCCGCCTGCGCCCGACGTCTTCGAGCGGCTGGGTCGGGTCGTCCTGCGCCTCTTCACCTCGGTCGACTTCGCGGTCGTCCAGATCATCGGGCTGTCGCTCCTCGCCGTCGTCGGAATGACGGTCCGGCAGCTGCCGACGTTCGCGTTCCGCTCGGCCGGCGACTATGCCGCCGCGATGGCCGACCTCCACGCCCGTTACGACCCGACCCTCGGGCGCGGCCTCGTCGACGCGATGGAGCGGCTCCAGCTGTTCCACGTCTTCACGTCGACCTGGTTCACGATCGGACTGATCGTGCTCGTGATCTCGATCATCGTCTGCACGCTCGATCGGACGCCGAAGCTGTGGCGCCAGTCGAAGGACTTCCGAGTCGTCCAGCCGGACGCATTCTACGATCCTGACCTGCCCGATCGGGCGGAACTCTCGGGGCTCGACGCGGCGGCCGTTGGCGCGGCGCTCCGCGGTCGCCGGTTCACGGTCCGGGAGGCCGAGGTCGACGGCGTCCGCTACCTGTATGGCGATCGGCACCGCTGGGTCAAGCTCGCGACCCTCCTCAGCCATCTCGGGCTGATCCTGTTCCTGGTCGCCGGCGTCGTGACCTGGCGATTCGGCGACGAGCAGGGGCTGATCGTCGCCGAGGGCGACACCCTGACCGTCCAGCCGATCGGGACACCCGGCCTGCTGCTCGTCAAGAACTACAACTTCGAGGCACCCGGCTTCCTCGAGACCGGCCAGGCCCGCGACTTCACGACCGATCTCGGCGTCTTCCAGAACGGCCGCGAGGTCGCTCGGAAGACGATCCGGGTGAACGATCCGCTCGAGGTGAACGGGTACTCGTTCCACGAGAACGGCTTCGGCGCAGCACCGGACCTGCTGATCAGCGACGCCTCGGGCAAGCCCCTGTGGGACGGACCGGTGCCGCTGCCCGACCAGGCCGACGGCCTGCCCTACAGCACGCTCGCGGTGCCGGGCCGCGAGCTCGGCCTGAGCCTCCTCCTGAAGCGCGACACCAACGGCATCGGCGTCCTCCTGATCCTGCCGTACCGGGTCACCGGCACCGAGCCCGACGGCTCGCCCACGATCGCCTACCTCGACAATGCCGCGGTCGCCCTACGCGCCGGCGAGGCGCAGGTGCCCGCCGGCCTCGACATCTCGATCGGCGTCCGGAAGTTCAGCGACTACGTGCTCCTGATCGCCAAGAAGGACCCGGGGCAGGGGATCGTCTGGTCCGCGTTCCTGCTCCTGATCGTCGGCCTCGCGATCACGTTCTACCTGCCTCGGCGTCGGATCTGGGCGCGCCTGTCGCCGAGCGGCGAGCTCAACCTCGTCGCCCGGTCCGATCGGTATGTCGACCTCGAGCGGGAGTTCGGGCGGCTGCTCGACGATCTCGTCGCGCGCCGCCGCGCACCGTCGAGCCCGCCGACGAGCCCGGGCCCGCCGACGAGCCCGAGTTCGCGCCCGGCGGCGCGGCCGTCGACCGGCGCGGGCTGAGCAGCCTTCACCGGCCGCCCTCAATGGCAACCCTCGCCGACCTCCGCGCCGCAGTCCTGCCGGGCGCCCGGTGGCTCGCCGCCGGTCCTGATATCGCGCCGTCGACGGCCACCAGCCAGGACCTCGGCTGGGTCCGCCTGATGCGGGCCCGGACGCCGGCGTTCGACGCCCTCGAGGCCGGCGACATCGCGATCGTGCCCCGGTCGGCGCTCGCAATCGTGGCTCCGGATGCAGACGGGATTGTGGCCCTCGTCCGCGGCTGCGTGGAGGCCCGGAGCGGCGGGATCGTCCTCGTCGGCGATCCGGCGGGAACCGATGTCGAGGATCTGGCGACGGCGATCCTGACCGCGGCCGCGGCCCCGGCCGGGCTGCCGGTCCTCGACGCGGGGCCGGTCGAGGCGACGGCCATCGAGCGCAGCGCGATCGGGTTCCTCGTCAACCACCGGGCCGAGCTGGAGCGCCAGGCGACGATCCTGGAGACGCGCCTCGAGCAGCTCGCGCTGCTCGGCGGCGGCCCCGACGGCCTCGCGGCCGCGATCGCGGCCTTCCTCGGCCGGCCGGTCGCGATCGAGGGCCGGCGCGGGGCGACCCTCGCGGTCCACGTGCCGCCGGACGTGCCCGGCGCCGCGGCCGCGGTCGCTGCGTACCACGACCGGCGGCGGGCGGCCGCGGCCCGCATCCCGCTTCCGATCCCGGGCGAGGCCGCGACGAGCAGCGGTGCGCTCGCGCTCCTCGGAGACCGCCCGCCGACCGAGCTCGAGCGGGTCGTGACGGCCCGGATCGCCGGCCTGCTCGCCCTGGGCCTGGCCCGCGACGAGGCGCTCGGCCGGGCGATCGAGAGCGCCCGGCGCGAGCCGCTGCCGGCCGACGGTCCGCCGTGGGTCGTCCTGGTCGCCCGCCAGGGCCCGGTCGAACGGGCCGAGGCCGGTGGATCGACGGACAGCGCCGGGGCCACCTCGGCCGATGGATCCGACGGGGACCTCGGTCGGATCGAGGCCGACCGGCGCGAGGCCCTCCGACGTGAGGCCCTCCGACGTGACCTCCGCTCGCTTGCGCCGGCCCGTCGTCTCGCACTCCGCGGCGACGCCCTGAGCGTCGAGATCCGGATCGTCGCCGCGGTCGACGAGGCCGATCCTGACGGGGTCGGGATCGGCACCCGGATCGGCGCGTTCCTCGGCCGGCTTGTTGCCGTCTCGAAGCCCTTCGTCGAGGCCGCCGCACGATCGACGGCCGAGGCGGACGCGCGGGCCACCCTCGAGGCGGCGGAAGCCCTCGCCTCGCCACCAGCGGTCGTCCGGGCCGATCGTCTGCCGGCCTACCGGCTGCTGGGCAACCTGCACAACCTGCCCGACGGCACTCGCCAGGCGCGGGCCTTGCTCGCGCCTCTCCTCGTGGGCCGGGTCGACGTTCGCCGCGAGCGCCTTGCCACGCTCCAGGCAGTGCTCGACCAGCCCGGCCTCGCCGAGGCCGCGGACTCGCTGGGCGTGCACCGGAACACCGTCGCCTACCGCATCCGCCGGATCGAGGAGGTCACTGGCTGGCGCCTCGCCGATCCCGAGCTCCGGTTTCCGCTCGCCCTGGCGCTGCGGCTTGTGCAAGATGAATAAGTTGAACATCGTCGTGCAACCTTCATCCAGGCGACACCCCGCGATATCCTGACAGCAGCCCGTCACCCGGCGCTGACTCGTGCGATCGGCACAACACGTCGATCGGTCCGCCGGATCCGGCAGGGGAGCGAGGAGGCAGGATCGGTGGTGGGCGCGCTCGAGTCGGTCGACGGCGCCGAGCGGATCGCCGACGCGACGGCGCGCGGCATCCGCTTCGTGCAGCTCCAGTTCACCGACATCCTCGGGCTGGTCAAGGCCGTCACGATCCCGATCCACCAGCTCGAGGGCTCCGTGCGCCACGGCACCTGGTTCGACGGCAGCTCGATCGAGGGCTTCACCCGGATCGCCGAGAGCGACCAGTACCTGATGCCCGACATGACGACGTTCGCCGAGATCCCATGGCAGACCGCGGCCGGACCGCGCGGCACTGCCCGGGTGATCTGCGACGTGTTCACGCCCAATGGTGAGCCGTTCGTCGGCGACCCACGGGGCGTCCTCCGGCGCCAGGTCGAGCGGGCCCGCAAGCTGGGTTACATCGTCAACACCGGCCCCGAGCTCGAGTTCTTCCTGTTCCGGCGCGGCGCCGACGGCGGAATCGAGCCGCTGCCGCATGACGAGGCCGGCTACTTCGATTTCTCGACCGACCTCGCCCAGGAGGTCCGTCAGGACATGGTCGACGCCCTCGAGGCGTTCGGGATCCGGGTCGAGGCGGCTCATCACGAGGTGGCCGCCGGCCAGCACGAGATCGACTTCGAGTACGCCGACGCACTCAAGACCGCCGACAACGCGATCACCTTCAAGTTCGCGCTCAAGGCGATCGCCCAGCAGCACGGGCTGTACGCGACGTTCATGCCGAAGCCGATCCACGGGATCAACGGCTCCGGGATGCACACCCACCAGAGCCTGTGGTCGATCGCCGATCGGCGGAACGCCTTCGCCGATCCGGACAATCAGTACGGGCTCTCGGAGGTCGCCCGGTCGTACATGGCCGGCATCCTCGCTCACGCCCGCGGGATGATCGCGATCCTCGCCCCGCTCGTGAACAGCTACAAGCGGCTCGTCCCGGGCTTCGAGGCGCCGACCTACCTGACCTGGGGCCGGACCAATCGCTCTGCCCTGATCCGGGTCCCGAAGGTGTCGCCGGGCAAGTCGATCGAGGGCACCCGGGTGGAGGTCCGCTGCCCGGATCCGTCCTCGAACACCTACCTCGCCTTCGCCGCGATGATCGCCGCCGGCCTCGACGGGGTGGAGCGCGGCCTGACGCTCGGCGAGCCGGTCGAGGAGAGCCTGTTCGAGATGGATGCCGCCCGGATCGCCGAGAAAGGGATCCGCGAGCTGCCGGGCACCCTCGGCGAGGCGATCGACGAGCTGGAACGGGACCCCGTGATCGGCGCCGCCCTCGGCGAGCACGTCCTGTCGCACTACGTCTCCGCCAAGCGAGCGGAGTGGGATGAGTACCGCACCCAGGTCACCGGCTGGGAATTGAAGAGATACCTCGAGGCCTTCTAGGAGCCTCCGTCAACCGTCGAGTCCACGGCCGCAGCTGCAGGAGTCCCATGAGCGCACGGAACCAGGCCATCGCCGCCATCGCCGACCACAAGGTCGCCTCGACCCAGGACTACCTCGAGAACGCCGGCCAGGCGATCTATGGCCAGTACGTGTTCCACGAGGGCGTCCAGCGCGACTATCTGGCCAAGCCGATCTTCAGGCGGCTCCGGCGCACGATCGAAGGCCTCGAGCCCTTCGACCCGATCATCGCCGACGCCGTCGCCCATGGCGTCAAGGAGTGGGCGATGGCCCACGGCGCGACCCACTACACGCACTGGTTCGTGCCGATGACGGGGTCGACGGCCGAGAAGCACGACTCTTTCCTGAACCCGACCGGCGACGGCATGACGATCGCCGAGTTCTCCGGGAAGAACCTGATCCAGGGCGAGCCGGATGCGAGCTCCTTCCCGTCCGGCGGCATCCGGGCGACCTTCGAGGCCCGGGGCTACACGGCGTGGGACGTCACGAGCCCGATCTTCCTCCAGGTCGAGCCGAACGGCGTCACGATGACGATCCCGACGGCCTTCGTGTCCTACACCGGCGAGGCGCTCGACCACAAGATCCCCCTCCTGCGGTCGCAGGAGGCCCTCGGCGAGCAGGCGCTGCGGGTGCTGCGCTGGTTCGGCAACACGACTTCCGCGCGGGTCTTCACGAACATCGGCCCCGAGCAGGAGTACTTCCTGGTCGACCGGCGTCTCGCCCAGCAGCGGCCCGATCTCGTCCTCACCGGCCGGACCCTGTTCGGCGCTCCCTCGCCCAAGGGACAGGAGCTCGACGACCAGTACTTCGGCACGATCCGCGAACGGATCCTCGCCTTCATGATGGACCTCGATCGGGAGCTGTGGCGCCTCGGGATCCCCGCCAAGACCCGCCACAACGAGGTGGCGCCGGGCCAGTTCGAGATGGCTCCGGTCTACGAGCCGACCTCGGTCGGGTCAGATCACAACATGGTCGTGATGAGCATGATGCGGCGCCTCGCGCTGCAGCACGGCCTGATGTTCCTGATCCACGAGAAGCCGTTCGCGGGGATCAATGGATCGGGCAAGCACAACAACTGGTCGATGGCGACCGACGACGGCGAGAACCTCCTGGACCCGGGCAACGACCCGCATGCGAACGCCCAGTTCCTGGCGTTCCTCGTGGCGGTCATCCGGGCGGTCAACGAGCACGCGGACCTGCTCCGGGCGAGCATCGCCGACGCCGGCCAGGACCACCGCCTCGGCGCCAACGAGGCGCCGCCGGCGATCATGTCGATCTTCCTCGGCTCGCAGCTCGAAGACGTCGTCGAGCAGCTCGCCAAGGGCGCGACCTCTGGCTCGAAGAAGGGTGGCACGGCCAATCTCGGGGTCACCTCGCTGCCCGAGCTACCGAAGGACGCGACCGATCGCAACCGGACCTCGCCGTTCGCCTTCACCGGCAACAAGTTCGAGTTTCGCGCGGTCGGCTCATCGGCGCCGATCTACTGGCCGCAGACGGTCCTCAACACCGCGGTCGCGGACTCGCTCAAGAAGCTGGCCGACGAGCTCGACGGCCTGAAGAAGGGCGACTTCGCGGGCCTGACCCGGATCCTGTCCAGGATCGTCGGCGGCAACAAGCAGGTGCTCTTCGAGGGCAACGGCTACTCCGAGGAATGGCACGCCGAGGCGGCCCGGCGCGGTCTGCCGAACAACCCGACCACGGTCGACGCGCTGCCGGCGCTGACCACCGACAAGGCCAAGAAGCTGTTCTCGGGGTTCAACGTCCTGTCCGAGCGGGAGCTCGAGGCGCGTGTCGAGATCAACTGGGAGCGCTACGTCAAGGTCGGCAACATCGAGGCGAACTGCGCCCTCGAGATCGCCCGCACGATGATCCTGCCCGCGACGGTCCGATATCTCAGCGAGCTCTCGGCGAGTGGACCGTCATCGCGCGGGATCGCCGGAGTCTGCGAGAAGGTCGCCGGCCTTGCCGACGGACTGGTCGACGCCATCCACGCGCTCGAGCACGCCCAGCATGAGGCGCACGGTGCCGACTCCGTCCAGGAGGAGGCGCGGGCGTTCGTCGACTCGGTCATCCCGGCGCAGGGCAAGTTGCGGGAAGTCGCGGACGAGCTCGAGACGGTCGTGTCCGACGAGCTCTGGCCGCTGCCCAAGTACCGCGAGCTGCTGTTCGCCTACTGATCTGCGTGCGACCCGCGGTCGGGGCGCCGCCTCCGCTCCGCCGCAGTCCCCCCTTGAGCCGGATATGCCAAGGAGGCTTATTCGGCACCTCACCTGGCCGCCGCGGACCCTGGATCAACCGAGGCTTGCCGGCCGCTTCAGCGCATTGCGGTCCGGGCTACGTGCTCGCAGATGTGGGGATGGAGCAACGGGCCGCCGCCGACGGCCGCGTTTGACCCGTCGCGCTCCGGCAATCGCGTCGCCAACGGGACCACCCTCGGGGAGCGGCAACGGTCCGACGGCGGGGCATCACGCATGCGATCCTCTCGCCGTGCCCACCGACCCCCACACGGTGCCCGACCGCGCCACGGCTGGCCACGCCGTCACCGAGTCCGGGGCGCGGATCCATCCGAACCTCACGCTCTGGCTGCTGTCGATCGCCCATGCTGTCAACCACGCCCAGGCGGTCCTGCTGCCGCTGATCTACGTCCAGATCATCCTCGAGTTCCACGTCACGGAATCGCAGGTCGCCTATCTCGCGGCGATCGGCGCGTTCGCCAGCGGGATCGTCCAGCTGAGCTACGCCAAGCTCACTCGGATCGTGTCGCGACGGGCCCTGCTCGGCGCGGGCGGGATCGTCTTCGGGACCGGGTTCGCCGCCCAGGGCCTGACCGGCAGCTTCCTGCCCTTCGGCATCGTCAATGTCTTGTCGCGGATCGGCGGGTCGCCCCAGCATCCGGTCGGCAACGGCCTGCTCGCCGAGCAGTTTCCCGAGGAACGGCGCGGCTTCGCGATCAGCGCCCACATCAGCGGCGGCAATGTCGGGACCGTGATCGTCGCGCTGACGGGGGCTGGGCTTCTCGCTGCGCTCGGATGGCGCTGGGTCGTGGTCCTCTTCGGCGTTCCGGCGGTCATCGTGGCGCTCGCAATCCTCCTGGTCGTCCGCGAGAGCGGCGCCGACCGCCGCGCGGCGGAGGCGCACGGCAGCGTCCGCCAGGCATTCAACACGATCCTGCACGACGCCGATCACCGCTGGATCTACCTCGCGTCGGTGCTCGGCGGCGGTGGGCGAGGGCTGGGCGTCGTGAACCTCTTCGCCCTGCTCTATCTCACCTCGGTGCTCCACCTTCCCCAGGGAACCACCGATCCCATGTACGGCGCGCTGATCGTGTTCTCGGTTCCGATGCCGCTGATCGCGGGCTGGCTGTCGGATCGGGTCGGCCGCCGGCCGGTGATCATCGGCGTGTATGTGGGTGGGGCGATCGCCTTCGCGGTCTTCCTGCTCGTCGGCGCGTCCAGTGCCGGGCTGTGGCTCGCGATCGTGCTGATGGGTCTGTTCAGCTTCGCCGAGTCGCCGCAGCTCCAGGCGCTCCTCGCCGACGTCGCGCCGGTCGGGATCCGCGACGCGTCCTTCGCGCTCTACTTCACCCTTGCCTTCGGGGTCGGATCGCTGTGGACGGCGCTCTACGGGCTGATCATCGACGAGTCGGTCCTCGGCCCCGGCGGCCTGCCCGTGGTGTTCGGGCTGATGGCTGTCTCGTTCGTCCTCGCAGCGCTGGCGGTGATCCCGATCCGCGAGCGGCATCGGCCCGCGGAGGGGTAGCCGGGCCGACATGACCCGCGTGGCGCGACCGGGCGCGAGGGCCTGCGCTCGTCCGATTTCCTGCGCTCAGGAAATACTCGCCTGTTGCGCAAGGTTGTCCACGACGCGACACGCGGCGCACGCTCAGGTTCATCCGTTGAATGCTCCCGGCCAGGCGAGAGCCTGAGGGGCGGGAATTCGAGCGTGATCGTTGCGCAACAGGCGAGAGTCGCCTGACGAGCAGAATTCGGCTTCGGCCAACGCCGCAGTCGTCGAGAAACGGGCGAGAGTCGCCTGGGTGACAGCCATCGATCCCGCCTCTGCTATCATGCGCGGGCCCTGTGGAAACGGGCATCCGGTCGGGGCGTGGCGCAGCTTGGTAGCGCGTATCGTTCGGGACGATAAGGTCGTGGGTTCGAATCCCGCCGCCCCGACCAACACACCGGCAGCGGCGCGGTGAGCCAGACTCAGACGTCTCTCATCTGCCCCCGGGACCGTGAGGCCACATGCCCACCAGACGGACCAGCCCACGGCGCACGATCACTCGGCCCGGCACGCCGTACGAGCGCGCCCCAGAGCCGCTCGACGACTTCGACGACTTCGACGATCGACCCGGCTTCCTGGCCAGCGTCGCTCCGTGGCTCGCGATCGTCGCGCTCGTCCTGGCTGCCGGCACCGCCCTGTACCTGATCCTCGGACGGTCGTCGGCCAACCCCGACCTGACGGCGTGCCGCTCGGCGGCATGGTCGGCGATCCCCGACTCGAAGAACCTGCCGGCCAGCTGGGCCCTCGGTTCCACGGACCTCAACGCCAACGGGATGACGATCTCGGTGGTGGGTCCGGCGCCGGCCGACGGCACGACCAGCCCGCCCACCGTGTATGCCAGCGTCACCTGCTACGGCGATTCGGCCGTCACGGCGCTCTCCGACAACCGGAAGGCGGCACAGGCGGCCGGCTCGACGGTCACGGATCGAACGGCCGATGGCCAGGCCTACGACGTCGACAACCCGACGACCGGATCGGTCACGACTCTCTTTCGGGTCGGCGACCTCGTCGGCCAGGTTGCCGATGCCGGCACGTCGACCCCGGCCGATCTTGCCAAGATCACCGACGCCCTCGCCACTGCGATGGGCGATCGGGCCGCCGCCGGCGCGCCCGGGGCCGCTGCCAGCGATGGCGCGACCGGGAGCTCGACGCCGGGCTCGTCAGATTCGGGCGCCGGTGCGTCACCATCCGGCTCGCCGTTCGCGCCGGAGCTCGAGGCGCTGCTACCGAGGCAGATCGGCGGGGTCGCCGCCCCGTCCGGTGCATCGGCGGCTCCCGCAGTCGCCCTGACGATCCAGAGCGCGAGCGCGACCGACGTCTTCGGCCAGGATCCGGCATCGCGTGCGCTGGCCGCCCGGATCCGGTCGCTTGGCGGAACCCTGGATCAGCTCCAGATCGCGCAGGCGTTCGACGAGACGGGCGGCATCGATCTCTCGATCATCGCCTTCCGGCTGCCCAACGCCGACGGCGCCAAACTGCGTGCCGCGATCCTCGAGACGTGGCTGTCGGCGAGCGCCCCGGGGGTCAAGACGACTGAAGTGGACCTTGCCGGAAAGAAGCTGACCAAGGTCGACTACGGCGACGGCAGCACGATCGAGTACGTGTACGGCAAGGCCGACTACGTGATCGTGATCGACACGTCCGACGCCCGGGTCGCGACCGAGGTCGCCGCGAAGCTCCCGTAGCGACCGGCCCGCCGGGTGCAGCGGCGAATCGAGCGACCGACGGCCTGGCGCCCGGCGCCGCTGAGCTAGCGCTTCGCGGGCATGCTCGCGGCGTGGGCAAGGCCGCGCGCGACCCAGGCGCGGATCGCGGCGTCGTCGTCGACGTCGGCTGCCGGGACCACGACGAACGCCTTCATCGGCTTGCCGGGCATCGGCTCGAACGGTCCGGCGCCCGCTGCCTTCGCGGCCTCGATCTCGCCGTCGGGCAGTCGGACGACCCAGCGATCGGCGAACAGCCCGGTCGCCATGTTGCCGCCGACGAATGCCGCCGGAAAGCCGAACATCTTCTTGCGGTCCGCCGCCGGATAGCCGTCGAGGATCGCCGCGAACCGCTCGACGAGGGCGGGCGGCGATTTCGTGAAGCTGGGCATCGCGCGTTCTGCCATCGTCGTTCCTCCTCGCCGTGCGATCGGCGCCGCACCGGTCGGTCAACCCTAGCGGGGGCACAGTCCGTGCGTCTCGCCTGCTCGGAATCAAGCCGAGTTGACGCCATCGCCGTCGGCCCGCGATCCTGCCGCCCGTGACGCTTCTCTTCATCGCCGCGGGCGGCGCCGTCGGCGCGGTTGCCCGGTACCTCTTGGACAATGCGGTTCTCGATCGGTATGGCGGTGCCTTTCCGCTCGGGATCCTCGTCGTCAACGTCACCGGCGCGTTCGCCGTTGGCCTGCTCGGCGGCCTCATCGTCGATCGCGGCGTGCTCCCCGCCGACCTCCGGGCGCCGCTGATGGTCGGCTTTCTCGGGGCGTACACGACGTTCTCCACGCTCATGCTCGACAGCTGGCGCCTGGCCGAGGACGGCCTGCCGGTCCTCGCCCTCGCGAACATCGTCGGCTCGACCGCTCTCGGGCTCGTCGCCGTCGTGGGCGGCCTGTGGCTGGCACGTTCCGTGGCCTGACGACGAGCGTCGGCATCGACGACCGTCCGTGGCCGACGCCGCGCCAACCGAAGAGCTTGAGGCCATCCGAGGCGTCCGCCAGATGGTGCATCCGTCGAGACGCCAGCCCGGCGGTCCGTCACCCGGTCCGCCTCACTCGAAGGAACCTCAACGATGGACCGCGCCGCGATCCCGATTGACCCCTCCGCCACCTTGCTTCGCGGGGTGGGCCGCATGGCCCGCCATCGGATGCGGATCGATGCCGACACACTCGCCAATGGCTTCCGGACCGATGGGACCGTCACCGTCGAGATCAGCGGCCTGGGCTCGCCGGTCGCCGGCATGCCGGACTCGTTCGAGCGGGAAGCCAACCGCCCGATCGCCCTCGTGATCGTCCTGTCCGGCGTCGATGGCGAGGACGTTGCGTTCCAGGTCGGGCCGAGCCGTCGTGGCGTCGGCCGCGGCGCGTCGGTCGGCGACGGCAGCGGGATCCACTACATCGCCTTCTGCTGCGACGCGCCACCGGTCGACGCCGCGGGCGAGGCGTCGCTTGTCGCGGTGCCTGGCGCGGCCCCCCGGCCCCCCGGCCCACCGATCGAGGCCGGGTCGGGGCCGCCCGCGCCCTGGGCCCGACCGGTCGGGAGCGCCGCTCGATCCTCGGCCAGCTCCTCCAGGGTCCGGTCGTCCGCCGCCCGACGACGTCATCGAGACCGGTCAGATCGCGGCGATCGAGCGTGGCGTGAGACGCGGTCCGAACGCGGGCGGGCGGAAGCCGCTCGCTTCCAGCAGCCGGATCACCCGCGCCCGGTGGCCTCGCCACGGCTCGAGCAGCTCGATCATCCGGGCGTCGCTGCCCCGGATCTCACCGGTCAGGGCGAAGGCCACGAGATGCGGCAGGTGGAAATCGCCGACGCTGACGGCGTCCGGATCGCCCGCGGCGCGCAGCATCACCTCGGCCGCGGTCCAGGGGCCGACCCCGGGCAGAGCGGTGAGGCGCGCATACGCCGCATCGCGCGGCAGACCCACGACCTCCTCGAACCGCACGGCCCGATCCGCCACGCGACGAACGAGGTCCGCCCGACGTCGCTCGATTCCGATCGGGTGCAGGGCGTGGTACGGGATCGTCGCGATCACCCGGGGTTCGGGCAGGAGCCATAGGCCGAATGGTCCCGGGGCGGGCTCGCCCCAGCGGCGGACGATGCCGCGGAGGCCGCGCCAGGCCTCGATGCCGGTCACCTTCTGCTCGAGGATCGCGGGAACGAGCGATTCGAGGACGGCGCCGGTTCGCCCGATCCGGATCCCACGTTGGCGCCGATCGAGCTCGGCCACCAGCGGGTGACGAGCGGACTCGAAGCCGGAGCGGTCGTCGTCGAGCCCGATGAGCGCCGGCAGGGCCTCGAGCGCCCGATCGGCGCCCGGTCCCCACGCCTCCGCCTGGACGCGGCCGCCGGATGCGACGAGCTCGATCGTCGCGGGGCCGTCCGGCGTCCTCGTCGCGCGCACGATCCGCCCGTCCGCCGAGATCCGCATCGTCGGGTCACCGGAGCCGCGGAGGTGGATCGCGACGGTCCGGTGGAGGTCGAACGGGCCGTCGACAGGGAGCGTCCGAGTCGGCATCCGTGCCAGTCTCGCAGGTTTCCGCCGCGTCTCGCGGGAGCGCCTCCGACAGCCCGTCCGGTCGCGTTGCGGTGACCGCAACATGGTGCGGAGGCGCACCGTTCGTGCACAACTCGGCGCGCGGGGGTCGTCGCGTCGTGCACGAAGCACGTCCTGTCACACACCCGCAACCTTTCGGCAACGGCCTGTGATGGGCGCGTTCGGAACCCCGCTGGTAAGGTTCCGCGGACGTGCGACGCCCCAGAGTCGTCGCGATCATGGCGCTCATCGCCCTGCTCGCCGCGGCCGCCGTCCCCGGATCCGTGGGATCCCAGGGCCCCAGCCCTGAACGACCGATCGATGCGAACCTCTTCCGAGGGGTGGACGCGGCAGCGATCGCCGGGACAGCGGCGACGATTCCCGATCTAGACCCTGCGTACCGGTCCGATGGTGCGCTTACCGATACGACGGTCCTGCTGGATCCTGATCAGCGCCCCGCCCCGGCCGGTCGCCCCGACGCGGCCGCGATCCAGCCCGATGCGCCCGTCGGGTCGATCGCGATCCCGCAGTGGCACTGGGATTCCAACGTGTCCTGGTACGGCCCCGGCTTCTACGGCAAGCGCACCGCCTGCGGGTACGCGATGACCGAGACGCTGATCGGCGTCGCTCATCGGACGCTGCCGTGCGGCACCAGGGTCAGCTTCCGCAACCCCGAGAATGGGCGGATCGTCACGACCATCGTGGTCGATCGCGGTCCGTACGTCTCGGGCCGGTCGTGGGACCTCACCGGCGGACTGTGCCGCGCCCTCGGCCACTGCTACACCGGGCCGCTCGCCTGGAAGCTCCCGTAGCTCGGGCCTGCGATCGCTCGCCTTCGGCGGACCGGGTACCCTCCGTTGATGTGCCGAAGCATCAAGGTTCTTCGCCGTCCGGACGAGCCGGCGACGACCGGTGAGATCGAGGCGGCCGCCCGCCAGTTCGTCCGCAAGGTCAGTGGCTACCGAACGCCGTCCCAGCGCAACAGCGCCGCCTTCGAGGCCGCGATCGAGGAAATCGCCGTCGTCTCGAGGCGAATGCTCGAGGAGATCGGGGCGACCGTCGAGGTCGGGCCCGATCACTGGCATCCCGGCTCCGGCCGGGCTCGCCGGCCGGCCGCTCCTGCATGACGGTCGCCCCTGGCCGCCACACTGACCCAGGCCGCCGCATCGACCCGGCGCCCGCTAGTCCGTGGTGGTCGCGACCGGGCCTCGAAGCGATCGATGGCAGGCTCGTCATCGCCGGCCGGGACGCGGAACGGCTCGCGCGTGACCACGGCACGCCTCTGTTCGCGTATGACCGGCGGCGACTGGCCGAGAACGTCGAGCGGCTCCTCGCCGCGTTCGAGCGGGCTGGCCTGCGGCATCGACTCCGGTTCGCCCTGAAGGCCAATCCCGATCCGGCCGCGCTGGAAGTGCTGCGACCGCTCGTCGGCGTCGACGCGTGCTCTCCGGGTGAGGTCGAGCGGGCGCTGGCCCGCGGCTGGACGGCGCCCGAGATCAGCGTCACCGCCACGAACCTCTCCGACCGCGATCTCGACGCGATCCTCGTCCACGACGTCCATCTGAACCTCGACGCCGTCAGCCAGGTCGAGCGGCTTGGGCGCCGGCTCGCGGGGAAGGGGTTGCCGCCGCGCCCGATCGGCCTGCGGATCAACCCCGGTGCCGGCGCGGGCTACAACGACAAGCTCGCCTACAGCGGGGATCGGCCGACCAAGTTCGGGATCTATCCCGATCGCCTCGACGAGGCCGTGGCGGCCGCCGCCCGGCACGGACTCCCGATCGACACGATCCATGTCCACGCCGGCTCGGGCTGGCTGGCGGACGGGCTCGCGGCATTCGAGGCGTCCCTGGCCCGTGTCGCGGCGGTCGCCCGCCGGCTCCTGGCGGACGGCCATCCGATCGCGGAGGTCAATGTCGGCGGCGGGCTCGGCGTGCCCGCCCGCGCCGAGGAGCGGCCTGTCGATCCGGACGCCTACGTGGCCGCGATCGGGCGTCAGGTCGGCGACCTCGACGTTGCCGTCGGCTGCGAGCCCGGCGACTACCTCGCGAAGGACAGCGCGATCCTCCTGGCCGAGGTCGTGACCGTCGAGGAGCGTTCCGGGACCACATTCGTGGGGCTCGATGCCGGCTGGAACGTGAACTGCTCGTACTTCATCTACCGCTACGCCCAGGAGATCGTCGTGTGCCGGGCGGCAGCCGCGCCACGAACCGAGCGCGTGACGATCGCCGGCCACATCAACGAGGCCGGCGACGTGTTCGCCGAGGACTACCTCCTGCCGCCGGTCGCCGAGGGTGACATCGTGGCGCTCCTCAACGCCGGCGGCTACCACCAGGCGATGAGCTCGACCCATTGCCTGCGCCCGCACGCCGAGGCGCTCTACCTCGATCGCTGAGCTCGGTCATGCCGGGCGGCCGTGATCGCCGGGGCGATCAATTTCTCACGAATGAGCGTTGCCGCGACCAAGTTCCGACAGCATTCGCCCGGATTCGCCCTCTCGTCACGCTCGTTCGTGCGCAAACTGATCGTGGCGGCGATCACTCGTCAAGTCGTGCCGAAATCGCCCCAGGCCAGGACCCGCTCGACCGTGAATCGGAGGATCGGTCGCTCCTCGAGACGATGCATGGCGTACTGCGGGTACTTCGCGCGGAGCGTTGCCACCGCCGCGGCGTGTTCGACCTCGTCGGGTGCTCCCGGCTCGAGCAGCCGGGCGCGGACGTCCAGGCGCAGCCAGGCGAGCCGGTCCCAGTCCTCCGACCAGCGATCGACGAGGAGCGTGGCGGCCGGCCGTGCAAGCAGGTCGCGGACGCGGGCGAGGGTGCGCGGGTCGGCCGACGCCTTCGGCTTGTCGTCGAGCGGGCTGTAGAGCCGAGGTCGCCCGTCTGGCGCGTCCGGCCCGGCCACGAAGCAGATCGGGACGAGGCGCGGCCGGCCGCTCTGCGCGATCGTCGCCAGGGTCGCCGTTCGGGCCGAGTCGAGAAATCGGCGGGCGGCCGCGTCGAGAATCGAGATGTCGGTCATCGCCCGATGATGCATCCTCGCGCCAGTCGACGGGGACGGGCCGAGGGCCCTTCGCGCGGTCGGCCCCACCTACACTGCTCGCGTGGATCCCGACCCCCTCGCTCCCCCGACGCGGCACGTCACGACGACCCGGATCGTGGCCGTTCGGGGCAACTCCCTGGAGTTCCGCGCGGACCGGGTCGTGGGCGAGGAGCCACTCGAGATCCGCGCCGCCGGTCCCGGCCAGGAGCCCGTGGCTGTCGCCATCACGATGCGAACTCCGGGCCACGAGGACGAGCTCGCGATCGGGTTCCTCCGGACCGAAGGCCTGATCGCCGGGCCCGAGGTGATCCGGGCCACGGTCGGCGACCCGACGGCGATGAGCCAGCCGGACGACCAAATCACCGTCCACCTGGCCAAGGCGTTCGATGCCTCGAAGGTCGCCGAGCGCCATTTCGTTGCGACCGCGTCGTGCGGGATCTGCGGCAAGGCCTCGCTCGACGAGGTGACCGTCCGATCCGAGTCCATCCCCGACGGCCCGGTCGTCCAGCGATCGGTGATCCTCGCCCTGCCCGACCTTCTCCGGGCCGCCCAGCGGGCGTTCGACCAGACGGGCGGGCTCCACGCCGCGGGCCTGTTCACGCCCACCGGCGAGCTCCTTGCGCTGCGCGAGGACGTCGGCCGCCACAACGCGCTCGACAAGCTCGTCGGCTCGCAGGTGATGGCCGGCGCGCTGCCGCTCAACGACCGGATCCTGATGGTGAGCGGGCGGGTCAGCTTCGAGATCGTCCAGAAGGCCGCGGTCGCGGGCATCCCGGTCCTTTGTGCCGTGTCGGCGCCCTCCGACCTCGCAATCGAAGCGGCCGATCGGCTTGGCGTGACCCTCGTCGGCTTCCTCCGCGGCGCCGGCTTCAACGTCTACGCCCACGACGAGCGGATCGACCTCCGCGACCTGCTCGCGTTCGACTGATCGTCCGGCCGTCAGGGAACCTGGCGTGGTCCCCGGCTCTGGACGAAGGCGAAGCCGAACCGGCCCTTCACGCAGAGGTGGCCGTCGGTCACGGACGAGTCGAGCGGCGAGGTCACCGTCACGATCGTGTTGTCCTGGACGTGGAGCTCGAGGGCGCAGCCGACGCCGCAGTACGGGCAGATCGTCTCGGTCACCGTCTGGGCGCTCTCGTCCCAGGTGCCGGCCGCCCGCATGTCGAACTCGCTCTTGAACATCAGGGCGCCCGTCGGACAGACGCCGATGCAGTTGCCGCAGTAGACGCAGGCGCTCTCGGGCAAGGAAACCGCGGCCTCGGTCGAGATCCGGGCGTCGAAGCCCCGTCCGGCCACCGCGATCGCGAACGTGTTCTGGGCATCCTCGCCGCAGGCCTCGACGCACTTGTAGCAGAGGATGCACTTCGAGTAGTCCCGGACGTAGAGGTCGTTGTCGACCTTGACCGGCTGCGCGACGGTTTGAGCGGCCGTCACCGGCGGAGCGTGGTGATGGCCCGGTTCGTGGGCGTCGCGCTCGCCGACGGCCGCCGGTGGGGTCGGCGGACCGTAGCGTGCCGGGTTCGCGTCGTAGCGCTCGATGTAGGCATTGGCGGCCGGCGCCGTCGAGAGGTCGACCGACGAGCCGAGGAACTCGAGCACCATCTTCCGGCTGTGGCGGACCCGCTCCGAATCGGTCTGGACGTCCATCCCCGCCTCGACCTTGCGCGAGCAGGCCGGGACGAGCACGCGCGACCCAGTTACCTCGACCACGCAGACCCTGCAGACGTTGACTGGCGTCAGGTTCTCGAGGTAGCAGAGCGTCGGCGTGTCGATGCCCTCCGCTCGGCAGGCCTCGAGGATCGTCGAGCCGGCCGGGACGCTGACCGGCGCGCCGTCGATCGTGAGCTCGACCGGAGCCCGCACCGGCGCGGGCGGTGCCTCCGGCGGCCGGCTGGACCGGGCGGCCGGACGGAGCAGGATGTCGGTGAGTGGCTGGGCCGCCGGCGGTTCCCCGGCGTGCGGCACGTTGGACACGCCGGCCGGGTCACGATCCATGCTCACGCCGTCGCCGCTCACAGCGCCACCAGGTCCGGCCGGCGCATGGCGCTCTCGATCGCCGAGCTGGCCGTCTGGCCGAGACCGCAGATCGAGGCGTCGCGCATGACCCGCCCGAGTTCCGTTAGGAGTGCCAGCTCGTCGTCCCGCCGGCCGTGCGCCGCGGCGGCGCCGGACGCCAACCGCGCCATCAGCTCCTCCTGGCGGACGGTCCCCACCCGGCACGGGACGCACTGGCCGCACGATTCGTCGCGGAAGAAGCGCGCGATCCGGGTCAGCGCTCCGACGAGATCCGCCCTCTCGTCGAAGACCATCACGACGCCCGAGCCGAGAGTGGCTCCGATCGCGCGCGTCGCCTCAAAGGTCAGGGGCGTGTCGAGGGCCTCGGATCCGACGAACACGCCGGCAGCGCCGCCCATCAGGACCGCCTTCAGCGCGCGACCGTCCGGGATGCCGCCGGCGAGGGCCAGGAGCTCGCCGAGCGTGACGCCGAACTCGACCTCGTAGACGCCGGCCTTGGCGACATTGCCAGACACGCAGAACAGCTTCGGGCCGGTCGAGCCGTCCGTGCCGATCGCCTTGTACGCCTCGGCCCCGCCCTCCTCGGCGACGATCAGGAGCACATTGAGCAACGTTTCGACGTTGTTGACCGCCGTCGGCTTGCCGAACAGCCCGACCTCAACCGGGAATGGCGGCTTGTTGCGCGGCTCGCCGCGCTTGCCCTCGATCGATTCGAAGAGCGCGGTCTCCTCGCCGCAGATGTAGGCACCGGCGCCGCGCCGGAGCTCGATGTCGAGATCGCCGAGGAGCCCGGCATCGTGGCTGGCATCGATCGCGTTCGTGATTCGTGCCTCCGCCAGCGGGTACTCGCCGCGGATGTAGAGGTACGCCTTCTGCGCCCCGACGGCGAACGCCTCGATCGCCATCGCCTCGACGACGGCGAACGGGTCGCCCTCCATGAGGACGCGGTCCTTGAACGTCCCGGGCTCCGACTCGTCGGCATTGCAGACGAGGTAGTGCGGCTGCACGGGCTGGGTGGCGACCGCGGCCCACTTCCGGCCGGTGGGGAAGGCCGCTCCGCCGCGACCGACGAGGTTGGCCGCGGTGACCTCGTCGATCACCCGCTGCGGGCCGATCGCGCGAGCCCGCTCGAGAGCGCGGAAGCCGCCGTTGGCGCGGTAGTCGTCGAGCGACTCGGGATCGACGACGCCGACCCGGGCAAGGAGGCGCAGGCCGGCCCGGCCGGCCTGGGGGATCGGTGGGTCGCCATACGAGGTCGAGCCGCCGTTCGGCTCCGTCCGGGCGAGGATCCCGGCCGCATCCGCCGGCGCGGCGACGATCGTCGTCGGCTCCGTTCCGGCGTTCGTGATCATCGCCGCTGGCGCGCGTTCGCAGACCCCGAGGCACGGCGAGCGCAGCCACGTCCGGTCGCCGTCGACGCCCGCCGCACCCTCGGGGCCGATCGTCCGCTCGAGATCGGCGCAGAGCTCCTCGGAGCCAGCGAGGCGACACGCAAGGTCATCGCAGACGTGGGCGACCACCGCCGGGCGCGGCGTCGTCGCGAACAAGGCGTAGAACGTCGCGACGCCCCACGCCTCGGCCGGCGGGATCGTCAGCCGCTTGCAGATGTCGTTGATCGCTGGCTGGCTGATCCAGCCGATCCGGGACTGGACGGCATGGAGCGCGGGGATCAGGAGGTCGCGCCGGGAACGAGCGTCGTGGCCGCCGCGGGCGATATGGCCGTCGAGCCCACTGTCGCGGACGCCGCCGCGCCAGCCCGACTCGGGCGGTCCGAGGACGGCGTCAACGGCCGCCCGCTCGGCGGCGCTCGCAAGCGGCCCGATGACGTGCAGATCCATCCCGCCGAGTGTAGCCGCGGCGGTCACGGACGCGTGACGCGCGCCCGCGGCGCAGTTTGCTCCGGATCGAGGTTGGGTCTGATCAGCCGCCCGGAGCGCGATACGACGGATGCTTCGCGACCGCGGCGTCGACCTCGGCCGCAGTCAGGAGCACGGTGGTCGTGATCGATGCGGCGCCGGTCGCTCCGACCGTGGCCGCGATCGAGGCGGCCGCGGCATTGTCCGGCAACTCGACCGTGATGAAGATGTCGTCCTCACCGAGAGCCCAGTAACAGGATTCGATCGTCCCGCCGGCGCTCGCGACGAGGGCGTCGATCGCTGCCCGGCGACCGCTGCCGCCATCCTTCAGGACTCCCTGGATGCCTGCCTGGGTGTACGACGCCTTGATCAGGTAGTGGCCCATCGGGACTCCTTCAATGGTCGATCGCCCCTCGCGACCGTGGAACCTGAGGGTGACAGGATGGCGGGTCGAGAATCACGTTTGGGCGCACGTCGACTCGTCGGCCCTGACGAGGCTCGTCGTTGTCGAAGCCGAGTCTGCCGGCATGGTGCCTTGGTTTGTCGAGTCGGAACGGCTCGCGTGCAGCCGGCTGGGCGTGATCGAGCCGCGCCGCGCGGCCGCTCGGAACGGACCGGGTCCCGGGCAGCTCGATCGAGTCCCGCGGTCGTTTACGGTGCTCGAGACGACGACGTGGTGGCGACAGCCGCGGCCACGATCAAGCCGGCGTCTGCGCCTCTCGACGTGGGCGATGGGCCGGCCTCAGCTGCTTTCGATCAGGCGCTTGGCCGTGTCGAGCGCCGCCATCTCGCCATTCATCGAGGACTGGACGGGGCGCGACATGATCAGTCCCTTCAGCCCGCCAAGGTCCGCGCGGAGCGAAAAGTGGACGCTCGTCCCCGCACCGGACGGCTCGAACCGGAACTCGCCGACCGGACGGGCGGGACCGGCGACGACCTTGAACGCGTAGCGCGACGGCGGGTTGTACGCGGTGATCTCGATGTCGGCGGCGATCCCGCGGCCGCCCGGCCCGTCGACGACCTGATGGACGCGGGCACCCGCGCCGGCCGGTCCCTCCGCCCGGATCTCCTTGACGTGCGGTCGCCAGCGAGGGTCGTTGCCGGGCGTCGCGAAGAAAGCGAAGACCTCGTCGAGGCTGCGATCGATCACGATCGTCCGTTCCGCGCCGGGCATGTCCAGCCTCCCACCCGCTCCAGATGTCTGACCTGTGGCCGCATGATGCACCCGCGGTGGGGCGGCGGAAAGTCTCAGCCGCGGGTTGGCAGCCCCGGCGGGTTCCAGGCGGCCGGGTCCCACTGATCGTCCGGCTTCGCAAGCTCGCGGGCGAGGTCGTCGAGCGCCGTCTCGAGCCCGTCGATCACCTGGCGCTCGATGTTCGGCATTGTCTTGAGTGCGACGCCGAGCATCATGTTCGCGGCGAACCCCTGGGGCCTGATGTCGAGGGCCATCGCCAGGTTCGTCCGGGCGCCGTCGTCGACCGGCGCCAGGACGACGGCCCCCTCGCCGCGGATCCGGCCCTCGGTCGTCCGGAGCTCGATCCGACTCGGCCCGCGATCGACGATCTCGACCTCGATCGGGCCGCTGACCCCGAGGACGGTCGCCGCCTGTGTTCCGGGCTCGATCGGCGGCAGCTCGGTCTTCAGGCGTGCTGCGAGCTGGAGCAGCCGATCGTGGACGATGCCGGGCCCCTGGTCGACCACGCGCGACGTGCGATGCCCGAGGTCCGCCATCAGTCGACCGTGATTCGGCCGTCCGGGCCGATCGGAAAGCCCGGGTTGTGGCAGACCTCCCAGGGATGGCCGTCCGGGTCGGCGAAGTAGCCGCCATAGCCGAACGGGAGCTCTGTTCCCGGCTTGAGGATGGTGCCACCTGCCGCAACGGCCTCATCCAGCGCGGCATCGACGGCCTCGGCATCTCGACATTGATCGCCAGCGTGATCCCGCCGAACGAACCGCGGGTCGGCTCGACGACGTTGGCGTCCTCGGCCAGATCGTGCCAACCGAAGACCCCGAGGTAGCTGCCGGCGGTCCGGAACCAGGCGATCGCGTCCATCGAGGAGCTGCAGCGTTCCCAGCCGAGGGCTTCGTAGAACCGGACCGAGCCGGCGACATCGGCCACTCCGATCGTCACGATGCTGATCCGGGCGGGGAGGGTCATCGACGCAGTCTAACGGCGCTCCGCTTGGCCCTGTCGCGACGCGTTCCCAGACCGAGGTCCGCGCGACTCGCTCCGTTTCAACGCGGTCTGCAGGGGCGCTCACCCCGGGGCCGACGTGATTCTTGTCAAACGGATCCCAGACGGTCGCAAGACAGCGCGTCCGCGCCGACTCCGTCCCCGCTGAGCGTGGAAACCGATCGAGTACTTGTCATGCGAATCCCACGCGGTCGCTGGACAGAACGTTCTCGCCTACCGCCCGGGTGAGATTCGATTGTCAATTTCGGGGCCGGGAGGGAGGGCCCGGGAGGAGCCGGGAGGCATCGTCACGCGCATTCGCGGTCAGGCGGAGACGGGGGCCACGAGCTTCTCGATCCGGATCGCGGTCGCTTTGAACTCGGCCGTTCCGGACTTGGGGTCGGTCGCGTCGATCGTCAGCAGGTTCGTCGCCACGTCGTCCTGGAAGTGGAGGGTCATGAACGTCAGCCCCGGCCGAAGCGATTCGTCGAGACGGATCGGAACCTCGACCTGGCCCCGGCGCGACACGACGCGGACCCGCTCGCCCTCGGCCAGCCCGTATGCCGCGACGTCCTCCGGCGACATGTCGAGCGACTCGCCGCGCCGCAATGGCGAGGTGTAGCCGCCGGTCTGGACACCGGTGTTGTACGAGTCGAGCCGGCGCCCCGTGGTGAGCCGGATCGGGAAGTCGTCGGACAGCTTGTCGACCGGCGGATCGTGGTCGACCGCGACGAATGGCACCCGGTTGCCCGGTACCGGGTCCTCCCACAGCCGGCTGTGCAAGAACAGCTCGCCGGGGTGGTTCTCGTCGTAGCACGGCCACTGGAGCCCACCGAGCTCCTCGAGCCGCTGGTAGGACATCCCGGCATGGACCGGCGACAACGCCCGGACCTCGTTCCAGGCGTCCTCTGCGGTCTTCCAGCCCCAGTCGGCGCCCATCCGGCGCGCGATCTCCTCGACGATCCACAGGTCGTCGCGGGCCTCGCCCGGTGGCTCGAGCGCCTTGCGGACCCGCTGGACGCGTCGCTCGGAGTTGGTGACGGTGCCCTCGCTCTCGGCCCACGAGGCGGCGGCCGGAAGGACGACGTCGGCGAGCTCCGCGGTCGCAGTCAGGAAGATGTCCTGGACGACCATGAAGTCGCGGGTCGAGAGAAGATGCCTGGCGCGCTTCTGGTCGGCCTCGGACTGGACCGGATTCTCGCCGATCACGTAGAGGGCCTGGAGCTCGCCTCGCTCCATCGCGTCGAACATGCCCGACAGGTGCCAGCCGCGCTTCGGCGGGACGGTGACGCCCCAGAGGGCGTCGAACTTCGCCCGGAGCTCGTCGTTCTCGACGTGCTGGAAGCCCGGCAGCCGGTCCGGGAGGGCGCCCATGTCGCCGCCGCCCTGGACGTTGTTCTGGCCGCGGAGCGGGTTGACGCCGCTGCCCCAGCGCCCGACATGCCCGGTCAGGAGCACGAGATCGATCAGGGCGAGGACGTTGTCGACCGCGTTGTGGTGCTCGGTGATCCCGAGGGTCCAGCAGATCATCGCCTTGTCGGCCGTCGCGAACGCATGGGCGAGCTCGCGGATCGCGTCGGCCGGGACGCCCGTCTCGCGCTCGGCGTACTCGAGGGTGTAGCTCTCGACCTTGGCCTTGTACGCCTCGAAGTCGCTCGTCGCGCGGTCGATGAAGGCCTTGTCCTCGAGGCCGGCGGCGATGATCTCGCGGCCGACGGCGTTGGCGAGGGCGATGTCCGAGCCGACGTCGAGCCCGAGCCACACGTCGGCCCACTCGGCGCTGCTCGTCCGACGCGGGTCGACCGCGTACAGCCGGGCGCCGTTGCGGACGCCACGGAGGAGGTGGTGGAAGAAGATCGGGTGCGTCTCGCGGGCATTGCTGCCCCACAGGACGATCAGGTCCGTCTCTTCGGCCTCACGGTATGAACTTGTGCCGCCACCGGCACCGAACACGGTCGCCAGACCGGCGACGCTCGGGGCGTGTCAGGTCCGGTTGCAGCTGTCGATGTTGTTGCTGCCCAGCACGGCCCGGCTGAACTTCTGAGCGGCGAAGTTGACCTCGTTGGTCGCCTTCGAGCACGAGAAGACCCCGAACGTCGTCGGTCCGTGAGCGGCCTTCGCCGCCTGGAAGCCCGCGACGACCCGGGTGAGGGCCTCGTCCCAGCTCGCCGGGCGCAACGGCGCGTCCTTCGAGTCGCGGACGAGTGGCTGGGTCAGTCGAACGTAGTTCTTCGGCACGAGTGCCTCCTGCGAACGCTTGACCTTGGGAGTCTATCGCTGCGCAGGGGCCGGCGGAACGATCGTGGAGGACGACGGTGGGCGGCATCGGTAGGCCCCGTCGGTCGCTGCACCGCGCAAGCGCCTCCCCACCGCTGCTAGGCTCCCGCGATGCCCGTTCAGCGCGATCGATCGCGCGTCCACGAAGCGAGAGTCGCCGGACTGGCGATCACGCTGAGCGTCGCTGCCCTCGTCCTGGTCCTGGTCTACGTGGTCGGCGGCTACGCGAACCGGGTCGTGATCGAAGTCGTGACGCTCGCCGGGCCGCCAGCGAGCGGTCGGCCGTGACGGCCGTCAGCCGAGTCGGCGGCGGACGTCGCGGCGGGCGGTCCGGACGATCCGGACGAACTCGCGGAGGTGGGCGATCGGGCGGATGTGCGATGGCGCGCCGGCGTAGATCGTCCGGATCGGGACCCAGGCGATCGAGCCGCCCAGTCGGATACAGGTCGTGATCTGCTCGACCTCGAACGCGAAGCCGGTCTCCGTGCTGCCAAGGGTCGCTTCCGCGAGACGCCTCGACACGAGCCGGTAGCCCGATTGGTTGTCGGGGATCTCGCGCCCGACGGCCCACGAGAATGCTCGTCCGCCGAGCACGTTCGACAGCCGCCGGGACGGCGGCATCGAGCGGAAGTTGCGCGCTCCGATGACGAGATCGACGTTCGGGTCGGCGAGGCGGGCGGCGAGAAACCGCGGGATCTCCGCCGGATCGTGCTGGCCGTCCGCATCCAGGGCGAGGATCGCCTCCGCGCCGTCGTCGAGCGCGCGCCGGAAGCCGGCTCGGAGCGCGGCGCCTTTGCCCTGGTTCGGGCGCTGCTCGACGACCGTGGCTCCGGCCTCACGCGCTGTGGCGGCCGTCGTATCGCTCGAGCCGTCGTCGACGACGACAACCGGCAGGTGGACCCGCGCCCCCGCAACGACCGCCGCGATCCGCGGCGCCTCGTCGTGGGCCGGAATCACGGCAACGATCACGCCAGACGGACGCCGGGCGCCCCCTCCGGATCGACCGTTTCGACCCGTCCGACGATCCAGTGCTCGACCTCGGCGTCGATCAGCCCTGCCCGGACGGCGTCGAGGGCCGCCGGCGTCACGGCGGCAAGCAGCCCGCCCGAGGTCTGCGGGTCATGGCCCAGCGAGACGAGCTCCGCCGGCACACCCTCCGCGACATCCAGAGCCGGCAGAACGAAGCGCCGATTGGAGGCCGCCCCTCCGGTCTCGACGCCGGCGGCGGCCAGGTCGAGCGCGCCCCCGAGGGCGGGCAGGTCTGAAGCGATGAGCACGAAGCGGGTGCCCGAGGCGCGCGCCATCTCGAGGGCGTGACCGAGGAGGCCGAACCCGGTGACGTCCGTGGCGCCGGCGATCGCGTGGGCGACGAAGACCTCCGACGCTGCCCGGTTGAGGCGTCGCATCTGGTCGATGGCCGCCGCGAGATCGGTCGCGTCGGCCTTGCCCTGACGGTGCCCGCTGACGAGCAGGCCGGTGCCGAGGCGCTTGGTGAGCACGAGCACGTCGCCGGGCCGGGCGCCGCCCTTGCGCAACAGGCGGTCCGGGTGGGCGGCGCCGATCACCGCGAGCCCGTACTTGGGCTCCGGATCGCGGATCGTGTGGCCGCCGGCGAGCGTGCCACCCGCTTCGCGGACCTTGGCCGCGGCACCGTCGAACACGGCCGCCAGCGTGTCCCGCGGCAGTTCCTCGGGGAACGCCGCGATTGACAGGGCAAAGAGGACGCGGCCACCCATCGCGAACACGTCGCTCAGCGCGTTCGCGGCCGCGATCTCGCCGAACGTCCGGGCATCGTCGACGAGCGGCGGGAAGAAGTCGAGCGTGCCGATGATCGCGAGGTCGTCGCTGATGCGGTACGCGGCGGCGTCGTCGGCATGCTCCAGCCCGACGATCAGCTTGGCCGGCTCGGGCTCCGCGGATCCCGCCCCGAGCCCGCTCAGCGCATCCGCGAGCAGGTCCGCCCCGAGCTTTGCCGCGCAGCCGCCGCAGTCGGTCAGCTCGGTCAGGCGGATCGGCGGGAGGGTCGGGGCGTCGAGCGTGGTCACCGGCCGATGATAGGGCGGACGGACGGAGGCGCCGGCGAAGCCTCGTGAATTGAGTCTCCGTCGGCGCCAACCGTTCAGACGTCGCTCCGCCGGGAAACTCATCGGTCCGTCGCGGCCGCCGCGCTACCATCGCTGGCGGGGGAGTGGTTGGGTCCCGGTGGGTCCCCCGGTCTTCAAAACCGGTGACGCTGCGCTTGGCGTGGCGTGGTGGGTTCGACTCCCATGCGCTCCCGCCATCGCGGCCCAGGAGGACGACGAGAGGGTGCCCGATCGTGACTGAGGCTCCGGCCGCGCGACCGCCGAGCGTCGACCGCCTGCTCTCGATCCTCGAGGCGAACGGCATCGAGGTCTCGGAACGCGACGCCCTCACCCGCCTCGCCCGCGCGGTCGTCGCCGAGGAACGACGCCGCCTGGCCGCCGGGGCGCCGCCGACGCCCGAGGGCGACCTGGCCGAGGCAGTCGAGGACCGCCTCGACGACCTCGACGATCCTCTCCTCACGATCCCGCCGCACGTCATCAACGCGACCGGCGTGATCCTCCACACGAACCTCGGCCGCGCGCCGTGGCCGCGCGCGGCACGCGTCGCCGCAATGGCCGCCGCCCGCTCCTACGGCTATCTGGAGCTCGACGAGGCGACCGGCCGCCGGGGACCGCGCTATCGCGCCGCCGAGGACCACTTGGTGGCCTTGACCGGCGCCGAGGACGCGATGGTGGTGTCGAACAACGCCGCCGCCCTCGCGCTGGCGGTCGGACTCGCGGGGCGCGGCGGTTCTGCGGTCGTCTCGCGCGGCGAGCTCGTCGAGATCGGCGGCGGCGTCCGGATCCCCGATGTCCTCGGCCGGGCCGGCGTCCGTCTGATCGAGGTCGGCACGACGAACCGGACCCGGGCTGCGGACTTCGAGCCGCCGCTCGCGGCGGGCAAGACCCGCCTCGTCCTCCGGATCCATCCGTCGAACTTCGCGATCAGCGGCTTCACTGAGAGCGCCGACCTGGCCGAGGTCGCGGGCATCGCCCATCGCCACGGCGCGATCGTGATCGACGACCTCGGATCCGGGGCCCTGCTCGACACGACAATGTTCGGCCTCGCCCACGAGCCCACGCCGGCCGAGCGGCTCGCCCTCGGCGCGGATCTCGTCCTGTTCAGCGGCGACAAGCTGATCGGCGGGCCGCAGGCCGGGCTGATCGTCGGTCGCGCGGATCTGGTCGAGAAGCTTCGGCGCGACCCACTGGCACGGGCGGTCCGTCCCGACAAGGCGATCCTCGCCGGTGTCGCCGCCACGCTCGCGATCTACCGCTCCGGTCGGGCCGCCGATACCATCCCGGTCTGGCGGATGATCGCCCTTCCGGTCGAGTCGCTCCGAGTTCGGGCGGAGTGGATCCTCAGCCAGGTCATGGCCGTTGCCGGCCGCACCGACCTGACGGCAATCGCGCTCGAGTCGCCCGTCGGCGGCGGCTCGCTTCCGGGCCAGGTCCTGCCGTCGGTCGGCGTGTCGGTGCCCGTCGCGTCGGCGACGCGGGCCGCCGCCGCCTTGCGAGCGGGCCCCGACCGGATCCTGGCCCGCATCGTCGACGAAACGATCGTCTTCGACCTGCGGACCGTCGCGCCGTTCGACGACGGCACGATCGTGCGCCGGATCGGGGGCCTCGCCCCGGCTCGCCAATGACCGTCGTCGTCGGCACCGCGGGCCACATCGATCACGGCAAGACGACGCTCCTGCGAGCGCTCACCGGCATCGACGCCGATCGGCTGCCCGAGGAGCGCGAGCGTGGGATGACGATCGACGTCGGGTACGCGCACGGCGCCCCGGACGGCGGGCCCGAGATCGATTTCGTCGACGTCCCGGGGCACGACCGGCTCGTCGGCAACATGCTCGTCGGCGCGGGCGAGATCGACGCGGCGCTGCTCGTTGTCGCCGCCGATGACGGGCCGCGGGCGCAGACGCGAGAGCACCTCGAGCTCCTCGACGCGCTCGCGATTCGCGATGGCCTGGCGGTCGTGACCAAGGCCGACGCGGTCCCGGCGGAGCGTGTGGCCGTGGTGATGGCGGAGGTCCGTGCATTGCTCGGGAAGACGGCGCTCCGCGACATCGACGTCATTGCGGCCTCGGCGACGACTGGCGCGGGGCTCGCCGGGGTGCGCGCGGCGCTCGCCGCCCTCCGGGACCGCATCCAGATTGCTCGCGCTGCGGACGCCGCCTCCAACGGGGTGACGACCCGCTTCGCGATCGACCGCGTCTTCTCGATCCGCGGCCGCGGCACCGTCGTCACCGGGACGCTTCGCGGACGGCCAATCGCGCGCGGCGACCGGCTGCGCGTCGTGCCGGCGGGCAAGGACGCCGCTGACGTCCGCATCCGCGAGGTCCAGGTCCACGGCGCAACGATGGAGCGGGGCGTCCCGGGCCGGGTCGCGCTCAACCTCGGCGGCGAACTCGTCGCCGGTCTCGAGCGCGGCGCCGTCCTCACCGACGATCCCGCGATCGTGACGACCGACCGCGTCCTCGTCGCACTGCGGCCGCCCGCCGACCTCGGACAGCGCCACGACGTGGTCTCGTCGCTGCCACCGGATCGAACCCCGACGGTCCTCCATCTCGGGACTGCGCGCGTCGCGGCGGCCGTCGGCCGGGCCGGGCGCGACAGCCAGGATCTCGGCTCTGGCGAGACGTCGGCGATCCTCCGGCTGGCCCACCCCATCGCCGCCGCGCCGGGCGATCGATTCGTCCTCCGGCGTCCCTCGCCGGTCGAGACGCTGGCCGGTGGGCGGATCCTCGACCCGCGTCCGGCCCACGGCGTGGCCCGCCGCCGGATCACCTCGGAACGGCTTGGGGCACTGGCGGCGGCGGCGCCCTCGTCCGTTGGTTGGCTAGACGCCCGGGTCCAGCTCCACGGCGCCCTCGACGGGTCGCCACCGAATGTCGCGCCGGACGTCGCCGCTGCAGTCGATGCGGCGCTCGTCGGCGCCGTCGACGCGTCGCCGGGTATCCGCTCGGGCGAGCTTGCGCGGGTCGGCCAGGCCGAGCTCCGTCGCCGTGTCGGGCCGTTGGCCGCCGCGGACGCCGCCGTCGACCCGGCTCGGCGCCTCGTCTCCAACCGGGTCGATGCGCTCGTCGCGGACGGGCGTCTCGTGCGCGATGGCGACCGGATCCGGCCGCTTGGCGCCCTGGCCCCGACGCCTCCACCGGAGCTGATCGCCGCGATGGATCGCCTGGTCGCACTGCTCTCCGGCGCCACGCCGCCGCCGCTGCCCGCCGCCGCCCGGGATGCCGGCTGCTCGCCGGAGGGCGTCCGGCTGCTCGAACGCGACGGCCGGATCGTCCGGCTCGCCGATGACCTCGCCTGGTCCGCAGCGGCGTGGCGCGAGGTTGCCGCGCAGGCGCTCGCGATGGCCGCGGCTGCGCCGCTGACGCCCGCCGCATTGCGCGACGCGACCGGGAGCAGCCGCAAGTACGCAATGGCGATCCTCGAGGACCTCGACCGCCGGGCGATCCTGCGCCGCACGCCGGACGGGCACGTGCCCGGGCCACGGGCGTCGACGGTGGCTGAGCCCGTCTCGCCGCGGTGACCGACCGAGATCGCGCCGCAGTCAGTGGCATCGTGCTCGCCGGTGGCGGCTCGACCCGGTTCGGCAGGGACAAGCTGCGGGCCTCCGTCGACGGCTCGCCGCTCCTCGAGCGCGCGATCCGGGGCGTCGCCGCGGTTGCGACCGACGTCGTCGTCGTCGTCGCGCTCGGCGATCGGCGCGCGGTGCCTTCCGGCGGCGTCGCGATCCGGACCGTCCACGATCATGAGGCCGACGGCGGCCCGCTCGTCGGCCTCGTCGCCGGCCTCGAAGCCGTTGCCGAACCGCTTGCGATCGTCGTCGCCGGCGACATGCCCGACCTGCGCGCGACGGTCCTCGAGCTGCTGATCCGGACGCTGGTCCATGCCGACGACGGCATCGCGGCGATCGCCCTGGAGTCGCGCGGCCGGCTCGAGCCGCTCCCGGTCGCGGTGCGGACCGGGGTCGCGTCGAGCAGCGCCGCCCGCCTGGTCGCCGACGGCGAGCGCAGCCTGCGTGGCCTGTTTGAGCGGCTGCCGACCCGGATGATCGAGGAGGGCGCCTGGCGCCCGCTCGATCCCGAGAGCGCGACGCTCCGCGACATCGACACGCCGAGCGACCTCGAGGGTCGCGCCTGACGGGTGCGTCCGAATAGCCCGACACGACGACGAACGCGCCCGTCGGAGGACGGACGCGTTCGCGTGGAGGAGGGAGCGAGGAGGCTGTGGAGGTCAGCCCCGGTACGGGTAGTTGGTGAGGGTCGGAAGCGTCATCGGCCGCTCGGCCGGACCGCCGAAGAAGGACCGGACGCTGCGGGCGGCCGCGCCGAGGTCCGGCTTGTGGCTGGCGGACTGGCTCTTCGCGAAGCGCTCGCTGGCTGCCTGCTTGCGCATCTCGTCGAGGTGAGCCGCGACGTAGAGGTGGTTCATTGGGAACACGTCTGATCTCTCCTTTCCGATCGCTGGGTTCGGGATCACAACGAGATAGTGGATCAGCCCGAATGCGCGACCCACCGTCGCGCGACGTGAATTGACCTACGTCATCCGGCCGAGGCCGGGCACGCCGCCTCGCCGCGTTGCCGTGGCGCCCGCCCAGCGGCGCCGCATCGAACGTCGACCTAGCCGAGCTGCGGGTCCTCGAACACGACCACGCCGCCGACGAATGTTCCGAGCACCCGCCCGTCGCTGATCGGGCCGGCGTCCGGCGCGAACAGGTCGCGGTCGATGACCGTCAGGTCGGCGAGCTTGCCGACCTCGATCGTGCCGGTGTCCGCGTCGAGGTGGTTAACGAATGCGGAGCCCGAGGTGAAGGCGGCAATCGCCTCCGCGAGGGTGAGCCGCTCCGCCGGCAGGAACGGGTTCGTCGTCGCCCCGGGCGTCCCGGCGCGGTCCTTGCGCGGGACGAGACGAGTCACCGCGACGTCCATCTCCTCGAGGGGATCGGGCGTCGACACGCTCCAGTCCGAGCCCATGGCGAGGCGCGCGCCCGACCGGAGGAGCGACTTGAACGGGTACTGCCAGGCAGTGCGCTCGGGTCCCAGGAACGGCATCGTCAGCACCGTCATCTGGGCTTCCTCGACGGCCCACAGCGGCTGCGCGTTGGCGACGACGTCGAGAGCGGCGAACCGCGGCAGGTCGTCGGGGTGGATCACCTGGATGTGGGCGATGTGAGGCCGGGTGTCGGTGTGGCCGTTGACCGACCGGGCGGCTGCGACGGCGTCCAGGCACTCGCGGACGGCCCGGTCGCCGATCGCGTGGAAGTGGGGCTGGAGCCCGGCCCCGTCGAGCCGCGTCACCCAGCCGGGCAGTCGCTCGGGATCGATGAAGCTGATCCCGCGGTTGTCGGTCGGCCGGCCGTCGGCGCCGAGGTACGGGTCGATCATCGCGCCGGTAAAGGTCTCGAGGACGCCGTCCTGCATCAGCTTCACGCTGTTCGCCCGGAACGTTCCGACGGCGCCACCGCGCGATCGCTCGATCAGCTCGTCGACCTGGTCGTCGCCGCGGTCGCGCTCCCACCACAGCGCCGCCTCGACGCGGGCGGTCAGCCAGCCGGCCTCCGCCGCGGCCCGATAGACGGCCTGGTCCTCGGGCCGGACGATCGCGTCCTGCCAGGCGGTGATGCCCAGCGAGTGGAGATACGCCTGGCCGAGGCGCAGCCCGTCGGCCATCAGCTCGGCGGTGGGCGGCGGAATCAGCCGTTCGACGAGCCGGAATGCGCCCTCGTGGAGCGATCCGCTCGCCGTCCCGTCCGGATCGCGCTCGATCCGGCCGTCGTCGGGGTCGCGCGTATTCCGATCGATCCCCGCGAGCTCGAGAGCCCGGGTGTTGACCCAGGCCGAGTGGCCATCGCGGTTCGGGAAGAAGGCCGGCCGGTCCGCGACGATGGCGTCGAGGTCCTCCCGTCGCGGCGTCCCGTTCTCGAAGTCCGCCATCGACCAGCCGCTGCCGATGACCCAGTCGTCAGCCCGATGGGCGGCGACGTAGGTCCGGATCGTGGCGAGGACGGCCTCGCGGCCACGGGCGTCGCGGACATCACACTGAAGGCGGTCGACGCCACCGAAGATCGGATGGATGTGGGCATCCTGGAAACCGGGCAGGAGGAGGCGCCCGGCAAGGTCGACGACGCGGGTCCTGGGACCCACGAGGTCGGCGACATCGGCCGCCGTGCCGAGTGCCACGATCCGCTCATCGCGGACGGCAACGGCCTCGGCCCGCGGCCGCCGTGGATCGACCGTGTGAACGTGGCCGCCGGTCAGGACGAGGTCGGCGGGACCTCCGGAGTGCGTCATGGGGACGAGCATGACGGGCTCCGCTCCGGCGGGGCCCCGTGGTCCGGTCCGCGAGACGAGGCCGCGTACCCGCGCGTTCGCTCCCCGGCGCCGCCTATGCTCCGCTGGTGACGACCGTCGAGCTCATCCATGCTGGCTACATCCGCGACGACAGCCGCGTCGGGAGCAGCATCAGCCTCATCCGCGACGGCGACGCGATCATCGTCGCCGACCCTGGCATGGTCGCGTCCCACGCCCGGATCCTCGATCCGCTCGCGGCGCGTGACATCGACCCGGGCGACGTGACACACGTGTTCCTGAGCCATCACCACCCCGACCACACGATGAACGTCGCGCTGTTCCCGAACGCGGAGGTGATCGACTTCTGGGCGCGGTACAGGGACGACCTGTGGCTCGACCACGACGGCGACGGCTGGCAGATGACCGAGCACGCAACCCTCTGGCTCACGCCGGGCCACACTGAGGAGGACGCGTCCCTGATCGTCCGGGCCGATGACGGCGTCTACGCCCTGACGCATCTCTGGTGGCGCTAGGACCGCACGCCCGTCATCGACCCGCTCGCGCCGGACCAGGCGATCCTCGAGACGCAGCGGGCGCGGGTCCTCGAGGTCGCCGACATCGTCATCCCCGGCCACGGCGAGGCATTCCGCGTCGAACGCTGACGCCGACCCGGCGCTCCGTGATGCATCAGGCGCGTCAAGCGAGGGCCGGGCGCGCCTGCAGACCCCGAAGTGACCCGTTCCTCGGCCGATTCGTGTTTCGGACGCATTGCCCACGGCTGACGGCACCCCTCTTCTGTGTTTCCTGCGTCCGGCGCACAGGGCGCGGGGCGCCCGTCAGGCTCGGGTCGCGAGGATGTTGAGGCGGACGTAGTCGATCACCGGCTCGGGCATCTGGCGGGCGACCTCGTGGACGAACGCGTCGCGCTCCTCCGCCGGAAGGCGGGCGAGATGTCCGCCCAGGATGACCGTCCGAAGGAAGCTCTCAACTGGCTCGCCGGGCTCGAAGCGCGTCGGCTCCGGCTGGAGCCACGTCTCGATGTCGGTGAAGCCGGCCGTCGCGAGCCGGCCCGCCGTCGCCTGGGGCGTCGCGAACTGCTTGTCGCCAAGCCAGCCGTCGCCGGTGGTCGCGAGGATGGCCATGATGGATGCGATGTTGCCGGCGCCGCCACACTGCGCCACCAGCCGTCCGCCCGGTCGGATGACGGCCGCAAGGTTGTCGAACAGCGCGTCGTGATCGAGGATCCAGTGGAGCGTCGCGGTCGACAGGATCGCGTCGGCAACGACGCCATCGGGCAGGTCGAACGGGCGGGCGAGGTCCGCGACGAAGTAGTCGACCCGATCGCCGAACCGGTCGAGGCGGCGGCGGGCCTGATCGACCATCGCGGGCGACCCATCGAGCGCCACGACCCGTCCGCGCGGGAGCCGCTCGGCGAGGAGCTCGGTCACGCGGCCGCTCCCGCACCCGGCGTCAAGGACGGTCTCGTCGCCGCCCAGCGGCAGTCGATCGAGGACGGCGCCGCCCCACCGAGTCTGGGGATCGGCGACCCGGTCGTAGGTCTCTGCATCCCAGTCGCGTGGCGGCGTCATCGAGGCAGTATGGGATGAACGAATCGTCAGGCCTAGATTCCGCGGCTCCGCATCGCTACCCTAGTACACGGGGACGCAGTCCGCCGACCCGCGACGGAACACAACGGAGGGTGACAGTGGCACAACTCCAGGACGTCTGGAACAAGCTCAATCCACGAGAGCGACTTTCGGCGATCGGTGCGGGGCTGATCATCCTCGGCTTCATCGTGAGCCTCACGAGCTATGGCGTTGGCGCAGGATCGGTCGCCCTCATCGGTGCGATTGCCGTGCTCGGGATCCTGTACGTCAAGTACGCGCCGAACATGAACGTGACCTGGCCGGCGCCCGCCCCTCTGCTGATCCTCGGCATCAGCGGGATCGTGGCCCTCCTGGTCCTGCTCGATCTGCTCCGCGTCATTGGGGTGCTCAGCTTCTTCGGGGCGACCGCGATCCTCGCGATTCTGCTCGAGGTCGCCGGAGCCGCCGTCATGGCCTGGGGTGCCTGGCAGGAGTACCAGGTCGTCAAGCCGCCCATGCCGAACTTCGGCTCGACGACCACCACGACACCGCCCGCCTCGACGCCCGCTGCGCCGCCGCCCGTCGCGGCACCGCCCGTCGCGGCACCACCTGCTGCGGCGCCGACGGCTCCGCCGATCGACCAGGCGGACGAGCCCCCGCCGGCCTGACCGGGCGCTTCGCCCGTCTCATCCTCGAACCGGGCGGGGTCACCGCCCGGTTCGTCGTTTCCAGCCCGCCAACCCGACCCCCGCTGGTCCGGACGCCCGGTCGAGACGTGGCAGCCCGCGCTCAGCCCGGACCGGCCGCGATCGAGTCGGCGCTCGGGCGGTCGGACGCCGCCGCGCCGGACGTCCCGCCCACCCGTCCGGTCGCCGGCCGCAAGCCGACGTACGACGTCGCCGATCCCGCGATCATGAGGCCGGCCGAGACGAGCGCGGAAAGGTGGAAGGCATCGACCGACGCGACCTTCGCCGCCACCACCTGCGCCCCGGGCGTGCCTGCCTTCGGCGGGTTGAGCGGGACGATCGCGCTGCGGATCGCCGGGTCGGCCGGATCAAGGCCCGGGACACTTGCCGCCAGCGCCGTGTAGAACGAGGCGGTGATCGCCACGAAGATGACCGCCCCGAGCAGCGGCTGCCCAACCCGAGACAGGGCGTTGTTGATCGCCGATCCGAGACCCGTATTGCGCGCCGGGATCGCACCCATCAACGTGCTCGTGAGGGGTGCGACGACCATCGCCATCCCGACGCCGAAGGCGATCGCCGACGGCAGGACGTCGACCAGGGCGTCGATCGGCGGGATCAGGGTTGCCGGATGACTCAGGTCGGCCAGCCACGGGTCCGAGCTCGCCGGGATCCGGGCGAGCCAGAGCTGGCCGGCAGCGACGATGAGCGGCCCGACGACGAGGAAGATCCGCGACCCGAACCGCGCCGTCAACCCGCCGACCCGCGCAGACAGCGTGGCCAGCAGGATGCCCGCCGGGAGGCCGATGATCGCGGCACCGGTGGCGGTGTAGCCGAGCGTCCCCTGGTAGAGCAGGGCGGTGTAGGTGAACGACACGTACAGGGCGCCGTAGATCAGGAACGTCGCGAGATTGATCGTGGCGAATTCGCGGTTGCGGAACAACGACAGGGGCACCAGCGGCCGCGGCCGGATCGCCATGAGGATCGGGAACAGGACCAGGCAGATCGCGCCGATCCCGAGCGCGATCCACGCCCGGTTGTCGACCCACTGCGACTCCTGGCCGCGGATCGCGCCGAAGGCGAGCCCACCGACGGCCACCGCCCCGACAGCCGACCCGAGCCAGTCGAAATGGCCGGTGCTGTCCGGGTCGCGCGACTCGGCGACATGGCGGATGGCCGACCACATCGCGATTGCCACGAGCGGGACGTTGATCAGGAACGCGACCCGCCACGACACGTTGTCGACGAGGAGTCCGCCGAGGATCGGCCCGAGCAGGGTCAGGGCCGACGTCGACGCAGCCCACAGCCCGAACGCGCGGGCGCGAGCCGCGCCGTCGAAGGCTGCTGTGATGATCGCCAGCGATCCAGGCACGAGGAGCGCCCCGGCCGCTCCCTGAAGCAACCGCGCGACGATCAGGATCTCGAGGGTCGGGGCGAGCCCGCACAGCACCGAGATCGTCCCGAATGAGGCGAGCCCGATGACGAAGATGCGCCGTCGTCCGTAGCGGTCGGCGAGGGCGCCCGCGACGATCAGGAGGGCGGCCAGGACGGCGAGATAGCCGCTCCCGACGTAGGCCTGGGCCTCGAGCACGCCGAGCGACGTCGTGGTTGGGAGCTCCTGGCCGATCTTCTTCAGCGCCAGGTTCACGATGGTGCTGTCGAGGAAGACGATCCCCGACGCGACGATCGCCGCCAGGAGGGTCCACCGTTGGTCGCGGGTCATGTGGCGGGCAGTGTCGCACAGGCACGGATATGCTCACGACGATGCCAGGACCCGGACCCATCGCCCTCGTCGGTTCCGGGGAGTTCCTGCCCGCGATGAACGAGATCGACGCCACCCTGCTCGCGGGGACCGGTCGGCGACGGCCGCGAGTGGCGATCCTGCCGACCGCTTCGTGGCCAGATGGCGAGGACGTCTTCCGGCGCTGGGCGGCGATGGGCGTGGAGCATTTCAGCGCGCTGGGGGCCGAGGTCGAGCCGGTCCTCGTCCGCGATCGCTTCGATGCCGACGACGACGCCCACGCCCAGGCGATCGGCGAGGCGGACCTGATCTACCTGTCCGGCGGCAAACCGGGCCATCTCACCGACGCCCTCGTCGGCTCGCCCGTCGGTGCCGCCCTCGTTGCCGCCAACGCGCGCGGCGCAACCCTTGCGGGGTGTTCAGCCGGCGCGATGGCCCTCGCCGCGCGCCACTGGGACTTCCGCAAGGGGCGGCTGATCTGGCCGCTTCGCTGGCGCGACGGCCTCGGTCTGGCGCCCGGGGCCAGTGTGATCCCGCACTACGACGCGTTCCCCGAGCCCGTGTCGGCGATCATCGTGCTGCAGACCCCAGGGGGTCTGGCCACGCTCGGCGTCGACGATGAGACCGCGGCGGTCGGGCGCGACGGCTCGTGGCAGGTCCACGGCCGCGGCCGGGTCACGGTGTGGCACGGCCGCACCCGCGAGCGCTTCCGGCGGGGAGACGTGTTCCGCCTGTAGGGCCGAAATCGCGAACGCCCCGGTTGGATGAACCGGGGCGTTCTGATGCGAGGGGGTCCGGGAAACGCGGGTCTGGGCCACCGCGCTCGACCGGGTGCGGTCAGGAAAGCGTCAGTCGGGCTTGACCTGCCGGAAGCAATCGGAGCAGTACACGGGCCGATCCATGCGCGGCTTGAACGGCACCTGGGCCTGGTTGCCACAGGAGGAGCAGACGACGGCGAAGTACTCCCGAGCGACATGCTCGTCGCCGCGTTCGTAGCCGCGGGGCCCTCCGATGTCGCGGACATCGGAGCCCGCATCGCGCGTCGCGCGGCGGCTGGCGCGGCAGCTCGTGCAGCGCTTCGGGTCCGAGGCGAAGCCCTTCTGGATGTAATACTCCTGATCGGCGGCCGAGTGAATGAACTCCACTCCACAGTCGACGCAGGTCAACGTGCGATCGACGTAGGTCACGAAAATTCCTCTCCTCTTGAGCGCGATTGCGGCGCCGCGAGCCCGGGCGGGGCGACCACAACGGAAGACGGGAGGGAGCGGATGCGTCGGGAACGGCCGGCGCCGCGCTATCCAGGTGCCGCTATGGAGTCCCTGTCGGGGCGCAAGGATTGATCGATGGTCGGGACCATACACCGATCTCCCGGATCCGGCGTTGCAACTGCCGGGACGCCCGGTCCGCCAGCGGCGACAGGCTCCGGCGACCGGGATTCTCGCCGCCCGCGATTCTCGGCGCCACAGGCGAGTGGTTGCTGTTGTCCGGGCGGACCCCCCGCAACGCCGGCCGACCCACGCTCAAGCGGGCGGGTCGTAGCCGTGACTCAGGCGAGAGAATCCTGGGAGGCGGACATTCGGCGCGCAGCGTCGCGCAACTGGCGCCACGTTCCTGGGCGCAAGAAATCGGCCGGCACGGGTCGCGCAGCCGCGGTCGACCTGACCCGCCGGGCGGCCCGGCCGCCGACGCGGCGACCCGACCCGCCGACTCGTCGGCCGCCGATCTGGCGACCCGACCCGGCTGGCGACCGTGACACCCGACCTGTCACAATGACCCCTGACAGTCGAGGTGGCGAGCGAGGGCCAGGGGGCGCCTCGCTCGCACCAGATCGGCATACGAGGGACGCGTCGCCGCCTGGCGAGCCACTTCGCTTCGTCCTCAGCCGCGACGGCACAGGAGGCCTGCTCGCCCGGATGCTCCGACTCCTCCACACGGCCGACGTCCATCTCGGCGCCCGCCACGCCGATCTCGGTGAGCAGGCCGCAGCTCAGCGAGAGCGCCAGTTCGCGGCGTTCGCCGCCGCCGTCGACCTCGCGATCGCGGAGAAGGTCGACATCGTCCTGATCGCCGGCGACCTGTTCGACTCGAACACGCAGCCGCGACGGTCGGTCGAGCGCGTGGCCGCGGAGCTGAAGCGGCTCGTCGATGCCCACATTCGGACCGTGATCATCCCGGGCACCCACGACGTCTACGACCGATCGTCGCTGTACCGCGTTCACGACCTGGCCGCGCTCGCCGGCTCGGGCGTCGACGACGACCTCGTCACGGTCCTGACGCCCGACCTCCCAAGCGTCCGTCTCGCTGCCTGCGACGTCGTGGTCCACGGTCCCGTGTTCGCAACGAAGCGGGCACCCCACAGCCCTCTCCGTGACCTGAAGGTCACCCCTGGCGATGGCGCCACCTGGAACGTCGCGATGGTCCACGGCTCCCTCGCGATCCCTGACCGGACCGATCGCGACGAGGTCGTCTTCACCCGCGACGAGATCGAGGGGACCGGTCTCGACTACCTCGCCCTCGGCCACTGGCACTCGGCGCAGCAGGGCAAGGCCGGCGCCACCACCTGGGCGTACCCCGGCGCACCGGAACCGGTCGCGGTCACGCAGGACGGGGCCGGCAAGGTTCTCCTCGTTGAACTCGAGGAGCAGAACGGCAAGCGCACGGTGTCGATCGAGGAGCGCCTCGTCGGCAAGACCCGGTTCGAGAAGCTCGCCATCGATGCCGCGACCGCAGTCGATCAACCGAAGGTCATCGACCGGATCGCGGCCGCGGCCGATCCCGACCTCGTCCTCGACGTTCGGCTGATGGGCGTCCGGCCGGATGAGCTCGACCTCGACATCGATGAGATCGAGGAGCGTCTGAAGGGCCGCTTCCTGAAGCTCCGCGTCCGCGACCAGTCGACGCCGGCACTGACGGAGGGCGCGCTGCCCTCGCCCGACACGATCCCCGGGGCGTTCATCCGAAACGTCGAGGGCCGGATCGCCGAGCTCGAGGCGGACGGCTCGGAGCCTTCGGCGCACGAGGCGGCGGAGTTGCGCGACGTCCTGCGGCTCGGCCGTCTCCTGCTGGCCGGCCACGAGGTCACGCTGTGAGGATCACGCGGCTGACCCTTCACGACTTCCGCCGGTACCGCGAGCTCGAGATCCCGCTCGCCCCCGGCCTGACGATCGTCCACGGCCCGAACGAGGCCGGCAAGACCACGATCCAGCGGGCGATCGAGCTCGCACTGACCCGCAAGGTCACCAGCAGCAGCGCCGATCTCGACGCGCTCCGGTCGTGGGACGCCCCGGACGACGCCCGGCCGGTGATCGGGCTCGAGTTCGAGATCGAGGACGAGGAGCGCGGCGTCCGGACCGGGACGCTCGAGAAGGCGTTCCGCGGCGCCAAGGGCACGGTCCGCCTCGATGTCGACGGCGAGACGATCACGGATCCGACGCTCGCCGACCAGGCCCTCGCCGAGCTCACCGGCATCCCGAGCGAGGCCTTCTTCCGCTCGACCGCGTCGGTCCGCCATCACGAGCTCGCGGATCTCGACCGCGACGAAGCCACCCTGCGCGACCGCCTCCAGGCCTCGATCAGCGGCGCCGATCGGGGCACGTCGCGGGCGCGCCGCAAGCTCGAGAAGGCGCTCTTCGACCTCAACACCAAGGGCGCCAAGAACCCCGGCCGGCTGAAGGTCGCCGAGGACGCCGTCGAGCAGGCGAGGCTGGCGGTCGAGCAGGGCGAGGTTGCGCTCGAGCAGCTCGAGCGCGATCGGGACACACTGTCAGGTGCCCGCGAGCGACGGGCCGAGACCGAGACCGGTCTGGCAGAGCGGCGCTCGCTCCTCGAGAAGGCGCGCCAGGCCGAACGCCTGGCCGCCGAGCGGCTCAGTGCCCAGGAGCGGTTCGAGCGCTATCGCCAGGCCGTGGCGGTGTCCGATGAGCTCGCAGGCCTCCATGGCAGCCACCCATCGGACAATCCGCTGCCTGTCCTCGAGCAGGTCGTCGGACGGCTGCGCTCCCTCGACGCGAAGATCCGCGAGCTCAAGGCGGCGCTCTCGGGCGAGGTCGCGGTGTCGTTCGAGGTCCCGCCCGAGCCGACCTGGCGGCCGCTATCCCGGGTAGCCGTCGGGATGGTCCTGGCCGGGTTCGTCGTCGCCGCTCTCGGCACGGGCCTCGGCGTCACCCGGATCCTCGTCCTCGGCCAGACGCCGGCGCTGATCGGCGGGATCGTCGCCGGGATCGGGTTCATCCTCGCGTTCGTCGCGCTGTGGCTTCGCCGGAGCGACCGGATGCAGGCGGAGATGCGCGACGTCGAGATCGATCGCCGGCTCCGCGGCCGCTCGGAGATGGAGCAGGACCTCCGCCAGGCGGAAGCCGACAGCGCACAGCAGCTCACCGGGCTCGGTTTCGAGGACATCTCCGCCGCCGAGGACCTCCTGGCCCGCGAGCAGGAGCACGTTGGCCGGATCGACCGGCTCGCCGCCCAGCTCGAGGGCCTCGTCGGCAAGGATCCAATCGCCAAGCTCCCCGGCTTCCGCGACGGGGCGGCCCTCGAGGTCGAGCAGAAGACCCACGCCCTCGAGGGACTCGGCCCGATCGCCAAGGAGCCCCGCGCTCGGGAGCGTCTCGAGGTCGAGGTTCGCGATCTCGAGGCCGGTCTCGAGCGGGCCCGGGACGACGAGGCCAACGCCCGTGCCCGGGTGGAGGCGAATGGCGTCGACTCCGAGCAGGTCGCCGGTCACAGCGAGCGGCTCGCGGGCTGGCGTGAGCAGCTCGGCGCGCTCCAGCGCCGCGGCCGCGTCTACGACCGGACGCTCAAGGAGATCGAATCGGCCGAGCAGGCAACGATGACGACCGCGACGCGGTTCCTCGAGAAGGTGATGGTCGGCGACATCGACCGGATCACGGGCGGCCGCTATCGGCGAGTCACCGTGGACGACAAGACGCTCGACCTCCGGCTCCACGCACCCGAGAAGGGCGACTGGGTCGATGTCCGGTCGCTCAGCCAGGGCACGCTCGACCTGGTCTACCTGGCCGCCCGGCTGGGCCTCGTGCGGCTCGTGACCGGCGATCGCCGCCCGCCGCTGATCTTCGACGATCCCTTCGTGACGCTCGATGACGACCGTGCCCGGCGGGCCCTCGAGCTCCTGCGGGAGATCGCCAGGGATTTCCAGGTCATCTACCTGACGACCTCGGATCGCTATCACGCCTCGGCCGATGCCGTCGTGGAACTGGCCGGCCCGACCGAGGTCGACGACGAGGCCGCCGAGCCCGTCACGGCGGGAGCCGCCCACGCCTGACCCGGCCGGCCCGGGCCTCGCGGTCGTCGTCTTCGGACTCGCCTCGGCCGTCGCCTGGGGTGCCGGCGACTTCGGCGGCGGGTGGACGAGCCGGCGGGCCCCGGTGCTCGGGGTCGCGATCGCCGTCGACATCCTCGGCGCGCTCGTCATGGTCGGCATCGCCCTGCTCATCCACGAGCCGTTTCCGAATCCGACAACGCTCGCCCTGGCGGTCCTGGCCGGCCTGTGCGCGGTCGCCGGCATCCTCGGCCTCTACACCGGGCTCGCGGTCGGACGCATGGGTGTCGTCGCGCCCGTCACCGGCGTCATCGCCGCGTCTCTTCCGGTCGCGGTCGGCCTCGTCGGGCTCGGCTGGCCGGGCACGGAGGTCGTCGTCGGGATCGCCCTCGCGCTCAGTGCCGTCATCCTCGTCTCGCGCTCGTCCGATTCGGTGGCAGGCCGATCGGGCATCGAGTACGCCCTCCTTGGTGGGGTCGGACTCGGCCTGTTCAACATCGCAGTCGGAGCGTTTCCGGAGCATCTCGTCGCATGGCCGCTGGCCGTGATCAAGGCCGCCACCCTCGTTCCGATCGGCGCCCTCGTCGTCCTCGGGCGCCGGCCATGGCGGGTGCCGGGTCCGATGATCCCCGCGGTCCTCGCGGTCGCCGTCCTCGACCTCGCGGGCAACGGCCTGTACATCCTCGCGACCCAGGCGGGGCGGCTCGACGTGGCTGCGACCCTCAGCTCGCTCTACCCGGTCACGACGGTGGTTCTCGCGGTCGTCCTGCTCCGTGAGCACGTGACCCGGAGCCATCTCGTGGGGATCATCATGGCCGCGCTGGCGATCGCGCTGATCGCCGGCGGATCGGCCGCGCGGGCCTGAGCCAGACGTTCGATCCAGATCGCAAGGAGCATCCGATGACCGAACCTGCCGCCGCCCCGCCGATCGAGCCCGTCTGGCTCGTCGAGGCGTCTTACGCCCCGGATGCCGCCGAGACGCGCACGCCGTTCCGAGCCGAGCACATCGCCCGGCTGCGCGACCTCAAGCGGCAGGGCGTCGTCGTCGAGGCTGGCGCATTCCTCGACGTGTCGTCGACGATCCTGGTGATCCGAGCGGCGGACGAGGAGGCGGCGTTGGCGATCTGCCGCGACGACGTGTACCTCCGGAACGGGGTCTGGGTCGAGCTGCGAGCCCGGGCGTTCGGGCGAGTTCGCGACGGCTGACTCGGGGCCGTCAGCCTCGTGCGACGTGAGGCGGGTGTCGGCGCCTCAGCACCGGTTCGCCTGACGCTCGATGGAGGCCCGGGCGAGGTCGTCAGAGGTGGCGAGGACGTGGACCGCGGCGAATCCCTCGGCTCGGAGCGCCGCGCCGATCGCCGCCGGCTCCGTTCCGAGGCGAGCGATCCGGGCCAAGTGGCGGTCGACGACGTGTGCGGGGACGACCCGGCCGATCCGGGCGGCATTCCGTCGGTGGATCTCGGCCGGCGGCCCGATCAGCGCGATCACGATCGCCGGGACGCCCGCCCGGCCTGCGATCTCCAGGAGCGCCGAGCGGGCCGCTGGCTCGGCGTTCGTCGCGTCGACCACGACGAGACGACCCTCGGCCAGCCTCGCCTGCGCCTCGCGGTGGAGGATCGCGAAGGCGGCACGGGTCGCCCGCTGATCGGCAGCGTCGCCCGCGATCATCGCGCGGAGATCGTCCGACGAGAGGACTTCGGCGGGTTCGAATAGGCGCCCGGCGAGGGTCGACTTGCCCGCCCCGGCCGCGCCGATCAGGACCACCAGCGACGGCACCGGGACCGCCATGCGCGTCACCGCGGCCTCCGCGGGCCGGACGTTGCCGTCTGCGTCCGCGAGGGCCTCCGGCCGGGATCCGCGTCAGCTCGTCGCGAGATGGCCGCGTTCGTCCGGATCGTCGTCACTGCCGACGTGGCCGCTGGCTGGCGTCGAGGTGATCGGCGTCGGAGCGCCCGCAAACCGATGGGCATTCCGCGCGGTAGCTCCCATCTCGACGAGCCGGCGAAGGTTCTCGTACGTCCGCAGGAACTCGCGCTCCAGGCGGTTGCCGGTGAGCATTCCGAGCAGCGAGCCGACGATCTCGCCGGGCAGCTCGTACTCGAGGTTGACCTTGAGCCTGCAAGCCCCACCGTCGGGCTCGATCATCGTGGTCCAGCGTGCCCAGCCGCCCGCCGTCGTGCCGTTCACCTGGAGCAAACGGGGCCGATCGGCAGCGGTGACCACGAACCGGCCGGCGAGCTTGCGACCGGCCAACCGATAGAAGCCGACGAAGCTCGAGCCGATGCCGCCGGGCCTGCCTGCGATGTCACCCATCTCGACGACCAGCGTCTGCCACTCGGGGCTCCGTGCGGGATCGGCCATGACGTCGAAGACCGTCGCGGCCGGCGCCTCGATTCGAAGCGTGGTCGTCCGGTGGCTCATGCAATCCCCCGATTGGCGCGCACGAGATTGGTCGAATGCGTCCCGCTCGATGCTACCGCCGGCGCCGGTTCGCCGTCACCGCGATTCGAAGTTCGCACGATTCGTGAAATCGCAAGCCCCCCGAAGGGCGCGGTGACCGCGAGTCAACGGGAGTGGTGTATTGCCGCGATCCGTGGTCTCGGGCCCCGGATCGCTGACGCTCAGTCAGGGGCGCGATCCGGTCCGATTGCGCCGGCCCCCGTGCCGCCCATCAGCCTGCCTTGCGACGCGCTTCCCAGCCCCCGGCCTCGGACCGACGCACCTCGTACGCCGGCTGGTCGTACATCGCAGGTCCCCGGACGACGTGACCATCGGAAACCCGGAACCGCGACCCGTGCCAGGGGCATTCGATCGCGTCGCCCACGCGAGTGCCTTCTCCCAGCGGGCCGCCCGCGTGGGCGCACTGGGCGTGGACGGCGAGGATCCGATCGCCTTCGCGGATGACCGCAAGCTCGTTGATCCCGGCCCTGAGCTTGGTCGGCCCGCCCTCCGGGATGTCCGGCAGGCCGCCGAGGTCGAGGGCGATCCACTTCGTGCCGGTGCCCCGCCAGGCATGGCGATCGACGTGGGTTCCGGCCAGGTAGACGAGATCGCCGCCGATCGCCGCGCCGAGCGAGAGGAGCAGGTAGCCGAGGACCGCCACCCCGATCGGCAATACGCGATCCGCGGGGCTGCCGCTGCGCAGGACCAGCGAGATCACGTAGAGCACGAGGGTGACGACCATGATGCTGCCGTGGACCGTCGCGCGGTTGCGAGGGATTCCGTCGACCTCCGCGTAATCCGCGAGGCCGGTGACGGCGGCGGCGACCATCGCGAGGACGCCGAGGAGCATCGAGACGTCTGCGACGAGCGGCTGACCGATGACATCGGCGACGATCGAGACCGTCATCGCGCCGATCGGCACATCCGTGACAACCGCGTGGACCGGGTGGCCGAGCCACGTGCCGTTGAGGAAGTTCTGGATCGGCCGGATCGGGTGGAAGAGGGCCCCGAGCCAGCGATGATTGAAGTCGCCGAACGGCTTCGACCAGCGCGCCTGGGCGTCGACGGCGCGGGTGACGTAGCGACCGATCATCCTCGTGATCCTCCTTCGTCCGAGTGTACGCGGCGGAGCCCGCCGGCGGATCTCGCGGACCCGCTACGCTTCGCCGCCATGCCCTCACATTCACCTGACGACACCGGCCGGACCGTGGCCGATCGCGCCGATCCCGACGGGCGCGACGTGGCTGGCCGCGACGTGGCCGGCCACGACCTCGCCGGCCGCGCCGACTGGAAGCGGATCGTCGCCGTCTTCTGGCTCACGTCGATGGTCGAAGGGCTGGGGGTCAGCCAGGTCTTCGCGTTCCTCGCCCCGTATCTCCGGGTCATCGGCGTGCCGGACGCCGATCGCGCCCCGTTCGTCGGGCTGTTCTCGGCCCTGATCTTCGTCGTCGGGATGCCTTTGGTCCCGCTGTGGGGCGTGTGGGCCGACAAGTACAGCCGCAAGGCGGTCATCGTCCGGAGCTGCCTCGTCGAGGCGGTCGTGTTCGCCTGCGTCGCGCTGTCCCGTGAGCCGTGGCAGCTCGCTGTCAGCCTCCTCCTCATCGGCTTCCAGCTGGGCAACACCGGGATCATGCTCGGCGCGATCCGGGATGTGGTCCCGCGCCACCGAATCGGCACGATCATCGCGATCTTCGGGGCGTCAGGTCCGATCGGGTTCGCGGTCGGCCCGACCCTCGGCGGCTGGCTCGTCGACGGCCTGGGCTGGCCGCTGTCGTCGATCTTCTGGGTTTCGGCCGGGCTGTCGATCCTGACTGCCGTCGTCGTCTGGTTCGGGTCGACCGAAGTGCGACCGCCGGTCGTCCCGGCGGGGCGCGTGCTGCCGCTCGCCTACGGCGCCCTGCGCAGCGTTCTCGGCGACCCGACGGTCCGCCGCATCTTCGCCATCTACGGCGTCGCCTTCGTGGCCAACCAGATGAGCCGGCCCTATCAGGCCCTGATCGTCGAATCGATCGTCGGGCCGGGCCCCGGCCTTGCTTCGTCGATCGGGTTCGTGGCCGGAACCGCGGCCCTCGTTGGAGCGGTGATCGCACCGCTCGGCGGGCTCCTCGGCGATCGGATCGGGTTCCGGCCGGTCCTCCTCGGCTCCTTGTTCGTCGGCGGGTTCGCGCTGCTCGTCGTCCCATTGGTGCATGCCATCCCGCCACTGGCCGGCGCGATCCTTGTCTTCACCGCCGCCAACTCGCTCGTTGGGGCGATGGTCTTCAGCCTGCTCGCGACGGAGGTGCCGGTCGAGCGTCGGTCGCAGACGCTCAACCTCGTCTACCTGCCGCTCTATGCGGCCGGGATCGTTGGGCCGCTCGTCGGCGGGGCGGTATCGGCCGTCGCCGGACCGACCGGGCCGTTCTGGGTCGGCGCGGCGGTGTTCCTCGTCGGCGCGGTCGTTGTCGCGCTTCGGGTCCGCCCGCGACGGCCGACCGAGGTGGTTGTCGCGACGGGTTGAGCCTCGCGTCCCGCGGCGGCGTCCCGCGCCTGGGCCAGCATCGGCGAACGAGCCCGCCCGATCGGCGGTGCTCATGCTCGCCACTCAATCGAGTCGTCGGCGGGCCCGGGCGGGGAGCAGCGGAATGACGGCGAGGAGCATGGAGATCCCGCCGTACCAGAGCGCCGGGAGCGCCACCATCGAGGCAACCGGGACCGTCCAGTGACGATCGGTCCGGGCGCCCCATACGACGAGGACGATGGCGATCGGCAGGCGGATCCCAAGCGGGACGGGAACGGACGCCCAGGTCCCGGCTCGGCCCGCGGTCGCGTTCCGGATGACGACGTCGATCCAGGTTCGCCACTGGACGGGCAGGAGCACGAACGAGACGAGCGCGATCGCAGCTGTGGCTCCGAGCGCGATCGCCAGCGATCGCCACTCGCGCCGGACGGCGAACCAGAGCAGTCCGATCCCGGGCGTGATCTTCGTCAGCAGCACCAGGGCCCAGGCGGCGGGCCAGCGGAACCCGATGACGATCGCTGCCGCCAGCAGCAGCGAAACGTTGCCACCGGCGACTTCCATGAGCGCGAACGGGAACAGCAGTCCCGCGACGAGGAGTCGGGGGCCGGTCAGGAACCGGACGGCGCCGACGAGGATCGCCGTCCAGACGGCCATGAACGCCTGCCACGGCAAGGCGGTCAGCGGCGAGACGAGCTGGAGGAAGGCCGGCGAATAGACGTACGCGATCGGGTCGTTCCAGTCGGAGTGGAGGTACGGGTTCGCGAGTGTCGCCTGCCAGTAGCAGCGAGCGTCCTGGCCCGTCCCCCACAGCCGCCCCCACGGCTCGGCGAAGACGACGATCAGGGCCCACGCGGCGACCGCGACGGCGACCCCGATCCACGGCGCCGTCTCGAGCCGGACCAGCGGCGGGACGCGCCCGACTGCCAGACGACGCAAGCGGTCGAAGGCCCGGTCGGCGGCTCGGTCGAATGTGGCAAGGGCGTCGGTCACCCGCCCAGCCTAGCGCGCGGCAGTGGCGCGACGGGTTCGTCGTCGGTCGATCAGCCGGGCCGACGACGCCCGACGACGAACGCGCCCAGGCCGAGGAACGCGGCGGCGACGACGAGCTGGACGAGCGCCTCGCGACCCTCCACTTCGCGATAGCGGGTCCCCGGGATACCGATCGCCACGTACGGGTATGTCGTCGGACCGAGACCATTGACGTCGTTGATGGACGGATCGATCACGGAGAGCGCCTCATACGTCACCAGGCGTCCATCCGGCAACCGGAACCGCGAGTCGAGCTGGAGGTCGTTGCTCGAGTTCTCGGCGAGCGGGACGGCCTCGGCGGCCATCATCTTCTCGTTGACGACGTGGATGGCCGCGAAGGACGCACCGCTCAGCATCAGGGCGAGCAGCAGCGTCGGCATCGTTCGCCCGACGAGCGCGCCGACGGCGATGGCGATAGAAGCGACCAGCAAGGCGGTCGTCGGGATCAGGACGCCACGTGTCCCGTAGCCGGCGAACGAGTTCGGCAGATCCGCATCCGGCGCGAAGATCGCCACGAGGCGCTCGCCGACGACGCCGATTGCGAACGACAGGCCGGCGACGAGGATCAGGATCGGCACGACGCGCTGCGCGAACCAACGGATTCGCGATGGCCCGAGCGACCAGGCGAGCCGTGCGGTCCCGCGGTCGAGCTCGCGCGCGATGAGCGGCCCGCCGAGGAGGATCCCGGCCATGTACGAGAAGACCGGAACCAGCCGAAGCGAGACGGATGCGATCTTGGTCATCCACGCCCCGACCGACATCATCTGGAGGCAGGCGATCGAGGGGGTGTCGAAGACGTTGATGCAGTCGACGTAGCCGCTGCGCTGGAGCCACGTCAGGACGATCGCGCTGACGACCGCCGACAGGACGGTCGCGCCGACAATCGCGCGAATCTCGAAGCGGTTGATCCGGTAGGTCAGTCGCGTGGCCGTCAGGATCATGCCGCCGCCTCGATCCGGCCAGTCGTCCGCCGGACGCGGCCGGCGGCCATGTGCCCGATGACGACCTCTTCGAGGGTCGCGGCCCGGCCGTCCTCGCGGGGCCTGTCGCCGATCGCCTTGGCGACCGGAACCCGGACGAGCGCGAGCTGATCGCCGGCGGGGGACGGGAATGAGCCGACGAGGCGCTCGGGCGGAATCGCCGTGGCCGCGGTGGCACCCTCGATCACGCGGTGGTGAGCGAGGGCCTCGGCGATCGACACGTCGAGCAGGGTGTGGCCCTTGCCGAGGACGATCAGCCGGTCGCAGGCCTGCTCGATGTCGGTGATCACGTGCGACGACAGGAGCGCCGTGTGGCCCGCGGAGCGGACAGCGTCGACGAGGACGTGCAGGAACTCGCGCCGGGCGAGCGGGTCGAGGCTGGCGAGCGGCTCGTCGAGCAGCAGGATCCGGGCTCGCGTCCCAAGCGCCAGGGCGAGACCCACCTGGGCCTGCTCGCCGCCCGACAGCTCGCCGGCGGACGCGCTGAGCGGGATCGCGAGCCGATCCACGTAGCCGGCGGCGAGACCGGCGTCGAACCCGTCGCGGAGGGTCGTGGCGAGGCGGATATGCTCGGCGATCGTGAGGTTGCCGTACAGAGACGGGGTCTGCGGCACGTAGCCGACCTTGCGGACCGCGCCGCCCCGATCGCGGCGCGGGTCGACGCCGCCGGTCGACAGGCTGCCCTCGGTCGGGCGCTCGAACCCGATCCAGCTCCGGATCAGGGTCGACTTGCCCGAGCCGTTCGGCCCGACGAGCGCGGTGATGCTGCCCTCGGGAACGATCAGGTCGACACCGCGCAGCGCCCATCGTCGCCGGTAGCGCTTGCCGAAGCCGTGGGCCTCCAGGACCGCCGTCATCCGTCCCTCCTCGGTAGTGCCGGTCCGGCCGGCCTGGTCTCACTCTAGTGGACCATTCCTCGTCGCCCGTCGCCCGTCGCCCGTCGCCCGTCACCCGTCGCCAGCGCCCGTCCGGCAGAGTGCCGGCGCCCGCCCCCCAGAGCGAGCGCCGGCTGCACGAGTCGTGCCGCGGTCATCGTCCCGTGGCGGCCGCGCTCCGCCCAGCCGGCACTCCCCGGGGAGCCGTTGCGGGACAACCCGGTACGGTCCGGTTCCACCCCTCTGGTACCGTCCCGAGCATGTCGGCATCGCTCCTCCGGGATCGCTTCGCACTGGTCATCGCGGTGCTCGCGTTCGCCTGCGGGCTGCTCCCGTTGACGATCGCCCGCTACGAGCCGGGGATTCGCCTCGGGCTGGACTCGACGGGCGAGCGCCTCGTCGTCGCGGCCGTCGATCCGTTCGGTCCGGCGTACCAAGACGGCGTCCAGGTGGGCATGGTGGTCGTGTCGTTCAACGGCACGCCTCTGATTGACCTTCCCCAGCCGATCTACTCCTCGCCGGACCCGAACGGCGGCCAGACCGTCGTCGGTGCGGAGCCATCGGCGCCGCGGAACCGGGTCGGGCCCGACGGGCTCGCCGCGCTCCTCGGTACCTCGATCGACGGCTTGGATCTGATCGAACCGTGGGACCTGGTTAGCGGGAGAGCCGTTCAGGGGTACGTGGTCCAGGGCTTCTTCTATCCAGGTTGGCGCGACGGCGAACGTTCGGCGTTCCTGTTGCTGATCGGTCTCGCGATCCTGCTTGTCGGGACGTGGTGGATCGCGACCGGCCGGGCAGGCGAGCAGTTGCGCGGTCTCGCGATCCCGCTCGTCACCGCTGTCGCTGCACCCTTCGCCGTGTCGTCGCTGGCCGATTCCCGGCTCCCCCTCGCCATGGCCCTCGCGGGCTTGCTGCTCGTCGCGGCAATGATCCCGCTCGCGGTCGTCCTCGCCGAGCGGATCGAGGACGCGGCCGATCGCCGGTTCGCCCATGTCGCGATCGCCCTGTTCACGATCGCGGCCTCGATCATGGCGGTCAGCTCCATCAGCCAGCCGCTGAATCGCGACACCCTCGACAACCTGCGCTGGGCGTTCACCGGCGCCATCCCGATCCTGCCGGGGTTCATTGCCGCCGGTCCGCTCGATCTCCGGGCAGGTCGGACGAACCCGGGCGCGGGCGGCCTCCTCCGGGCCACGGAGCTCGGGCTCGCGGGAGCGACCCCGCTGTTCGCCCTGGCGGCGGGTGGCGGCCTCGGGGTCTGGCCGCTGGCCCTGTGGTTGACGGCGATCGCTCTCGCCGGGCGGTTCACCGTCCGGCCGCTGGCCCGGCTGGCAACCCGTGCAACCCTCCAGCGCGATCTCGTCGTCGCCGCCACCGAGGCTGAGCGGGCTCGCCTGGCGGCGGACATCCACGATGACGCTCTCCAGGAGCTGACGCTGCTCGTCCGGCGTCTCGAGGCCTCGGGCGACAGCGAAGGCGCTGAGATCGGGCGAACGGTCGCGGACCGGCTTCGGGCGATCTGCGGCGACCTTCGCCTGCCGATCCTCGACGATCTCGGCGTCGGGCCGGCGCTTGACTGGCTGGTCCTCCGGATCGAGCGCCTGGCGGGCGGCGAGGTCCGGCTCGAGCGGAGCGATGACGCCCGTCACAACCCCGACGTGGAGCTGGCGATCTTCCGGGTCGCCCAGGAGGCGCTCGCGAACGCGGTCAAGCACGGCAAGCCGCCGATCGTCGTCCGCTATCGCTCGACACCGGGTGGGATCTCGCTCGCGATCGACGACGCCGGTCCGGGCATCTCGGACGCGGCGCCGGCCGACGCGGAGAAGGCCGGCCGGTTCGGCCTGTTGAACATGGCTCAGCGTGCGGATCAGATCGGCGCGATTCTCGACGTGAAACGCTGGCCGAGCGGCGGCACGCACGTCGCCCTCGAGTGGCGGCCGCGTTGACCGACGCCCCGGCGCCGGGCGCGTCCGACCCGCCAGCGCCCGCCATCCGTCTCCTGATCGTCGATGACCACCCGGTCGTGCGCGACGGCACGGCGGCGCTGCTGGCCGCCCAGCCCGGGATCGACGTGGTAGGGACCGCCGGCTCGATCGACGAGGCCACCGCGCTGATCGCCGCGACGCCTGCCGACGTCGTCCTCCTCGACATCCGGCTGGGCACAGACTCGGGCCTGCGGCTGCTCACCGAGACGCCGGGCGACGCGCCCGCGATCATCGTCCTGACAGCCTACGACTACCCGCAATACGCCGAGGCCGCGCTCCGCCTCGGCGCGTCCGGCTTCGTGCTCAAGACGGCGCCGCTCGCGGAGCTCCTCGACGCGATCCGCCGCGTCGCCGGGGGCGGGATGGCGTTCTCGATCCGGCCCCGCGCCGGCTCGGGCCTCGCTCGCCTGAGCGAGCGCGAGCTTGACGTCGTCCGTCTCGTTGTCGACGGTCGCTCGAACGACGAGATCGGGGCGCGGCTCGGAATCGGTCCGAAGACGGTCGAATCGCACCTGCGACGGTTGTTCGAGCGGTTCGACCTGGCGTCCCGGACGGAGCTTGCGACCCGGGCTCTCCGCGAGGGCTGGCTCGAGGTGCCGCCGGGTACCTGAGGGAATCCCGACTCGGAATCCGGAATCGGACCGCGGCCCGAGATTCGGGCGTGACTTGCGGCGCCGCGCGATTTCATACGCTTGTGACGTACGCTCGCGACGTGTCGCACTCGCACTCGGCTGCCGGTCGTCATTCGGGCCGCCTGACCGCCGCGATCAGGATCGGCCTCGCAGTCCTCGTCGTCGAGGTCATCGCGGGGACGATCGGTAATTCCCTCGCCCTCCTCGCCGACGCCGGCCACGTGTTCGCCGACGTCTCCGGGATGGCGCTCTCGCTCGGCGCGATCCGTCTGGCGGCGCGGCCGCCGACCGACGCCCGGACCTTCGGGCTGTACCGGCTCGAGATGGTGGCCGCGGCGCTGAACGCGGTCCTGCTCCTGGCCATCGCCGCGATCGTCGTCATCGAGGCGATCCGCCGCCTCGCCGATCCGCCCGACGTCCAGCCGACGATCGTGATCGTCACAGCGGCAATCGCGCTGGCCGGCGACTTCATCGCCCTGCGGCTGCTTGCCGGCGCGCAGCGCGAGAGCCTCACGATGCGTGGCGCGTATCTCGAGGTCGCCGGCGACCTGGTCGGCGCGGCCGCGGTCCTCGTCGCCGGCTTCGTCATCCTCGCGACCGGCTGGCGCGGCGCGGACGCCGCGGCGTCGCTTTTCGTCGCCGTCCTGATCGTGCCGCGGACGCTGCTCCTCCTGCGCGACAGCGTCGACGTCCTGCTCGAGGCGACGCCGAAAGGCGTCGACCTGGCGGTGGTCGAGCGCCACATCCGCGAGGCGCCCGGGGTCGTCGACGTCCACGATCTCCACGCCTGGACGATCACGAGCGGGATCAACGTGGTCTCGGCCCATGTCGTCCTCGCCGAGGACGCCCGGCCTGGCGATATCCTCGATCACCTCGGGCTGTGCCTGTCGGACGACTTCGACATCAACCACTCGACATTCCAGCTCGAGACGCCCGAGCACGTGCTCTGGGAGGCCCGCGCCGACCAGGCGCGCCACTGACATCCGCCGGCTGTCGCACAGGAATGACCATGCCGGCGTTGCCGCACCATGGAGCCAACCAGTCGATGCCCAACCTGCCGCCCCTCCCACGCCCGCGGCTCCGCCGATCCGACCCGATCGGCGAGAGCGACGCGCCCGGCATCGGCGAGGTGGACGACCCCCGCGTCGTCGAGGCCAGCGGCCTCCGCTGGATCCACATCGAGGATCCGCGCCTGGCCCACCGCGAGTGGCTCGAGCAGCACTACGACTTCCACCCCCTCGACTGGGAGGACGTCTACTCTCGGAACCAGCGCTCGAAGCTCGATGTCTACGACGACTACCTGTTCCTCGTCATGCACTTCCCGTTCTTCGAGAAGTCGTCGGGACGGCTCCTCGTCGCCGAGGTCGATCTCTTCGTCGGGCCCGACTACCTGATCACGCTCACCGAGCACCCGCTGCCGCCGCTCCAGGCGATGTTCGAGCGGATGGAGTCGCGCGAAGAGCTCCGCGAGTCGACCTTCTCGAAGGGCTCGGGCTACTTGCTCTACAAGATCGTCGACACGAACGTCGACGCCGCCTTCCCGATGCTCCGCAAGATGGGCAACAAGCTCGACCGCCTCGAGGACGACATCCTCGAGGGCCGCTCGAGCGAGATCGTCCGCGATATCTCGAACGCCAAGCAGGAGATCATCAACTTCCGGCGGATCGTCCGGCCCCAGCGCGCGGTCCTGCGCGACCTGGAGCGGACCAAGCAGCGCTACCTCGCCGAGGAGATGGAGATCTACTTCGACGACGTCTCGGACGCCGCCGAGCGGATCTGGGACACGCTCGAGAACGACAAGGAGGTCATCGAGGCGCTCGAGTCGACGAACGAGTCGGTGCTGACCCACCGGCTGAACGACTCGTTCCGGATCCTGACCGCGGCCTCGGTGATCCTCCTGCCGTTGACGCTGATCGCGTCGGTCTACGGAATGAACGTCCCGGTGCCCGGCGAGAACGAGCCGTTCTCGTTCTGGGTCGTGGTCGCGATCATGGGCGTCGTGCTGGTGTTCCTCACGATCCTGTTCCGCCGCCGCGGCTGGCTGTAGGGCCGTGGTCGGCGAGGTTCAGCTCGGGAGGTCGCGCTCCGCGGGGCCGACGTATCGGACGTCCGGGCGGATCAGGCGGTTGTTGGCGGCCTGCTCGAGGACGTGGGCGGTCCAGCCGGCGTGGCGAGCGAGCGAGAAGGTCGCCGGGAACAGATCCGGCGAGAGGCCGACGCCCATGAGGACCGGCGCCGCGTAGTACTCGACGTTCGTCTTGAGCGGCCGGTCCGGGTACTTCTCCGCGAGCAGCCGCAGCGCCACGTCCTCGACGTCGATCGCCTGCTGGAGCCAACTCGGCTTGTGCTCCATCCCCTCGGCGACCTTGCGGAGCGCGGCGGCACGCGGGTCATAGGCGCGGTAGACGCGATGGCCGAAGCCCATCAATCGCTCGTGCCGGTCGAGCGCGCCGCGGAGCCATTCCTCGGCGTGCTCGACCGAGCCCATCTTCGCGAGCTGATCGACGACCTCGGACGGGGCGCCGCCGTGGAGCGGTCCCTTCATCGTCCCGATCGCGCCGCCGATCGCCGACGCGATGTCCGACTGGGTCGCGATCACGACGCGGGCGGTGAACGTCGATGCGTTGAAGCCATGCTCGGCGCCAACGATGAAGTACGCGTCGAGGGCGCGTGCGGTCGCGGCATCGGGCTTCTCGCCGTTGAGCTGATAGAGGAAGCCCTCGACCATGTCGAGCGACGGGTCCGGCTCGACCGGGTCGAGGCCCTGGCGGATCCGGGCGAAGGCCGCGAGGGCCGACGGCGAGAACGCCGTCAGGTCCCGGGCCTGTTCGACGGTCGGCGGCCAGTCGAGCGTCTGCGTCGCGCCCCATGCCGACACCGCGGTCCGCAGAGCGTCCATCGGCTTGGCGGAGCGGGGCAGGGCGCGGAGCGTCGTGAGGACGGCGTCGGGGATCGGGCCGGTCGGGAGACGGGCCGTGCGATCCCAGTCACCGGTCCACAGGAGGTTCGCGACCGCCGAGTACGAGCCGCGCTCGACGAGGTCGCCGATGCGATAGCCGCGGTAGATCAGGCGACCGTTCGCGCCGTCGACCTTGCTGAGTGACGTCTCGCCGGCGATCACGCCCTCGAGCCCGGGCGAGTACGGTCGCTCGTCGGGAGCCGCCGGCTGGGAGGGAGTGGCGGCGGATGAGGTCGAGGATGTCATCGGTCGATGGTAGCCCCGAGTGGTTTCGTTCGCCGCTTCAAGTGCTCGGCTGCCGAAGCCGCGTTGCCGTTCTCGCTCAGCGTCGCCGGTCGTTCGGGCTGAGCGCCTCGAGGATGACCCGCACGACGATCGCGCCCACGATGGCGACGATCGTGGCGGCGACGAAGCCCGGTCCACGCTCGAAGCCGAGCTGTCCAGCGAGCCAGCCGCCGACGATGGCCCCGATCATGCCGACGACGATGTTCGGCAGGCAGCCGCGGGCCGTGCGCCCGCCCACGACCGCGCCCGACAGGGCCCCGGCGATGAACCCGATCACGATCCAGTAGATGAGGTCGCCCATGGCGGTCAGTCTGCCACGTCAGGATCCGCCAGGAAGGCCTCGATCGCGGCGACGAAGACCGGGGCGTGGGTGTGGTGGGCGGCGTGCCGCGCGCCCGGGATCGTCACGACCCGCCCGTTCCGCAGCCGCGCGTTCAGGGCGCGTGTCGCGGCCGCGAACGGCTCGCTCGACACGCCGCCGAGGATCTGCAGGACTGGCTGGCGGACGGCGCCAAGCGCCTCGAGCGATCCCGCCGGCGAGGTCTCGGCGCGGAGCTCGCGGATCGTCGTGTCGACTGCGGCGGCACGGCGGGGCCAGATCGGGTCGGCCCGGAAGGCGGCGAGATCCGGCTCCGGCATCCCGACGATGTCGCGCATGAACGTCGCCAGCGCCTCGTCTCGGTCGCCCGCGGCGACAAGCTCCTCGATTCGCCGCACCGTGCCCGCGTCCGCGTCCTGGTATCCGCGCTCTGTGGCCGGCGGCGCCCCTTCGTAACTGACGATCCGGCGGAGGTTGGCCGTCCGGAGGGCAGCGCCAAGTGCGATCCGGCCGCCGTATGAGTGCCCGACGACATCGACTGGCGCGCCCCAAGTGGTCGCGACCTCGTCGACGATCGCTGCGAGGTCGCCGAATTCGCGCTCGATCGCGTAGGGCTCCTCGGGCGGCCCGTCACCGGATGCGCCACGGCCGCGCCGGTCGATCGCCGCAAGCACGTGCCGCGCGGCCAGCAGCGGACCGCTCGTTCGCCACGTCGTGTGATCGGCGGTGGCGCCGTGGACGAGGACGATGGGTCGGCCGCGGCCCGATTCGAACACCGCGATCGGGACGCCGTCGGGGGCGACGATCGGGCGCGGCGTCACAGCAGGCTTGCGGCCGCCCGATCGAGGATCCACGTCGCGCCCGGCCGGCGGGCCAGCTGGGCCGGCAAGGCGCGCGGGTCACGTTCGCCGCGCAGGATCGCCCGGAGGATCTCGGCCTTGGACTCGCCATGGCTCACGACCAGCAGCTCGGCGGTTGCCGGCACGAGCGCCGGGTTGAGCGTGATCCGCGCGACGTGCGGCTCGACGTGGGTGGGTGCCGCCACGCCGAGCGCCCAGGCCGGCCGGTCGAACGCGTCGGAGCCCGGAAACACTGACAGGATGTGGCCATCCGGGCCGACGCCAAGCAGCATCAGGTCGAACACCGGCAGCCCATCGTCGTTCGTGTCCGGGCCGTCGGCCTGGATGTCCTCGACGTAGCGGGCGGCGCACCAGTCCTGGTCGTGGCCCTCGGCGATCGCGACGGAGGTCTCGATCGGATGGACCTGGTCGATCGGGATCGTGATCCCGCCGGCGCTCGTTTCGCTGGATCGATACGCGCTGTTCAGGAGGATATCGTTGGCGATCTTGGCGTTCGAGAGGGGATGGTCGGGCGGGACGAAGCGCTCGTCGGTGAACCACAGATGGACCTTGCGCCAGTCGAGCTCGTCCCGGAGATCGGCGTGGGCAAGGTGGCGGTAGATCGCCGCCGGCGCCGATCCGCCCGTCGTGACCCAGTGGGCCTCGCCATGGGTGTCGATCGCGACGTCGAGGATCTCGACGATGCGCTCCGCCGCCGCGAGGGCGCAGGCTTCGGGATCGGCGAGGGTGACGGTCGTGGGCTCGGTCATTCCAGCGGGCCTCCAGCCAGAGCTGCGGCGAGCTCGAGCGTGCCGACGGACACCGGGTCGCGCCCGCCGCCCTCGATGGCCTCCGCCAGGAGGTCGACCTCGGTCCGGCGCGGAGCCGTGAACCCGCGCTCGAGGGCATGGACGCCGTCCTGCCAGACGCGGACGTGGACAGCGTCCTGCTCGGCGGTGACGTCGGCCCGGAGCTCGGAACCGCGCCAGTCGGCGAGCAGCTCGATCCGGAGCGTGGTCCCGGCGGGCATCTCGGACAGGACCGGACGGATGACGACGGCCACGTCGGTCCGTTCGAGGCGGAGTGTCGCGCCGAGACCGGCGCTCGGGTTGGCGAGGGCCGTCACCCGGCCGCCATGACCGCGCACCGGTGCCTTCCTCGCGAGGGCGGTCATCGGCGTCAACGGCTTCACGACCTGCATGCCGAGCCGGGAGCCCAGCCACGCGGCGTGATAGATCGGCTTCACGATGTTCGTCGTCTCGGCGGCGACCTCGTCGCGAACGCTGAAGGTCACCGCGATCCGCCGGATGTGGCGGAGGTACGGCAGGAAGTCGGGGATGTCGAAGATCGCGGCGATCGCCTCGCGCCAGCGCGACTGGCGGACCATCGCGAAATCGGAGATCGCGATCGGCAGGCGGGCACAGACGGTCGCCATCCTGCGGAGCTGGTCGAGGCCCGTCCCGTGCCAGCCCGAGCCGTCGACAACGAGCCGGTCGGCCATCGCGAGGAGGTCATTGACCTGGGAACTCCCGAAGTGCGGTTCGTCGGGCCACCAGACCGTGACTGGCAGGTCGTGGATCAGGAGCGGCGCGACGATCCCGTCGAGATGGCGGCCGGCCTCGCCGCCGCAGGTCAGGTGGACCGTCTCCGCACAGGTCTCCGGCGCATCGGGCCGGGGCATGACGCAATGGACGACGATCTGGGCGTCGAGCCACGACGGTCCGTCCGGATCGGCCGGCTGGACGATCGTGGTTCGCGAGGGATGGCGGCCCGTGAGCCGCTGGATCGTTGCGGCACAGCGCTCGCCGACCTCGGGCCGGGCCGCGATCACGACGAGGTTCATCACGCTCGTCCGCGCGGCGATGTGACGATCCGCGACGTGGTCGCCGTCCTCGTCAACCACGGTCTCCAGGCTCGACTGGGCCCAGATCCGGGCGAGCTCGGTCTCGACTTCCTCGATGCTGTGAGCGCGCGCGCGCCAGCGGAGGAGGGGCTCGTTCGGGCGACCGACGGGAGCGAGGGCCCCGCCGGCCGCTAGATCCGTCGCCACTTCCTGCCCTCGCGGGCGAGGAGCTGATCCCCTTCCTCCGGGCCCCACGTGCCCGCCTCGTAGTTCGGCAAGTCGGGCGGGGGTCCATCGATCCAGGTCTCGATGATCGGCGTGACACGAGCCCAGGCGCCTTCGACCTCGTCGGCCCGGGTGAACAGCGACGCGTCGCCGAGGAGGGCGTCGAGAATCAGGGTCTCATATGCGTCGGGCGAGTCGACGGTGAACGCCGACCCGTAGGTGAAATCCATCGTCACCGACCGGACATCGAGCCCGAGCCCGGGCACCTTGGCCCCGAAGCGGAGCATGATTCCTTCGTCCGGCTGGATCCGGATCGCGAGGAGGTTGGGCTCCGGATCGCTGCCCGTGTCGCGGAACAGGCGATGCGGCACTTCCTTGAACTGGATCGCGATCTCGGTTGCCCGCTTTGGCAGGCGCTTGCCCGTCCGGAGGTAGAACGGGACGCCGGACCAGCGCCAGTCGTCGACCTCGAATCGGGCCGCGATGTAGGTCTCGGTCTCGGACTCGGCATCGACCTCGGGCTCCTGGCGGTAGCCCGGGACCTGCCGGCCGGCGACCCAGCCCGGACCGTACTGGCCGCGGACGACGTCCGACCGGATCTGGTCGGGCGTCATCTCGCCGATTGCCCGGATCACCTTGACCTTCTCGTCGCGCAGGGCGTCGGCGTCGAACGTGGCCGGCGGTTCCATCGCGACGAGGCTCATCAGCTGGAGGAGGTGATTCTGGAGGAAGTCCCGGCCCGCGCCCGTCTCCTCGTAGAACGCGCCGCGGTTCTCGACCCCGATCGACTCGGCCACCGTGATCTGGACATGGTCGATGTGGCGGCGGTTCCAGATCGGCTCGAAGATGCCGTTCCCGAAGCGGAAGACGAGGAGGTTCCTGACGGTCTCCTTGCCGAGGTAGTGATCGATCCGGTAGACCTGCGACTCGCGGAAGACCTTGCCGACCTCGCGATTCAGGCGGATCGCCGACTGGAGGTCGTGGCCGAACGGCTTCTCGATGACGATCCGCCGCCAGCCTCCCTCGTGGCGCTCATGGTCGAGCCCGACCCGGCCGAGCTGGGCGACGATCTCGGCGAAGGCCGACGGCTGGGTCGCGAGGTAGTAGAGGTGGTTCCCGCGCGAGTTCTGCTCCTTGTCGACGCCCTCGAGGACCGTCACGAGATGGTCGTAGTCGACGGGGTTGGCGAAGTCGAGCTTGACGTAGCGGATCTGGGCGGCGAAGGAGCGCCAGGCGGCGTCGTCGAGCGGGAGGACGCGCGAATACTTCTCGAGCGCGGTCCGGAGCTCGGCCCGGAGCGTGTCGTCGCTGTAGTCGCGCCGGCCGAGGGCGAGGACGACGAAGTCGTGCGGCAGGAGGTTCGTCCGCCACAGTTGATAGAGGGCGGGAAAGACCTTGCGGTGGGCGAGGTCGCCGGTCGCGCCGAAGAGGACGAGACAGCTCGGATCCGGCACTCGCTCGAGGCGGAGACCCTCGCGGAGCGGGTTGTCGTCCTGCTTCGGGGGCGACTTGCGCTTGCCCTGCTGGGCGAGCCGCAACTCGCGGATCGTCCTTGGGGCGTCCTTGGCGCGGGGCGCTGCGTGTGGCTGGCGGTCCGGCGCGGTCTCAGGGCCGACCGACGGCGCATCGGGATCGGTCGACGTCTTGCGACGCTTCGGGACCGCGGTATCCGTCATCGGGCCGTCGCGAATCGGGCCGCGACCGGCTGGTTCTGCCACATACCAACCCCCGGAGGATGCGACGCAGTCAGTGGCAATTCCCGACCCCTCGCCGGCACACTGTTAGCCGCCGGCGGCTGATTGCCGTCCCCGATCGGTTCTTCAGAGCCGTTCCGAGGCCGAAACGCTCGCCGCGCACCACGTCGGTTGGTCACTTGCCCAACCTGGGAGATCCGGCCCGCTCTGGAGACTGCCCCGTCACGCCGCGTCACTCGGTTTTCACCACATGGCCCCCGAATTCGTTGCGGAGAGCGGCAAGAACCTTGGCGCCATAGGAGTCGTCCTGGCGGGAGCGGAATCGGGTCAGCAGAGACAGCGTGATGATCGGCGCCGGGACGTCGTGATCGATCGCCTCCTGGACCGTCCAGCGGCCCTCGCCGGAGTCGGCGACGAAGCCCTTGAGGTGCTCGAGGTCCTGGCCGTTCGCCGTGAATGCCCGGCCGAGCAGCTCGAGGAGCCACGACCGGACGACGGAGCCCTGCATCCATAGGTTCGAGATCGCCGCGAGGTCCAGCGGGTAGGACGAGGCGTGCAGGATCTCGAAGCCCTCGGCGTACGCCTGCATCAGCCCGTACTCGATCCCGTTGTGGACCATCTTCACGTAGTGCCCGGCGCCGGCCCCGCCGACGTGGAGATAGCCGCCCGCCGGGGCGAGCGACGTGAAGATCGGCTCGAGCGGCTTCACCGCCGCCTCGTCCCCGCCGACCATCAGGCAGTAGCCGACCCGGAGGCCCCAGATCCCGCCCGACGTGCCCGCGTCGACGTACTGGATCCCGTGCTTCGCCAGCTCCTCATGGCGGCGCTGGTCGTCGTGGAAGTTCGTGTTGCCGCCGTCGATGATCGTGTCGCCGGGCTCGAGATGCTCCATCAGCTCCGCGATCTGGGCCTCGGTTGCGTCGCCGGCAGGGACCATGATCCAGACCGCGCGCGGATTCTCGAGCTTCGCGACGAGCTCGGCGATCGAGTACGAGCCGATCGCGCCCTCGCCTTCGATCTCCTTGGTCTTCTCCGCGGTCCGGTTGTAGGCGACGACCTCGTGGCCATCCCGGATCAGCCGGCGAACCATGTTGGCGCCCATCCGGCCGAGACCGACGAACCCGATCCGCATTGCGCGTGGCCCTCCCTGGTCGTGTGCCCTCGGGCCCGCACGGGCTCCGATCGTGGTGGTCAGCTCCGTCCGAGCGCCTCGCGCAGGGCCGCCTCGAGCGCGGCGACGCCGCGGACCGGATCCGCGAGGTGGACCCGCAGGATCGGCAGCTCGTGCGACTCGATCGCGGCAAAGTCACCTTCCGCCTGGGCATCGATCAAGCGACCGAAGGTGTACGGCCAGCCCGGGATGGGGCGGTCGTTCGGATGGTCGGAGGTGAGCTGGAGGAACCAGCCGATCGGCGACCCGCCCTTGTGGAGCTGGCCGGTCGAGTGGAGGAAGCGCGGCCCGAACCCGACGGTCGTCGCGCAGCGGGTCAGATCGCGCAGGAGGACTCGAATCCGCTGAAGCCCGGCGTCGGTTTCGGCCGTCGGCACGATGAAGGCCTGGAGTGCGAGGTAGGCGTTCGACTTGCGGCGAGCGAGATGACGGGCGAGCTCGCCGACGAGCGTGCCGTCGCCGGCGGTCAGGCGCAGGGCGGCATCGCCGTGGAGGGCGAGGCCACGCTCCGCATCGATCACGATCGCTGGCGGCGCCGGCACCGTCGCCGCGCCCGACTCGGCCGCGGCAAGGACCTTGCGGGTCAGGTCCTTGGCCTCCTCGACGTTCGGTTGGTCGAACGGGTCGATCTCGAGCACGGCGCCGGCGATCGCGGTCGCGACCTCCCAGCGGAACATCTCCGCGCCGATGTCGATCGGGTCGGCGAGGGCGATCCGGATCACCGGGTGGCCAGCCGCGGCCGCAGCATCGACGAAGGAGTCGGCGGCGGCGAAGGCTTGGCTTCGCCCGTCGTCCAGGCCGAGGCGAACGAAGACTCGGTCGGTGCCATATGCGGCCACATCGCCGAGCGGCTCCCGGTCGACGGGGACGATCCCGGTCCCGTGCTTGCCGGTGCTCTCCGCGATGAGCTGCTCGGCCCACGCGCCGAAGCTCTCGATCGTCGGGTCGGCGACGAACGTCAGCTTGTCGCGGCCCGCCTTCGCCAGCGTTCCGATCGCGAGCCCGAGGCTGACCCCCGGATTGGCCACGGGATCGGGCTCGCGGCAGGCGACGGCCATCGCCAGGGCGGACGCGAGGAGAGGGTCGAGGTCGATCCCGATCAGGCTGGCCGGGACGAGACCGACATACGTCAGCGCCGAGTAGCGCCCGCCGATGTCGGGCGGGTTGAGGAACACCTCGCGAAGGTCGTCGTGGTGGGGGATCGCCTCGACGCTCTTGCCCGGGTCGGTGATCGCGATCATCAGCTCGGCGGCGTGCTCCCTGCGCGGGGCGTGATGCGCACGAAGCGCGCGCTCGGCGCGATCCCAGGCGTCGGCCTGGAACGCCAGCGGCTCGGTCGTCGTGCCGGACTTGCTCGCGACGATCCAGAGCGTGGCGAGCGGATCGAGATCGTCGACCGTCGCGGCGACGGCCGCGGGGTCGGTCGAATCGAGAACGCGCAAGTCGAGCCAGCCGTCGCCAGTTCCGAAGGTGCGGTGCAGGACGTCCGGGGCGAGGCTGCTGCCGCCCATCCCGCCGACCACGGCGGTCGTGAACCCGGCCTCGCGAAGCCCCTCTCCGAACCCTTCGAGCGCGGGGATCTGCTCGGCGAAATGGGTCGGGGCGTCGAGCCAGCCGAGACGGTCGAGGATAGCCGCCTGGACCCGCTCGTTGGCCGACCAGAGGGTTGGATCGCGGTCCCACAGGCGCTCGGGCCAGCGCTCGTCGCGGGCCTTCTCGACTGCCGCTTCGAAGGCGGCTGTACCGTCGCCGAGGGTCAGCCGGGGTGGGGCGATGGTCGGGCTGGAGGTCGCGTCGTCTGGCATCGCGCCCATGGTAGTCCGACTGGCTGCGGACGCACGTTGCGCGTGCATGGCAACAGCGCGAGCGCCCCACGGCTCCACGACGCCGGTGAGTCTGCCGGGACTCGGGTGGACGTCCGGCGAGCGTGACACCGAACAATGACTGACGGTTCCTGGTGCAGACCACGCTCGCTGTGCCGCGATTCGAGCCTGCCGAGGCTCACGACCGATCGGCCATCCTCAGCCGCGCTCGGCGGCCTCGATCGCGAGGACCTTGTCGAGCCGGCGCCGGTGGCGGGGCTCGCCGCTGAACGTCGCGCCGAGGAACGCGACGACGCATTCCCAGGCGGGTTCCGGTCCCACCACTCGCGAGCCCAGCGTGAGGATGTTCATGTCATCGTGCTCGACGCCCTGGTGGGCCGAGTAGGTGTCGTGGCAGATGGCGGTCCGGACGCCGCGGACTTTGTTCGCCGCGACGCTCGCCCCGACACCGGAGCCGCAGATCAGGACGCCGCGGTCGGCCTCGCCGTCGCGGACCGCGTAGCCAATCCGGGCGGCGAAGTCCGGGTAGTCGTCGAGCGGATCCGAGCCATCTCCGCCGAGGTCGATCGCCTCGTGGCCGAGACCTGCCGCGGCGAGGCGACGCAGCATCTCGTCCTTGAGGGCCGCGCCGGCATGATCGGCGGCGAACGCGACGCGCATGACTCGGCTCAGCTGTGGCCGGGATCGGACGACGCTGTGCGGTCCACGCCTGCGTCGCCATGGCCCAGCGTCGGGTGGCTGCCGCCGCCGTGGCCGCCGCCGTGGCCGCCGCCCTGTCCGGCGGGGTGGCGTGGCGCTGGGAGGTGGCCCGGCTCGAGCGTCGGGATCGGCCCGTGGACCTTGCCCGCGAGCACGTCGCGCGCGACCCCGACCACCCGGTCGACGGTAAACCCGAACTTCTCGAAGATCGTTCCGGCCGGCGCCGACGCGCCGAAGTGGTCGAGCCCGACGATCGCGCCCTCGTCGCCGACCCAGCGATCCCAGCCGAGCGAGACGCCGGCCTCGATCGCGACCCGAGCCCGGACGGCGCGCGGCAACACGGACTCGCGATAGGCGGCGTCCTGGAGCTCGAACCGTTCCCAGCACGGCAGCGACACGACCCGCGCCGCGAGGCCGTCGGCCTCGAGGACCTCTGCCGCGCGGTATGCGAGCTGGAGCTCCGACCCTGTCCCGATCAGGATGATCTGCGGCTCGTTACCGCCGGCGGCCTCGCGGAGGACATAGCCGCCGCGGCGAAGGCCCTCGCGCGCCTTCTCGGCCGTGCCCGCGAGCGTCGGCAGCTTCTGGCGGGTCAGCGACAGGGCGACCGGCCCCGACGGATCCTCCTGGCCGCGCTCGATCGCCAGAGCCCATGCCGCCGCGGTCTCGTTCGCGTCGCCGGGCCGGACGAACCACAGGTTCGGGATCGCTCGGAGCGCCGCGTAATGCTCGACTGGCTGGTGGGTCGGGCCGTCCTCGCCGAGCCCGACCGAGTCGTGGGTCCAGACATCGACCACGTTCAGCCCGCTGAGCGCGGAGAGCCGGACGGCGCCACGCATGTAGTCGCTGAACGTGAGGAACGTGGCGACGTACGGGATGAACCCGCCGTGGTAGGCGATCCCGTTGCCGACCCCGCCCATCGCGTGCTCACGGACGCCAAAGCGGAGATTGCGACCGGGGTAGTCGGCTTCGAAGTTGCCCCCGCCCTTGATGTCGGTCAGGTTCGATTCGGACAGGTCGGCCGCCCCCCCGAAGAGCTCCGGCAGGGGACCGGCCAGGGCCTGGATCGCGTCCTGGCTGGCGTTCCGCGTGGCGACCTCCTCGCCGACGGCGTACGTCCTCAGCCCCGCATCCCAGCCGTCGGGCAGGCGACCCTCGACGACGCGCCGGTGGAACTCGGCCGAGAGTTCCGGGTGCGCGTCGCGGTAGGCGGCGAGGGCGTCCTGCCAGGCACGGACGAGGTCGTCGCCGGCCGGCGCGGCGCGTCGGAACAGCTCGAGCGCGTCGGGCGGCTCGTAGAAGGTCTTGTCCGGATCCCAGCCATAAGCCTCCTTGACGAGACGAACCTCGTCGGGGCCGAGCGGCGAGCCGTGCGCCTTCTGGGTGTCCTGCTTGTTCGGGCTGCCGAAGCCGATGTGAGTCCGGACCGCGATGAGGCTGGGTCGGTCGTCTGCCCGCGCCTCCTCGATCGCCGCGGCGATCGCCTCGATATCGTTGCCGTCCTCGACCCGGGTTGCGTGCCAGCCGTAGGCCTCGAACCGCCCGATCACGTCCTCGGACCAGGCCATGTCGGTCGGGCCGTCAAGCTGGACGTGGTTGTCGTCGTACAGCGCGATCAGCTTGCGCAGGCGGAGATGGCCGGCGAGGCTGGCGGCCTCCGACGCGATCCCCTCCTGGAGGTCGCCGTCGGAGCAGAGCGTGTACGTCCAGTGGTCGACGATGTCGTGGCCATCGCGGTTGAACTCGGCGGCGAGGCGGACCTCAGCGATCGCCATCCCGACCGCGTTCGCGAAGCCCTGGCCGAGCGGTCCCGTGGTCGCCTCGACGCCCGGGGTCAGGCGGTACTCGGGATGACCCGGAGTCTTCGAGCCCCACTGGCGGAAGGATTTCAGGTCGTCGAGGGTGACGGCGTAGCCGGTCAGGTGAAGCAGCGCGTACAGGAGCATCGAGGCGTGGCCCGCCGACAGCACGAACCGGTCGCGATCCGGCCAGTCGGGATGGGTCGGGGCGTGGCGCAGGAACCGGGTCCACAGGGTGTAGGCCATCGGCGCTGCGCCCATCGGCGCGCCGGGGTGGCCGGAGTTCGCCTGCTGGACGCCGTCGATCGAGAGGGTCCGGATCGTGTCGATCGCGAGGCGGTCGAGGGTCGCGGTGGCCGTCGGCATGGAGGTGAGCTCCCGCTGGTCCGGTATTGGGCTCGGGTCTGGGATCGAGGTCGGGTCGGGGATCGGGATCGGGGTCCTTCTCGGCAATTGTAGGCCCGAGCCCGCTCGCCAGACATTGACGACGTGGCTTGTCGGCACCCGCGCCGTGCGCCGTGCCGCCCGACCCCGACGCCCCCCGACGCCCCCCAACGCCCCCCGACGCCCCCCGGTGACCCGCCGTAAGGGACTCGCGGTCGCCCGGCCCTCGGCGGCCGCGCGGGGCTATCCTCGCCGCGATGCCTCCCGCGATCGCGGTCCGCCGTCGACGCCGACCCGCCAGCCCGACGCAGCCGCGGGTCGTGGTCCTGGGCGACCTGATGCTCGACGTCGTCCTCGCCCCGACGCGCCCGCTCCGGTCGGGGACGGACGTGCCCGGCCATGTCGCGCTGCGCCAGGGCGGATCCGCGGCGAACACCGCGCGCTGGCTGGCCCGGCTGGGTGCCCGATCGACGCTGATCTGCGCGGTCGGGCGCGACCGCGAGGGTCGCGGGCTCGTTTCGGCGCTCGAGGGCGACGGCGTTCGCGTCCGTGCAACCCGAGTCGTCGGCGAGCGAACCGGGCGGATCGGCGTCCTCGTTGCGCCCGGCGGCGAGCGCTCGTTCGTCGCCGACCGGGCAGCGGCTGACCGGCTCGCTCCTGCCGATCTCGCCGCGGACGCGTTTGCGGTCAGCCTGCTCCACCTGCCGGCCTACTCGCTCCTCGGGGAGCCGCTCGGGCTGGCCGGCTGGCGGGCGATCGAGCTGGCCCGAGCCTCGCGCGCGCTCGTCAGCCTCGACCTGGCGTCGGTCGGGCCGTTGCTCGCGAAGGGCCGGCGGGCGGCGATCCATCTCATTCGCGACGCGGCACCGGACATCCTCTTCGCGACGCGGGCGGAAGCAGAAGCCGTCGCTGGCGGACGGGACCTCCGCGGCCTCGGCGAGTTCGCACCGATCGTCGCGATCAAGGGCGGCCGATCCGGAGCGTCGGTCCTCGCGGAGTCGACCGAGGGCCGGTTCGCCTTCGACGTCGCGACTGCGCCGCTCGGCGCCACCGACACCACGGGCGCGGGCGACGCGTTCGACGCGGGCTTTCTCGTTTCCTGGCTCGCGGCGGAGGCGGCGGCGCGCCACCGGCCCGCGACCCTCCGGCGCGCGGTCCTCGCGGGACATCGCGCGGCCGCCAGGCAGCTCTCGACGACGCCCAGGGAGCTGAGCCTGTGATCGCCGACCGGCTGCTGGTCCGTGGCGAGGTGGCGTCGGCGCTCGCGAACCGCCGTCCGGTCGTCGCGCTCGAGTCGACGCTGATCAGTCATGGCTTGCCGTACCCCCAGAACCTCGAGGTCGCGCGCGAGTCCGAGGCGGCTGTGCGCGAGGCCGGCGCGGTGCCCGCGACCGTGGCCGTCCACGATGGGCGCCTGCTCGTCGGGCTCGATGACGCCGCCCTCGAGGCGCTCGCGACGGCGCCGACGGGCTCGGTACTCAAGGCAGCGCGGCCAAGCCTCGCGCTGGCACTGGCGGGCGGCGGCTGGGCGGCGACTACGGTGTCGGCGACGATGATCGCGGCACATGCGACGGGGATCCGGGTGTTCGCGACGGGTGGGATCGGCGGCGTCCATCGCGGCGCGCTCGGGGTGGGCGCCGGCGGCGACGGATCCGCCCCGACGCTCGACATCTCGTCGGATCTCGAGGAGCTCGGACGCACGCCGATGGTCGTCGTGTGCGCCGGACCAAAGGCGATCCTCGATGTCCCCGCGACGCTCGAATACCTCGAGACGCGCGGTGTGCCGGTGATCACGCTCGGCCAGGCGGAGCTCCCGGGGTTCTACGCGCGGACGAGCGGGATCGCGTCGCCGCAGACGGCGCCCGATGTCGCGCGGGTCGCGGTGATCGTCCGCCTCCATCTCGAGCTCGGGCTCGGCGGGACCCTCGTCTGCGTTCCGGCGCCGGCCGCCGAGGCGCTCCCCGTCGCCGTGGCACACGACGCCGTCGAGCGGGCTATCCGCGACGCCGTCGAGGCCGGCATCCACGGTCCCGCGTCGACACCCTGGCTGCTCGCCCGGATCGCCGAGATCACCGAGGGCGCCTCGATCCGCGCAAACACCGCGCTGATCGTCAACGACGCCCGGGTGGCCGGCCAGCTGGCCGTCGCGATCGGGAGCTGATCTCGTGTTGCTGGGGACGAGGGCCGTGGCTACACTCGCTTGGCCGGGGTTGTTCCGGGCGACCGATCGGCGGGCGCAGGGTCGCGGACCGCTCGACCAGACGCTCGGCTCCTGACAGATCGCGCGCGACCTGGCCAGGGCTCGTGCCGCCGGCGTGGTGATCAAGGGAGGCTCGATGCGCATCTACGAGGGCAGTCCGCGCCAGGACTTCGAGGAGGTCTTCCGCTCGATCGGGGCCTTCATCGACCAGCACGGGATGCGCGAGATCCTCCTGGTCGAGGCGCCCGACGGATTCATCGTCCAGGGCGTCGTGACGTCGGGGGCCTCGGGCGGGACCTGGTCCGAGTCGATGGGCTCGCAATCGAAGGAGACGCTGACCTTCCTCGACGACGACATCGCCCGGTTCATGGAAGAATCGGTCGCCCGGCGTGGCCAGCCGGGTCCGGCGCCGCAGCGCGACGCCGGGTTCTACGAGACGGCGCTCCGGGTGATCGGCCGCTATATGGACGAGCAGAAGCCACGCGACGTCTTCTTCTTCGAGCAGGACGGGGCGTTCGTCGTCCGGCTCTTCAAGGGTGGCCAGGCGGGCTCGCACCACATCCTCGCCGAGTTCACCCGCGACGACATCTCATCGCTGGTCGCCGAGGGGCCGACGCTCCGAGCCCCGGTCATGCCCAAACCCACCACCACCGCGTGATCCCGCCCAGCCAGCATCACGTTCAGTCGCACTCACGGAGGAACCGACCATGAAGGCTCTCAAGACCGTCGCCGTCGCACTCGGCATCACCCTCGCGGCCCTGATCGTCATCCCGCTCATCGTCCTCGCCGGGCTGTTCGTCTGGCTGAAGGTCACCGAGGAGCAGGAGGACGACCTCCTCGAGCTCGATCGCGAAGGCGCGTAATCGACCAGCCCAGACCCGCAGCGCCTGCCGACGCGGCGGCCGCACCAGGGCATCGAACGCCCGCCGGTAGCCCGGCGGGCGTCGGTCTGTCTGCCCCCCGCGAGCAAGACGCCGCTCCCGAGCACGCCGCCCGCGAGCGGCGCGTCGCCGAAGCCGCCGTCCTCGGAGTCATGGTGCTGTGGGCGGCGAACTTCATCGTCGTCAAGTCGGCGCTTGCGGTCCTGCCGCCGGTCGGCTTCACGTTCCTGCGCTTCGCGATCGCCTCGACCACCCTTCTGGTCCTCCTTCGCTGGCGGGAGGGCTCGATCGCGCTGCCCCGCCGCGACCTGATCCCGATCTGCGCCCTCGGTGCCCTCGGCTTCGGCATCTACCAGATCCTGTGGACCACCGGGCTCAAGCAGATCGCGGCCGGGGACTCGGCGCTGATCATCGCGTCGACACCGGTTCTGGTCGCGTTTCTGGCGGTCGTGGCCCGCTCCGATGTCCTCACGCCGGCGAAGCTGGTCGGCGGCATCGTCTCCTTCGTCGGCGTCGCCGTGGTCGTCGCGAGCGGCCCGGGACTGAGCCTCGGTGGTTCGCTCCTCGGTGAGGCCATTACCCTCATGGCCGCGATCTGCTGGGCGTTCTACACCGCGTTCGGCGCGCCGTTCCTGCGTCGCTACTCGCCGCTCCGGACGACGGCCTGGGCGAGCGTCGCCGGGACCTTCGTCCTCGCCCCGATCGCGGCGAGCCAGCTCTCCAGCGTCAATTCAGCCGACCTGACGCCGGGAGTCCTCGGGGCGGTGCTGTACTCGGGGTTCCTCGCGGCCGGGATCTCGAACGTCATCGTCAACAACGGGATCAAGGTCGTCGGTCCGACCCGGACGTCCGCGTACCAGTTCCTCGTCCCGGCGCTGGCGGTCGTCCTGGCCTACTTCTTCCTGGCCGAGCCGATCCGCCCCGGCCAAGTCCTCGGCGGACTCGTGATCGTCGCCGGTGTGCTGATCACCCGCGGCGGGGCACCGTTCCGGAGCGGGCGGCGTCTGCCCCTCTGACCGGAGCCCGCCGCGAGCTCAGGCACTCCAACGCTCCCACCGAGCGAACTCCTCGAACGGCACCCAGCCGCGCTTGAGGCTGGGTGATCGCTTGTCCGGGACCGCGATCCCGACGGGCATCACGCCGATTGGCTCGAACTCGTCGGGCAGGCCGAGAGCGGCCTTGATAGCCTGGACGTCGTCTGTTCCGGCGAAGCCGCAGCCAAGGCCGGCGTCAACCGCCGCGAGCATGATCGTCTGCATCGTCGCCCCGATGTCGACCCACCAGTAGGGGATCGGCCAGTCGATCTCGGCGCCGCCCTCGTCGACTTTGTCCGGCTCATGGTAGCGGCGGTGATAGATCGCCTCGCTCACACAGGGAATGAACTGGGCAGCGCATTCGCTGATCCACGGCCCGAAGTCGGCGTCGACGTAGCCCCCCTCGCCGCAGATCGCGGCGATCTCGCGGCGTCGATCCGGATCGGTGATCACGATCAAGCGCTGGCCCTGGCTGAACCCGGCCGACGGGGTGCGCTGGGCCAGCCGCGCGATCTGCTCGATCGTCTCGCGCGGGACCCCGCCATCCTGGAACCGGCGAACGGTCCGGCGCTTCATCACGACATCGGTGAACTCCATGCGTGTCCTCCTGGTGCTGTGCCCGGCGCCAATCCTCGCGGATTCCGCTCCCGCAAGCAGATCGCAGGTTCCGGAAGGGAGGAGGCTCAGGGCCGCGAGCACGTTCGGCGCGTGATCACGCTCCGCCCCTTCTCAGAGAACCGTCCATCGCCATCGATTCTCGGCCTCTTTGCGCCCCAAGGCGAGGAAATGCCGGTCCCACCGGAATGGCGGGTCACTGACTGGAGTCGGGCGCAGCTGGCTCGCTCGCCTTGCCTCAGGGGCCACTTTTCGATAGCATTCGAAAAACCCCCGGAGGACTCGACCCATGGCGAAGTATGTCTTTGTGACCGGAGGCGTGACCTCCTCTCTGGGCAAGGGCATCACCGCCGCCAGCGTCGGCCGGCTGCTCAAGGCGCGCGGTCTCCGCGTCTCGATCCTGAAGCTCGACCCGTATATCAACGTCGATCCCGGGACGATGTCGCCATACCAGCACGGCGAGGTCTTCGTCACCGACGACGGCGCCGAGACGGATCTCGACCTCGGCCATTACGAGCGCTTTACCGGCCGCTCAGCCAACAAGCGCGACAACATCACCACGGGCCGGATCTATTCGGACATCATCGCCAAGGAGCGGCGCGGCGATTTCCTCGGCGCCACCGTGCAGGTGATCCCGCACGTCACCGACTCGATCAAGAATTTCGTCACCGAGGGCAATGAGGATTTCGACTTCGTGCTGGTCGAGATCGGCGGCACGGTGGGCGACATCGAGGGACTGCCGTTCTTCGAGGCGATCCGCCAGTTCGGCCAGGAACAGCCTCGCGGCGATTGCCTCTATATCCACCTGACCCTGCTGCCCTATATTCCGACGGCCGGCGAGCTGAAGACCAAGCCCACCCAGCATTCGGTGAAGGAACTGCGTTCGATCGGCATCCAGCCGGATATCCTGCTGTGCCGCGCCGACCGCGAGATCCCGTTGAACGAGCGCCGCAAGAT